>NZ_JBEZNG010000021.1:0-210844 GCF_040653035.1 Streptomyces malaysiensis subsp. malaysiensis
CATCATGGCGCCGTGTCCGGTGAGGTGGTGGGCGATGGTTTGGCTGCGGAGGGTGATGATTTTGGCGGCGGTGGGGAGGGTGAGGTGTCCGGCGACGTGGGCGGCGGCGATTTCGCCTTGGGAGTGGCCGATGACGGCGTCGGGGTGGATGCCGTTGGCTTGCCAGAGTGTGGCGAGGGAGACCATGAGGGCGAAGGTGGTGGGCTGGAGGACATCGACACGGTCGAGCGAGGGCGCGCCGGGTGCGCCGGTGATGACGTCGATCAGCGACCAGTCGGTGTACGGGGCCAGGGCCTCGGCGCATTCGTGGAGCCGGGCCGCGAAGACCGGCGAAGTGTCGAGGAGTTGAGCTCCCATCCCGGCCCATTGGGCGCCTTGGCCGGGGAAGACGAAGACAGTCTTGCCGTGGGTGGTGGCGTGGCCGGTGGTGAGCCGGGGGTGTGGCTGCCCGCTCGCGAGGGCGGTGAGTGCGGCCGTGGTCTCAGTGCTTTCGGTGGTGGTGTCGGTGAGGATAACGGCGCGGTGGTCGTGAAGGGTGCGGGTGGTCGCCAGGGACCAGCCGATGTCCACGGGGTGTGCGTCGGCGCCGGATTCCAGGTGGTCCAGGAGGCGTTGGGCCTGTGCCCGCAGGGCGGCGGGGGACTTGGCCGACAGCGTCCACGGCACGAATCCGCCGGTCGCCACGAGCCCAGGGGTGTCCGTGCCGTCGTCCGCCCGCGACATGTCTTCGGACTCGGGCTGAGGCGCCTGCTCCAGGATGAGATGGGCGTTCGTACCGCTGATACCGAAGGAGGAGATCCCGGCGCGGCGCGGGTGTCCGTTCACCGGCCAGGGCCGCGCCTCGGTGAGCAGCGACACCGCGCCCTGGGACCAATCCACTTCGGGGGTGGGCTCGTTCGCGTGCAGGGAGCGCGGAAGCGTGTCGTGCCGCATCGCCAGCACCATCTTGATGACGCTGGACACACCCGCCGCGGCCAGCGTGTGCCCGGTGTTCGACTTCAGCGATCCCAGCCACACCGGCTCGTCACCCTGCCGCTCCTGGCCGTAGGTGGCCAGGAGTGCCTGTGCCTCGATGGGGTCGCCGAGTGCGGTTCCGGTGCCGTGGGCCTCGACGGCGTCCACATCGGCCGCCGTCAGTCCGGCGTTCGCCAGTGCCTGTCGTATCACCCGTTGCTGGGAGGGCCCGTTGGGCGCGGTGAGGCCGTTGCTCGCGCCGTCCTGGTTGACCGCCGTGCCACGGATCACGGCCAGTACCTCATGGCCGTTGCGGCGGGCGTCCGAGAGCCGTTCCAGCAGCAGTACCCCGACACCCTCACTGAACGTGGTGCCGTCCGCGCCCGCGCCGAACGCCTTGCACAGACCGTCCGGCGCCAGACCGCGCTGGCGCGAGAACTCCACGAACGCCGACGGCCGCCCCATCACCGTGGAGCCTCCGGCCAGCGCCATCGAGCACTCGCCTTGCCGCAACGCCTGTACGGCCCAGTGCATGGCCACCAGTGAGGAGGAGCACGCCGTGTCCACCGTGACCGCCGGGCCCTCCAGGCCCAGCACATACGCCACCCGGCCGGAGGCGACACTCGTCGCCGAGCCGGTGAGCAGGTAGCCCTCCAGGTCCTCGGGGGCGGGTCCGCTGCGCACGCCGTAGTCCTGGTTGATGACACCGGCGAACACGCCGATGTCCCGGCCTCCCACAGCGGTCGGGTCCATGCCCGCCCGCTCGAACGTCTCCCAGCAGGCTTCCAGGAACAGCCGCTGCTGCGGGTCCATCGCCAGCGCCTCGCGCGGCGAGATGCCGAAGAAGTCCGCGTCGAAACCGGCGGCGTCCTCGAGGAACCCGCCACGCAGCACATAGGAGGTGCCACTGTGGTCCGGGTCGGCGTCGTACAGCGCCTCCAGGTCCCAGCCCCGGTCGCGGGGGAAGTCGGTGATGCCGTCGCGCTCCCCGAGCAGCAGATCCCACAGCCCGTCCGGGTCGGTCACCCCGCCCGGCAGTCGGCAACTCATCGCCACCACGGCGATCGGCTCGTCCGCGGCGGTGCGCACGGGCACCGGGGCCGCCTTGGCGGGCGCCGGATCGCCACCCAGCTCGGCGCGGAACAGCTCGGCGAGGAGTGCCGGAGTCGGGTGGTCGAAGAGCAGCGTCGCGGGCAGCCGCAGCCCGGTGGCCGAGTTGAGCCGGTTGCGCAGTTCGACCGCCGTCAGCGAGTCGAAGCCCATCTCCTTGAACGCCACCGTCGGCTCGATCGCCTCCGGACCGGTGTGGCCGAGGACCACCGCGGCCTCCGCCCGCACCAGGTTGAGCAGGAACTCCCGCTGCCCGGTGGGGGACAGCCCGGCCAGCTGCCCCGACAGACCACCGGCGGTCGGAGCCGCGGCCCGCGCGGTGCGCCGCGCCGGGCGAGCCAGCCCACGCAGCAGCGGTGACAGCTCGGCGTCCGGTGCGCGGAGGGCGGTGACGTCGACCTTCGCGGCTACGAGTGCGGGCAGCCCGGACCGCAGCCCGGTGTCGAACACCCGCAGCGCCTCGGCGTTGTCCATGCCGAGCACACCCGCCCGCCGGGTGCGGCGTACGTCGGCGGCGTCCATCGTCGCGGTGAGCGTGCTGGTGTCGCTCCACAGCCCCCACGCCAGCGAGGTGGCGGGCAGATGGCGGGCGTGGCGCCACTGGGTGAAGGCGTCGAGGAACGCGTTGGCGGCGGCGTAGTTGGCCTGGCCCGCGTTGCCGAGCGTTCCGGCGGCGGAGGAGTAGACGACGAACGCCGCGAGGTCGTGGTCGTGGGTGAGGTCGTGGAGGTGGGTGATGGCGTCGATTTTGGGGCGGAAGACGGTGTCGAGTCGTTGGGGGGTGAGGGTGGTGAGGGTGCCGTCGTCGAGGGTTCCGGCGGTGTGGATGACGGCGGTGAGGGGGTGGTCGGGTGGGATGTTGGTGAGGGTGGTGGTGAGGTGGTGGCGGTCGGCGGTGTCGCAGGCGGTGATGTGGATGTGTGCGCCGAGTTCGGTGAGTTCGGTGCTGAGGTCGGCGGCGCCGGGGGCGTCGGGGCCTTGGCGGCTGATGAGGAGCAGGTGGCGTGCGCCGTGGTGGGTGATGAGGTGGCGGGCGATGGTGGCGCCGAGGGTGCCGGTGCCGCCGGTGATCAGGACGGTGCCGTCGGGGTCGAGGGTGCGGGGGATGGTGAGCACGATCTTGCCGGTGTGCCGGCCCTGGCTCATCCAGCGGAACGCCGCCGGCGCCTGCGAAACGTCCCAGTGCCGTACCGGCAGCGGCTTGATCGGGCCCCGCCGGAACAGCTCCACCAGCTCCGCGAGCAACTCCCGGATACGGTCAGGCCCCGCGTCGCCTCCCAGGTCGAACGCCTGGTAGCCCACGCCGGGATGCGCTTCGGCGACCGTGGCGGGGTCGCGGATGTCGTTCTTGCCCATCTCCACGAACCGGCCACCGGAGCTGAGCAGCCCCAGCGAGGCGTCCACATACTCGCCGGTGAGGGAGTTCAGCACTACGTCCAGCGCGGGAAACGCCGAGGCGAAACCGAGGTCGCGGCTGGACGCCAGATGCCCCTCCGGCACCCCCAACGCGGTCAGCACATGGTGCTTGGACGGATGCGCGGTGGCGTACACGGTGGCGCCGAAGTGCCGTGCCAGCTGGACGGCGGCCATGCCCACACCACCGGCGGCGGCGTGCACCAGCACCGTCTCACCCGGCTGGACGTCGCCCAGGTCCCGCAGCCCGTACAGCGCCGTGAGATAGGCCACCGGCACCCCGGCGGCCGTGGCGTACGACCAGCCCTCGGGGATGGGCGCGACGGTTCGCGCGTCCGCGGTGGCCAGCGGGCCGAACGAGCGGGGAAACAGGCCCATCACCCGGTCGCCCACGGCCAGGCCCTCGACCCCCGGGCCGACCTCGGTCACCACACCGGCACCCTCGCCGCCCAGACCCTCCTGCCCCGCCACACCGCCGAGCGCCACGAGCACGTCCCGGAAGTTCTGACCGGCGGCGCGGACTTCGATCCGGACCTGACCGGGGGCCAGGGGCGCGGTGGCCTCCGGATCGGGCCGCAGCACCAGGTTCTCCAGGCTGCCCTTCTCCGAGACGTCGAGGTACCAGTGTTCATGCGCGGGTACGGCGAGACCCTGCGGCGAGCGCACCAGACGCGGCACCCACAGCAGCCCACGGCGCAGCGCCGACTGCGGTTCGCCGGACGCCACCGCCACGGGCAGGGCCTCATGCGACACATTGTCGGTGTCCACCAGGGCGATCCGGCCGGGGTGTTCGGACTGGGCGGAGCGGACCAGGCCCCAGATCGCGGCGGCGGCCGGATCGGTGACCTCGGCGGTGTCATGTACGGACACCGCACCACGGGTGAGCAACACCAGCCGGACGTCGGCGAGTTCGGGCTGGCCGACCCACCGCTGCACCAGGTCCAGCGCACGGGCGGCCAGGTCCCGGGCGCGCGCGGGCAGGCCCGTGTGCTCGGTGGCCCAGGCCGTAGTGTCGGCGACCACGGCCTCGGGCCGGTCCGGCCGGTCCTCCGCCGCGATGAGCGCGTCCAGGTCGTCCGCGTGGCCGTCGCCGAGGGTGGCCCAGGAGACCTCGCTCCCCGGGGCAGCGGGGTGTTCGGTCCAGTCCAGCGTGAAGAGCGAATCGGCGGACCGATCGGCGCCGCTGGAGGCGGCGGCGAGTTGCTCGGGGCTGATCGCCCGGAGCACCAGGGAGTCCACCGAGGCGACGGGCGAGCCGGTGGTGTCGAACAGGCTGATGGTGAACGAGTCCGGGCCGGTGGCGCGGGCGCGCACACGGACGGCCGTGGCTCCCGCCGCCAGCAGCCGTACGTCGTTCCACACGAAGGGGAGCAGCGTCTGGCCCGGGGCCGGGGGAACACAGAAGTTGCTCGCGTGTAGTGCGGCGTCCAGCAGTGTCGGGTGGATGCCGAACCGGCCGGCGGTCTCCGTCGGCTCCTCCGGCAGCGCGGCCTCCGCGTACACCTCGCCGTCGCGCTTCCAGACCGCCTTCAGCCCGCGGAACGCGGGGCCGTACTCATATCCGGCCTCTGCGAGGTTGTCGTAGAAGTCATCCAGGGCGACGGGTTCGACGCCGGGCGGCGGCCACTCGGCCAGGCCGTCCTCGGCCGCGCCGTCCGGCTGGGTGGCGAGTGTGCCCGAGGCGTGCTCCAGCCACTCCTGGGCCGAGTCGGCGCGGGAGTAGATCCGCACTCCCCGGCGCCCGCCCTCCTCGCCGCCGACCAGTACCTGGACATGCAGCGCCCCGTCGTCGGGCAGTGTCATCGGCTGGCCGATGACCAGCTCTTCCAGGGTGGGGGTGGCGGTCTCGTCTCCGGCGCGAATGGCGAGTTCGGCCATCGCGGCGCCGGGCAGCAGCACCGTTCCCGAGACGGCGTGGTCCGCCAGCCATGGGTGGGTGGCCACCGACAGCTGTCCGGTGAGCAGCACACCGCCGGTGTCGGGGACGCTCACCACGGCCCCGGTCAGCGGATGGCCGGTGTCCTGGAGACCCACGGCACTCACATCGCCCGCGTTGGTGTTGCGGGGGAGCCAGTAGTGGTGGTGTTGGAAGGGGTAGGTGGGGAGGTGTGTGGGGTGGGGGTTGGTGTGGGTGTAGAGGGTGGTCCAGTTGGGTGTGTGGCCGTGGGTGGTGAGGTGGGCGAGGTGGGTGAGGAATCGGGTGGGGGTGTCGTCGTTGCGGCGGAGGGTGCCGGTGATGGTGGTGTTGGGGGTGTTGGTGGTTTCGAGGGTTTCTTGGATGGCGGTGGTGAGGACGGGGTGGGGGCTGATTTCGATGAAGGTGCGGTAGCCGTCGTCGGCGAGGGTGCGGATGGTGCTGTCGAACTGGACGGTTTGGCGGAGGTTGCGGAACCAGTAGCCGCCGTCAGCCGTGTTGGGTCCGATCCACTCGCCGGTGACGGTGGAGAGCCAGGGGATGGTGCCGGTGGAGGTGTTGACACCGTTGAGTACGTGGTCCAGCTGGTCTTCGATGGTGTCGACGTGTCCGGTGTGGGAGGCGTAGTCGACGGGGATGATGCGGGCTCGGATGCCTTGGCCGGTGTAGTGGGTGTGGAGTTCGTGGAGGGCGTCGGTGTCGCCTGCGATGACGGTGGCGTTGGGGCTGTTGTGTGCGGCGATCCAGAGTTTGCCGTGCCAGTGGGTGAGGTCGATGGTGTCGGCGGGGGCGGCGAGGGACATCATGCCGCCGTGTCCGGCGAGGTGGTGGGCGATGGTTTGGCTGCGGAGGGTGATGATTTTGGCGGCGGTGGGGAGGGTGAGGTGTCCGGCGACGCAGGCGGCGGCGATTTCGCCTTGGGAGTGGCCGATGACGGCGTCGGGGTGGATGCCGCAGGACTGCCACAGTGCGGCGAGGGAGACGACGACGGCGAAGGTGGCGGGTTGTACGACATCGACGCGGTCGAGCGAGGGCGCGTCGGGTGCGCCGGTGATGACGTCGATGAGCGACCAGTCGGTGTACGGGGCCAGGGCCGCGGCGCATTCGTGGAGGCGTTCGGCGAAGACGGGCGAGGTGTCGAGGAGCTGTGCCCCCATCCCGGCCCATTGGGCGCCTTGGCCGGGGAAGACGAACACGGTCTTGCCGTCCGCCGCGGTCTGTCCGGTGACCAGAAGCGGGTCAGGCCGTCCCTCCGCCAGGGCACGGGCGGTCGCCACGCCGCCTTCGGTGTCCGTAGCGAGGATGACCGCTCGGTGTTCCAGAGCCGCGCGGGTGGTGGCCAGGGACCAGCCCACATCCACCGCACGCGGGGCATCGCCCAACTCCAGGCGCTTGACGAGACGTTCGGCCTGAGCGCGCAGCGTCGAGGGGCTCTTGGCGGACAGCACCCACGGCACCACACCGCCGGTGGCCACTAAGCCAGGCGTACCCACGTCGTCCGCCTCTGCCGCGGGCACGACCGCTTCCGGTGCCTGCTCCAGGACCACATGTGCGTTCGTCCCACTGACGCCGAAGGACGAGACTCCGGCGCGGCGGGGGTGCCCCGTCTCCGGCCAGGGCCGGGCCTCGGAGAGCAGGGACACCGCGCCCGAAGCCCAGTCGACCTTGCTGGTGGGCTCTTCCACATGCAGCGTCTTCGGCAGCACGCCGCCCCGCATCGCCAGCACCATCTTGATCACACCGGCCACGCCCGCCGCCGCCTGCGCATGCCCGATGTTCGACTTCAACGAACCGAGCCACAGCGGCCGATCCTCCGACCGCTCCTGCCCGTACGTGGCCAGCAGGGCCTGGGCCTCGATCGGGTCGCCGAGGGCGGTGCCGGTGCCATGGGCCTCCACCGCGTCCACATCGGCCACTGTCAGTCCGGCGTTTGCCAATGCCTGTCGGATCACTCGTTCCTGGGAGGGGCCGTTGGGCGCGGTCAGGCCGTTGGAGGCGCCGTCCTGGTTGACGGCGGTGCCACGGATGACCGCGAGTACCTCGTGGCCGTTGCGGCGGGCGTCGGACAGCCGTTCCAGCAGCAAGAGCCCTACGCCCTCGGACCAGTTGGTGCCGTCGGCGCCCTCCGCGAAGGACTTGCAGCGCCCGTCCGGGGCGAGGCCGCGCTGGCGGGAGAACTCGATGAACGACGTCGGCCTGCTCATCACCGCGACACCCCCGGCGAGCGCCAACGAGCACTCGCCGGTACGCACCGCCTGAACCGCCAGGTGCAGCGCCACCAGTGAGGACGAGCAGGCGGTGTCCACGGTCACCGCTGGCCCGGTCAGTCCCAGCGCGTATGCCACGCGCCCGGAGACGACGCTCCCCGCGCTGCCCACACCGAGGTGGCCCTCCAAGCCCTCCGCCGCACTCCCCGCGTCGGCCCCGTAGTCGTGGTACATCACTCCGCTGAACACACCGACGTCGGTGCCGTGCAGCGAACTCGGGTCGATCCCGGCGTTCTCGAAGGTCTCCCACGCGGTCTCCAGCAGCAGCCGCTGCTGCGGGTCCATGGCCAGCGCCTCACGTGGCGAGATGCCGAAGAAGGCGGCGTCGAACCCGCCCGCGTCGGTGAGGAATCCGCCCTCGCGCACGTAGGACTTGCCCACGGCGTCCGGGTCGGGGTCGAACAGCCCGGCCAGGTCCCACCCCCGGTCCTCCGGGAATCCCCCGATCGCGTCGCGGCCGTCGGACACCAACCGCCACAGGTCCTCGGGCGTGCGGACCTCGCCCGGGAGGTGGCAGCCCATCGCCACGATCGCCACCGGCCCGTCGGACACCCCGCGCGCCCGCACCGGAGCGTGCTCGCTCCGCCTTCCGGTGATCTCGCGCACCAGATGCCGCGCCAGCGCGGTCGGGGTCGGATGGTCGAAGACCACCGTGGCGGCGAGCCGTGCCCCGGTGGCCGCGTTCAGCCGGTTCCGCAGCGCGACCGCGGTGAGTGAGGTGAAGCCGAACGCGCTGAACGCCTGGCCGGGCTCGACCGGGTCGGCCGAGGCCAGCCCCAGCGCCGCCGCGGCGTGCTCCCGCACCAGCGCCAGCGCCGTGCGCTGGCGGCCGGACTCGCTCTCGGCGGCCAACCGCCGCCGGAGCTCCGCGGCGGCGGGCTCGTCCGACGTCGGTACGGCGGACGGCGCGTCCACCAGGTGGCGCAGCACCGCGGGCACGGGCTCGCCGCCCGGCAGCCCCTGGGTGCTTGGCCTGAGCAGCACCAGCGGGCCCTGGTCGGCGGTCAGCGCCGCGTCGAACAGGGCCAGCGCCTCGGGCAGCGGTACGGCACCGGCCACCGGCGCCGTACCGTGCTCGCCCGGCAGCGGGCCCCAGGCCAGGGCCAGCCCGGCCAGGCCCAGCGCCCGGCGTCGCCGCACCAGGGCTTCGCCGAACTGGTCGGCGGCCGCGCGGTCCGGGCGGCCCGGTGAGCCGAGCACCCCGGCGGCGGAGGTGACGACGACGAACAGCGCCGGGTCGGCCCGCCGGGTCCGCTCCTCCAGATGCGTCATGCCACGCAGCGAAGTGTCGAACGACCGCTCCGGGCCCGGCTCTTCGATATGCACCGCGGCGGTCACCGGCCGGTCCTGTGCGTCCAGCACCGCATCCAGCGCCGCCCGGTCGGCCGGGTCGCACACGGCCATCGAGACCTGGGCACCGTCGTGCGCCAACTCACTCCGCAACGCGGCCGCCGCCTCCTCCGGCAGACCATTCGCACTGAGCAGCAGCAGGTTCCGGGCGCCGTACCCGGCCACCAGGTGGCGGGCCAGCGCGGTGCCGCGGGCGGTGTCGCCACCGGTGATCACGACCAGTCCGTCCGGGTCCAGGGCCGGGGCGGGGCCCGGCTCCGCGGGGACCGAGACGCGCGTCAGGCGCGGCACCAGCAGCACTCCGGTACGGACCGCCGCCTGGTCGTGGCCGTTCTCGACGGCGCGCCGCAGCGCGGCCCCTCGGCGGTCCCCGTCCCCTTCTCCCGCGCGGACCCTCTCCACGTCCGTGTCCAGGTCAAGGTCCACGTCCACGTCCACGTCTGCGTCAACATCCACCAGGGTCAGCCGACCGGGACAGGCGGCCTGGAGCGACCGCACCACACCCCACAGCGCGGCCGACAGCGGCTCCGGTGCGTCCGCCTCGGTGCCGGTGGCCACCGCGCTCGTGGTGGCCACCACGAACTTCGTTCCGGCCAGCCGGTCGTCGGCCAGCCAGCCGCCCAGCCGGGCCGCCAACCCGTCGACCAGGTCCTGCCCCGCCTCGGGGAGGCCCGCCACCGGAGGCGCCACCACGACCACATCCGGAGCCGGACGACCGCCACCTCCGGCGGCGTCGGTCACGAGGCCATCCATCGAGTCGGCTACGAGGCCATCCACCGAGTCGGTCACGAGGTCGGCAACCGAGTCGGTCACGAGGCCATCCACCGAGTCGGCCACCAGACCGGCCACGGAACCACCCGCACCCTCGGCCACCACCCGCGCGTCCACTCCCGCGGCCCGCAGCCCCTCCGCGAGGCCGAGTGTGTCGCCGTCCAGCAGCGCCCAGGTGACCGCCCCGGCCGGGGCGTCCGGCAGCGCGGGCTGCGGAACCCAATCCAGCCTCAGCAGCGAGTCGTACTGGCCGTCCCCGGCGGCCCGCAGCCGTGCGGGCAGCTCAAGCAGCACATGCCGGGTGATCTTCCCCGAGGCGGTGCGCGGCACCCGCGCGATCTCGTAGATCTCCTCCGGCACCTTGAAGTACGACAGCCGCTCGCGGCACGTGGCCAGCAGCGCCGACGGGTCGAAGCCGTCCGGGCCGGGCACCACGAAGGCCACCGGGACCTCGCCGAGTACCGCGTGCGGCTTGCCCACCACGGCCACGTCCGCCACCCCGGGCACGGTGCGCAACACGGCCTCGACCTCGCCCGGGTGGATGTTCTCCCCGGCGCGGATGACGAGTTCCTTGATCCGGCCGGTCACCGTGCAGAATCCGGCCTTGTCGCGGCGGCCGAGGTCCCCGGTGCGGTACCAGCCGTCGCGCAGCGCCGCGGCCGTCGCCTCCGGCTGGTTGTGGTACCCGGCCATGATGTTCGGCCCGGACACCCAGAACTCGCCCTCCTGCCCGGCCGGAACGTCGGCTCCGGTGTCCGGGTCCACCAGCCGCACCGTCAGCCCCGGCACCGGCAGCCCGCACGACCCCTCGACCCGGGGGCCGGTGGGCCAGTTCACCGCGATGGCGCCACAGGTCTCGGTGCTGCCGTACGCGTCCACGAGCGGCACTCCGAAGGTGGACTCGAACGACCTGACCAGGTCCGCCGTGGCCACCGCCCCGCCCACGAGCGCCACCCGCAGCTCGGGCGCGGCGAAGTCGCGCTCCCGCGCCGCCTCGATCAGATGGTGGTAGAGCGTCGGCACTCCGGCGACGAAGGTCGACCGCTCCTCGCGCAGCGCCTCCAGCACATCGGCCGTCGCCACCCCGTCCACGATCCGGGTACTGGCCCCGACGGCGGTCGCCGCCAGCAGACACACGATGTGCGACAGGCTGTGGAACAGCGGGAGCGGCCACAGCACCCGGTCCTCGGCGGTCAGCCCGGTCACGGGTACGTAGCAGGCGGCCAGGGACCACAGGCAGTTCCGTTGAGTGGACAGCACGCCTTTCGGCAGGCCCGTGGTGCCCGAGGTGTAGAGCATCCACGCGACCTCGTCCAGGCCCAGGTCGTCGCGGGCCGCCAGCTCCGGCTCGGTGTCCGGCAGTGGCTCGTACGCGATGAACCCCTTGGGCAGCGGTCCGTCGCCACTGACGACCACCCTCAGCTCCGGGATCTGCTCCCGCAGCCGGTCGAACTGGTCGGCGTGGGCGGCGTCGGTGAGCACCAGCCGGGCGCCGCTGTCGCCGAGCAGATAGGAGAGTTCCGCGTCGGTCGACCGCGGGTTGACCGGCACCGCGATGGCGTTCGCGCGCAACACGCCGAAGTAGCTCTCCAGCGTCTCCACGCGGTTGCCCAGGCAGATCATCGCGCGGTCGCCGGGGTGCAGCCGCAGCCCCGCGAGATGCCCGGCCAGCCGCCGGGTACGGCGCTCGAGTTCGGCATGGCTGACCGTGCGGTGGCCGTCGGAACAGGCCGGCTTGTCACCGAAGCGATCCGCGTTGGCCCGGAGCAGTTCGGGCACCGGCCGGATCAGGTCAGTCCGTAGCATGCCGCCACACCTCTCGGTTCGAAGCAGGGCGCGCGGGAGGAGCGACCGGCCCGCGTGGGATCGCTCCCCGCGCGGGACGGCCGCGCTCCGGTTGCGCGGCCCGAGGGAAAGAAGGCCCGGGAGAGAAAGCTCGAACGAGCTTGGGAAAGCTCGCCGTTGTAGTTGTGATTCTTGTTCCGGCGGCGAGCGGGCCGTCCCCTAAACAGCCCCCTCATTCCCCCTGACCGCGGTGGCGACAGCGGCTGTCAGGCGGAACGCGGGGGCCTCGACGCCTGTTCGGCGCGGCATCGGGATGTCGAAGCGCACAGTGGCGAAACCCGGTCAGCCCCGCGGCTCGGGCAGCCCCGGACCGGCGCAGTGCACATCGGCCGCCGGAAGGGCCCCGTCGACCAGATACGCGGCGGCGGCTCCGTCCACGCAGGGGTTGCCCCGGCTGGCGAACACGCCGTGGGAGTAGTCCTGGTGGAGCGTCACCAGCCGGGAACCGGGCAGCAGACGCCGGAGCCGGTGCGCGCCCTCGATGGGGGTGACCGGGTCGTGGGCGGAGGCGATCAGCAGGACGGGCGGGGCGCCGGGGCCGCCGAGCCGGGTGCGGTGGGCGGGCCGGTGGTGCCAGTAGGCGCAGCTGGACGCCTCGATGCCGGTGAGCACCGGCTGCGGATCCAGCCGCCGCAGGCGGCGTACGTCGGCCACCACCTGACGGGGCGTGGGGGCGTGGCCGTCCGCGCACTTCACGATGCGGTTGGCGGCTTCGTAGTTGCGCGACTCGGGGCCGTCGAAGGGGGCGGTGGGGCGCAGGGCGCCGATGTCGCCGTCGCTCAGATAGGCGTGCAGGCCGTCGGCGAGGCCCGTCCAGCGTTCGGTGCGGCCGAGCGCGCGGTAGACGGCGCGGTCGAAGGCGGCCGCGCCGAACCCGTCCACCGGGCGGGTGGCGAGCCCCGTGCGCACCCGCAGATACGCCGCGCGCACCGCCTCGGGGCTGTCGCCGAGCCGGAACCGGCCGGTGTGCTCCGCCGTCCAGCGGAAGAAGACATCGCGCTGGCGCAGCAGGGCCCGGGTCTGGCGCAGATCGAAGCCGTACCACTCCTCGGGGCCGACGACGCTGTCGAGCACCATGCGGGACACATGGCGGGGGAAGTGGGCGGCGTAGGCGGCGCCGAGGTAGCTGCCGTAGGAGACCCCGAGGAAGCTGGTGCGCCGCTCGCCGAGCGCCGCCCGGATGGCGTCCATGTCGTGCGCGGTCTGCTCCGTCGACAGGTACGGCAGGGCGCCGCCCGCCCCCGCCGCGCAGTCGTCCGCCATGCGCCGCAGGGAGCCGAGGTGTGCGCGTTCCGCCCTGGGGCCGACCGGTACGGGATCGGCGCCCGGACCGTCGAAGAGACCGCCCATACGGCCGCAGTCGGCGGGCGTGCTGTGGCCTACACCGCGCGGGTCGAAGCCGATGATGTCGTACGAGCGCCGGACGCTCTCGGGGAGTTTGGCCCGTTTGGTGACCGCGTACGGCAGCCCCGACCCGCCGGGCCCGCCCGGGTTCACCAGAAGGATGCCGCGCCGCTCTGCGGGGGACCCGGAGGCCCGTACGCGGGAGACGGCGATCCGGAGGTGTTCGCCCTCCGGGTGGTGCCGATCCAGCGGAACGGCGAGCGTCGCGCATGCGACGCGCTCCGGCGCGGGCGGGTCCGGTACGGAGTCCGGGCAGGCGCCGAAACGAAGGGTCGGGGCCGGGGCGTCGGCGTGGGCGTGGGCGGGCGCGCCGGTGAGGAGGGTCGCGGCACACGCCATGAGGGCGCAGGCCACCGAGGAGCGCCGGGCGGGGGGAGCCATGGGTCTCGCTATCTGGTGAGTGGCGGACGCGATCGGAGGAGGGGGCTGTGACCGCGCCCACCGAGAAGTTTTCGAACCATCAGATGACAATGAAAACGATTCTCGATTAATGTGCGGTGGGCGGTCAAGGCGAGGACACCCGACGCGCCCGGCGCCGGAACCGCCCTGCCCTCAGCCCGACGACGACGAACGTTGCCCCTCAACCTGACGACGACGAAGGAGAGTTGTGGCCCACCTGCTGATGGTCGAGAGCTGGGTCGGATCGATGAGCAGGCTGCTGCCACGGGCGATCCGGGAGAGTGGGCACGAGTTCACCTTCCTCACGCGCGATCTGCACCACTATCTGCGTTCGGCGCCCGAGGGCACCGCCCATCCGCTGCTCGCCGCCCGCCATGTGCTCACCGCCGACACCAACGACACCGACTCCCTGCTGTCGCTGGTGGAACGGCTGCACACCACGCTGGGCTTCGACGGCGTCATCACCTCCTGCGACTACTACCTGCCGACGGTCGCTCGCATCGCCGGTCGGCTGGGGTTGCCCGGACCCTCCGCGGAAGCGGTGGAGAGCGCCTGCCGCAAGGACGCCACCCGGCGGGTGCTCGAAGCCGCCGGAGTGGCCGGACCGCGCTACGCCGTCTGCGCCGACTGGGCGCGGACCGCCGAGGCGGCGCGGCACATCGGCTATCCGCTGGTGGTCAAGCCCGTGGACCTGTGCGCCGGAATGTACGTACGGCGGGTGGATGACGAAGGCGGGTTGCTGGACGCCTTTCGCGCGCTCGCCGGCTTCCCCGTCAACGCCCGTGGCCAGCGCCGTTCACCCGTCGTATTGCTCGAAGAGCTCCTCGACGGGCCGGAGTTCAGCGTTGAGACGGTGTCGTTCGGCGGTGCGGCCGAGGTGGTCGGGGTGACGGACAAGAGCGTCGGCGGGGCGCCCGCGTTCATCGAGACCGGGCATATGTTCCCGGCCGCGCTCGCTCCGGAGGACGCCGAAGCGGTGTGCGAGACCGCGCTGCTCGCGCTGAAGGCGCTCGGCCTGGACGGCGTCGTGGCCCACACCGAGATCAAGCTGACCACCGCCGGGCCACGGGTGGTCGAGGTCAACCCCCGCCCCGCGGGCAACCGCATCACCGAACTGGTCCGCCATGTCACCGGCGTCGACCTCGCCGCCGCCTTCGTGGACGTCGCGCTCGGCAAGCGGCCCGATCTGCGGCGGCGGGACACCGGGCTGCGCAGCGCCGCCATCGGCTTCCTGGTGCCGGACACCGCCGGAACGCTGGTCTCGATCGAGGGCGGCGACGCGGTATGGGAGGAGCCGGACGTCCTCGAGGTGCGGCTCGCCGAGCCCGGCGAACACGTCAAGGCGGCCGGCAGCAACAACGAATACCTCGGCCACATCATGGCGGCCGACACGGAAGGACCTGGGGCCCGCGACCGCGTCGAGGCCCTGCTGGCCGGGCTGCGCCCGCGTGTGGTGATCGCATGACGACGGACACCGGGCAGACCGCCGAACGCACCGCCCGCCCAGGGGAGTTGTCCTCCGGGGAACTGCTCGGCCGGGCGCTGGACGGGGCACTCGGGCCCGACCCGCGAACGCTGCGGATCGCCGTGGCCTTCACCACGCGCCAGGCCGTACGCCACGACGGGCGCAGCGGTGGCTACCGCAACGAGGTGCTCAGCCTGCGCCTCGCGGAGGCCGTCGGCTCCTGCGCGGTCGAACCCGGCGCGCTGCCCGACGGAGCGATCGACGACTGCGTGGGCGCGGACGTGGCCCGGCTGCTGCGCCACGACCTGACACCGGTCCGGATCGCTGCCCTCGACGCCTATCTGATGCATGTGCTGCCGCACACCCCCGGCCACGGGGCCCGGCCGGTGTCCCTCGCGGCGGGGGACTCCCTCCGCAAGTCCCGTGCGCGGGCCGAATCCGTCACCGGGCTGCTGGACCTGGCGCCGGGCCGGACCGTCCTCGTCGTGGGCGTGGTCAACTCCCTTCTGGAGGCGCTGCGTTCACGAGGACTGCGCTATCTGCCCTGCGACCTCAAGGGCGGCACCACGGAGTGGGGAGAGCCGATAGCCACCGACGCGCTCGCGCGGCTGGACCACTGCGACGCCGTGCTCGCCTCCGGTATGACGCTCGGCAACGGCACCTTCGAGCCACTGCGCGAACACGCCCTGCGCCACGGCAAGCAACTGGTGATGTTCGCCCAGACCGGCAGCGCGGTCCTGCCCCGTCTGATCGGCGCCGGGGTCAGCGCGGTGTGCGCCGAGCCCTACCCCTTCTTCTGGCTCGACGGCGGCCCCGGGACCATCCACTGTTACGGGGGCGCGCCATGACCACGGCCCTCCACCCCGCCCCTGCGGGCGGTGGCCTTCTCGCCCTGCTCGGCCGCACCCCGCTCGCCCGGATCACCACCGATCTGCCCTGCCCCCACCCCGGCTTCTGGGCCAAGCTGGAAGGGCTCGGCGCCGGTGGGATGAAGGCACGCGCCGCCGTGTCCATGCTGCTCGGCGCCCGGGAGCGCGGCGAACTGCGGTCCGGCGCCCCGGTGGTGGAATCCACCTCCGGCACGCTCGGCATCGGCCTCGCCTTCGCGGGCCAGGCGCTCGGCCACCCCATCGTGCTGGTCTGCGACACCGAGCTCGAACCGTCGATGCGGCAGCTGCTGCGCACCTACGGCGTCCGCCTGGAACTCGTGGACCGCCCGGCGGCCGAGGGCGGCTGGCAGGCCGCCCGGCTGGCGCGGCTGCGCGAACTGCTGGCGCTGCTGCCGGACGCGTACTGGCCCGATCAGTACAACAACCCCGACAACACCTCCGGTTACGCCTCGCTCGCCGCCGAACTGACCGGTCAGCTCGACCATCTCGACATCCTGGTGTGCAGCGTCGGCACCGGCGGCCACAGCGCCGGCCTCATCCGGCCACTGCGCGAACGCTGGCCCGCGCTGCGGCTCATCGGGGTCGATGCCACCGGATCCACCATCTTCGGCCAGCCCGCACGGCCCCGGCTGATGCGCGGGCTGGGCAGCAGCATCCACCCGCGCAACGTGGCCTACGACGCCTTCGACGAGGTCCACTGGGTGGGCCCGGCCGAGGCGGCGCACACCTGCCGGGCGCTGGCCAGGGGCAGCTTCATCAGCGGCGGCTGGAGCACCGGGGCCGTGGGGCTCGTCGCCGCCTGGGCCGCCCGCGTCCACCCCGGAGCCGTCGTCGCCACCGTCTTCCCCGACGGACCGCACCGCTATCTCGGCACCGTCTACGACGACGACTTCGCCACCGCACACGGCCTCGACCTGACCACCGCCGTCACCCGGCCCGTGCAGATCGCGCACCCGCGCGCCGCCGAGGCCACCGGCTGGGTGCGCTGCACCACCGTCACCGACCCGCTGAGCAGCGGGTCCCCGACCCTGGAAAGTACCTCGTGAAAGCCCGTCAGCGCACCGTACGCCTCGAACTCGCCGAGCCGCTGCGTATCTCCCGTTCCACCATGGCCGCCCGCGACGCCGTCTGGCTGACCGTCGAACATGCGGGGCAGTACGGCCACGGCGAGGCCGTCACCAGCGGCTACTACGGCCTCGACACCGCCACCCTCCAGCGGCTGCTGCACGAGGCGGGCCAGGACCTGGCGCGCTTCGCCGACCCGGAGAGCGCGCTGTCCGCCGTGTGCGAGGAGGAGTACGGCCGCAACCGCCCGGCGGCGGTGCGGGCCGCCGTCGAATCGGCACTCCTCGACCTCCGCGGCAAACGCGCGGGCCTGCCCCTCCACCGGCTTCTCGACGCCGCCACGACGCGGCAGTTCGCCGCCACCGCCCGCACCGTGGGAATCGTCCCGGTCGAGCGGGCGGCGGCGCAGGCCCGGTGCCTGGCCGACAGTGGATTCTCCATCATCAAGATCAAGGCAGGGGCCCAGGACCCCGAGGACGACGTGGAACGCGTACGGGCCGTGCGCGCCGCCGCGCCCACCGCCCGGCTGCTGCTCGACCCCAACGGCGCCTGGACCGTGGCCCAGGCGCGGGAACTGCTGCCGCGCTTCGCGGACCTCACCGTCGAGGCCGTCGAACAGCCCATCGCACCGGGTGACCCCGAGGCGCTGGCGCGGCTCGCCGAACGCTCACCGCTGCCGGTCATCGCGGACGAGGACGCCGTGGACCACGAGGACGTCCGCCGGCTCGCCGGGCGGGTGCGGGGCGTCAACGTCAAGCTGGCCAAGTGCGGCGGCGTCCACGCGGCGCTGCGGATCGCCTCGCTGATCGAGGGCAGCGGCACCGAGCTGATGCTCGGCTGTCTGACCGCCAGCACCCTCGGCCTCGCGCCCGCCGTCCACCTCGTGGGCCGCGCCCGCTGGATCGACCTCGACGGACATCTGCTGCTCGCCCATGACCCGTGGACCGGCATCGGGGGCACCGACGGGGTCGTACGGACCAGTGGCCGCCCCGGACTCGGCGTGCGACGACGGACCACGGCTGCGGCGGGCGCCGAGGGCGTCGAGGGAGCCGCAGGAGCCGGAGGGGACGACCGTGAAGACCTGGCATGAACTGCGGGGCTTCCCGCTCGCGATCCGTCTGCTGCTGATCAACCAACTCGGCGTCAACACCGGCTTCTACCTGCTCATCCCGTATCTCGCCACCCATCTGAGCGAGGATCTCGGCATGTCGGCGGCCGTCGTCGGCACGGTGCTGGGGGTACGCAACCTCAGCCAGCAGGGTCTGTTCATCATCGGCGGATCGGCCTCCGACCGGCTGGGCGCACGCGGGGTCATCATCACCGGCTGTGCGGTACGCACCCTCGGATTCGCGCTCTTCGCACTCGGCGACGGCCTGCCGGTGCTGCTCGCCGCCTCGGTGCTCAGCGGCCTGGCGGGCGCCCTGTTCAACCCTGCCGTACGGGCCTATCTGGCGCAGGAGGCGGGCGGGCGCCAAGCGGAGGCGTTCGCGCTGTTCAACGTCTTCGCGACCACCGGCGCCCTGATCGGGCCGCTGCTCGGCAGCGCCCTGCTGCTCGTGGACTTCCGTGCCTCCGCGCTCACCGCCGCCGCGATCTTCGCGCTGCTGACCGTCGCCCAGGCGTTGGTGCTCCCCGCCCGCACCGTCACACCGCCGCCCGGCGGCGTCCTCGCGGACTGGCGGGAAGTGGTCGGCAACCGCGCCTTTCTGGCCTTCGCGCTGGCCATGGTCGGCATGTTCACACTCGAGAATCAGCTGTATCTGCTGCTGCCCGCCGGGGCGCGCCAGGCCACCGGCTGGGATGGCGCGGCCGGGCTCGTCTTCCTCGTCGGCACGCTCACCAATCTCGCACTCCAGCTGCGGATCACCCGCGCCCTGAAGGCGCGCGGCAGCCGGGCACGGTGGATCTGCGTGGGCCTGGCGCTGATGGGTCTGGCCTTCCTGCCGCCCATGGTGGTCGCGGGCGCCTCGCCCGGCGGGCCGGGGACGAAGGCGCTGTACGCCCTGCCGGTACTGGCCGGTGCCCTCCTGCTCTACCTGGGCGTGATGGTCGCCCAGCCCTTTGTGATGGAGCTGATCCCCGGCTTCGGGCGAACCGAGCTCACCGGCACCTATTTCGGGCTCTTCTACGTGGTCTCCGGCATCGCCGCGGCCGTGGGCAACACGGCCGTCGGCTGGGCCATGGACGCCGGGGCGCACGGGGGCGCCGCCTGGCTGCCCTGGGCCTGCTGTCTGGCCTTCGGCCTCGCCTCGGCCGGTGGCGTCGCCCGGCTGCACCGCACCGGAACACTGCCCGCCCCGCGCCCGGCCGTCCCCGTGGCCGCCTGAGAGAGAACGGCACGAGATGCGACACGAACCACAGCGCAACACGCCCCGGGGCAATCTGCTCACCGACAGCCCCGAACTGTACGAGGCCAGATTCCCCGACCCCGAACGGATCGCGGGCCGCTGGACCGAGGACGTCCTGCGGCGGTACGGCGCCGGTCCGCGGGTCCTGGACATCGGCTGCGGCACCGGGCGCGACGCCGCGTATCTGCACGGCGCGGGCCGCACGGTCGTCGGGGCCGACCTCTCGACGGCGATGCTGGAGTACGCCCGCGAGCACCACCCGGGACCGGAGTACCGCCACGCCGATCTGCGCGGCTTCGACCTCGGCACCTTCGACGCCGTGGTGTGCCTGGACAGCGCCCTGCTGTACTGCCACACCAACGACGAGCTCGACGGCTTCCTCACCTCCTGCCGCGCCGGGCTGGCGCCCGGCGGCCTCCTCGTCACGGAGCTGCGCAACGGTGCCTTCTTCCTGGGCCGTACCGAACTCCTCGACACGCCCACCGTCGACGCCTTCAGCCGCCACGGCACCGTCCACCGGTCCACCACCACCCTGTCCCTCGACCGCGCGGCGCAGCTGTTGCGCCGGAGGCGCGTATGGACCGCCGACGACGGGTCCCCGCCGGTCGAGCAGCACTCGGCCTGGCGACTGCTCTTCCCGCAGGAGCTACGGCACTTCCTGACCGGCCACGGCTTCACCGTCCTCGGCCTGTACGACCGGCCGGGGCCGCGCACCGAGCCACCGTGGCGCGAGGGCGACGACGCGGCCACCACGGTCGACGCCGACCGGCTGCATCTCGTCGCCCGGCTGACCGGCTGACCGGCTGAGCGAACCAGGCCCATGCGGGCCGTTATCCAGGCTGACCGCCACCGGGCCGCCACCGCCGACGACCGCCCCCGACACCTTCGAGGAACACCGCCATGCACGATGAACCCGCTCCCCGCCGCCTCCCGAGCCCGCACCGGCGCGGCTTCCTCGCCACGGCCTCGGGCCTGGCCGGGCTCGGCGCACTCACCCTCGCCGGATGCGGCGGCGGCACCTCCGGCCGGGACGATGCGAAGGGCGACGGAAAGCCACGGCGCGGCGGACGGCTGCGCGCCGCCTTCGCGGGCGGCGGTGCGAGCGAAACGCTCGATCCGCATCTGGGCAATCTGTTCGCCGATGTCGCCCGCGCCAAGGCGCTCTTCGACAAGCTCGCCGACTACGGCGCCGACCTCTCCGCCCGGCCGCGCCTGGCCCGGTCGTGGGAGCCGAACGCGGGCCTGGACCGCTGGCAGGTCGCCCTGCGGGACGCCGCCTTCCACAACGGCAAGCCGGTGACCGCGCGGGACGTCCTCTACAGCTACCGCCGTATCGCCGACCCGAAGCGGGCGTTCCGCGCCAAGGCGTCCCTCGAACCCATCGATCTCACGGCGAGCCGGGCCGTGGACCGGCGGACCGTCGAGTTCGTCCTCAAGCGCCCGACCGCCGAATTCCCCAATATCCTCGCCGCGTTCGGCGCGTACATCGTCCCCGACGGCGCCGAGGATTTCGATCGCAAGCCGGTCGGCAGCGGGCCCTTCCGGCTCGTCTCCTTCGCCCCGGGACGCTCCACCGTGCTGCGGCGCAACGACGCCTACTGGGACGGCGCCCCCTACCTCGACGAGCTCGAATTCATCGTGGCGAACGAGGAGTCCGCCCGCGTCAACGCGCTCCTCGGCGGCCAGGTCGAGTACGCCCATGAGCTGAACCCCACCACCGCCCGCGCCCATGAGCGCGGCGGCCGGATGGAGATCGTCCGGCTGCCGGGCAGCACCATGCAGGCGTTCGCGATGAAAACCGACCGCCCGCCCTTCGATGACAAGCGCGTCCGTGAGGCGTTCTTCCTCATCGCCGACCGGAAGGAGCTGATCGACGGCGCCCTGTCCGGCGCGGGCCAACTCGGCAACGACCTGTTCGGCAAGGGGTATGAGTACTACCCGGCCGGGCTCCCGCAGCGCGAACAGGACCTCGCCCGCGCGCGCAAGCTGCTGAAGCAGGCAGGTGCGGACGGCCTCAGGGTCACCCTCGACACCTCGTCCGTCGCCGCCGGATTCACCGAGGCCGCCGCCATCTTCCGCGACCAGGCCGCCAAGGCCGGAGTCAAGATCACGGTGCGGAACGGCAGCAAGGACTCCTACTGGAGCGACATCCTCGACTCCGGCACCCTGTGCAGCTACCGCTCCGGCGCCATGCCCATCGAGTCCCATATCTCCCAGCGGCTGCTCACCGACTCCACCACCAACGCCACCAAATGGCATCACCGGGACTTCGACTCCCTCTACCAGCAGGCCCAGTCCACCAAGGACGACAAGGCCCGCGCCGCCGTCTACGAGCGCATGCAGCGCCGTCTGTACGCCGAAGGGGGCTTCCTGGTCTGGGGGTTCGCCGACTGGATCATCGGCACCGCGCCCGCCGTGGGCGGCGTCGACCGCGAGGCCCCGGCCAACACCCTGGGCTGGGCCCGCTTCGACAAGGTCTGGCTCCGTTGACGCCCGTGCGCCCCTGGCTCGTCCGGCGGCTGCTGCTCGGCGCCGCCCAGACCGTGGCCGTGGTGCTGCTGGTCTTCGCGCTCACCGAGGCGCTGCCGGGGGACGCCGCCGTGGTACTCGCCGGGGACCAGCCCGACCCGGCGCGGATCGCCGCCATCCGCGACACCATGGAGCTGGACCGGCCCGCCGCCGTCCGCCTGCTGGACTGGGCGGCCGGGCTGGCGCACGGCGACCTCGGCACCTCGCTGGTCTCGGGACGGCCCGTGAACTCGTATGTGACCGACGGCTTCGGCCCCACCCTGCTCCTCGCCTCCCTCGCGGTGTTGCTCCTGGTGCCGGCCGGGGTGGGGCTGGGCGTGCTCGCCGCCCGCCACCAGGGGCGGCTCGTGGACCGGGCCATCTCGACGGTGACCCTCGGCGTCTACGCCGTCCCCGAATTCGCCCTCGGTGTGCTGCTGGTGACCGTCTTCGCGCTGCGGCTGGGCTGGCTGCCGCCGACGGCCGTGGGCTACGGCACCGATCTGCTCGCCCACCCCGCCGCGCTGGTGCTTCCCGTGCTCGTCCTGCTGTCCCGGCCGGTGTGTTCGCTGGCCCGCATGGTGCGCGCCGGAATGATCGAGGCGCTCGCCTCGCCGTACGTCGCCCAGGCGCGCCGGTACGGCATCCATGGCGCCCGGGTCCGCTACGCACACGCCCTGCCCAATGCCATGGCCCCGGCCGCCCAGCACCTCGCCCGCACGGTGGACTGGCTGCTGTGCGGGGTCATCGTCGTGGAGGCGCTGTTCGTGATCCCCGGTCTGGGAACCGTGCTGATGAACGCGGTCGCCGAACGCGATGTGCCCGTGGTCCAAGGGCTCGCGGTGGTCTTCGGCGTCGTCACCGTCGTCCTGAACATCGGCGCCGATCTGGTCACCCGCCGATTCGCACCCCGTGGCGAGGTGACGGCGTGAGCGCGTACGCCGACGAGCGGCCGGAAAGGGGTCACCGGGCCCGGCCGGGGCGGGGGCGCTGGGCGCTCGCCGTCGTGATCGTGGCCGTGCCCCTCGTCCTCGCCCTGCTCGGGCCGCTGTTCGCCGGTGCGCCCGGACCGCGCGCCACCTCCTTCACACTCGGTGGCGGCCACTGGCTCGGTACCGACTTCGTGGGCCGCGACGTCTGGCGGCAGATCCTGCTCGGCGGGCGGCCGGTGGTGCTCACCGCGCTGGCGGCGACCGCGCTCGGGTATCTGGTGGCGCTGCCGATCGGGCTCATCGCCGCGCTCACCCACCGCGGCTGGCTGGAGGAGCTGCTCATGCGCCCCCTGGACATCCTGCTCGCCGTACCGTCGCTGCTGCTGATCCTGCTGGTCGCCACCGTCTTCACCCCGGGCGCGGCGGGTCTGGCGCTGCTGGTGGCGCTCGCCAACATCCCGGACGCGGCCCGGCTGGTGCGCGCCGCGGCCGCCGAGGCCGCCTCGCGCCCGGCGGTCGAGGCGATGCGCATGCAGGGCGAGACATGGTGGCGCATGGGGGTCGGCTACGTCGGGCGGTCGATCCTGCGCACGCTGGCCGCCGACGCCGGAATCCGGCTCACCGGAGTGCTCTATCTGGTGGCCACGGCGGCCTTCCTGGGTGTCGGCGTGGCACCGGACGCCGCGGACTGGGCGGTGATGGTGGACCGCAACCGCACCGGGCTGTTCGTCCAGCCTTGGGCGGTCGTGGTGCCCGCGCTGCTGATCGTCGCCCTGACCACGGGCGGCAACCTGCTGTTCGACGCCGCACTGGACCACGCCCGGCGCCCGGAGACGAAGGGCGCGCGTCCGGAGAAGAAGATGGGGAAACGCACGTGAACGCGGTCGCCGAGATCAAGGATCTGCGCGTCGAGATCGACGGCCGGGCCGTCGTCGACCGGATGAGCCTGCGGGTGCCGCCCGGAAAGGTCACCGCGCTGGTGGGCCCGTCCGGCAGCGGCAAGACGACCACGGGGCTTGCGCTGCTCGGCGAGTACCCGCCGGGGGCCCAGGTGACGGGCGAAGTACAGGTGGCCGAGGGGCTGGTCGGCTATGTCCCCCAGCATCCGGCCACGGTCCTCAACCCCGCCCGCCGGATCGGCGCGCTCCTCCATGACATCGCCCGCACGCAGGTGCGCCATCTGCCGCGTTCCGAGCGCCGAGCCGAGGTCCGAGAGCGGGTGCTCGCCGCCCTGGCCCAGGCCCAACTGCCGGATGGGGACGTGCTGTTGCGGCGCTATCCGCATCAGCTGTCCGGCGGTCAGCAGCAGCGGGTCGTCCTCGCACAGGCGCTGCTCCTCGGCGCGCGGGTCGTGGTCGCGGACGAACCGACCACGGGCCAGGACGCGCTGACCAAACGCCGCGTTGTCGAGCGGCTGTCCGCGGTCGCCGAGCGCGGTATCGCCGTCGTACTCCTCAGCCACGATCTGGATGTGGTGCGGGCGCTCGCCGACGAGGTGGTGATCGTGCGCACCGGCCGGGTGGTGGAGTCGGGCCCCGCCGAGCGGCTGTGGACGGCGCCCGCGCACCCCTGGACCCGTACGCTCCTCGCGGCACGGCCGACACCGCCCACGGCCCCGGAGAGCGCCCCGCCGGGCGGCGTACCACGCGAGATACGGCAGCCGGGGGAGGCGGCCCCCGGGCTGCGGGTGCGCGGGCTGACCGCACGGCACGGCGCCACCACCGTGCTGCGCCCCTCCGATCTCACCGTCCGGTCCGGCACTTGCCTGGCCGTCGTCGGCCGCTCGGGCAGCGGCAAGACCACGCTCGCCCGGTGCCTGGCCGGACTCCACCGCGACCATGACGGACATGTACTGCTCGACGGCGCCCCGCTGCCCCGGAGCCTGCGCGCCCGTACCCGGGAGCAACTCGCCGCGGTCCAGTACGTCTTCCAGGACGCACGGGCCGCCTTCGACGAACACCGGCCGGTCCTGGACCAGGTGGCGCGCACGGCGACACGGCTGCGAGGGGCCGCCCCGGCCGAGGCGCGCGCCGAGGCGGACGCCACGCTGGGCGGTCTCGGGCTCGCCCCCGACCTGGTACGACGCCTCCCCGGGCAGCTGTCCGGCGGCGAGTCGCAGCGTGCCGCGCTCGCCCGTGCCCTGCTCGCCCGGCCCCGGGTGCTCATATGCGACGAGGTCACCTCCGGACTCGACCCCATCACCCGGCGCGACATCCTCGACCGGCTCATCGCCCTGCCCCGCGACCGCGACGAGCTGGCCCTGATCCTCATCACCCACGACCTGGACGTGGCGGCCCTGGCCACGCGCATCGCCGTCCTGGAGGCGGGCGAGGTGATCGAGCAGGGCCCGGCACACCAGGTGCTCACCGCACCGGGCCACGCGTTCACGGCCTCGCTGGTCCGTGCGTCGTCGGCCCTCTCCCCGGGACCGGGCCGACCGGCAGGTGAATGAGTCTGGAGCGGATGTTCCGTCGTCTGTTTGTATGTCCTCCGGACCAAGCGATTCAGGGGGTGGCGGACACATGGTGTCCACGGAAAGTGTTCTCACGTTCGCGGCGATGTCGCTGTTGGTGATCGTGATCCCGGGGCCGAGCGTGCTGTTCGTGGTCGGCCGGGCTCTCGCCCACGGCCGCCGTACGGCGCTCGCGACGGTCCTCGGCAATGTGATCGGCTGCTACGCCTTGGTGGTCGCCGTGGCGTGGGGCCTCGGCGCGCTGGTGGAGAGCTCGGTCGCCGTGTTCACGGGTGTGAAGCTGGCGGGAGCGGCGTATCTCATCTTCCTGGGTGTGCAGGCATTCCGGCACCGCGGGGAGATGCGGGTGGCGAACCTGCGCGCCCCGGCCGGTGAGCGGCGCGGCGATCTGCGTACGGTTCTGGACGGCATCTTCGTGGGGGTCACCAACCCGAAGGGCATCGTCTTCTTCGCGGCGGTCCTACCGCAGTTCGTGAATCACTCGGCGGGCCATGTCTCCGTCCAGATGCTGCTGTTGGGCCTGGTCCCGGTGACCATCGGCATGGTCACGGACACCCTGTGGGGCCTGGGCGCCTCGGCGGCGCGTTCCTGGTTCGCCCGCTCGGACCGCCGCCTGTCGATGGTCGGCGGGGCGGGCGGGCTCGCGATGATCGGCCTCGGTGTGACGGTGGCGGCGACCGGCCGCGCCGACTGACCGGCCCCGGCGGTGCGGCGGCCCCGGCGACGGTGCGGTCGCCGGGGCCGGGACGGATGGCCCGCCGGGTTTCTCTCGTCGGTCACATGGCGGATACGGTCAGTGGTCGTCCCAGTGACCCTGGTGGCTGGCATGGCGATGTCCGTCGTGGACATAGTCCACATGGTCCCCGTGCGGCACGGCGACATGGCCGCAGCCGTCCTGGTGCTGGTGGTCGTGGCCTTCATGGACGGTGTGACCGGCCGGTTCGCATTCGTCGATGTGGTCGTTGTGCGTGCGGTGCAGGTGGCCGTTGTGGACGTAGTCGATGTGGTCCCGGTGCGGCACGGCGACGTGGCCGCACTCCTTGCCGTGCTCATGGGCGTGGTCGCTGTGCGGCGTATGCGTGGAGGTGGTCATGAGGGCCTTCTTTCTCCCCCCTCGGCCTCCTCGGCTCCCTCTCGATTCTGCATCCGGGCCACCTCCCCTGTCATTTCCCGGTCACCGAGAGTCGATCGTCGCGTTACGCGGAGCTATCGGATGGCCACGGCGACGTGGCCGGGGAACGTGGCCGGGGGCCGGTCACAGGGTGAGCAGTTCCTCGTAGAACCCGCCGAACCCCCGCTCCTGGGCCGTACCGATTGCCCGGTCCGGCGGATTCTCCCGGTACGGCATGAGCGTGTTCGGCCCCGAACGCACGATGCGCTTGTGCCAGTGCCGGGTCGTACCGAACATCTCGTTCGCCAGGTCCCGGACCCGGTCGCTGACCGCCCGCTCTTCCTCCCCGGGCGCGACCAGCCCGCGCGCCTCGATCTCCGCGAAGAGCCGCGCGGCCTTCGCCTGGGCGGCCACCAGTCGTGCCGCGCGTGTGCGTTCGTCATCCGCCATGCGGCCAAACGTAACTATCCGGGATCACTCCCGACAACGCGATTCGATGCGGGTGGGGTCCCGGCGAACTCGCCGTCCCCGTGAGCCGGCGAACGCGGCCTCACACCGGAGGCCCCTCGGCCGGTGCCGTGGCGTCGGCGACGATTGCTCGCAGCGCCGCGATGTGGCCGTTGAAGGCGTCCCGGCCGGTGCTGGTGAGCCGGGCGCGCACCTTCCGGCGGCTGCCGCTGAGGCGGCGTTCCGTCGCCACGTACCCGGCTTCTTCGAGCGTCGTGAGCTGCTTGGACAGCGCCGAGTCGGACAGCTGGAGCCGGTCCTTGAGGAAGGCGAACTCCGCCCAGTCGGCGGCCGCCAGCGTCGCCACCAGCGACAGCCGGGTGCTGGGATGGATCAACTCGTCGAATCGCGCCTCCGTCATGCCCGCGCCCACCGCCGCAGAACGCGCAGGATCTCCGGTCCGCCGAACCCGACGACACCCGCGACCAGCGCCGCCGCCCAGATGCCGGCATGGTCGGCGCCATCGGCGTCGAGCGCGAGCGCCGCGAGGACCGTGACCGCGATGAGCCCGAAGAGCATGCCGACCACGACGAGCGGGATACGGCGACCGGCGACCGACGCGCTCACCCGCAGCCGATCCGTGCGTCGGCGCCCGTCGAGCAGGCGCGAGGCGAACACCCCGTGTCCCACACCGAAGGCCACGGTCGCGATCCCGGCCACCCAGGGCGACAGCACATTGCCGAGCACGGCCAGCAGGAGCCAGCCCGCCGCCATCGCCCACCAGTAACCGCGGGGCAGGCCGACTTCCTCGGCCACCTGACGCCGGGCGCGGTCGGCCGCGTCGAGGGCGCCGCGGGCCTGCTCCGGAGCGATGTCGTCCATGGCGGGACCTCACTTTCCTATCGGGAAAGTAAGAGTCCCGCTTTCCTGTCAGGAAAGTCAAGAGCCGGGCCCCGGCCGGGCGGTCAGCGGGTGCGTCCGCGCGGCTTCAGCGGCGCCGGGGGGAGTTCGGGGGCGCGCAGCGGGGCGCCGTCGTAACCGTGGACCTCACCGAAGCGCGTGCCCGCCGCCCAGTCCGTGCGGGCCTGCGTGATCTCCTCATGGGACCGCCCGATGAAGTTCCACCACATCACGATCTTCTCTTCGAAGGGCTCGCCGCCCAGCAGCATGAACGCGCTGTCCACATCCGCCCGCAGCGCAGCTCGGCGCGTCCGCAGCCGAGGTAGAGGAGCGAGCCGGGCGCGAGGCGCACCCCGTCCACCTCGGCCTCGCCGGACATGGTGAGCGCCGCGTACTCGAAGTCGGGCCGCACCGGCAGCCGGGCGTCGGTCCCGGCCGCGAGGGCGATGTCCGCGCCCATCAGCGGGGTGAAGGCGGTGCCGGGGGAGACCGCGCCGTCCAGTTCGCCGAGGATCACCGTCGCCCGCAGCCCTCCGCCGCCGGTCACCCGGGGCAGCTCGGCGTGGTGCTCCCACGCGGGGGCGATATGGCGGTCGCCGTCGGGCAGCGCGACCCACAGCTGGGCCCCGTGCAGCAGCCTGGCGTGCTCGCGCGGGGACTCCTCGGAGTGGGCGATGGCCCGGCCCGAGGTCATCAGCCCCAACTCGCCGGGGCGCACCGTCTGAAGGCTGCCCACGCTGTCGCGGTGCAGCACCTCGCCGTCGTGCAGCCAGCTGACCGTCTGAAGACCCATATGCGGATGCGGAGGGACCTGCATGCCCGGCTCCTGGGCGATGTCGTCCGGGCCGTAGTGGTCGATGAAGCACCAGGCCCCCACCATGCGCCGCCCGAGGTTCGGCAGCAGCCGGCGCACCATCGTGGATTCGCCAAGCGCGACTTCCTTGGCGGTCAGCAGTTCGCGGACCGGCCGGGCGGTGACGTCCTCGCGGCCGCCGCATACGGTGGCCGCGGGCCTGAGATCGAGATTGCTCATGACCGCACTCTCCTGTCGGGGACGACTCGCCCTCGTTCGTACGGCTCCGAGCGTAGCCGTACGAGGCGATCACCCCTGCTCGGGACGGCCGGGCCCCCGCGGCGGCGCTTCATCCGCCCTCGGCGACGGCCACTGTCAGGGGGAGCCAGGGGGATCTTTAGGGGGCGGCCGGGACGCCGCCGGAAGAAGAATCTATCCGGTGACCGTGTCGACCCTGAAGGAGATCGCATGCCGTCCACACTGCACACCGAGCCCGTGGCGACCGTCCTGGACGGACTGCTGGAGGCCGAGCGCGAAGGCGACGAGCGCGCGTTCGCCGAGACCGGTGTGACCGACCCGAAGGCGGCCTGGGCCGAGCTGGATGCCGGCCAGATGGCCGAGACGTTCAAGGACGCCTCCATGTCGGTGTCCAAGGAGGGCGGTGAGCTGCTCTATCTGCTCACCCGCGCGACCGGCGCCAGGACCGTCGTCGAGTACGGGACCTCTTTCGGCGTGTCCACCCTCTACCTGGCCAGCGCGGTACGGGACAACGGCGGCGGGCAGGTGATCGGCACGGAGCTCCAGGCGGACAAGGTGGCCAGGGCCACGGAGGCCATCGCCGCCGCCGGCCTCTCCGACATCGCGACCGTCCGGGTCGGCGACGCACGGGAGACCCTGCGGGAGCTGCCCGAGTCGGTGGACCTCCTGCTGATGGACGGCTGGCCCAACCTCAACCGCGCGGTGCTCGAGGTGGTGGAACCCCGGCTGCGCCGGGGCGCGCTGGTGCTCGTGGACGACATGGACATGGACTTCGGCTTCGATATGCACCGTGAGATGCGGGACTACCTCGCCGACCCCTCCAGCGGCTATCTCGCACTGCGCCTGCCCGTCGCACACGGGATCCTGGCGGGTGTGCGGCTCGGCTGAGCGCTCCGCTGGACGGCGCTGTTCCCGTGGGCGGCCGATGGCGATACAGGGGTCGCGGGCAGGCCGCGGCGTACGGCGGGAGGAACCGGGGACGGCACGATGGCGGACGTCCTCCCGCCGTGGCCGTGCGCCAGGCGCCGCCGGGAACGTCGGCGAGGGCGGGGCCGCGGATGACAGCTCCTCGCCGATCACCTCTCGGCCGCTTCCGCCGCGGCGGACCGCGGCTCGGGCACGACCGGCATCGGCAGGCGGGTGAGCGCGTCCCGGTACTCGGCGACGATGCGTTCCACGACGGTGGCCGCGGGGAGCACCGCGTCGATGAGTCCCGCGGACTGGCCCGCCTCCACCTTGCCCTCCCGGACCCGGCCGTACAGGGCGGCGTCCCTGAGGGTCGCGGCGTGGAACTCCTCGCGCCGCACGTCGAGTTCGGCGCCGGACTCCTCCAGGCGGCGCATGCGCTCGGTGAACTCGTTCTCCACCGCGCGGATGACACAGAGGCCGTGTCCGACGGTGCGGGTGCCGTCGACACCGGCGGCCAGGACGGCGGCCTGGTAGTCGGGGTGCACGGTGGCTTCCCGGGTGGCCAGGAAACGGGTGCCGAACTGGGCGGCGCCCGCGCCCAGGGCGAGCATCGCGGCCAGTCCGGAGCCGTCCGCGATCCCACCGGAGGCGATCACCGGTGTTTCGGGGACGGCCGAGACCACGGCCCGGACGAGGACCTGCGTGGTGACCATCGCGGGCGGCGGGTGCCCGCCGGCCTCCGCGCCGACGACGACAAGCCCGTCGACGCCCGCGTCGGCGGCCTTGCGGGCGTGCTCGACACCGGCGACGACATGCAGGCAGACGGTGCCGATGGCACGGAAACGCTCCAGGTAGCGGCGTGGCCCGCCCTGCGAGGCGATCAGTACGGGCGGCCGGCGGGCGAGGAGCAGATCGATGACGTCGTCGGCCCCCGCCCGGTGGAGCGGCAGATTGACCGCCCAGGGACGGCCGGTGCCGGCGGCCATCTCATCGAGGGTACGGGCCAGGTCGTCCAGGCGCATGGGCCCCGCGGCGACGACTCCGAGGCCACCGGCCCCGCTGACCGCCAGCGGCAGGGCCGAACACGAGGAGGCCCAGGACATACCGGCCTGGATGACGGGCAGGTCGATACCGAGCAGACGGGTGACGGGGGTGGGGATACGGATCACGCCGGTCATGCCGGTACCTCGTCGTCACGCTGTGCGAGCAGGCCGCGGGCGTGGGCGGCGAGCCGGTTCTTCCGCACCTTCGAGCTGGCGGTCATGCCGATCTCCTCGAACCCTTCGACGATGCGCAGATGGCGGGGCACCTTGAACCCGGCCATACGGGTGCGCGCCCAGGCGATCAGTTCGTCCTCGGTGGTGCCCGGTTCGGTGAGGACGACGAACGCGAACACCACTTCGACCAGTCGCTCGTCGGGGACGCCGACCACGACGGCCTGCCGCACCCGCGGATGGCGGTGCAAGGTGTTCTCCACGTCGGCCGGTGCGACGTTCTCGCCGCCGACCCGGATGATGTCCTTGGTGCGGCCCACGAAGTGCAGCCGGCCCGTGGCATCGAGCGTGCCGACGTCACCGGTGGCCAGCCAGCCGGCGGGGTCGATGGCGGCGGCGGTCGCCTCCGGCGCGTCCAGATAGCCCCGCATGACGTTCCAGCCGCGCACCAGGATCGAACCCGGCTCGCCGGGACCGCAGTCGCGGGTGTCGTCCGCGGCGCGGATGCGCACCTCGACGCCGGGCTCCGGCAGCATCGCACCGGACGCCCTGACCTGGTCGCCCTCCCACCAGCAGGACTGGGCGACATTGGGCGAGGCTTCGGACAGACCGTATCCGGCGACGCACTCGGTGGCACCCAGCTCGTCGATCACCCGGCGGATGACGGTGGGGGAGGCCGCCACCCACGCACCCCGCAGATGCAGTGTGCGGTGTGCGCGGTCGGGGTGGTTGAGCAGCATCAGCGCGATGGTGTCGTTGCCGGAGAAGTGGGTGCAGCGTTCGCTCTCCAACAGCCGCAGCGCCTCGGCCGGTTCGAACTTCGGCATGGTCACCAGCGTCGTGGCGTGCTGGATGGACGCCAGTACGGACAGGGTGCTGCCGGCGACGTGGAAGAAGGGCCGGGCGCTGTGGAAGCGGTCGCCGGGACGCAGGCCGAGGCGCGCACCGGAGAAGAACGCGTCGGCGCACATGCCGCGCTGGGTGAGCAGTACGCCCTTGGGACGGGAGGTGGTGCCGGAGGTGTACTGGACCAGCAGGATGTCGTCGGGGGCGCCGGTCGCGGGGGCGTCGCCGGTGGCCCCGGCCAGGAACCGCGGCCACGCCGTCGCCCACTCGGGTACCTCCTGCCCGCACACCACGACTCGCTCCAGGTCGGGCAGGCCGCGGCAGGTGGCCGTGGAGTCCTCGCCGAGGCCGAGTTCGCGCAGCATGGCGCAGAAGTCGACACGCAGGACGCGGTCGGCGACGAACAGCGTGGAGACCCTGGCATGGGCGAGCGTGTGCCGCACCTCGTCGGCGGTGTACCGGGTGTTGACGGGTACGGTCACCGCGCCGACCGAGCCCAGGGCGACGAACAGGGCGACCCAGCGCGGCCCGTTGCCGAGGCACAGGCCGATCCGGTCGCCGTGGCCGATGCCGGCGGCGGTCAGGGCGGCCCGGATCCGGGCGACCTCGGTGGCGAGTTCACCGTAGGTGATCCGCTCCTCGGCGGTGACCACGGCCTCCACGTCGGGGGCGAGCAGCGCGGCCCGCTCCAGCGCCTCGTGGGCGGTCAGGGGACATGCCGTCCTGAGGTTCATCGCTTCTCCTCGTCGGTGCCGGGCGCGTCGCCGGAGCCGCGGCGGGTGAACCGGTCGACGCCGTCGCGCCAGCCGTCGTCGGCGAGGCACTGCTCGATCGCCGCCATCTCGATCCTGATACCGCGATCGAGGTCCGTCTCGCCGCCCAGGTCGACGGCCCGTTTCGTCAACGCGATCGCCAGGGGCGGGGCCTTGGCGACGGTGCCGGCGATCTCCGCGCCGGTTCGCGTCAACTGCTCCTCGGGCACCACCCGGCAGACGACGCCCAGGTCGAGGGCTTCGGCGGCGGGCATGGAGCGGCCCGTGAACAGGAGTTCCTTCGCGCGGCGCCTGCCGATGACGCGTTGCAGCCGCTGGGTGGCGCCCACCGTGCCCCAGTGCGGCTCCGGGAAGCGGAACGTGGTGCCCTCGGCGGCGACGGCGAAGTCCGCGGCCAGGGCGATCTCCCCGCCGGATCCCACGACCGCGCCGTGCACGAGCGCGACGACGGGGCGGCGGCACCGTTCGATCGCGTCGTAGGCGGCGAACGAGGCGATACGCCTGCGGCGGACCCAGGCGGCGTCCCGGCCGGCCCGCTCCTTGAGGTCCGCCCCGGCGCAGAACGCGGGGCCCTGCGCGGACAACAGCACCACGCGGACGGAGTCGTCGGCGTCGAGTTCCTCGAAGACCGACCGCAGTTGTCGGCACATCGGCAGATCGACGGCGTTACGGGCGCGGGGCCGGGCCAGTTCGACACGGGCGATCCCGTCGGTCACCCCACAGATCACCCGCGGCTCCACGGGGGCCGGCTCGTCGGTCCCGGTCATCTCAGATCACCCCCGAGGCCCGCAGGCCGTCGATCTCGCCGCGGTCGAGCCCGGCGAGCTCCGTGAGCACCGCGTCGGTGTCGGCGCCCAGCAGCGGTGGGGCGGCGGCGGGCGGCGGTGCGCCGGTGGTCTCCCGCAGCGGGGTGCGCAGGGCGCGGAAGGTGCCCTCGGTGGGGTGCTCGAATTCCGCGACGACGTCCCGTGCCCGCGTGTGCGGGTCGGCCAGGGCCTCACGGACGCCGCGCACCTCGCCGGCCGGGATGTCGGCGGCGCGCAACTCCTTGAGCAGCGGATCGCGGTCCCGTCCCGCGATGGCCGTCCGCAGGGCGGTCATGACGCGGTCGCGCTCGGCGACGCGCCCCGCGTTGTGCCGCAGACCGGGATCGGCGGCGAGGTCGGCGAGACCGAGGACGGCGCACAGCGGTGCCCAGTGCTGGTCGCTGCCGCTGATGTGCAGCCAGCCGCGGTCTGCCGTCCGGAACGCGGCGGACGGGACCCGGCCGGGGTGCTGGGTGCCGGTGCGCACCGGATCCTCGTCCAGGGCGAACAGCCGCGCCGCGTTGAGGGCCTGAAGGCTGAGCTGGACGTCCATCATGGAGACGTCGTAGTGGCGGCCGCGGCCGTAGGCGGCACGCCCGGCCAGACCGGTGAGCGCGGCGATGGCGACCCACAGTCCGGAGGTCATGTCCGCCACCGGGATCCCGGCCTTGCTGGGCGGCCCGTCCGGTTCCCCGGTCATCGCCATGACGCCGGACAGCGCCTGGAAGACGGTGTCGTAGCCCTTGCGGGCGCGGTCGGGGCCGCTCTGCCCGAAACCGGTGGCGGACACGTACACCAGCGCCGGGTTGTCCGCGGCGAGCCGGTCGTATCCCAGTCCCAGCCGCTCCATGGCGCCGGGCAGGAAGTTCTCGACGACGACGTCGGCGCGGGTGGCGAGGCGGCGGGCGAGGTCCTGGCCCCGGGGGTCCTTGAGGTCGAGGGTGATCGAGCGTTTGCCGCGGTTGAACGCGAAGAAGTAGGCGCTCTCGCCGTGTGGCAGACAAGGCTCGAAGCCACGGGTCTCGTCGCCGCCGCCGGGACGTTCGACCTTGATGACGGTGGCTCCCAGCTCGGCGAGGATCTGGGTGGCCAGCGGGGCGGCCAGGACCCGCGAGAAGTCGAGGACGGTGATGCCGTCGAGCGGGCCGGGCGTGGGGTGCGCGCTCACCGGCGGAACCCCCGCATCAGTGCGTTGACGTCCTGTCCGGCCCGCATCGCGGCCTCGGTCGGCAGATCGGCGACGCGGTAGAAGAGGTCCTTGGCCGCGTGGATGGCGCGGGGCTCCACGGCGGCCCACCGCTCGGCTGTGCCGAGCGCGGCCTCGACCACCTGGTCCGGTTCGACGACGCGGTTCACCAGACCGTGCGCCGCGGCCTCGGAGGCCGAGAGCAGCCGGCCCGTGCTGATCAGTTCGAAGGCGAGCTTGCGGCCCAGGTGACGCTGGAGCCCGGTCATGACCAGGGCGGGCACGATCGAGTGCCGCAATTCGGGGTAGCCGAACTTCAGGTCCGTGCCGGCTATGGCCATATCGGCGCCGACGGCGAGCCCGGCGCCACCGCCCACCGCGGCGCCGCGCACCGCGGAGACGACCGGTGTGCCCATCCGCTGCATCTGCGTCTGAAGGCGCGCGGTGAGCGCCGCCCGCTCCAGGACGGCGTCCGGTTCGTCCGGAGTGAGGGTGGAGAACTCCGACAGGTCGGCGCCCGCGCAAAAACCGCGGCCGGCGCCGGTGAGGACGACGGCACGGACCTCACCGTCGTCCTCGGCCGCGGTGAGCGCGGTGCTCAGGGCCCGGGTGAGCGCGGTGTTCAGCGCGTTGAGCTTGTCGGGGCGGTTGAGGGTGAGGACGCGGACCGGGCCGCGGTCCTCGACGAGCAGCACATCGGCGGCCGCTTCGTCCGTGTCGGCCGGCTGCCCGCTGGTCGTGACGGTCACGGAAGATTCTCCTCGGGGATGCGTGGGGGGTGGGGCGGGTCAGGCGGCGGCCGCGGAGCGGGCGAAGCCGGCGCGGGCCACCATGCTGTGCAGGGGACGGCCCAGCGCCTCTTCGCAGGCCCGGGAGGCGGCGGCGAGCGCGTCGAGGTCGATACCGGTGTCGGCCCCCATCGCCTCGAACAGGCTCACCAGGTCCTCGGTGCAGACGTTTCCGGTGAGGCCGGCTCCGTAGCCGATCCGCGACGGATGGCCGCCGACGCCGCCCAGGGCGCTGTCGAAGTGGCGGCAGCCCGCGTCCAGGGCGGCGACCGCGTTGGCGATGGCCGTGCCGCGGGTGTTGTGGAAGTGGGCGACGACCGGCAGTCCGGGGTGGGCCCGGTCCAGCCGGGCGAAGAGGCCGGTGACGGCCGCGGGGGTGGCGACGCCGGTGGTGTCGCCCAGGGTGACGGCGTCCGCGCCGAGGTCGACGAGACGGGCGACGTCCTCGGCGACCCGGCCCGGGTCGACGGGGCCTTCGAAGGGGCAGCCGAACGCCACGGACACCACCCCGATCAGCCGGAACCGGCCGCCGGCCAGCGCGACCATCTCGGCGACACGCTCCCACTGCCGCTCCCGCGTGGTGCGCAGGTTCTTCCGCGTATGGCTCTCGCTGGCCGACACCAGCAGGCTCAACTCCTCGGCGCCCGCTCCGCGTTCGAGGTCGGCCAGGGCGCGCTCGACGGCCCGCGGGTTGGGACACGTCGCCTTGAACGCCACACCGGGGCGGTGGGTGACGCCCGCCAGCACATCGCTCGCGTCGGCGAAGGCGGGAACCCACCGCGGATGGCTATAGCCGGTCGCCTCGATGCGGCGGAAGCCGGCGTCGGCGAATGCCTCCAGCAGGGCAATCTTGGTTTCGGTGGGCACGAACGCGGGTTCGTGCTGGAGCCCGTCCCGGGCGAAGCATTCGCAGATCGTGACCGCGTCGGTCATCGAGCCACCTCCTCATGGATGACCTCACCACAACTACCCCTCCTTTGTTGATAAAGTCAACACTTAAGCGTCGTCGAGCTGATCCCGCTCCCGTCGTTCCAGAGACAGCGCGAGATCGGTGAGCTTGTCCAGGGCGCGCCCCAGCGCCCGTGCCTCCTCGTCGGAGAGGACCTCCGCGAAGGCCGCGTCCCGCTCGTTCGCCGCCGTGATCAGGCCCCGGTACACCGTCAGCCCGGCCTCGGTGAGGGCGAGTTGGCGGCTGCGTCCCGGGCCTGCGGTCCGGCTGACCAGACCCCGCTCCACCAATCCTCGTACCACCCGGCTAACCTGCGCTTTATCCAGCCCCGCCCGCCGGGCCAGGCGGTTGAGGGTCAGAGTCGGGTCGGCCGCGATCAATGCGATCGAGCGCCACTCGCCGAGGCTCACGTCGAACTCGCGGCGGTACCTCAGGGCCGCGCTGCGCGACAGTGCCGACGATGTGCGCGACAGCCGGTAGGACAGCAGCTCGGAGATCGGTACCAGGTCTCCGCCACCCTCACGTTTCACCATGGGCGGCATGGTATCTCCGTAGGAAGTGTTGACTTTATCAACGGAAGCGGCGGAAACTCGCACCGCTCGCCGCCCCGGTGACGCAGCCGCTCATCGCAAAGGAGTCGTACGTCGTGGCCGACCCTTCAACCCTCACCGGATCCCAGGACACCGACGCCGCCGAAGCATCCTCGGTCGACCGCACCGCGACCTACCGCACGATCGCCTGGCGCCTCATGCCGCTCCTGGTCATCTGCTACGTCGTGAGCTTCATCGACCGCACCAACATCGGCATCGCCCAGCAGGGCCTCGAACGCGACCTCGGCTTCGGCTCCGCCGTCTACGGCCTGGGCGTGACCCTCTTCTTCGTCGGCTTCATCCTCTTCGAGGTGCCCAGCAGCGCCCTGCTCGCCCGGATCGGCGCCCGTAAGACGCTCGTGCGCATCATGGCGTCCTGGGGCGCCGTCACCGTCGCCACATCACTCGTCCAGAACGAGATCACCTTCTACATCGCCCGGTTCCTCCTCGGGGTCGCCGAGGCCGGTTTCTTCCCCGGGGCGCTCTACTTCCTGTCCCGCTGGTTCCCCTCCGACCGGCGCACCCGCATGACCGCGGTGTTCTTCGCGGGCGTGCCCATCTCCGGCGTCGTGGGCTCCCTGATGTCCGGTGGCATCATGCACACCTTCGGCGGCGTCGCCGGCCTCGCCGACTGGCAGTGGCTCTTCGTCATCGAGGGCATCCCCCCGATCGTGCTCGCCGGGGTCGTCCTCCTGTGGCTCGTCGACGAACCCGGACAGGCGCGGTGGCTGACCCCCGCGCAGCGGGCTGCCGTACGCGCGGACCTCGACGCGGACCAGCGGCGCAAGGGCGACGAGGAGGCGGCCGGCGGGCACGGCGGTCTGCGTATCGCGCTGCGGGACCCCAAGGTGTGGATCATCGGTCTGTGCGCCTGCGGCGCCTACACCCTGGCCAACGCCGTATCGTTCTGGACGCCGAGAATCATCGCCGAGGCGGGCGTCGGCGACGTCCTCGACCTCGGGCTCTTCTCCGCCCTGCCGCCCCTGCTCGGCATCGTGGTCATGCTGATCGTGGGACGGCACTCCGACCGCACCCTCGAACGCCGCTGGCACGCGGCCCTCAGCTGGACCGTGGCCGCCCTCGCGATGGTCGCGCTCTCGGTGTCCAGCGGCAGCGTCATCGTCGTCGTGGCGCTGCTGGCGGTCCTCGCCGCGGCCCACTACTCCGGCCTCACCGTGTTCTACTCGATCCCCTCCATCTACCTGGGAGAGCGCGCGGCAGCCACCGGCATCGCCCTCGTCACCTCGATGGGCTCGTTCGCCGCTGCCGCCTCCCCGTCCCTGCTCGGCTTCATCCAGGCCGGCACCGGCAGCCTCGCCCTCGGCCTTCAGATCAGCGCCGGCATCGTGCTGCTCGCCGTCGCCCTGCTGCTGCTCGGGGTCAAGGCAAGCGATCTGCGGGAACGACGATCCCCTTGAGGTGTGCGGCGGGCCGCCCGCGCGGCTCGTGGCCCCGGAGGCGTCGGCGGGAGGCGTGCCCCTCCCGCCGACGATCGCTCATGACCGCACTTTCCCCTCGGGGGACGCCCGGCGCTCGTTCGTACGGCTCCGGACGCAGCCGTACGAGGCGATCGCCGCGTACACCAGCGCCGCGCCCAGCAGCCAGCCGGCCAGGACGTCGCTGGGCCAGTGGACGCCCAGATAGAGGCGGGTGAAGCCGACCCCCAGCACGGACACGGCGGCCACGACGGCCAGGAGCCGCAGCCACTTCGTGGGCGCCCCGTGCAGCGTCAGCAGCCACAGCAGCAGCCCGAAGGTGACGGTGGTGGTCAGGGCGTGGCCGGACGGGAAGGCCGCGTAGTGCGCCGAGTCCACCGGATCCGGCCACTGGGGACGTGCCCGGTCGACGCCGGCCTTGATCGCCTGTTGCAGCGCCGTGCCCGCCGCCGCCGTGACGGCGACCCAGAGGGCGAGAAGCCACTCCCGGCGCCACAGCAGCCATCCCACGGCCACGGCCAGCAGCGCACGCATCGTCCAGGGGTCCCAGACCCAGTCCGTGAGCACTCTGTTGGCCTTGGTCCAGCCGTGGTGCTCCACGGCGGAGCGGTGCAGGGCGACGACGATGTCCCGGTCGGTGCTTCCCAATGGCCCCCAATGGGTGGCCACCAGGGCGAGCAGCACCAGGAAAAGTGCGGTGAACACGGCCGCGGTGAGGGCGGCTCGGCGGTGGAGGGTTGCCGGCTGCATGGGTCGATGATCGCCGACGGGCGGGCCCCGGGGCCAGGAGGCCCTTATGGCGGGCTGGGAGTCCTGGGGTCCTTACGGTCGTCCGGGAGACCAGGGGTCCTTACCGTCATCCGGGAGACCACTGCCCTTACGGTCGTCCGGGATGCCGGGGGTCCTCACGGCGGTCGGGGAGGCCGGGAAGCCCCCGCGGCGGCCCCGGAGCCAGGGGGCCCTGGTAGGCCCGGCCGGGGACCCTTGTGATGGGCTGGTGATGGGCTGGGCGGCCACAGGCCGGGCGGCTTTGTGCGCCGCGGGCGGCTACCCCAGCACCCGCAGCGCCGGGACCAGGGTGACCAGGAGCGGGACGACAGGGACGAGCGCCGCGGTGGCCGTAAGGCGCCAGCGGCGCGCCACCGGAAGGCGGGAGGCCGGGGCCAGCAGCCGGTCCACCCGCTGTGGAACCTGGGCGAGCGCGCTGGGGCAGGGGCCGAACACCCCGCGGTCCTCGTTGAGTTCGACGAGCGCGAGCGCGGTGGTCGTCCGCCCGAAGCGCCGTGACGCGGAGTCGTCGGCGGCCAGTTCGACCAGCCGGTACACCTCGTCGCGGAACGCCGCGAACATGGTCACCTGCGGAAAGCCGGTGGCCAGCGCGCCCGAGCAGTGCAGCAGCCAGTGGTGGCGGGCGCGGGCGTGGCCCTGCTCATGGGCGATCACGGCGTCCAGCCGACGGCCCTTGAGGCGGCGCAGCGCCGCCGTGGTGATGACGAGCTGGGGCGTGGTGCCCGGCAGCCACCAGGCGTCCGGCTTCTCGCTCTCCAGGACGACCAGACGCTCCCCGCTGGGCTCCTCACCGGGCAGGACGGGGGAGCGGACGAGGAGTTCGGCGCGGTGCTGCTTGCGCCAGGCGCGGGCGCGGCCGATCTCGCGGGTGAGCATCACCGCGCTCCAGACGGCCCCGAAGGCGAGCACCAGGGCGATGGGCGCGGCCAGCGGCCCGTAGCCGGACAGCGCGTACGCCTCCACCACGCCCTTGGGCGCCGGGGCGAAGACATTGCCGCGTACGGCGTCCCAGGCGGCCGCCGCCGTGAGCGCCATGGTCAGCGCACAGCACAGGAGCACCCCGACGACCACGCACTGCCACACCCAGAGGGCGAGCACAGGTTCGCGGTCGATCCAGTCGGAGCGGGAGAGCAGGCGCGGCGCCATTGCCGCCGCCAGTGCGCCGAGGCCCATCAGCGCGAACGGGACCATCATGGCGGTCAGCCTATGATCGCGACGCCGGGGCCGGGTACGGTCACGACGGGGAAGTGACGCACACCACGGTGTGGCCACGACGCGGCCGCAGCGCCGGTCACAGCGTGACCAGCATCGCGAACATCCCTATCCCCATCGACAGCCTGCACGCATGCCGCAGCTCGGGCCGCCGCGACCAGTCGGCGCCGGACGGACCGGCCCCCGCGCCGTCCACGGCGCCGTCCGTCAGCGGTATGAGCCGCAGCCCGGACCGTACGACGTAGACCGCGAAGTACAGAAGCAGTACCCCGGTCAGGAGCGGCACCCCGCCCGCCATCCGGTCCGGGGCCATCGGACCGGTGTGATGGTGACCGCCCGTGCCGCCCACCATCATCGCGAGCGCCATATAGACCATCGCCAGCGCTCCGACGGCGTGGTGCAGACGGTGCCCCGGGAACCCCGCGCCCCGCTCCACGGGCAGCAGGGCCCTTACGGCGGCCACGGCGAAGACTCCCGCGAAGGCGAGCGGACCCCAGGGCCGTGGGTCCAGCGCGGTGGACGGCACCGCCATCGCCGCCATGCCCCACCCCATCAGCGCCTCGGCGGCCGCGATCCGCCGCACCGGACCGGGCGGCTCACCGCGCATCTGAAGCAGACAGTAGGCACCCGTGGCCGCGCACAGCGCGACCAGCAGCCAGCCGACGAGCGGACTTCCGTGCACGGCACACCTCCCGGAAGAGGGACGTATTACCAGGAGACATCCCCTGCGGCGCCACCACACACGGGAGCGCACGGGCGCAGTGGGGGAGCGCGAGGCGTGCGGAGTGGCGCGGAGTGATAGGGAGCGCGGGGCGCGGTGTGGCACCGTGAGACATGCGGCCGTGGATCATGCAGGCCCCAGCCGCACCACGGGTCGTGAACGCCCATTCCAAGAGAACGTCTGTTCCAAGAGGAGGAGAGCCCGTGTCGAACCCACCGCTTCCCGAGGCCGCGGTCGCCATGCTCGAGAAGCCCAATCCGGCCGTGATCGCGACGATCCGCTCCGACGGCCAGCCGGTGTCCACCGCCACCTGGTACCTCTGGGACGACGGCCGGGTCCTGGTCAACATGGACGAGGGCCGCAAGCGGCTCAGCCATATCCGCAACGACCCCAGGGTCACGCTCACCGTCATCGACGAGGCGAACTGGTACAACCACATCAGCCTCATCGGCCGGGTCGTCGAGATCGAGGACGACAAGGATCTGACCGGTATCGACCGGCTGTCCCGGCAGTACCTCGGCCGGGAGTACCCGCGGCGGGACCGCGGCAGGGTCAGCGCCTGGATCGAGATCGACCGCTGGCACGGCTGGGGCGAGCACAAGGAGAACAGCCAGCCCGGCTGATCCCCCTCCCCGACACCGCCCGCCGTCCGCCCCACCACCCCCGGCCTCCCCGAGCCGTGGCGGGCGGACGGCACCCGGGCGAGCCGCGTCACGCAAGCTCCGGCACGGCGAGGCACGGCGTCGCGCACATCCGGACCGTGAACCCCAGGAGGACTCAGGGCCGGTAGCGCAGCGGATGGTCCTCGGGGACCTCCACGACCGCGATACGAACGCCGTCCGGATCCGCGATCCACATCTCCACCAGCCCCCACGGCTCCTTCTTCGGTGGCCGCAGCACCTCCACCCGCCGCGCGGTGAGCTCCTTGTGCGCCGCCGCCGCGTCCGCCACCTGGAGCCACAGCTGGAGGCCCGGGGCGGGTGGGGTTTCGGAGCGGCCCGAGACCTCGAGGAAGCCCCCGCCGAGGAAGTAGACCGTGCCGCGCTCGGGGCCCGTCCCGAACTCCCGGTAGATCTCCAGGCCCAGGGCCTCGCCGTAGAACGCCCGCGAGCGCTCGGGGTCCATCGGCCGCAGCAGGACGCGGCTGCTCAGTACGTGAACCATGTCCGCGACCATACGCAACCCGGCCCGTTCGGAGCGGGTTAAGGTCTATTTGCCGCCACCGATCGCCGAAGGGACCCTGTCGACACCATGGACACCGCGGACGCCACCGTACGAGCCACCGCCCCGCTCACCTTCCGCCCGGCCACCGAAGCCGATGTGGCGGGGCTGGTGGAGCTGATCGAGTCGGCCTATCGAGGGGACGCCAGCCGCGCCGGATGGACCACGGAGGCGGACATCCTGGACGGGCAGCGCACCGACCCGGAGGGTGTCGCGGCCGTGGTGCGGGGCGAGGGCAGCCGGATGATGATCGTCGAGCGGGACGGTGAGCTGGTCGCCTGCTGCCAGCTCGAGCACCGCGACGACCACGCCTACTTCGGCATGTTCGCGGTCCGGCCCGCGCTCCAGGGCGGGGGCCTGGGCAAGGTGATCCTCTCCGAGGCCGAGCGGTTCGCGCGGGCGGAGTGGGGGGTGACGGAGATGCGTATGACGGTGATCTCCGCCCGTGAAGAGCTGATCGCCTGGTACGAGCGGCGCGGCTACGCCCGTACCGGCCGGATGACCCCGTTCCCGTACGGCGATGAGCGCTTCGGCGTGCCGCGCCGCGCCGACCTCGAGTTCGAGCTGCTGATCAAGCCCCTCGGCTGAGGGCCTCCGGGTACCCGGCTGAGCGCCTCCGGGCACCCCGCTGAGCGCCTCCGAGCGCCGCCGCGCCGCCTGCGCCGTACGGGTGAAGGCGGCCCGCACGGGCACCACGCCGTGGACCTGCGCGGGCGTCATGCCGTGAAGCGTGCCGCCCGCCGGATCTCCGGGAAGTCGGTGGTGGCGCCGTCCAGGCGGAGGCCCCGGACCAGCTTCAGATGGTCGGGGGTGTTCACGGTCCAGCCGATGACCCTGAGGTCGGCGGCGTGCGCCCGTTCCACCAGCTCCAGGGTGAGCCTGCGGACATTGAGCACCAGCATCCCGGCGCTGACGGCGTGCGCCCGGTCGATCACATCGAGCCCGTAGCGGCTGGCCACGAGCGCGGTGCGGGCGGTCGGGAGCAGAGTGCGGATCTCGGCGAGCGCCTCGTCGTGGAAGGACAGGATGTCCACCCGGTCCAGCAGATCGCGGCGGTCCAGCACCCCGGCCAGCGCGCGGGCGGCCGCCGTGTCCTTGATCTCGGCCTGAAGGGGCGCCTTCACGGCGTCCACGACCTCCTCGAAGACCGGGATCCGCTCACCCTGCCCGGCGTCCAGCTCACGCAGCTCGGCGAGGGTGAAGTCGCTGATCGGGCCCTTGCCGTCGGTGGTGCGGTCGACATCCGCGTCGTGCATCACCACGAGCGCGCCGTCCTTGCTCAGGTGCAGGTCCAGTTCGATGACGTCCATGCCCTCGTGCTCGGCGCGGACAAAGGAGCGCAGAGTGTTCTCCGGCTCGACACCCATCACTCCGCGGTGTCCGATGGTGAGAAATGTCAACGCTGTCTCGCTCTTCTGACGGCCCTCGACGGCCTTCGCCGGGTCGTCTTCGTCGGGTCGGGGGAGGCAGTGGGAAGGCGGAATCATCGGCTCGCGGCGGACGGGCCGCCCGGACCGGCGCACACCATACCGGCCGATCATGACGGGAGAGTTCAAGCGGGGCCGTGGCATGAGCCGAGCCGATGGGGGCAGGAAAAACTGCGGTGGTGCGGGTGTGACGCAGGACGATTTCCCGTACCGTCGCTTGAGCGAGGGAGTGTCCATAGATACGGTGGTCATACGCGAGTTTCTTCGGTGAAGGAGTGGCCATGACGGAAATCTTTTCGTCCGTGATAGCTGAAGGTGGCGTTCTGTCCGCAGAGCGTGTGGTCGAACATCCGGCCTGGCCGATCCTCAAAGACGCTGTCGAAACGTTTCGCCCGTGGCAGTCCAAGGACGGTTCCATCGACTTCGACGCCGAGGGCGCACCCACCCGGGAGACCGCCGCGGCGACCGTTGCCCGGGTGATCGAGGCCGTCGAGGCGCTCGCCCCGCTGCTTCCGCACGACGCCGACTACCACCGGGCGGCCATCGCGGATCTGCGCCGCTGGACCGAGGAGGGCTTCGGCGTCCCCGACTTCCTCGACTCGCTGCTCGCCTTCCAGCCCGCCCGTATGCGCGCCGACGGCCTCCAGCACCTCGTGGTCTTCCCCATGTACACGCAGAACGGCAACCCGGACCGCAACCTGGAGGCCGTGGTGCTGAGCATGGTCTGGCCGGACTGGCTGGCCGAGCTGGAGCGCGCCCGCTATGACAATCCGCTCTACTGCGGCCTGGCCTTCGAGGACTTCACCTCCGGCTACGACACCAACTCCGCGGTGCTCTTCCCGGAGACCATCGCCGTCCGCGAGGCCCCCGAGCGGTTCACCTGGGGCGGTATCTTCTGCGACCGCGAGGCGGCCCGCTTCCGCCGGGTCAGCGAGGCCGCCGTCCGGGCCCTGGGGCTGGAACTCCCCGACGACATCCGGGACATGCTGGCCGACCAGCGCCGCTGCCAGGAGGCGTTCGCCCTGTGGGACATGGTCCACGACCGCACCCACAGCCATGGCGACCTGCCGTTCGACCCCTTCATGATCAAGCAGCGGCAGCCGTTCTGGATGTACGGGCTGGAGGAGCTGCGCTGCGACCTCACCGCATTCAAGGAGGCCGTGCGGCTGGAGGGCGAGGGCGTGGCGCAGGGCCGTGACGTCCAGTACGCGGTGATCTTCGACCGGATGTTCCGGTTCCCCGTCACCGGCGCCCGGGTCCGTAACTACGACGGGCTCGGCGGCCAGTTGCTCTTCGCCTACCTCCACCAGCACGACGTCGTACGCTGGACGGACAACACCCTGCACATCGACTGGTCCCGCGCCTCGCAGGCCACCAACCAGCTGTGCGGCGAGATCGAGAAGCTGTACCGCGACGGTATCGACCGGCCCAAGCTGGTCCACTGGTTCAAGGCGTACGAGCTGGTGTCGACCTACCTCGCACCGCACCCCGGCTCGGTCTGGGCCAAGGGCCCCGAAGCCCTCGACCTGACCCAGCCGCCGCGCAAGCTCGTCGACGACGTGCTCCCCGACGAGTTTCCGCTGAGCATGTTCTACGAGGCGCTTGCGAAGAAGCTGCGTGACGTGGTCGCCTCCACCAAGGGGATCACGGCCGGCAGCGACCTACCGGCGGCGGCATGAGCCCCGCGGCGGCGCACGGCGCCCGGGCGGGGAAGGACGAGGAGGCAGCGAGCATGACCACACCGACATCGAGCCCCAGCCCGAACGAGCCGGGCGAGCGGCCGCTGGACGGTGCGGTGGTGGCGGTGGCCGGCGCGGCCGGCCCCGCGGGCCGGGCCACGCTGCTCCGCCTCGCCGAGGCCGGCGCCACCGTCGTGGCCTCCGACTACGACCCGGCGCGGCTGGCCGAGGCCGTGGACGCGGCGCGCTACGCCCACGGCGGCGCCAGCGTCACCGGTGAGACGGTCGACCTGCTCGACCTCGACGCCGCCCGCTCCTGGGCCGACCGCACCGAGAAGGAGTTCGGCCGGGTCGACGGGCTGATCCACCTGGTCGGCGGCTGGCGCGGCAGCAAGACCTTCGCCGACGCCCCGCTCGCCGACTGGGACACCCTGCACAATCTGCTGATCCGGACCGCCCAGCACACCTCCCTCGCCTTCCACGACGCTCTGCTGCGCAGCGGCAAGGGCCGCTATGTGCTGATCAGCGCGGCGGGCGCGTCCCGGCCCACCGCGGGCAACGCCGCGTACGCCGCCGCCAAGGCCGCCGCCGAGGCATGGACGCTCGCGCTCGCCGACTCCTTCCGCAAACTGGGGGGCGAAGGCGGACCGTCGGCGGCCGCTGCCATCCTGGTGGTGAAGGCGCTGGTGCACGACGCCATGCGGGCGGAGCGCCCCAACGCGAAGTTCGCGGGCTTCACGGATGTCAAGGAGCTGGCCGAGGCCATCACCGGACTCTGGGACCGGCCCGCCCGGGAAGTGAACGGAACCCGCCAGTGGCTGACCCCCAAGCCGTGAGGACCGACGCCCGCCGCCACCACGATCCCGAGGTACGCGGCTTCGCCAGCGACAACTACGCCGGCGTCCACCCGGAGATCCTCGCCGCGCTCGCCCTCGCCAACGAAGGCCATCAGGTCTCCTACGGCGAGGACGACTACACCGCGCATCTCCAGTTCGTCATGCGCAGCCACTTCGGCCCGCACGCGCAGGCGTTCCCGGTCTTCAACGGAACCGGGTCCAACGTCGTCGCGCTCCAGGCCCTCACCGACCGCTGGGGCGCGGTCATCTGCGCCGAGAGCGCCCATATCAACGTCGACGAGTGCGGGGCGCCCGAGCGCGTCGGCGGGCTGAAGCTGCTCACCGTCCCCACCGAGGACGGCAAGCTCACCCCCGAGCTCATCGACCGCCAGGCGTGGGGCTGGGACGATGAGCACCGGGCGATGCCGCAGGTCGTCTCGATCGCCCAGAACACCGAGCTCGGCACCGTCTACACGGTGGACGAGATCCGCGCCATCTGTGACCACGCCCATGAGCGCGGGATGAAGGTCCACCTCGACGGCGCCCGGATAGCCAACGCGGCCGCGGCGCTGGACGTGCCGATGCGCGCGTTCACCAACGCGGCGGGCGTCGACATCGTGTCCTTCGGCGGCACCAAGAACGGAATGCTCTTCGGCGAGGCCGTCGTCGTCCTCGATCCGGACGCGGTGCGCGCCATGAAGCATCTGCGCAAGCTGTCCATGCAGCTGGCGTCCAAGATGCGGTTCATCTCCGTCCAGCTGGAGGCGCTGCTCGCCCGCGACCTGTGGCTGCGCAGCGCCCGCCACGCCAACACCATGGCCCGGCGGCTGGCCGACGGCGTGCGCTCGGTGGACGGAGTGAAGATCCTCCACCCGGTCCAGGCCAACGCGGTCTTCGCCCGCCTCCCGCACGAGGTGAGCGAGCGCCTCCAGAAGCGCTACCGCTTCTACTTCTGGGACGAGACCGCGGGCGATGTGCGCTGGATGTGCTCCTTCGACACCACGGAGGAGGACGTGGACGGCTTCATCACCGCCCTCAAGGAGGAGATGGGCCGCTAGCCGGCGCCTGTCCGGACATACGCGCGCCGGGCGGGCCGCCGGGCCCGCCCGTGAGTCTCCGCGTCACCGGCGTATCGGCCGTGAGTTTGCGTCACCGGCGGATCGGGCGCCGGTGAGGCCACCGGCCTACCGGCGCCGGTCCAGGGCCACGGCCTCGGCCGGAGTGGGGGCGGTGCCGCCCAGATGGGCCGGGACCCACCAGGTGTCCTCCGGGCCCTTGGGCCGCACCGGATACGCCCGCTGCGCCGCTTCCAGCAGATCCTGCACCCGGGTGCGCAGCCGCTCGGTCAGGGTGTCCGAGGGCTCGGTCGGGTCGGCCTCCATCGGCTCGCCGACCCGCATCGTGATCGGGAAGTGATGGCGGCCCAGCGCCCGCTTGTGGCCCTTGGTCCACAGCCGCTGTGTGCCCCACAGAGCCATCGGCAGCAGCGGGACCCCCGCCTCCTGCGCCAGCCGGGCCGCGCCCGACTTGAAGTTCTTGAGGGTGAAGGACTGCGAGATCGTCGCCTCCGGGAAGACGCCGACGATCTCGCCGGAGCGCAGCGACTTCAGGGCGTGCTTGTACGCGTCCATGCCCGCCGCGCGGTCCACCGGAATGTGCTTCATCGCGCGCATCAGCGGCCCGGAGACCTTGTGCCGGAAGACCGACTCCTTCGCCATGAACCGCACCAGCCGCTTCGCCGGACGGGTGGTCAGCCCGCAGAAGACGAAGTCGAGATAGCCGATGTGGTTGCTCACCAGAACCGCGCCGCCCCGCTCCGGGACGTTCTCGGTGCCCTTGATGTCGAAGCGCAGATCGAGCGCCTTGAACATGGTGCGGGCGACGCCGATCACCGGGGGGTAGACGAGCTCTGCCATTGAGGACCCTTCATCCGTATGCCCTTGGGAGGGTTCTCCCGGCGGAAGTTACGCGGCCGTAGGTTTCCGGCTTCTGGCAGATGGTGCCCGATGTCATCCCTTTGTGCTACCGGGCGGCGCCTCCCGGCCGGGAGATCCTCATCACGTCGGAGAGCCGCCGGGGAATCTCCGGGCCGCCCAGGACGCTGCACGAGGGAGGCCCGACCGGAAGGGGACAGGTGCGAGACGGCGACGGGAGCCGGCGGCTGGGCGCCGCCGAGCTGGACGCGGAGCTGGGCGAGCGGGCGACGCTGGTCCAGTTCTCCAGCGCATTCTGCCAGCCCTGCCGGGCCACCCGGCGGACGCTGTCCGAAGTGGCCGCGATGGTGGCCGGCGTGGCGCATATCGAGATCGACGCCGAGTCGCGGCTGGAGCTCGTCAGGGCGCTGGGCATCGCCCGTACCCCCACCGTGCTGGTGCTCGACGCCGCCGGGCGGATCGTACGGCGGGCCTCCGGGCAGCCGCGCCGAGCCGATGTGATCGCCGCTCTGGGTGAAGCCGTGTGAGCTACCGAGCCCGGCCCCACTTGACGGTCCGCACCCGGCGTGGCCAGGGTGAACGTCATGCTGCCTGGACTGCTTCCCTACGGATGCGCGCACGTGGACCTGGTGCGGGTCGCGGGTGCGCGGTGTCCGGGCGGGTGAGCGACCGACGACAAGCACCGCCCCCGCCCGTATCCTCCGGCAGAAGGATGACCCCATGACGGCAACGCATGACCTCGGCACGTCCCCGATCGCGACGACCGACATCTTCCGCTCCGTCTTCCGCTGGCACGCCTCCGGCGTGGCTGTGATCACCGCCCGGGGCAGCCGCCCCGTCGGCTTCACCGCCACCTCCCTCTCCTCCGTCGCCGCCGAGCCGCCGCTGCTCTCCTTCGGAGTGGGCACCGGCTCCTCGAGCTGGCCGGTGCTCTCCGAGGCCGAGTACGTCGGCGTCCACATCCTGGGCGAGCACCAGCGGGAGCTGGCCGCGACCTTCGCGCGCAGCGGTGCCGACCGCTTCGGACCGGCCACCCGCTGGCGCTCGGGACCGGAGGGCGTACCGGTGCTCGACGGGGTGCTGGCGTGGCTGGTGTGCCGGGTGGTGGCCCGGATACCGGCCGGGGACCACCGGGTGCTGATCGGCGAGGTGACCACCGGTACCGCGGCCGGGGCGGGCCGTCCGCTGCTCTACCACCAGGGCCGCTTCAACGCGCTCCGGGACTGAGCCGCCCGCCGGCGCGCACTCCCGCCGCTGATCGGCCGTACTCCCGCGGCTGATCGCGGCCGTTGGCAAGGTCACAGTTCAAGCGGCTTGCATCCGGGGAATGAGCTGGGTGTACTGACGAGTAATATTTTGCTGCGGTGCATGGGCCGCCCCGGCAGGAAACCGCCCGCGGTACCGCCCGGGTCCCGCCCCCGAAGGCGCCTATGCTGCCAGCAACAAGGCAGCTCGGTAGAGACGATGCAGTAGGAGAGCCGGCGTGAGCTTGAGGATCGTTGTCTGTGTTAAGTACGTGCCCGACGCCACCGGCGACCGGCACTTCGCCGAAGACCTGACCGTCGATCGCGACGATGTGGACGGCCTGCTCTCGGAGCTGGACGAGTACGCGGTCGAGCAGGCTCTCCAGATCGCCGATGAGGCCGACGACGCCGAGATCACCGTGCTGACCGTCGGTCCGGAGGACGCCAAGGACGCGCTGCGCAAGGCGCTGTCGATGGGTGCGGACAAGGCCGTGCACGTCGAGGACGACGATCTGCACGGCACCGATGCGCTGGGCACCTCGCTGGTGCTGGCCAAGGCCATCGAGAAGACCGGCTATGACCTGGTGGTCTGCGGGATGGCCTCCACCGACGGCACCATGGGCGTGCTCCCGGCGATGCTGGCGGAGCGCCTGGGCGTCCCGCAGGTGTCGCTGCTGGCGGAGGTGTCGGTCGAGGACGGCACCGTGAAGGGGCGCCGTGACGGGGACACCGCGACCGAGCAGCTGGAGGCGCGGCTTCCGGCGGTGGTGTCGGTGACCGACCAGTCCGGTGAGGCCCGTTACCCGTCGTTCAAGGGCATCATGGCGGCGAAGAAGAAGCCGGTGGCGTCCTGGGACCTCGAGGACCTGGAGATCGAGTCGGACGAGGTCGGTCTCGAGGGCGCCTGGACCGCCGTGGACGGCGCCACCGAGCGTCCGGCCCGCACCGCCGGCACGATCGTCAAGGACGAGGGCGAGGGCGGCAAGCAGCTCGCCGAATTCCTCGCGGGTCAGAAGTTCATCTGAGCCGCGCCGCCCCTACCCCCCAGATCTTTCGCATGTCGCAGGAGAGCGATTCCCATGGCTGAAGTCCTTGTTTACGTCGACCACGTGGACGGCGCCGTCCGCAAGCCCACCCTGGAGCTGCTGACCCTGGCCCGCCGCGTCGGCGAGCCCGTCGCCGTCGCCCTCGGCTCCGGTGCCGCCGACACCGCCGCGGCCCTCGCCGAGCACGGCGCGGTGAAGGTCCTGACCCATGACGCGTCCGAGTACGCCGACTACCTGGTGGTCCCGAAGGTGGACGCGCTCCAGGCCGCGTACGAGGCCGTGTCCCCGGCCGCCGTGCTGTTCCCGTCCTCCGCGGAGGGCAAGGAGATCGCGGCCCGGCTCGCGGTCCGCATCGGCTCGGGCATCATCACCGACGCCGTGGACCTGGAGGCCGGCGACGAGGGCCCGGTGGCCACGCAGGCGGTGTTCGCCGCCGCCTTCACCACCAAGTCCCGGGTCTCCAAGGGCACTCCGGTGATCACGGTCAAGCCGAACTCGGCCGCCGTGGAGGCCGCTCCGGCCGCGGGCGCGGTCGAGGCGCTGAGCGTGTCCTTCTCCGACAAGGCGACCGGTACGAAGGTCGTCTCCCGTGCGGCGCGCGAGTCGACGGGCCGCCCGGAGCTGACCGAGGCCGCGATCGTGGTCTCCGGCGGCCGTGGGGTGGGCGGCGCGGAGAACTTCCCCGTCGTCGAGGCTCTCGCCGACTCCCTCGGCGCGGCTGTCGGTGCCTCGCGTGCCGCGGTGGACGCGGGCTGGTACCCGCACACCAACCAGGTCGGCCAGACCGGCAAGACCGTCTCGCCGCAGCTCTACATCGCGGCGGGCATCTCGGGCGCGATCCAGCACCGGGCCGGTATGCAGACCTCCAAGACCATCGTGGCCGTCAACAAGGACGCCGAGGCCCCGATCTTCGACCTGGTCGACTACGGCGTGGTGGGCGACCTCTTCGAGGTCGTCCCGCAGCTCACCGAGGAGGTCAAGACCCGCAAGGGCTGATCCCCCGCGGTCCCCGCAAGGCGTTTCCACGAGGCCCCGTACGCGATGCGCGTACGGGGCCCCGCGTCTGCCGAGGGGGTGTTGACCTGCCGTTGAGCGTCCGGATAACTTCGCGTTCCGGATTGTCGTTTCCATCACGCGGAATGTGGCGGGGATGGCGGAAGGGCGGAGGAGCGGACATGGAACCTGAGCCCCAGGAGACGGTGCGGACCAGCCTGCCCGGTGCCGTACGGGCGTCCATCGCCGACTCCCTCGCCGCCGTCGACGCCGAGCTCGCCCGCCGCTACCCCGGCGACCCGGGCACCCGTCAGCCCGTCCACACCGTCTACGTCCCCGCCGACCTCCTCACCGCCGGTACGGTGCGCGACTGGGGCGACCAGGCGCTGGCGGCCCTCGACCGGCACGCCCCCGACGCCGCCTCCTTCGCCGCCGTCCTCGGCCTCCCCGACGACCTCGCCGGACCCGTCCACACCCGGGTGCGGGCCAAGCTGGAGCGCGAGCCCGTGGAGGACCTGCGCATCGACTTCGAGGACGGCTACGGCCCCCGCCCCGACGCCGAGGAGGACGCCGCGGCCGCCCGCGCCGCCTCGCTCGTCGCGGCCGCCTCCGCGGCGGGCACCGCGCCGCCCTATGCGGGCATCCGCATGAAGTGCATGGAGGCCGCCGTACGCGACCGCGGCATCCGCACCCTCGACATCTTCCTCACCGGACTGATGGCCGCCGGAGGACTGCCGGACGGTCTGGTGCTCACCCTCCCCAAGGTGACGTACGCCGAGCAGGTCACCGCGATGGCCCGGCTGTGCGAGGAGTTCGAGAAGGCCCACGGGCTCGCCCCGGGCCGCATCGGCTTCGAGATCCAGATCGAGACCACCCAGTCCATCCTCGGCCCCGACGGCCGCGCCACCGTCGCCCGGATGATCGACGCGGCCGAGGGGCGCGCCACCGGGCTGCACTACGGCACCTTCGACTACAGCGCCGCCTGTGGGGTCGGCGCCGCCCACCAGTCCATGGACCACCCCGCCGCCGACCACGCCAAGGCGGTGATGCAGGTCGCCGCCGCCGGCACCGGCGTACGGCTCTCGGACGGCTCGACCAACGTCCTGCCGGTCGGCCCCACCGAGCGGGTGCACGACGCCTGGCGGCTCCACCACCGCCTGGTCCGGCGGTCGTTGGCGCGCGCGTACTACCAGGGCTGGGACATGCACCCGGGCCATCTCCCCACCCGCTACGCCGCCGTCTACGCGTTCTACCGCGAGGGCCTGGAGGCCGCGGCGGAGCGGCTCGCCGCGTATGCGGCCCGTACGGCCGGCGGCACCGGCATCGCCGACGAACCGGCCACCGCCAAGGCGCTCAGCGGCCATCTGGTGCGCGGGCTGGACTGCGGGGCCCTCGACGGCGCCGAGGTCGAGCGGCTGACGGGCCTGGGCCGCGCGGAACTCGACGCGCTGGCGGGGCGGGCTCCGGCCGCGTCCTGACGGAGGAGGCGGCCGGGGCGCCGGAATCCATGGTTCGGCGGGAGCCCGCCGAACCGTGAGCGCCCGCCGGTTTCGCGTGGATCCGTTTCGCGTGGATCCGTGCGAACCGGTGATCCGCGGAATCGGTGATCCGTAGGAGCCCGTGGATCCGCCGGGGACCACGGATCCGCCCGGTGGTCCGCCGGGGCGGCCGATCCGCCGAGGTCCACTCCTCCGCCCGGTCCGCCGGGCCCGCTGATCCGCTTGGCCATATCCGCTCACCCGCATGTGTCACCCGGGATGCGGCCCCGCCGGGGAAGGCGGGAGATGGGTGTCATGGCCAGAAGCGCCGTGTCGGCCCTGCTGATCCTGCTCGGTTGTCTCCTCGTACCGGTGTCCGTGCTGACGGTGTGGGTCCATGACATCGTCCTGGACACCGACCGCTACGTGGCGACGGTCGCGCCGCTCGCGAAGGACCCGGCGATCCAGAACACCGCCGTGGAACAGGTCAGCCAGGCCGTCGACATCCGCCACAACAGCCGGGAGGTCACCGCCGACATCGCCTCCTGGCTGCGCGCCCATGGCCTTCCGGAACGGGCCGCCGAGACCATCGAGGGGCTGGCCCCGCAGCTGGACTCGGCCCTGGACCAGGCGGTGCGGAAGGTGGCCGCCCACATCGTGCGCAGTGAGCAGTTCCCCGCCGTGTGGACCGGCGCCAACCGGGCCGCCCACACCGCCGTCGTGGGCGCCCTCACCGGCAAGGGCGGCGGGCCGGTCGGCGTCGAGGGCCACGCCGTCACCCTCAACGTCGGCGCCGCCGTGGAGCGGGTCAGACAGCAGCTGGTGGACGCCGGGCTGCCCGCGGTGACCGGGATCCCGGACATCCACCAGCGGCTCGTCCTCTTCCACTCCGACCGGCTCGACACCATCAGACGCTCGGCCCGCCTCCTCGATCTGGCCGGCAACTGGCTGCCCGCGCTGACGGTGACCCTCGGCGGCACCGGAGTGCTGCTCGCGCACCGGCGCCGCCGGGCGCTCGCCCGCGCGGCCCTGGGCACGGCGCTCGCCTCCCTCGCCCTGGCGGCGGCCCTCGTGGTGGGCCGCCGCTACTACCTCGACCATGTGCCGACGGGCGTGCTGTCCAGGGAGGCCGCCTCGGTCCTCTTCGACACGGTGGTGCGCTTCCTGCGGGTCACCGTGCTCACCGTTCTGGTGCTCGGCGTCGTGGTCGCGCTGGGCGCCTATCTGGTCGGCCCGGGGCGGCTGCCGAGCACGGTACGCGGCCGGGCCGAGATCCTCGCCGACGGCGCGGCCCGCTGGGGTGTGGCCCATGGGATGAGCACCGGCCGGGCGGGCACCTGGACCGCCGACCACCGGCGGGGACTGACGACGGGGGTCCTGCTGGTGCCGGTCGCGGTGTTCGCCCTGTGGAACCACCCCACCGTACTGACGGTGCTCTTCCTGGTGCTGATCCTGCTGGCCGCCCTCGCGGTGATCGCCCTCCTGGCCGCCACGGGCCGCTCCGGGGCGCCGGGCAGGGGCGGTTAGGGCCGGTAGTCGGCCGACCCGGCCGTCAGGGGGCCGTCCATGGGTCGTCAGGGCCGGCTCGCAGGACGTCAGGGGGCCAGGATGAGCGCGATGAAGATCAGGCACGCGGCGGCGTTGACCACCCAGCTATGGGTGGTGAGCCACTGCCGGACCCGGGGCATCGCGCGCTGCGCCCGGCCGCCGAGGAGGAGATAGACCAGCAGCGGCAGTGCCGCGATCAGCACGGTGGCGGCGATGAACGGCAGCGCCGCGGTCCACTCCGCCCCGTGCTGCTCCAGATTCGCCCCCACGGTCAGCATGACCGCGATGTCGGACGGCATGAACAGGATGATCAGAAAGCCGGTCGTGAGCGCCTTACGGGGACCGGCTTCCAGGAGCGAGCCCAGCCACTTCGGCGGTTCGACCGTGCGGCGCTTCACCACGTTCTTCACGGCCACCAGCGCCAGCAGCCCCACCAGCACCAGCTGCACGATGGTCGCGGCCGCACCTCGATCGGACGGGCTGCCCGGTGCGACCGACTGCCCCAGCAGCGCGAAGATCCACCGGGCGAGGGCGACTCCCACCGCCGTGGCGACCGCCACCCCCAGCAGAAACGCCAGGCACACCCGTACCGGCCGGGCCGTGGTCACCAGGATGACGGCGGCCACGATCTGCGGCCCCGCCATCATGGTGACGGCCAGGGGAAGAACCTGGAGCTCCATGGCTCGCCCGCCCTTCCGGCCTTCGCCGACCGACGACGCTCCCGCACCTCAAGTCCTATCCACCCGCCGCCGCCACCGCATCCGGCGCTGCGCCGGATGCGGCGCCGTAAGCTGAAGAGGTGGGGCCCGGCGGGGCGCTCACGGTCGCGCCGGGCGTGGCCGATGGGAGGCGGACGATGAACTACCCGCTGCTGAATATTTTTCTGACCACGATGTGGGTCTTTCTGTGGGTCCTGTGGCTGTTTCTGCTGTTCCGCGTGCTCGCCGATCTCTTCCGCGATGACTCGCTCGGCGGATGGGCCAAGGCGGGCTGGACCGTCTTCGTCCTGGTGCTGCCCTTCCTCGGCGTCTTCGTGTACCTGGTGGCACGTGGCCGGGAGATGGGCGTGCGCGAGATGAAGCGGGCCGAGAAGGCGGAGGCGGACTTCCGGGAGGTCATGCGGACGACCGCCACCACGGGCCGGGCCGAGGAGCTCGCGCACCTCGTGGAGCTCAAGAACCACGGCGATCTCACGCCCGAGGAGTACGAGCGCGCCAAGGCCAAGGTGCTCGCCGCCTGAGCGGCCGCGGACCGACCGGCACGGCGGTGTGCGCGTGGTTCAGCGTGCGGGCACACGGGTGCCGAGGAACTCGCGGATCATGGGGGCCACCTCGTCCAGGGCGGTTTCGAGGAGGAAGTGACCGCCGTCCAGAAGGCGCACCTCGGCCTTCGGATTGTCGCGTACGAAGGCACGGGCGCCGGCGGGGCCGAAGATGGGGTCGTTCCGGCCCCATACGGCGAGCAGGGGCGGCTGGTGGGCGCGCAAGTACTCATGCACCCGGGGGTACATGGGGCTGTTGGTGGCGTAGTCCCGGAAGAGCTTGAGCTGGACGAGATCGTTGCCGGGCCGGGACACCTGCTGGAAGTCGTGGTGCCAGGTGTCGGGGCTGACCAGGCTCTCGTCGGGGACTCCGGTGACGTACTGCCACTTGATCAGGTCCAGGGAGAGGGCCTGGCGGATGGCCTGTTCGTTCTCCGGGCCCTGATCCCGCTGATAGGCCCACACCGGTCGCCAGAAGTCCTCCACGAAACCCTCGTCGTAGGCGTTGCCGTTCTGCGTCACGATCGCGGTGACCGCTTCCGGGGCGCGCAGGGCCAGGCGCCAGCCGATGGGCGCGCCGTAGTCCTGGACGTAGAGGGCATAGCGGTCGAGGCCGAGATGGCCGAGGAGACCGGCGGTGAGGTCGGTGAGGGCGTCGAAGGTGTAGTCGAAGTCATCGACGCCCGGGGCGTCGGAGAAGCCGAAGCCCAGGTGGTCGGGGGCGATGAGGTGATAGCCGTCCGCCAGCCGCGGCATGAGGTGGCGGAACATGAACGAGCTGGTGGGGAAGCCGTGCAGGAGGACGAGCGCGGGGGCGTCCGCGGGACCGGCCTCGCGGTAGAACAGCCGGTGACCCTGGATGTCCGCGAACCGATGATGCACCTGTGCCATGGCCTGAGCGCCTTTCGGGTCTGTTCCTCTCGGTGTCTTCTCGCCCGGTGCGCCGGATCGGCGCACCGGGAGCCCCGGTGGGCCGGGCGGCCCCGGCGGTCAGTACCGCACCGCCGTGCCCACCTGTGCCGTGATGCGGCCGGTGAGCCTGCGGTGGCTGCGGGCGGTGGCCCTGGTGGGCTTGTTCGGGGGCACCTTGGTGAGGCGCAGGAGGACGGCGTCGACCAAGTCCCCGCTCGCATTGCGGAAGTTGACCTCAACGGCGTAGCCGGCCGTGTGCCTGCCCCCGTTGGTCACGGTCAGCGGTGCCAGGGCCCGTCCCGCGCTGTCGTGGGTCACCCGGCCGGCCTTCACCTCGCGCCTGGCCTGGGAGCCGCCCTTGATCTTGTCCAGCTGGGCCTGGGCCGACGCCCTGGCGGAGGCGATGGCGGCGGAGGCCCGGGACACCTCGGACGACGGGGTGCCCCCGTCGTCCGAACAGCCGGCGGCGGCCGGCGCCAGCACGGCCATGAGGCTCACCGCGCAGATCGTCCGCGTTCGGCGCCCGCTCATCGCGTCTCCCTCGTCTCCCCGGCCGGGCCCCGGGCCCTCCGCATCCACCCTCGGGGCGGTGGGGGACCGGGGCAACCGGAGCGGGGCCGTTCAGGCGTTCGGAACCAGATGTTCGGAAGAGGGGAGCGGGGAGTCGGGTCGTTGACGGAAGGCGGTCAGGCCGTGGACGTCGCGGGCGGGGGCAGTTCGCCCGAGCCGCGCGGGATCAGCCGGGTCGGCAGGACGAGCTGCCGGGGGTCCCCGCCCGCCCCGTCGAGGCGGCGGAAGAGCAGATCGGCGGCGGTGCGGCCGAGCTGGGCCGAGTCCTGGGCTATGACGGTGATCCCGGGGGAGAGCAGATCGGCGAGCTCGAAGTCGTCGAAGCCGACGAGGGCCACCGGCGCGGCGGGCGCCGGGCGCTCGGCCAGGACCCGTACGACCGTGACCGTGACCCGGTTGTTGCCCGCGAAGAGCGCGGTGACCGGCTCGGCGGCGGTCAGCATGGCGGTGGCCGCGGCCCGGACCCGCTCGGGGTCGGTGGGGCCGGTCGAGACCCAGGTGGCATGGACCGGCAGCCCGGCCTCGTTCATCGCCGCGTGATAGCCGCGCAGCCGCTCGGCGGCGGTGTGGATGCCCGGCAGGTCGCCGAGGAAGCCGATCCGGCGGTGGCCGTGGGCGATCAGATGGGCGACGGCGTCGCGCGAGCCGCCGAAGCTGTCGGCGAGGACGGCGTCGGCGTCGATACGGCCCGCGGGCCGGTCGACGAAGACGGTGGCGACCCCGGCCGCCATCTCGGGGGCGAGATAGCGGTGGTCATGGCCGGCCGGGATGATGACGAGGCCGTCGACCCGGCGGGCGCACAGCGCGAGCACCAGCTCCTGCTCGCGGTCGGGGTCCTCCGCGCTGGATCCGTTGATCAGCAGTGCGCCATGGGCGCGGGCGACCTCCTCCACGGCGCGGCTCAGCGGGCCGTAGAAGGGGTCGGCCAGATCCTCCAGGACCAGTCCGATGCTCGCCGTACGGCCCTTGCGCAGAATGCGCGCGCTGTCGTTGCGGCGGAAACCGAGCGCGGTGATGGCCTCCTGGACGCGGCGCTCGGTGTCGGGGGTGACCCCCGGCTCGCCGTTGACCACTCTGGAGACGGTTTTGAGGCCGACCCCGGCCCGCGCGGCGACATCCTTCATCGTGGGGCGGGTGCCGTAACGGCGTGTGGGGGTGCGGCTGGCGGTGCCCGGGGCGGTGTCGGTCACAGTGCGCTCGTCCCGTCGCTGGTCGTCGTGGGGGAAGGAGTGACGAGCATAACTGCTGGACAACGTTGTCAGCGCCGGGAAGACTGTTGTCGCACACTGAACACGCCCATGCCCCACCAGCATGCCCACCAGGAGAGTCGACACCTATGCCACGTGACCTCATCGCCGCACTGGACATCGGCGGGACCAAGATCGCGGGCGCTCTGGTGGACGGGAGCGGAAAACTGGTCGTGAGAGCCCGTCGCGCCACCCGTGCCCAGGAGGCGGGCGCGACCGTGATGCGGCAGGTCACCGCCGTGCTCGAGGAGCTCGCGGCCACACCGCACTGGTCGCGGGCCGCCGCCGTCGGCATCGGCAGCGCGGGCCCGGTGGACGCCTCCGTGGGCACCGTCAGCCCCGTCAACATCCCCGGCTGGCGGGACTTCCCGCTGGTCGCCGGGGTCCGGGAGACCACCGGCGCACTGCCGCTGACGCTGGTCGGCGACGGGCCCGCGATGACGGCCGCCGAGCACTGGCAGGGCGCGGCCCGCGGCCGTAAGGGCGCGCTGTGCATGGTGGTCTCCACCGGCGTGGGCGGTGGGCTGGTCCTGGGCGGACGGCTGCACCCGGGCCCGACCGGCAACGCCGGGCACATCGGCCACATCAGCGTGGAGCTGGACGGCGACCCGTGCCCGTGCGGCGGACGCGGCTGTGTGGAGCGGATCGCCAGCGGCCCCAACATCGCCCGCCGCGCCCTGGACGGGGGCTGGCGGCCGGGGCCGGACGGCGACACCAGCGCCCGGGCCGTAGCCGCCTCGGCACGGGCCGGTGACCCGGTCGCGCGCGCCTCCTTCGCACGGGCCGCCCAGGCCCTGGCCGCCGGGATCGCCGCCACCGCCGCGCTCGTCGAGATCGAGGTGGCGGTCATCGGCGGCGGGGTGGCGGGCGCCGGGGACGTGCTCTTCGCGCCGCTGCGGCGCGCCCTGCGCGACTACGCGACCCTGTCGTTCGTCCAGGGGCTGGAGGTCGTCCCGGCACAGATGGGCACCGACGCGGGGGTGGTGGGCGCGGCCGCCGCGGCGGCCCAGGAGGCGCGGCTTGAGGGCTTCGGCCCGGCGGCGGGCACACATCCCACCGGCGACTGACCTCGGCTCTTCACCGTCCGTCCCTGACCCGCTGTCACCGTCTGCCCCTAAGCTGTTCGCCCGGAGCCCGGCAGTGGCCAGGCGGGGCCGAGGAGCGCATCGAGGGGAAGCGGAGCGGTGGCACCGGTGGACATGGGCGGCGATCTGTCCGGCAGGCTGCTGGGCGGGCGGTATCGGGTCACGGGCCGGCTCGGCCGCGGCGGTATGGGCGTGGTCTGCAAGGCCGTGGACGCGGTGCTCGGCCGCGAGGTCGCGGTCAAGGTGTTGCGCGCCCACACCGACGCCTCCAGCGCCGAGCTGGCCGATCTGCGCACCCGGATGCAGCGGGAGGCACGGGCGGCGGCCCGGATCCGGCACCCCGGTGTGATCACGGTCCACGATGTCTCCGAGGAGAGCGGGCTGCCCCTCATCGTCATGGAGCTGATCGACGGGCCCTCGCTCGACGATGTGATCGACGAGCGGGGCACCATCGACCCCCGGGAGGCCGCGGGGATCGGCGCCGAGATCGCGGACGCGCTCGGCGCGGCCCATGGCGCCGGGGTGCTGCACCGGGATGTGAAGCCGGGCAATGTGCTGCTGGACCGCGAGGGCCGGGTCATCCTCACGGACTTCGGCATCGCGAGCCTGGAGGCGCCCGAGGACGGCGCGACCACCAAGCTGACCCGCAGCGGCGAGCTGATCGGCTCACTGGACTATCTCGCGCCGGAGCGCGCCCAGGGGCAGGACCCGAGCCCGGCCTCGGACATCTGGGCGCTGGGCATGACGCTGTACGCGGCGGTGGAGGGCTCGTCGCCGTTCCGCCGCACCTCCGTATGGTCCACGCTCACCGCGATCGTCACCGAACCGCTGCCCGAGCCGCGGCTGGCCGGGCCGCTGGCGCCCGTGTTGTACGCGCTGATGGACAAGGATCCGCGGGGGCGGCCGTCCGCCGCCGAGGCGCGCCGGATGCTGGCGGAGGTGGCGGCCGGGGAGACACCACGGGCCGTGGCGCCGCCGCCCGTTCCGCCGCCCGTTCCGCCGACCGCTGGGTCCGCGGCCGCCCCGCCGCCTCCGGGCTTCGGCCCGCCACCGGAGGTGGAGCCGCTGGTGAGCGGCGAGCCGGGCGCGGGGGATCGCGCCGACCCACGGGCCGCGGGGCGCGGGCGCCGTGGAGCGCTCATCGCGGCCGCGGTCGCCGCCGTCGTGCTCATCGGCGGCGGGGTGACCTACGCGCTGGTCGGAGGGGATGACCACACCACGGCGTCGGACGGGACGAAGGAGCCGCGGCGAGGGGCGGGGCCCGGGGAGACCGTCTCGCCGGGCGGCGGAGGGGCGAGCGGCACGCCGGGGCGGGGCAGTGCGCGGCCGGGTGACAGGGCCTCACCGCCCGCGTCCCGCGCCCCGGACGGCGGCGACCAGGGCGGACCGGCATCGGCCAGGCCCTCCGGGGCCGCGCCCGTCTGCCATGACAGCGGCGGTGGGCGGTACGACTGCGAGGTGTGGCGGGACGCCACCTCCTACACCCACGGCGGTGAGCCGGTCGGCACCCTCGAGCACGGCGTCAACTACCTCTACTGCCAGGAGAACCTGGGCCGCCGGGAGACCTACGGCAAGTGGACGAATGTGTGGTGGGCCAGGACCGACGACGACAACGGCCATCGCGATGTCTATGTGAGTGTCGTCTATGTCAAGGGCGGGGACAATGACGCGCCCCTCCCCGGGCTGCCCGAGTGCTGAGCCAGGGACGGCCGCGGGAAGGGGCGGATCTCATGGGGGCGGGACGGCTCAGCAGGTGAAGGCCGCGTCGGCCCAGTCCCCGTGGTCGCTGGTGATCCCGTCCCCGCCGTCGGTGACGATGAGCCGGACCGACTTCGCCCCGCCGATGGCGGCGTCGAGGGCGGTGGCCGGATCGGCGTTGGTCAGCGTCTTGGTGGATGCCACCTTGGTGTCGTCCGCCCAGACCTCGAAGGCGACGGTCCCGTCGGCGCCCTCCTCGTCGTCCACGCCGACCTGTGCGCCGAAGCGCGAGCACCGGCCGCCGGTGTAGTACGTGACCTCGCTGGGCGCGTGCACGCCCAGGCCCTTGTCGTATGTGGTGCCGCCGATGGTGAGCGGATGGCCGTCACCGGCCTCGCTCTCGCCGACGCTGGTGTTCTTCTCCACCGGGCCCCAGCCGTTGAGCGCGCTCAGCCAGGACAGATCGCTCGCGTACGAGCGTCCGGAGGGCGGTGCGACGGCCACATGGACCGTCGAGACCAGCCGCGCGGTGGCCTTGGTGCCTCCCGGTGAGCGGTAGTCGGCGCCGACCGTCAGCTCGTACGCGCCGGGCGCGGCACCGGCGGGCGCGGTGACCTGCCAGCGTGTGGCCAGCTTCGAGCCGGTGGGCAGCGAAGCGGCCCGGGTCGGCGAGACGGCCTTGATCCGCCAGCCTTCGGGGCCGGTCAGCCGGACCGAGACCTGCTGGGCCGGGGTGCGTCCGAGGTCGGTGAGGGTGGTCTCGATCTGGTCCGTGGCCCCGGCCTCGGTCAGCGCCGTGCCGTCGAGGCCGAGTTCGGTGGCGGGCGGGTAGGAGGCCCAGCGGGCGTCGGCCGAGACCCGGTAGAGCGCGGTGCCATGGGCCGGGACGGTGGCCGAGACGGCTCCGGCGGTGTTGTAGTCCTTGTGCGCCCACAGGTCGCGCAGCCGGTACGCGGTCGCCTCGGGCAGCCCGGCGCCGGTCGCCGTGGTGGCGATGTGCTGCGGCCGGTCGGTTTCGTTGAACAGCGCGACGGCTCGGCTGCCGTCCGCCAGCTCCTTGGCGATGACCCAGCGCCCGCCCTCGGAGGAGACCACGGTGCCCTGTTTGCCGAGCGGGTCCTGATCGACGGCGATGACCTCGTGGTTGCCGAGGATCTCATAGGTCTCGTCGGTGGCCTTGCGCAGATCGGTGCCGATCAGCAGCGGAGCGGCCATGATCGACCACAGCGAGAAGTGGCTGCGGTACTCGGTGTCCGTCATCCCGCCGTTGCCGACCTCCAGCATGTCGGGGTCGTTCCACCGGCCGGGCCCGGCGTACTGGGCGAGCGGCAGGTTCTGCTTGGCGATCGACAGCATGCTGCCCCAGCTGTCGCTGATGTCGCCCGTCGTGCGCCACAGCTGGCCGAATTCGCCGGCCCACTCCCAGGGCTTGTTCTCGCCCCATTCGCAGATGCTGTAGACGATGGGGCGGCCGGTGGTCTCGGTCGCGGCCTTCAGGGCGTCGCGCATGGCGCGGTAGCGCTGCTTGGCGTCGATGCCCTGGTTATTGCAGTTGTCGTACTTCAGGTAGTCGATGCCCCAGTCGGCGAACTGCTGGGCGTCGGACTTCTCATGGCCGAGCCCCCCGGGGAAACCGGCGCTGTTGCAGGTCTTGGTGCCCGCGCTGGTGTAGATGCCGATCTTCAGTCCCTTGGAATGGACATAGTCGGCGACGGCCTTGATGCCGTTGGGGAAGCGGACCGGGTCGGGGACCAGCTTGCCGTCCGCGTCGCGCTGCGGCAGCGCCCAGCAGTCGTCGAGATTGACGTACTGGTACCCGGCGTCCTTCAGCCCCTTCGCCACGAAGATATCGGCGATGCCCTTGACCATCGCCTCGTTGAACTCCGCCCGGCAGTGGGTGGAGTTCCAGTTGTTGAAGCCCATCGGAGGGGTGAGGGCGAGCCCATCACCGGGCGCGGCGCCCGGGGCGGAGGCCGATGTGGTGACCTCGGCGGGGTGCGACGGCTGGGCTACGGCCGGGAGTGCCAGGCCGACCGTGGCCAGCAGGCCGGCGCTCAGTGCTCCGATGACTCTTCGTCTCGCGGGTCGAAAACAGCGGTGGCGCACGATGCGGGTCCTCCGTTCCCAACGGGGTGACGCAGTGTCATGACTGCGTCACATGCGAGCGTTTACGGTAGACCCTGTTGGAGTCTGTTGGAAGAGATGCGATAACAGTTGTTCGATACCTCGTCAAAACCCTTGACGATTCGGCTGGGGTGCGGGTGAGATCCCCTCACTCGCGTTCGGTTGTGTTTGATTGAACCTCTGTGGAGGGGCACATGGCACCGTCATCGTCAGGACATCGGATCTCCCGCCGTGCGCTACTACGAGGCACCGCGGCCGGAGCCGGCGCGGTCGCCCTTCCGATGCTGCTGACCGCCTGCGGTGGTCCGGGCAACGAAGTGAAGATCGGCTCCAACGCCTCAGACGCCGTGCCCCGTAAGGCGTTCGACGAGGTGTTCAAGGCGTACGAGAAGAAGTCCGACAAGAAGGTCAAGGTCAACACCGTCAACCATGAAGCCTTTCAGGAAGGCATCAATCGCTATCTGAAGGGCACCCCGGACGACGTCTTCATGTGGTTCGCCGGATACCGCATGCAATTCTTCGCCGAACAGGGCCAGCTCGCCGAGATCAGCGATCTGTGGAAGGGCTTCGACGGCTTCTCGGACGCGCTCAAGGCGCAGTCCACCGGCAAGGACGGCAAACAGTACCTCGTGCCGTACTACTACTACCCGTGGGCGGTCTTCTACCGGAAGAGCGTCTTCGCCCAGCGCGGCTATGAGGTCCCGAAGACCTTCGATGAGTTCCGGGCGCTCGCCAAGCGCATGGACAAGGACGGCCTCGACGCCATCGCTCTTGGCGACAAGGACGGCTGGCCCGCCATGGGGACCTTCGACTATCTCAATATGCGGGCCAACGGCTACGACTTCCATATCTCCCTGATGGGTGGCAAGGAGTCCTGGACCGATCCCAAGGTCCGGCACGTCTTCGACCTGTGGCGCGGTCTGATGCCGTACCACCAGAAGGGCGCCAACGGGCGGACCTGGCAGGAGGCCGCGCAGAGTCTGGCGCAGAAGAAGTCCGGTATGGCCGTCTTCGGACTGCCCCACCCCGGACAGCAGTTCTCCGACGCCGACCGCGACGATCTGGACTTCTTCCCGTTCCCCGAGATCGACTCCGCCTATGGCCAGGACGCGGTCGAGGCGCCGATCGACGGCTTTCTGCTGGCGAAGAAGTCCAAGCGGCAGAAGGAGGGCAAGGAGTTGCTGAAGTACCTCGCCACTCCCGCCGCCGAGGAGATCTACCTCAAGCGGGACCCGAACAACATCGCCGTCAACGACAAGGCGTCCAGCTCCTCGTACAACGCGCTCCAGAAGAAGGCCGTCGACCTCATCTCGAACGCCAAGCAGATATCGCAGTTCATGGACCGCGACACCCGGCCGGACTTCGCGTCCCAGGTGATGATCCGCGCCATCCAGCAGTTCATCAACAAGCCGGACGACATCGACACCCTGACCAAGGACATCGAGTCCCAGAAGAAGACCATCTTCGCCGGCAACTAGGAGATTCGCGCCGTGCCGCTCATCAACGCGCGGCGTGCCAAACGGCGGGGTCCCCGGAGGTTCACCTCCCGTGACCTCGCCGTCATCGGCGTGCTGCTGGGCATACCCGTCCTGCTCGACCTGGCCCTGATCTGGGGCCCGACCCTCGCCTCCATCGGTCTGTCCTTCACCAACTGGGACGGTATCGGCGATATCCATTGGGTCGGCATCGACAACTACAAGACCCTCTTCACCGACTATCCGCCGTTCTGGCCCGCCGTTCGCAACAATGTGCTCTGGGTGGCCTTTCTCGGCTGTGTCGCGACCCCCTTCGGGCTGCTGCTGGCCGTCCTGCTGGACAAGGGCGTCCGGTTCAGCCGCTTCTACCAGTCCACCCTCTATATGCCGGTGGTGCTCTCCCTCGCCATCGTCGGCTTTATCGCGCAGCTGATCTTCTCCCGTGACCAGGGTGCGCTCAACGCGATTCTCTCGAACGAGAACGACCCGGTGGACTGGCTCGGAAACCCGGACCTCAATATCTGGATGGTGCTGCTGGCCGCCGCCTGGCGGCACACCGGGTATGTGATGATCCTCTATCTGGCCGGGCTGAAATCCGTCGATCCCTCGCTCAAGGAAGCCGCCGCGATCGACGGCGCCAGCGAGACCCAGACCTTCTTCCGGGTCGTGCTGCCCACCCTGCGGCCGGTCAACATCATCGTCGGCGTGATCACCGTGATCGAGGCATTGCGCGCCTTCGACATCGTCTATGCGATCAACCACGGCCGCAACGGGCTCGAACTGCTCTCGGTGCTGGTCACCGACAACATCATCGGTGAGGCCAGCCGGATCGGCTTCGGCTCCGCGATCGCCGTCGTCCTGCTGACCGTGTCCCTGGGATTCATCGTGACCTATCTGGTCCAGGAGCTGAGAGGGGGGAAGAAGGGATGAGCACCACCCGGACCGCCCCCGTACGGACCGTGGCCCCGGTGACCGGCCCCGGCAAGCGCCGGGTGACCCGTGGCCGGCTCGGGCTGCACGCCTTCCTCATGGTCGTGTCGCTCGCCTTCCTCGCCCCGCTGCTGCTCGCCGTCTACGCCTCGCTGCGGCCCTACGAGGAGACCGCGAAATACGGGTATTTCTCGCTGCCGCGCCATCTGTCGTTCGACTACTACGCGAAGGCGTTCAACGACTCCGGGATGGGCAAGTACTTCGTCAACTCGCTCATCATCGCGGTGCCCGGGGTGCTGCTGACGCTGTTTCTCGCCTCGTTCGTCGCGTTCTGTGTGACCCGGTTGAAAATACGCGGCGGACTGGTGCTGCTCATGGTGTTCACCGCGGGCAATCTGCTGCCGCAGCAGGTCATCGTCACCCCGCTCTATGTGCTCTTCACCAAGATCGATCTGCCCTATTGGATGTCGGACTCGATGACGATGTACGACTCCTACTGGGCCGTGCTCGCCGTTCAGGTCGCCTTCCAGGTGGGATTCTGCGTCTTCGTCCTCGCCAACTTCATGCGCACCATTCCCGATGAGATCGTGGAGGCGGCGCGGGTGGACGGGGCGGGGGTGTGGACGCAGTACTGGAACATCACACTTCCGCTGTGCCGGCCCGCGCTCGCGGCGCTCGCCACCTTGCAATTCACCTGGATGTACAACGACTTCCTCTGGGCCCTCGTCTTCATCTCCGACGGCGAGAAGCTGCCCATCACCTCCGCGCTCAACAATCTGCGCGGCCAGTTTTTCACCGACTACAACCTGCTCGCGGCGGGTTCGGTGATCGTGGCGCTGCCCACGGTGCTGGTCTTCCTGCTGTTGCAGCGCCACTTCATCGCCGGACTCACCCTCGGCGCCAGCAAGGGCTGATACGGCGGCTGATGCGGGATCTGATGCGACAGGGGTCGCCGTGGCTCAGGTGGCCGCGGTGACCCCTGCGGCACGAGGGCCCCACGACCCCCGACGACCCGCCGCCACACCTCTCCCGGTCATGTGCCCATACGGGACGGAGCGACGCGATCCGTCACTCGGTCGTCTTCGCGCGTTTCCGTGGCAGGGTGATGCGGGCAACTGTCAGGAGGCGATGGAATAGGGGGAAATGTGATCGTCTGGCTGAACGGTGCGTTCGGTGCGGGTAAGACCGCCGCGGCCCGTGAATTGGTGGACTTCATGCCCGGCAGCACGTTCTACGACCCGGAGTTGGTCGGTAACGGTCTGCGGATGATGCTTCCGCGCAAACGACTTGAACAGGTGTCCGACTATCAGGATCTGCCCTCCTGGCGCCGGCTGGTCGTGGACACCGGAGCGGCGCTGATCGCGGAGGTCGGCGGCCCGCTCGTGGTCCCGATGACGGTCCTCAGACAGGAGTACCGGGATGAGATCTTCGGCGGTTTCGCCGCCCGTCGCATCCCCGTCCGGCATGTTCTGCTCCACACCGATGAAACGATCCTTCGCGAGCGCATAGCCGAGCGCGAGGAGATACCGGGGGACGCGGACGCGAGCGAGTCCGTACGCCAGTGGTGCCTGGCCCATCTCGCGCCCTACCAGGCGGCCCTGACCTGGCTGACCACCGACGCCCATGTCGTGGACACCACCGGGCTCACCCCGCGCCAGACCGCCCAGCACATCGCCGACGCCGTCCGCGAGGGCGCCGGGCACTGCGACATCGTGCAGACCCCGGAGCCGAGGGCCGAGACGCTGGCCGCCGGGGTCCTGCTCTTCGACGAGGAGGACCGGGTGCTGCTCGTCGACCCCACCTACAAACCCGGCTGGGAGTTCCCCGGCGGCGTCGTCGAACCGGGCGAGCCCCCGATGTGTGCCGGGTTGCGCGAGGTCACCGAGGAGCTGGGGGTACGGCTGGACGAACCGCTGCGGCTGCTGGTGGCCGACTGGGAGCGCCCCCAGCCGCCCGGCTACGGGGGGCTGCGGCTGCTCTTCGACGGCGGCAAGCTCTCCAGCGCGGCCGCCCGGGAGGTGCTGCTGCCCGGCTCCGAACTGCGCGGCTGGCGCTTCGTCACCGAGAGCGAGGCCGCCGCGCTGCTGCCCCCGGTGCGGCTGAGCCGGCTGCGCTGGGCGCTGCGCGCCCGTGAGCGGGGCCGCCCGCTCTATCTCGAAGCGGGCGTCCCCACCGACTGATCCCACCGACTGATCTCACTGGCTGACACCACCGGCTGATCCCACCGGCTGACACCACCGATTGACCGACGGCTGATCCCGCCGCCCGCCGACCGCGTATCTGGCGACACGGCGGGAAGGGGGGCTCAGCCCTTGCTCTCCGCGTACATCCCCAGGAACAGCGCCTCGGTGAGCGAGAGCTTCTCCAGCTCCTCCGGGGAGACGCTCTCGTTGACCGCGTGGATCTGCGCCTCCGGCTCGCTCAGCCCGATCAGCAGGAGCTCCGCCTCCGGGTAGAGCGAGGCCAGCGTGTTGCACAGCGGGATCGAGCCGCCCTGCCCGGCGATCGCCATCTCCTGGCCGTCGTACGCCAGGCGCATCGCCTCCCGCATCGCCGCGTACGCCGGGCTCGTGGTGTCCGCGCGGAACGGCTGGCCCTGGCCGATCTGCTCCACCGAGAGCCGGGCGCCCCACGGCACCGAGGACCGGAGGTGCTCGGCGAGCAGCCGGTTGGCCTCCTCCGCGTCCACGCCCGGCGGCACCCGCAGGCTGACCAGCGCCCGCGCGCTCGCCTGGACGGACGGCGTGGCGCCGATCACCGGCGGGCAGTCGATGCCGAGCACGGTGACCGAGGGGCGCGCCCAGATGCGGTCGGCGACCGTACCGGAGCCGATCAGTCCGACCCCGTCGAGCACCTTGGCGTCCTTGCGGAAGTCCTCTTCCGGATACTGCAAGCCGTCCCACTCGGCATCCGGGTCGAGGCCCTTGACGGTGGTCGAGCCGTCCTCGGCACGCAGCGAGTCCAGGGCGCGGATCAGCGCGGCGAGCGCGTCCGGGGCCGCCCCGCCGAACTGACCGGAGTGCAGATTCCCCTCCAGGGTGTCCACCGAGACCCGCAGCAGTGTCATACCGCGCAGCGTGGCCGTGACGGTGGGCAGCCCGACCCGGAAGTTGCCCGCGTCGCCGATCACGATCGTATCGGCGGTCAGCAGCTCCGGATGGGCCTCGGAATAGCGCTCCAGACCGCCCGTGCCCTGCTCCTCCGAACCCTCGACGATCATCTTGACGTTGACCGGGACCCCGCCGTTCTCCTTGAGCGCGCGCAGGGCGGTGAGATGCATGATCACCCCGCCCTTGCAGTCCGCCGCGCCGCGCCCGTACCAGCGGCCGTCGCGCTCGGTCAGCTCGAAGGGCGGGGTGTGCCAGGCGTCCTCGTCCAGCGGGGGCTGCACATCGTAGTGCGCGTAGAGCAGCACGGTCGGGGCACCGGCAGGACCGGGCAGAAAGCCATAGACGGACTGGGTGCCGTCCGGGGTGTCCAGCAGCGCCACCTCCTCGAACCCCTCGGCGCGCAGGGCGTCGGCGACCCACCCGGCGGCGGCCTCGCATTCGCCGCGCGGGAACTGCGCCGGGTCCGCGACCGACTTGAAGGCCACCAGCTCGGCCAGCTCGGCCCTGGCACGCGGCTGGAGGGCGGCGACGGTGGCGGCGAGAGGCGCCTTCTCCATGGGGGACACTCCTGGGATGCGACGGGCAGACGGCGGGATGCGCTGCGATGGGCACGTATGTACGGCTTGATGCCGCGCGGCCGATCATCCCACAGCGGGGTCATCCGCCGGGGAGCCGTAGGATGCCGGGAAGGCGCATCAGGTCGGTCGATTGGGAGCGGATCCACACGTGAGCAGCGACAACGCAGCCCCGGACAATGAGACGGTATGGGACGTCGTCGTGGTGGGCGCGGGCCCCGGGGGTGCCTCCGCGGCCCACGCCGCCGCCTGCGCCGGGCGGCGGGTGCTGTTGTTGGAGAAGGCCGAACTACCGCGCTACAAGACCTGCGGCGGCGGCATCATCGGCCCCACGCGTGACGCCCTCCCGCCGGGTTTCGAACTGCCGCTGCGGGAGCGGGTGCACGCCGTGACCTTCTCGCTGAACGGCAAGCTGTCCCGCACCCGCCGCTCCAAGCAGGCGCTCTTCGGGCTGATCAACCGGCCGGAGTTCGACGCGGCCCTGGTCGAGGCCGCCAAGGACGCGGGCGCCCAGATCCGTACGGGCGTCGCGGTCAGCCGTGTCGAGCAGCACGGCCCGGCCGTGCCCGACCGGCGCACGGTCGCCGTGGTGCTCGCCGACGGTGAGACGGTGCTGGCGCGGGCCGTGGTCGGCGCGGACGGCAGCGCCAGCCGCATAGGCGCGCATGTCGGCGTGAAGCTGGACCAGGTGGATCTCGGTCTCGAGGCGGAGATCCCCGTCCCGGAGACCGTCGCGGAGGACTGGGCGGGCCGGGTGCTCATCGACTGGGGCCCGATGCCGGGGAGTTACGGCTGGGTCTTCCCCAAGGGCGACACCCTCACCGTCGGCGTCATCTCGGCGCGCGGCGAGGGCGCCGGGACCAAGCGCTATCTGGAGGACTTCATCGCCCGGCTCGGCCTCGCCGGGTTCGAGCCGAGCATCTCCTCCGGCCATCTGACCCGCTGCCGCTCCGACGACTCGCCGCTGTCGCGCGGCCGGGTCCTGGTGTGCGGGGACGCGGCCGGGCTGCTGGAGCCGTGGACCCGCGAGGGCATCTCCTACGCGCTGCGCTCGGGCCGGCTCGCGGGGGAGTGGGCGGTGCGCGTGGCCGAGGCGCACGACGCGGTGGACGCCCGCCGGCAGGCCCTGAACTACGCCTTCGCGATCAAGGCGGGGCTCGGCGTGGAGATGGGTGTGGGTCGCCGTCTGCACACGGTCTTCTCACGCCGCCCCGGGATGGTCCATGCGGCGCTCACCGGCTTCCGACCGGCGTGGCGCGCCTTCACGAAGATCACCCGCGGTACGACGACGTTGGGCGACCTCGTCCGCACCCACCCGGCCGCCCGCCGGGCCCTGGCGGCGATGGACCGGGGCTAAGCGCTTAGCTGGAAGTGCCCCGACCTGCCGTCGATCGTCTGCGGCGCCGTCGTGGCTGGTCGCGCCCCCGTGGCGGCGCCGCATTCGATACAGCCCCGCGCCCCTTCGGGGCGCCACCGAACCGCAGCCGACTTCCGCCGATCCGCTTAGGCGCTCCGCCGGGGAGGCGCTCCGTCGGGAGCGCCCCGAGCTGCCGTCGATCGGCTGCGGCGCCGTCGTGGCCGGTCGCGCCCACGTGGCGGAGCCGCACATCGACACAGCCCCGCGCCCCTTCAGGGCGGTTTTCGAACCGCGGCCCGACCTCCGCCACTTCCGCCGCTTCCGCCGATCCGCATTCGCTGAGCGGTCCCGCGGCTGTCGCTGACGCGTCGGGCGAGGGACGTCGTATGCCGTGTGGCGCGGTGGTCGCGCGGCGCACGGCGGTGCCGCGTCCCGCGATGGCCCGGCGTCGGACGACGGACTCGTGTGGCACGGCGGATCGGCTGACGGGATCGCGCCGCGCGACGGGATCGCGTGGCGGATCGGTCACGCGTCTCCTTCGGTGATGCGGAAGACCGGGTGCATCGGGGCGATCCGGCTCAGCTCGGCTCGGGGGAGCTGGCGGGTGACGCCGTCGAAGAACGCGCCGACCTCCCATCCCCACCGCTTCAATCAGCCCCGTAGCACCGCCGCCTTCTCCTCGCTCTCGGGGAGTCCGGCGGCGGTGAACGGCGGCGTTCGCCGCCCGGTGCGCAGCCGCCCGCCCCGGCCGCCCGCATATTGCGCCGCCGGGCCGGGCCTGGCGTGCCGGACCGGGCCTGGGGTGCCCTACTCCGCCGGGAGTACGTGCGGGCACCGCGCACGGGGGACGCCGGGTGCGCCCGGCCGGTTTAGCGTTGCCTCTATGCACGGATTCACGGGGGAGCACGACCCGGGGCAGTGGCCGGGGCAGGGGCCGGGCGGACGGTGGCGCCGGATGCCCTTCGGCCCGGCGCGCCCGAGCGTGCCCTGGCGCTCCTCGCTCGTCATCGCGGTCGTCCAACTGGTGGGCACGGGGTTCGCCGCGCATAAACAGCCCGACCGGATGGACCTCGGGCCCGCGGCCGCCGTGCTGCTGCTCGCCGGGCCCGCGCTGCTGCTCATGCGCCATCGCCGTCCGGGGACCGCCGTGGTCGGCACGGCGGCGGTGACGGCGGTCTACCTCGCCGTCGGCTATCCGTACGGACCCGTCTTCTTCAGCGTCGTCGTCGCCTGTGTGACGGCCGTCGCCGCCGGGCGGCGGGTCGCCGCGTGGAGCGCGCTCGGACTGCTGTGGGGGAGCCATCTGCTCATCGGCCACTGGCTCTACCGCTGGCTGCCGCCGGACGGTGACGGGCCCGTCGACTGGGGCCAGGAGCTGGTGATCACGGCCTGGGCCATGGCGATCGTGGCCGCGTCCGAACTCGCCCGCGTACGGCGTGAGCAGTGGGCCCGCGTACGGGCCGAACGGGAGGCGGCGGCGCGGCGCCGGGCGGATGAGGAGCGGCTGCGGATCGCCCGCGAACTGCATGACGTCCTCGCCCACAGCATCTCGGTCATCAACGTCCAGGCGGGCGTCGGGCTCGCCCTCCTCGACCAGGACCCCGAGCAGGCCCGCACCGCGCTGACCACCATCAAGGCGGCCAGCAAGGAGGCGCTGGGCGAGGTCCGCCAGGTTCTCGACACCCTGCGGACCTCCGGCGCGTCCGGCGCCGCGCCGCGTTCGCCCGCACCCGGCCTGGACCGTCTGGAGGAGCTGACCGGGCAGGCGGCGGCCGCGGGGCTCGCGGTGCGGGTGGAGGTGGCGGGCGTGCGGACGGCCCTGCCGCCCGGCGCCGATCTCGCGGCGTTCCGTATCGTGCAGGAGGCCCTGACCAACATCGTCCGCCACTCCGGCTCCCGGAACGCCCACGTTCTCCTGCGCTATGCCCCCGGTGAGTTGGAACTGCGGGTGGACGACGACGGCCCGGCGGCCGGGGGCGAGGTGACGGGCGGCGGGAACGGCCTGGTCGGCATGCGGGAACGGGCCGCCGCGCTCGGCGGCACGGTGGAGGCGGGCCCCCGTCCGGACGGCGGCTTCCGCGTCCGGGCCCGGATCCCGTTCAGGGGCGGGGCCCCGCACAAGGATGGGGTCCCGGGGGTCCCGCAGAGGAACGGGGTCCCGGGGGCCCCGCACACGGATGGGGTCCGGCAAGCGGATGGGGTCCCGCACAGGGATGGGGCCCCGCACGCGGACGGGGTCCCGTACAGGGATGGGAAGGAGACGCCATGAGCGGTGCGGAGGGGCACGAGGTGAGCGATGGGGAGGGGCACGAGGCCGTGATCCGCGTGGCGCTCGCCGATGACCAGAGCCTCGTCCGCGCCGGTTTCCACGCCCTGCTGGCCGCGCAGCCGGATATCGAGGTGGTCGGCCAGGCGGCCGACGGGGAGCAGGCGCTGGCGCTCGTACGGGAGCAACGTCCCGATGTCGTCCTCATGGACATCCGCATGCCGGTGCTCGACGGCCTCGCCGCGACCCGCGGGATCACCGGGGACCCGGCCCTCGGCGAGGTGAAGGTGGTCATGCTGACCACCTTCGAACTCGATGAGTACGTCTTCGAGGCGATTCGCTCCGGCGCCTCCGGCTTCCTGGTCAAGGACACCGAACCGGAGGAGCTGCTGCGGGCGGTGCGCGCGGTTGTCGGCGGCGACGCGCTGTTGTCGCCCGGGGTGACCCGCCGCCTCATCGCCGAGTTCGCGGCCCGCTCCAGGGAACCCGCGCCCGCGGAGGCGCTGGCGGAGCTGACCGAGCGGGAGCGGGAGGTGATGGCCCTGGTCGGCATGGGGCTGTCGAACCAGGAGATCGCCCGGCGGCTCGTGGTCAGCCCGCTCACCGCCAAGACCCATGTGAGCCGCACGATGGTCAAGCTCGGCGCCCGGGACCGCGCCCAACTCGTCGTACTCGCCTATGAGTCGGGCCTGGTCCGGCCGGGGTGGCTGGGCTGAGCGAGGCTGTGTGCGCTCAGAACGGCCGCTGCGCTCAGAACAGCCCCTCCGGGTCCTCCGCCGCCCGCTCCCGCGCCGCCACCGGCGCCGTCGTCGGGGCGTCCGCCGCGGCCGGCGCCAGCGGCCAGCCCGCCAGCTGACGCGTGTCCAGCAGCAGGGCGCGGCCGTCCGTCCCGGTCAGGTGGAGGTCCGGGCCCGCCACGGCGTCGATACGTCCGGCCACGGTGGTCTCGGGGACGAGCCGGATCAGCCCCGGCGCCGGACGTACCCGGTCCAGATGGAACGCCACGTCATGGTGGACCGGCTCGAAGGGGGCCAGGGCCAGCGACTCCGGCAGACCGCCCAGGCCGCGTGCCCGCTGGTGGAGCGCGGCGAGGTCGGCGGCCCGCCGCTCCGGCGGCGGCGGGGCCTCGCGGGCCGTGCGCTTGGCGGCGTAGGGGAAGCGGTCCGGGACGCCGAGCGCGGCGCCCAGCACGGCCTCGGCGCGGCGCGCGGCCATCAGCGGGCCACGGCCCAGCAGACAGTACGAGAGCGCGGCCTGCTCCAGCAGCCGTGCCCCCTCCCGCTCGGCCGCGGTGATCCCGACCTTGACCAGATCCGGGCCGAACCAGGCGAGATAGACGTCGTAAGGGCGCGGATCGTCCGTACGGGTGTCGGCGGCCACGGAGTACGAGCGGTCCAGCCGGGCGCAGTCCGGGCATTGGGCCGATACGGCGGAGGCGGGAACCTCGGCCCCGGTCGGGCACGGGGTGTGCCGGGCGCCCCTGCGGACGCCGACGCAGTCGCGCCGGGGACCGGTGGTGAAGGAGAGCGGGCGGTCCGGCGTCAGCGGGGAGAGCCGTTCCCCCTGGGCCGGATGGCGCCAGACCAGCGCGGGTCCATGGCGGTCCCAGCGGGCCCCCGCGCACTGCCACAGTGGTGCCGGCCGCGGGCCCCGCGTCATCAGCGCCTCTGCCGGGAGAAGAGCCACAGCGCCCGCACCAGCCGGACGGCGAATCCGACGGCGGCCACCGCGACGGCGGCCCCCTGCCAGACCGCCTCCTGGGTCCGGCCCAGGTCGCCGAAGAGCGCGGGGCTCGCGACCGCGACATAGAGCACGGCCGCCAGCAGACCGGCCGTGACCAGGGCGAAAACAATCTCGACGGTGAGCGCGTCGCGCTCGTCCTGGGAACGGGGTCCGGTCATTCCGTATCAGCCCTCCGTCGGGTGTCCGGTGGCCGCCGCCGGCTCCGTCCGCTCCGGCTCGGGCCGCCCGGCACGGTGCTTTCGGCGTACGTACAGTTGTTTCCGTACGCGTGCCACGACCGTACCGTCAGCGGCGACCACTTCGTTCTCGAACCACGGCAGTGCCTTGCCGCCGTCCGCCGTGGCCTCGCGGATCTCCTCCAGCCGCTCCTCGGTGACCTTGAATTCGGCGAACACGTCACCGCGGCCGGGCGAGATGAAGTCGATCTCACCGGCCTTGTCCCAGACGATGTAGTCCCGGCCGAGCCGGTTCATCACCAGCAGCATCCAGAACGGGTCGCTCATCGAGAACAGCGAGCCGCCGAAATGGGTCCCCACGTAGTTGGTGTTGAAGCGGCGCAGCCGCAGCCTGACGCGGGCGCTGCTCCAGTCCTCCGCGAGGTGGACCACCCGCACTCCGGCGAAGAGATAGGGCGGCCACCAGTTCATCGCACGGCGCAGGCCGCGCGGAGACATCGATCGACGTGACATGACAAAAAGCTAACATGGGATATTACTCGCTGGTAACCCTCGTGGTCGGTGTCTCAGATGCCCGAGCGCTCCCGCCACAGCTCGGCCAGCTTCCCATCGCCCTCCGTGCTCAGCGCGGTGATCGGCAGCCGGTTCCAGAGCGCGAGATACAGATCGCGGGCCGGGCCGCCGAGCTCGCAGTCGGCCGCCCCCTCGCCGTGGCGCTCGGTGCGCGGGGCGTCCTGAGACAGCCGTATCGTCCAGACCGCGTCCTGGTCCATGGCCCTCACCCGGAGCGTGCCCGGGGTGTCCGTGCGCACCTTTGACCGGTCCAGGCCGTGGAAGCCGGCCAGCAGCTCATCGACCCCGTCGGCCGCGAACTCAGGGGTGAACGGGGAGAGCTCTCCGCCCCGCGCCGATTCCGCGTCGACCCGGTGGATGGCCGCCTCATGGGCCTGGCGCCGCGCCCAGAACGCCAGCGAGGAGGACGTCGGCAGGAAGGTGAAGCACTTCAGCTCGGGGTCGGCCTGGGTGAGGGTGTCCACCAGCCGGCCATGGGCCTCGCGATACCACGCCACCAGCTCGGCGTCCGGCGGCGCCGGGTCCACCGCGGGCCGGACCGGCTCCGTCAGGCCCTCGCCGACGATCCGGGTGGCCCAGCCGTGCACCCGGCCGATATGGGACAGCAGGTCCCGGACGCGCCAGTCGGGACAGGTGGGCACCGGGGCGTCCACCCCGGCCTCGGCAGCGGCGTCGGCCAGCAGCCGGCCCTCGCGGTCCAAGATTTCGATCAACTCGACAGTCTCCATGGCGGAATCGTGCCAGCCGCCACTGACAACGGCCGGGCCGGAGCGGAGGGGGATGTCAGCTTCCGGCCGGGCGCACGGCGTTTCGCGTGCCGTACGCGACGACCGCCGCCACGGCGGCCAGCGCCGCGACCGTGGTGAGCGCGATCGGCAGCGAGTACCAGTCGGCGAGGAAGCCGATCGTCGGCGGGCCCAGCAGCATGCCGCCGTAGCCGAGCGTGGAGGCCGCGGCGACCCCGCCCGGCCCCGTCAGCGCGCCCGCCCGCGCGATGGCCACGGGGAAGAGGTTGGCCAGGCCCAGCCCGGTGACCGCGAAGCCGAGGAGCGCGAGCCAGATCATGGGCGAGAGCGAGCCCAGCAGCATTCCGGCCGCGGCCGTGGTACCGCCCGCGATCAACGCCCTGGTCTGGCCCAGCCGTTCGAGCAGCGCGGTGCCGCTGAGCCTGCCGACGGCCATCATCAGGGCGAAGACGGAGTAGCCCGCGGCGGCCAGCCCGGCGGACGCGTCGAGGTCCTGGTGCAGATGGAGCGCCGCCCAGTCGGCCATCGCGCCCTCGCCGTACGCCGTGCAGAGCGCGATCAGGCCGAAGACGGCGACGAGCCACCGTGCGCGGCCCGGCCGCTCCGCGACGGGGGAGGGCTCAGGGGGCGCGGTGTGCTCGGGCCCGACGGTGGCGTGCTCGGACTCGGCCGCGGACCCGGCCTTGGCGTCGGACTCGGCCTTGGTCGCGAGCGCAGGCTCGGTGGCGGACTCGGTCTCGGCCGTGGGCTCGGGCTCGGTGGCGGGCCCGGACGTGGCCGTGTGCTCGGACGAGGTGGCCGGCCCCGGCTTCGCCGCGGACCCGGGGCCGCCCTGGGGCGTGGGCACCGGCAGTGAGATCAGCGTCCGGCCCGCGGCCGCCGCGAGCAGCAGCCCGAAGACCGCGAGCAGCGACAGATGGCGGGTGGGGGAGAGCTGGTCGGCGATCAGCCCGCCCAGCCCGGCCCCCGCCATCCCGCCCAGGCTGAAGGCGGCGTGGAAACCGGGCATGACCGGGCGGCGCAGGGCGGCGATGAGGTCGACGGCGGCGCTGTTCATGGCCACGTTGAGCGCGCCGAATCCGGTGCCGAACACCAGCAGCACCAGGCCGAGGGCGAGCGCGGAGTGGGTCAGCGGCGGCAGCGCGACGGAGCCCGCGAGCAGCACACCGGAGGCCACCGTCGTCGGGTGGCTGCCGAAGCGGCGGCACAGCCGTCCGGTGGCCATCATCGTGGCCGTACCGCCCGCGGACACCCCGAGCAGGGCCAGCCCCAGCGCGCCCGCCGAGGCGCTCGTCTGGTCCTTGATCGCGGGGATCCGGGCGACCCATCCGGCGAACACGAAACCGTCGAGGAAGAAGAACGCGGTGATGGCGGCGCGGAGCCGGGCGAGGTCGCGAGGTGTGGCGACGGACCGGCGCGCGCCCGGGATGGCCGTCCGTGTTTTGTTTGGAGTCGGCACAAAGTGAGAATAGGGGCGTGACCCAGACACGGACAAGGCTCGAGCGCGGCCGAAGCGCTCTTGGCCCGGCACTGGCACTCGTCCACACCGGCCGCGCCCCCACCCGCGCCGTGCTCACGGCCGAACTCGGCGTGACCCGCGCGACCGCGGGCGCCGTGGCCGCCGAGTTGGAGGCGCTCGGCCTGATCCAAGTCGACTCGCGGCCGCTCGGGGCCGCCGGGGCACAGGGCCGTCCCTCCCACCGGCTGTCGATCGCCCCCCATGGGCCGGTCGCGCTCGCCGCCCAGGTGCACGCCGACGGCTTCCGCGCGGCGCTCGTCGGACTCGGCGGCCGGACCGTGGCCACCGCCCCGGGCTGTATGACCGTGCCCGCGGATCCGGCGCATGTCATCGACGCGGTGGTCGAGGCCGGTGCCCAACTGCTAAGGGAGACCGGCCGCCGCTGCGTGGGCGCGGGGCTCGCCGTCCCGTCCGCGGTCGCCGAACCGGAGGGCACCGCCCTCAACCCGCTGCATGTCGCCTGGCCCGCGGGCGCTCCGGTGCGCGAGCTGTTCAACCGCAGCCTGGCCGCGGCCGGTATCCGCGGCGAGGACGGGGGGCCGGTCACCGGCTTCGCGGGCAATGACGTCAACCTGGCCGCGCTCGCCGAACACCGCCATGGCGCGGGCGGCGGCGCCCAGCATCTGCTCTGCGTCGCCACCGGGCACCGGGGCGTCGGCGGCGCGCTGGTGCTCGACGGTCGGCTGCACACCGGTAGCGCGGGGCTCGCCCTCGAGGTCGGCCATCTGACCGTCAACCCCGAGGGCCCGCCCTGCCACTGCGGCAGCCGCGGCTGTCTGGACATCGAGGCCGATCCGCTCGCCTTCCTCACGGCCGCCGGGCGCGACCCGGGTCCGGAGGTGTCCCTGTTGCAGCAGGCCCGCGATCTGCTGCGCGAGGAGTACGCCACGGAGCCGTCCGTACGGGCAGCCACCGGGCAGCTCATCGACCGCCTCGGCCTCGGACTCGCCGGTCTGGTCAATATCCTCAACCCGGACCGCATCATCCTCGGCGGGCTGCACCGCGAGCTCCTGGAGGCCGACCCGGAGCGGCTGCGCGCGGTGGTGGCGGAGCGGAGCCTGTGGGGCCGGAGCGGGGGCGTGCCGATCCTGCCGTGCACACTGGACCACAACAGCCTGGTGGGGGCGGCGGAGTTGGCGTGGCAGCCGGTGCTGGACGACCCCCTGGCGGCCCTGGGCGTGGGCTGACCCACTCACCGGGCGGCCCGGGGGCATGGACCCCTGAGGGGCGCCGCGAGAGCCGCGGTCGGGGCCGGGATCGGGGACGCGTCCTTACGGCGGTCACCACTGCCGTCCCCGGGGGAGTTCGGCCAGGTCCGGGGTCGACAGATGGAGCACCTGGTAGCGGTCGCCGGGCTCCGAGGGCGGTGCGGAGTCCTCCCAGAGCGTGAAGTGGATCAGCTCCCAGCCGCGCGGGTCGATGCCGAGGGCCGTCGTGTGGACGCCGTCCTTACGGGTGCGTTCGGCCAGCCGTGCCAGCGCGTCCTCGACGGCGGCGACGGGGTCGGCGGCGGCCGGGACCGGCGTGGCGTGGCGGGTGGCGGTGCGCGGCACGGCGCCCGCTGAGGGGCCCCGCTCGAAGGCGAGCCCCTGCCAGTGCTCGACCGAGGGCCTGCCGAAGTCCCGGACGATGCCCTGGAATCCGGGGCCCCACAGAAAGCGGTTCATGGCCTCGGGTGCGGTCCACAGATAGAACGGGGCGTACTGGTGGACCGGTGAGCCGTCCACACCGCGCTCCCGGATCCCGTACGCCTTGAGCCCCAGCCCCGAGAAGTCGTCGAGCAGCGGCCCCTTCGTCTCCACCCGGCGCCGGATGATCCTCATGTCGTAGTCGGCGGGCAGGGTGATCCGGTACTGCATGGCGAGCATCGGCGAACTCCTGTCGGCGGGGCGTGCGTTCGTATGCGTTCGCCGCGATCGTACACACTAGTAGGTACAGAAGGGATCGCCTCAGCGCAGCCGTACTCCCCGGGAGGTACCGGGACTGTCGTCGGCCGTACGACGACCAGGGCACCGTAAGGAGGTGATCCTCGGGAGTGGCCTTGAGACAAGGGCCATGAGAACACCACTCCCGAGGAGCGCGATCATCATGAACATCCTGGCGCACGGCTTCGCCGACGGCGACGGACCCGGACCGTGGATTCTGCTCTTCCCGCTGATGTGGGCCCTGGTCGTCGGCGGCGCGGTCTTCCTGTTGAGGCGCGCCGGATGGCGCCGACGTGCCCCCTGGCGACAGGGCCCCGTGGACTTCGGCGAGCGATCGCCGATCGCGGTGCTGGGCCGTCGCTTCGCGGCCGGTGAGATCGATGAGGACGAGTACTGGCGCCGACTGTCCGTCCTGGACGAGCAGTTCGGACGCCATGCGACGAAGGGCGGGGCCCTCTGACCGTGGCCACCGGGGGCGCCGACACCCCCGGGCGTTCGGTCCGGTCGGGCCGGTCGGTCCGATCGTCAGGGCCGGGCAGGTCGTCAGGGTCGGGCAGGTCGTTCGGGTCGGTCCGGTCGTTCGGGTCGGGCAGGGCGGTCCGCTCGATCCGGCCGGTCCGGTCCGGTCAGGCGGGCCGGGGCGTCAGGGCCGCCTGGGCCATCGCGGCTGTCCGGGCCGCCGGGCCCCTCGGGCCGTCCCGCCTCCCGCGAGGCGGGACGCCCGCATGCTCAGCGGGAAGCCGCCGACCGGGCGGCGGCGGGGGCCCGCTCGCGCACCGCGGGCGCCGGAGCGGCGGCGGCCGGTGCCGGGGCCGGTGCCGGAGCCGCGGCGGCGGGGGCCGGGGCGACGGGCGGCGCGGGGGCGACGGGTACGGGACTGGGCGCCGTGGCGGCAGGTGCCGGTGCCGTGGCGGGCTCCCGGGCGGGCGCGGGGCCGGTGCCGGGTGCGGTGAGCGCCGGCGCCGGACGGGAGGCGTCCGTGCGATGGGGCGGCGCGGTGCGGCCCGCTCCGTGCGCCGGGAGGGGCGACTTGGCGGTCGCGGTGGGGCGCGGCACGGCCAGCGTGAACCAGACGACCTTCCCGCTGCCGTCGTCCCGCGCATGCATCCCCCAGCTCTGGCTGACGGACGCGACCAGCGCGAGCCCCCTGCCGTGGGTGGCGAACGGATCGCAGGTCCGGAGGCGGGGCAGCCGCGGATCCTGGTCGCGGACCGAAACGGTCAGCCGGTCCAGCATGAGAGCGATCTCCACCGTGCACTGCTTGTCCGGTTCGGCGTGCCGATGGACATTGGTGAGCAGTTCGGTGACGCCGAGCGCCGCCGGGTCGATGAGCGGATCCAGATGCCAGTAGCGCAACTGCGCCGACACAATTCTGCGGACCTGTCCGATCCGCGACGGCAGGGCTTGCAGCTCCACCGTGCAATGCCTGCTAGGACGACTGATCACGGCTGCGACTCCCTGAAGAAGTTGGGGCTAGCCTGATTCAGATGCGGGCGACGAACACGTTCAGCAGTGGTGGCTGCTGGGCGCGACCGGTGGGACGGTTCTCAGCGTCACCGCTTGTTGACCCTCAGTGATACTGATACTCGTCCAGCGTCGGTCCGGCCGCGCGCATGCGCAACTCGGCCGTCTCACCTCTTCGGCGAGTGCCCCCGGGCGGACCGGACGGCGTCGAGGAAGCGGCTGGCGGCGCCGGAGCCGGACTTGGCCGAGGTGGACTTGGCGTCCTGCGAGCCGAGGGTGAGGCGATAGCGGGTGCCGTTGACGGTGGCCATGGCCTGGTCCCCGTCCACGAACCAGGGCTTGCTCGCGCGCACCGACTGCACGGGCGCGCTGTCGATCTCGCTGCCGTAACTGGTCAGCAACTGAAGCCTGCCGTCCTTGATCATGACCTGTCCGGCGCGGGTGACCGAGCGCAGGAACCGCTCGATCCGCACTCCCCTGGCGTTGAACTCGTTATCGGCCATCACAACCGCCTCCCCGATGGCTCCGACTGGCACGTGTGCCGCTGCCTCTCATTTTCCCTGTTGCGCAGTGTGCCCGTGACCGGGCCCGGACACCAGGGCGCACTGGGGGACAATGAGGATCGAAACGGCATGAGTATGCCACTCGGGCCGGGCAAGGGCACAAGCAGGAGGAGTGGGCGTTGGACGGCGAGGCGCGCGGGATCATCGGGACGATCGACGTGGACCGCAGCGATCACGGCTACCGCGAGTGGCTGAAGGAGGCCGTCCGTAAGGTGCAGGCCGATGCCCAGCGGTCCGCGGACACCCATCTGCTGAGCTTTCCGCTGCCCGAGCGCTGGGGGATCGACCTCTACCTCAAGGACGAGTCCACCCATCCCACGGGGAGTCTCAAGCACCGGCTGGCACGCTCGTTGTTCCTCTATGGGCTGTGCAACGGCTGGATCCGGCCGGACAAGCCCGTGATCGAGGCGTCCAGCGGCTCGACCGCCGTGTCCGAGGCGTACTTCGCCAAGCTGATCGGGGTGCCCTTCATCGCGGTGATGCCCCGCACGACCAGCCGGGAGAAGTGCCGCCTGATCGAATTCCATGGCGGCCGATGCCATTTCGTGGACGACCCGCGGACGATGTACGAGGAGTCCGCGGCTCTCGCGGCGGAGTCCGGGGGTCACTACATGGACCAGTTCACCTACGCCGAGCGGGCCACGGACTGGCGGGGCAACAACAACATCGCCGAGTCGATCTATCAGCAGCTGCGTCTGGAGCGGTATCCGGAACCGGCGTGGGTCGTCGCCACGGCGGGCACCGGAGGCACCTCGGCGACCATCGCCCGCTATGTCCACTACATGCAGTACGACACCCGGGTGTGCGTCGCCGACCCGGAGAACTCCTGCTTCTTCGACGGCTGGGTCCACCAGGACGCCCACGCCTTCAGCGACCGCGGCTCACGCATCGAGGGCATCGGCCGCCCCCGGATGGAGCCCAGCTTCGTACCGGGCGCGATCGACCGGATGATGAAGGTCCCGGACGCGGCGAGCGTCGCGGCCGTCCGCGCCCTGGAGCGGGCCATCGGCCGTAAGGCGGGCGGCTCCACCGGGACAGGGCTGTGGAGCGCCCTGCGGATCGTCGCGGAGATGGTCGCCGCGGGGCGCACCGGGAGCGTGGTGACGCTGCTGTGCGATCCGGGGGAGCGGTATCTGGACAAGTACTACTCGGATGTGTGGCTCGAGGAGCAGGGGCTGGACATCGAGCCGTATGTGAAGACGCTCGACGTCTTCCTCACCACCGGCGACTGGACCGATTGAGGTCTCTCCCGCCGACAGGACCGGCTGACGTCCGCCCGTACGGCCCGTCAGCCCGCCGCCACCATCCGGTCCAGGTTCCGCACCGCCTGGTGGAACGCGCGCCGCAGACCCGGCCGCAGCGCCCGCACGGCACCGCGCAGCAGCACCGTGCCGTCCACCGCGAAGACATAGCGCACCACGGTCCCGCCGCTGCCCGAGGGCCGCAGCGTCCACTCCTCCAGCAGCGCCCGCAGCCCCGGCGCGTTGGTCTCGTCGACGCGGTAGGCATAGCGCTCGTGCGGATCGGAGGCCATGACCGTCTCATGGAAGCGGGTGCCGCCCACGAGCCGGATCTCCCTGCGCTTGCCGCCGTCCGTGGCGCGGGCCTGCTTCACCTGCCGGTACCACCGCGGCCAGCCCTCGACGTCGGCGAACGCCTCGAACACCGCCTCCGGAGGGGCCGAGATCTCGGCGACGAAGACGAGCCGCACCGGGGCGGTCTCGGCGTACTCCAGTCCGACCGAACGCAACCGGTGTGTCATGGGCACACGATAACTGCCGGGGTGTCAGATGTCTGCGGTGCGGGACGGCTCGCCCGCCACCACCAGCTCCGGCAGATACTCGGAGATCTCCGCCCGCGCCTCCTCGGGCAGCCCCGGGTCCGTGACCAGCGCGTTCACCTGCTCCAGCGAGGCGAAGGAACTCAGCCCCACCGTGCCCCACTTGGTGTGGTCCGCGACCACCACCACCCGCCGCGCGGCCCTGACGAAGTGGCGGTTGGTCTCCGCCTCCGCGAGGTTGGGCGTCGACAGACCAGCCTCCACCGATATGCCGTGCACTCCGAGGAACAGCACATCGAAGTGGAGCGAGCGCACCGCCGCGTCCGCGACCGGCCCCACCAGCGTGTCCGACGGTGTCCGCACCCCGCCGGTGAGCACGACGGTGGCCGCGCCGGGGCGCGGGCCCACTCCGCCGAGCGCCGCCGACCGCTGGGCGTTGTAGAACACATCGGCGACCCGGACCGAGTTCGTCACCACGGTCAGATCCGGCACCTCCAGCAGCTGCTGGGCCAGTGCGAAGGCCGTGGTGCCCCCGGCCAGGGCGATCGCGGTGCCCGGTGTGACCATCGCGGCCGCCGCCTTCGCGATGTCCTCCTTGGCGCTCAGCTCGAGACCCGACTTGGCCTCGAACCCGGGCTCGTACGTGCTCGCCTCGGCGATCGGCACGGCCCCGCCGTGCACCTTCTCCACCACACCCAGCCGGGCCAGCGCGTCCAGATCGCGACGGACCGTCATGTCCGAGACATTGAGCTTGCGCGTCAGCTCATTGACCCGCACCCCACCGCGCCGCCTGACCTCATCGAGGATCAGGGCGCGCCGCTGCTCCGCGAGGAGGTTCTGGTTGTCGCTCACCCGGCCTCGTCTCCTTCCGGTCGGCCCTCGTCGCCCGCGCGTTCATCTTCGCACGGGGTGGGGACAGCCGATCGCCGGAGCACCCAGGGTCACGATTTCGCCACGCCCGCCCTGTCATGGTCGGGGCAGGCGGCCGGTGGGCACAATCCTGGAGCCGAACGACCGCACCACACCGGAATCGGGGGAGACGGTGCCAGCGACCATGCCCAAGGACACGCCGCCCGACGCGGCGGAGGCGATGACGGCCCGCAAGGGCGGAGCGCCGCCACCCGATCTCGAACTCCTCGTCCACGGAGTGGGCGGCACCACTCCCGAGGAGATGCTGGGCGATCCGCGCACCAGCCTGGTGACCGGCGACGAGACGGCGGCGGTCTACCGCAGGACGGTCGACCTCGACGCCGAGCGGCTCCCGCCCGAGGAGCGCGAGGGGCCGGACCGCGAGGGCCCGATCCGCGAGGCGTACGTCTGGTGCAATCTCACCTCGGGCAACAGCTCGCGCGCCCTGTGGCTGCTTTTACTGCCCTTCATGGTCGCCAACCTCGCCCACTGGATGCGGCCCCCGGCCGACCGGCGCGAGCGGACCGTGCGCACCTACGGCCTGTTCGTCCGGCTCGTGGCGCTCACCTTGACCGTGCTGCTGATCGCCGGGGCCTGCGAGGTGGGCCTGGACCTGTTCGCCTGGCAGTGCGCCGGTTCTGCCGACTGCGCCGGGGGCAAGTCCTGGCTCGGCTTCCTGTCCCCGGAGAACCACGGCTGGTGGAGCCAGCCCGGCCGCAGGCTCGCGCTCGCCGCGGTGCTGCCCGGCGCGCTCACCGGACTGCTGTGGTACCTGTCCAACCGCACCTGGAGCGCGTACGAGTCCTCCCCGCCGCTGGAGCGCCCCGTCGACGAGTCCGCCCCCGAGGCGGGCAACCGCCCCGCGCTGTGCCTCCCCGGCTTCTGGTACGGCCGCAGGATCGTCGCCCGGCTGCGCGCCGCGCACACCGCCGCCGGCTTTCTCACCGTCGCGGCGGGCCTGACCCTGCCCACCACCGCCTACGACCGCGGACCGGGCGGCAGCGGGTTGCCGGACGCCGTGGGCTGGGCGCTGCTGACGCTGCTGGTCATGGGCGCGGTCGCGGTGGTGGCCGTGGTGTGCTTCAGAGGCCGCAGCGAGACCAAGGTCGACGGGGAACTGGACCGCATCACCATCACCGCGCTGCCCGGCGCGGCCCTCGGGGTGCTGGCGCTCTCCGTCCTGTACGCCGGCTGGTCCCGCCCCGACTGGGCCTCCTCCGGCAAGCTGCCGGGCAACCAGGCGTTCATCGTCATCGTCATCGGGGAGGGCGCGCTGATCGTGGCCATGGCGGTGTGCGCCCTGGTCCTCCACCGGGCCGCTCCCGGCCGCACCCCGCTGTATGGGCTCGCCGGGCCCGCCGTGGCGGTGCTCGCCTGCGGGCTCGGCGCGGTGCTCTCGGGCGGTGTCGCCCAGCGCATCGCCGACTGGCTGGACGGCGGCGCCACCCCCGGTGAGGGGCCGGGCATCGCCCCGCCGGTCCTGCTGACCTGGCTGGCCACGGCCATCCCGGCGCTGCTGCTGGCCCTGGTCGGACTGCTGGTGATCTTCACCGTAAGGGTGTGGCGGACGCGCGACCGGCTGCTGCCGACCATCATGGACGGCTATCCGGGGGAGCGGCCCGACGCGGTGCGCACCCGGCGCATCGCGAGCACGATCGCCCGCGCCGGCCTCACCGACTCCGCCCCGTGGATCGTCGGTCCTTTCGCGCTGCTGACCCTGCTGTTCGGCGCCTGCGCCGTCACCGGGGCCTGGGCCACGCACCAGGTGCCCGGGCGGGCCGCCGACAGCGCGCCCGGGGTCGTGGACGCCGCGGCCCAGACCGCGCAGGCCCTGGGCTCCTGGCTGATGGGGGTGGCCTGCCTGATGCTGGTCACCTGGGCCCGGCGCGCCTACCGCAGCCCCTCCGCCCGCCGCACCATCGGCATCCTGTGGGACGTGGGCACCTTCTGGCCGCGCGCCGCCCACCCCTTCGCGCCCCCGTGCTACGCCGAGCGGGCGGTGCCCGACCTGACCTGGCGGATGGAGACCTGGACCCGCAGGCACGGCGGCCGGCTGGTCATCTCCGGCCACTCCCAGGGCAGTGTGCTGGCCGCCGCGGCGGTCTGGCAGGTGGACCACCGCACCCGCGGCCGGGTCGCGCTGCTCACCTACGGCTCACCGCTGGAGCGGCTCTACGGGCGCTGGTTCCCCGCCTACTTCGGCCCCACGCAACTGCTCTCGCTCCACGGCGAGGTGCGCTGCTGGCGCAATCTGTGGCGCTACACCGATCCGATCGGCGGCCCCATGCTGCTGCCCGATGGCAGCGGGCCCGAGGTCGACTGCGACGCGCTCAAGGACCCGCTGGTCTACGGCCGTACGCCCGAACACCCGCTGCCCGCACCGATCCTGGGCCATGGGGACTATCAGGCCGACCCCGTCTTCGACCGGGAGCGGGCCGGGCTGCTGGCCCGGCTCCCGGAGCAGACGCCGCCACCTCCCCAGGAGGGGGCCCCGGTCAGATGAGCTCGGGCAGGTCCTCGGGGTAGAGCAGTGTGAGGTCCTCCGTGGTCGGGTCGCTCATCTGGGCGACCCGGCCGGCATGCCGCTCCACCATCGCCTCGAAGGTCTGCCGGGCGGTGCGGCCGTTGCCGAACGCCGGGCCCTTGGGGAGCGCCGTGAAGTACTTCAGCAGGGCCTCCGACGCACCGTCGCCGATCCGGTACTCATGCTCCTCGGCCTGCTGCTCCACGATCCGCAGCAGCTCCTCCGGGGCGTAGTCGCCGAAGGTGATGGTGCGCGAGAAACGGGAGGCCACACCGGGGTTGACGGACAGAAAGCGCTCCATCTCCGCCGTGTACCCGGCCACGATGACCACGACCGCCTCCCGGTGGTCCTCCATCAGCTTCACCAGGGTGTCTATCGCCTCCCGGCCGAAGTCCCGGCCGGAGTCCTCCGGTGACAGGGCGTATGCCTCGTCGATGAACAGCACCCCGCCGCGCGCCCGGTCGAACGCCTCCTGGGTGCGGATGGCCGTGGAACCGATGTGCTCACCCACCAGGTCCACCCGGGAGACCTCCACCAGATGGCCGCGCTCCAGCACTCCGAGGGAGGCCAGGATCTCCCCGTAGAGCCGGGCGACCGTCGTCTTACCGGTGCCGGGGGAGCCGGTGAAGACCAGATGGCGGCGGACCGAGGCGGCCTTGAGCCCGGCCTCCTGACGCCGCCGGCCCACCTCGATCATGTCGGTGAGGGCGCGCACCTCGCGCTTGACGCTCTCCAGCCCGACCAGCGCGTCCAGCTCGCCCAGCACCGCGGAGGACGGGCGGATGTCGACCGGGGGCTCGGCGGCGGGCGCGGAGGTCTGGGCGGACCGCTGCGCCGGGACGCCGCCCAGCAGCCCGCCCGTGGAGGCGGCGGTCTCCACGGCGGGCGCGGTGACCGGCGGGTGGGCGGGCGTGGTCGGGGAGCCCAGCGCCGTGGTGGCGCTCTCGTCGCTGGTGCAGTCCTCGACGATCGGCCCGGCCTCGGAGAACTCGTACCCGCCGCGGGCACACCGCTCCGTACGGCACTTGGTCAGGGTGGTGCGGCAGCCGTCGATGATGTGGAAGCCGTAGCCCCCGCTGCCGGTGACCCGGCAGCCGGTGAACGTGCCGCGGCCCTCGGCGGACACATAGAACCCGGCCTCGGTCGGCCCGGTGACCGTGGTGCGCTCGACCGTCGGATCGGCGCCCTTGGTGACGATCACTCCGGTGGCGGCGCCGTCGATGGTGCAGTTGGCGAGCGTGCCGCCGCTGCCGTGGTCGCGGAACCACGCCCCGGTGGCCGCCTCCCGGATGCGGCAGTCGTCCAGCTGGACGATGGCCCCGTCGCTGACCGAGACCGCGGTGGAGCGCACCTGCGAAAGATCGCTGTCGACCACGTCGACCCGCGACCCGCGGTCCAGGACGAACAGCGCGTCGGGCACCTCGCGCACCCGGCACGAGTCGAGCACGGCGGTCGCCCCGTCGCTCACCCACACCGCCGGATAGTCGCCGGTGCTCTCGTGCAGCTCGCACTGGTTGGCGTCCACCCGGGTGCCCGGGTCCCACACCGACAGGCCGTTGCGCCCGAAGCGGCGCACCGTGGAGCGGGTCAGCGTCAGCACCGAACGCGACCTCAGGTCGATCGCGTTCTCCGGGATGTCATGGATCTCGCAGTCGGCGAGGGTGAGCACCGCGTCGGTGTCCAGGTTCACCCCGTCCGCCGTCGTGCGGTGCACCCGGCAGTCGGTCAGATTGCCGGTGGCGCGCCCGGAGACCTGCACCCCGGCGCCCCTGATCTCGTACACCTCGCAGCCGACGGCCTCCAGCGAGGAGCCCTCGCCGGTCAGCGAGAAGCCCGATCCGGACGCGTGGTGCACCCGGCAGCGGTCCAGGCGCGGACGGGCGCCGCCGCGCACCGCCACCCCGGACTGCCCGGCGGCCACCACCTCGCACTCCTCGAACACCCCGCCTGCGCCGTCCAGCACGCTGAGCCCGACGCCCGCGGGGTTGTCCACGGTGCAGCGCCGCACGGTCGGGCGGGCGCCGCCGCGCACCTCGATGCCGACCGCCGAGCGCGTGGCGACCCGGACGTCCGTCAGCTCCGGGGTGGCGTCCTCGATGAGCAGCGCGGGGGCGGCCGAGTCCTGGCCCTCGACATGCAGATCCTGGACCACGGCGGAGGCACGTATCGTCAGCGCGACTCCGTCCACCGGCGCGATCCGCACCGAACCGCGCGCCGAGCCCTCGGGCCCGCGCAGGGTGACGGCCCGGCCCACCACCAGATTCTCGCGGTAGGTGCCGGGCGAGATGGAGAGCACATCACCGTCCCCGGCGGCCTCCAGGGCCGCCGAGAGGGAGGCGTACTCTCCGGTGCGGCGCCGCCACCGCGACGTTCCGCTGTGCGTCACCTGGACGACCGAGCCCTGTGCCATGGTGCTGCTGTGCCCCCACCTCGTGCGATGCCGGTGTGCGCGCCCGACAGCCGCTGCTGACTGCCGCTGCGCATATGGAATGCCCCACCGTAGCGTGCGCACGGCACCCCGAGTTGACGTGCCTGTGGAGCACGGGGGGAGTTGGCGTTCATATGACAACTCCCGCCCGTTTACTGCCTTCGCTGCCCGCTCGGACAGGCTAGCTGTCGGCGTCCGCCCGGCCCCAGTCCTGACCGGCTCGCTCCCAGGCGATGTCCCACTGCACATAGCGCCGACGCATCAGCTGCCATACGACCAGCCGCCTGGCACCGTCCACCAGGACCGCCGTGGCCCCCGCCGCGCCGATCCCCGCCAGCACGGCGTGGGTGGCGGCCGTCGCGGTGTCCAGCGGACGGCCCACGGGGCGGCCGCGGTCGTCGGTCCAGATCCGGAACCGCTCACCGGGGTCGGCACCGGGATGGGCACCCAGAGTGCCCTCGTGTTTGCTGCCGTCCGGCCCCGTCCAGCGGGCGAGGACGCGGCGGTGGGCGTCTCTCGCGGACGCGGTCTCGGGATCGGAGTCGATGGGTGGGTGCGGCAACACCTTCACCACCGTGGCCGAGAGTAGATGCCGCTCCGCACGCTGCTCGCGCGCGGCCTTCACCAGAGCCCCGTGCGCCAACGACCCCGATGCCCAGCCGACGGCGGGGGCGAGGAGCAGGATGAGCGACGCGGCGATCAGCGCCGCGCACGCCTCCACGACGTCGGTCCTACGGCGCAGCGGGTTGCGCCGCCAGCGCCACAGCCCCCAGATCTTTCGCATGGATCAGACACCCCCTTCCCCACTCGTGGGTACCGCATGGCGGGCCGGATATGCGCGAATTCGGTGAAGAGAGAGCAATATCACGGGGCCGTCCCTTTCGCCCTTCCGGCGGGCCGTCGGCGGTCAAGAGGGACACACCAGACCAGCCGGGTGCCACCCGCCTCGGGCGCCTCGATGTCCAATGTGCCGCCCAGCAGCTCGGCCCGTGACCGCATATTGACCAGCCCGCCGCTGGGCGCGGCGCCCCCGATGCCCACTCCGTTGTCCGTGACCTCCAGGGTGATGCGCGCCCCGACGGTCAGCCGCACCTCCACCCGCTGGGCATGGGCGTGCCGCACGGTGTTGCTGAGCGCCTCGGCGAGCACCGCCAGTACATGGTCACCGGTCTCGTCCGGCACATCGGTGTCGACCGGGCCGTCCATCAGCAGCGACGGCGCGAAGCCCAGGGTGTCGGAGGCCGACCGGACGGCCTTGACCAGCCGCCGCCGCAGCGTGGCGGGTTCGCCGCCGTCGTCCCCGACCGTGCGCAGGGCGAAGATCGTGGAGCGAATGATCTTGATGGTCTCGTCCAGGTCGTCCACGGCCCGCCCCACCCGTTCGGCCGCTTCCGGGCGTTCGATCAGCCGGCCCGCGCTCTGGAGGGTGAGCCCGGTCGCGAAGAGCCGCTGAATGGCCAGATCATGAAGGTCCCGGGCGATCCGATCACGGTCCTGGAGGATCGCCATATGCTCGGACTCGGCGCGGTGCCGGGCCAGTTCCAGCGCCAGGGCGGCCTGCGCCGCGAACCCCGAGAGCAGCGCGACCTCATGGTCGTCGAAGGGCTGCCGCCCGGCGAGCCGGCACAGCCGCAGCGCCCCGGAGGCCCGCTCGCCCGCGACCAGCGGAACGGCCACCACCGGCCCGAACTCGCTCTCCGGAGCCGGCAGCGGCCAGGATCTGGCCCGGGAGTCCACCCGTACGTCCGAGGCGAACGCGGGGCGTCCGGTGCGGGCGGCGAGCCCGGCCAGCGAGCCGTCGGACGGCACCACGAGCCCGCCGATGCGCTCCGCGTCATGCCCCTCGGCCACCTCGACCATCAGGGAGTCGGTGCCCGTGGCGGGCAGCAGGATCGCCGCCGAGTCGGCGAGGGCCACCTGGAGGGCGAGCCGGGCGATCAGGCTCAGCGCCTCGGCCGCCGGGGTGCCCGCCAGCAGTGTCCGGGTGATGACACCGAGCGCTTCCAGCCACTGCTCGCGGCGCCGGCTCTCGTGGTACAGCCGGGCGTTGTCGATGGCCACCCCGGCGGCGACCGACAAGGTGGTCAGCACCGCCTCGTCATCGGCGTCGAACTGGGCGCCGCCGCGCTTCTCGGTCAGATAGAGATTTCCGAAGACCTCGTCCCGCACCCGTATCGGCACGCCCAGGAACGAGCGCATCGGCGGATGGTGCTCGGGGAAGCCGTAGCTCGCCGGATGCTCCGACAGATCGGTGAGCCGCAGCGGCTGGGGGTGGCGGATCAGCTCGCCGAGCAGTCCGTGGCCGCTGGGTAACGGGCCGATGCGGTACGCCTGTTCCCCGGATATGCCCACCGGCAGGAACTGCGAGAGCCGGTGCCGGTCGACCACGCCCAGCGCGCCGTACTCCGCGTCGGCCAGCACCACCGCGGCCTCCACGATCCGGCGCAGCACCTGCTCCAGGTCCAGCTCACGGCCCACGCTGAGCACGGCCTCCAGGAGGCTGTGCATCCGGTCCTGGGTGGACCGGGCCGCGTCCAGCCGCGCCTGGAGCTCGCCGAGCAGCTGGTCGAGCCGGAGTTGGGGGAGGGCCGGATGGCGTCCCTGGTCCGCACTGCCCGACGACACCTGGCCTCCATCCCCCCCATGAGCCTCTCACCAGCAGAGTAGCCGGGGCGGGGACCGACAGTGACGGAAAGGGGAGGAACTCGGCCAGGGCCGGGTGCGGCGCCGCGGAGCCGGTGGCTAGGAAACCGGCACCACGGCGACCGGGCACCTGGCGTGATGCAGAACGGCGTGGTTGACAAGCCCCAGTTGCATGCCGAAGTGCCCCTGTCGCCGCCGGGCCCCGACCACCAGCAGATCGGCGTGCGCGGAGGCGTCCAGCAGCGCCTTGCGCGCCGAGCCCTCGACCGGGCGGTGCGCCACCGGCACCGGCGGCAGCCCGGCCGCCGAGGCGCCGCCCAGCGTCTCGTCCAGGAGCTCGGCGGCGCGCCGTGTGTGAGCCTCGCGCGCCCCCTGGCCCCCATGCGCCCGGTGCTCCTCGCGTCCCCCAGGGTTCTCGCGTCCTCTGCGCTCCTCGCGTCTCCCATGTCCCTCGCGCGCTCCATGGTCCTCGGGGCCCGCACAGCGCCAGGCGTGCACCGCCTCCAGTTCGCCGCCGCGCAGCCGCGCCTCGCGGAGGGCGAACGCCACGGCGGCGGAGGGCGGCGCGGGCTCCTGGTCGCCGGGGCGCTCGCGCTCGGCGATCCCCACCGCCACCCGGTTCATCCCGCCCCGCACGTTCTCCGGGCGGCCGCGCACCACGACCACCGGGCACAGGGCGCGGGCCGCGATGCCCAGGCCGACCGAGCCGAGCAGCAGGGAGGCGAACTCGCCGCGCCCGCGCGAGCCGACCACCAGCGCCTCCGCACTCTGCCCGGCACGTAGCAGGGCCGTGACCGCGTCGTCGGCCGCCAGGTCGGTCATCACCTTCAGGGCCGGCACCCGCCGTCCGGCCCGCTCGGCCGCGGTGGCCAGCACCGCCTCGCTGTGGAGCCGCTCGGCGGGCCGGTCGGCGGACGTACCGGGGATGTAGCCCTCGTACCGCTCCCACAGGGAGGCATGGACGACGCGCAGCGGCAGCCCGCGGCGCCCGGCCAGCTCGGCCGCCCAGTCCAGCGCGTCCGAGGCGGCGTCCGAACCGTCGACCCCGACGACCACGGGAAGCTCCACCGTGTCCACCGCCTCTCCTGCCGGCACATGGCTACGTCCCTTCCCATTGTCCCGCCGAAGCGGTGGCCGAGGGAGTCCGGCGGCTCACTCAGCGCAGCCGCATGGCCAGCGTCACCACGGCGCCCACCGCCCCCGCGCTGATCGCCAGCCGGTCGGTGACCAGCTGGGTCAGCCACAGGCCGCGGCCGCTGGTCGCGCCGTCCAGCCCCGGCAGGATCCGCGGGATGACGTCCTCGGAGAAGCCGGGGCCGGAGTCGCTGATCCGGCACTCCAGCTCGTCGCCGACCCGCCGCAGCAACAGGGAGCCGGTGCCGCCCGCGTGCTCGATGGCGTTGTTGGCGATCTCGTCCACGGCCAGCACGAAGTCCCCGCGGCGGGTCTCGCTGAGCCCGGCCCAGGCGGCGCACCGCTCGACCTGCACCCGCAGCCGGGGCAGCTCCTCGGCGGTGAAACGACGGTGGAGCAGGTGTTCTCCGGCTCGATCGGCGGACCGACGACGAGGGTCGGCTAGCACCAGTGCCTCCCGTTTGGTGACGAGTACGAGCGACATCGCAGGGTCGGTGAAGCAGCCGAGGGTACGGGGAGCGGGGTCTCATCGGTCACGACGACCATAAATGACGTGTCATATCGGAAACGTGACCGGAAATGGGTAAGGGTGAATCGATACCCGTTCGTCGGTGTATCGCTTTGGATCGGCTGCCTCTCGTAAGCACACCTGGTAGATACAGCTCGTGCACACAGTGCGTATGCGCGGCTCTTACGCACGGTGACCGCCGAGGGGTGAGGGGGGAGAAGGAGACGACAGAGTGAGGTCATGATGGGACTTCTGAGCGCGCTGAAGACCGAACACCGTGAGCGGCTGATGGCGCTCGCCCACGATGTGTCCTTCCCCTCCGGCGGCCGGATCTTCGAGGAGGGCCGTAAGGCCGACCACTTCTGGATCATCCGCACCGGCGCGGTCACCCTCGATCTGCATGTCCCGGGGCGGCGGGCCGCGGTGATCGAGACGCTCGGGCCGGGAGAGCTCATCGGCTGGTCCTGGCTCTTTCCGCCGGACACCTGGCATCTGGGCGCGGAGGCGCTCAGCCCGGTGCGCGCGCACGAGTTCGACGCGGAGGCGGTGCGCCGGCTGTGCGACGAGGACCCGGAGCTCGGCTACGCCCTCGCGCTGGCCTGCGCCCAGGTGATCGGGCGCCGTCTCCAGAGCGCCCGTACCCGGCTGCTGGATCTCTACGGGCCGTACGCGGGCGGGATCTCGCCATGATCGGGCCGATGGGCGCGGAGAGCGGCCCGGGGCCGAACGGCCCCTTACGCTTCCTTGCGCCGGAACGTAAAGCTGGGCAGCCGGATCGCGACCGGCGACCCGCGCGCCATGGAGGAGAGGCCGGTGCCCCAGACAGCCGACGCCGACGGCCCCATCAGGGTCTTTCTGCTCGACGACCATGAGGTGGTGCGGCGCGGACTGCGCGATCTGCTCGACGCCGAGCCCGATCTCGAGGTGGTCGGCGAGGCGGCCAACGCCCGCGAGGCCATCGCCCGCGCCCCCGCCGTACGGCCACGGGTCGCGGTGCTCGACGTACGGCTCGGCTCCTCGGGCGAGGGCGGCGACCACGAAGGGATCGAGGTCTGCCGGGAGTTGCGGACCCGGCTCCCCGATCTCGCCTGTCTGATGCTGACGTCCTTCGACGACGACGAGGCGCTGTTCGACGCCATCATGGCCGGGGCCGCGGGCTATGTGCTCAAGCAGATCAACGGATCCGACCTGGTGTCCGCGGTGCGCACTGTGGCCGACGGCCGCTCCATGCTCGACCCCGGCGCCACCGCCCGGGTGATGGCCCGGCTGCGCGGCCCCGCGCCCAGCGGGCCCGTGGAGCTGGAGAACCTGTCCCCGCGGGAGCGGGAGATCCTTCAGCTCATCGGCGACGGGCTGACCAACCGGCAGATCGCCGAACGGCTGTTCCTCGCCGAGAAGACCGTCAAGAACCGCATCTCCTCGATCCTGGCCAAGCTGGGCGTGGGGCGGCGCATTCAGGCCGCGGTGATCGCCGAGCGGCTGAAGGAGCGCGAAACGGGTCAGTGAGCCCGTGAAGAGCGCGGCCAGGAACGGATGACGTCCTTACGGTGGCCGGGCGTGCGTTTCGCGTGGAGCGCGAGACCGGATCCCCATACCGGCCCCGCGCCCCACGCCGAACGGGCGGCCGGTCGAAGCGCTCATCACCGCAGTGGAGTGAGAGCCCGGTCCGCCCCGGTGGTGGAGATGGTCGCGGAACTGCTCGGTTCCAGCATCGCGGTGCGCTTCGCCGCCGGGGAGGGCCGAACGGCCCTCGAAATGGGGCCCGTTGAGAGGCAGGCCCTCAGGGGCCGGGCCTCAAGCGTCGGCCCTCAAGCGTCAGGGGCGGGCGGCCCCCGGGAACCCAGCGGCCGGACAGCCGCCAAAGATCAGGGGCCGGACGGGGATGCCCCATCCGGCCCGGTCCTTCCCGCGACCGGGCACCGGCCCGGTCGCATCACCTCCCGACATATGTCAGTAGCCGCCTCCCGGGTGCGGCGACCGGCCGCCCGGGTACTGCTGACGGCCGTAAGGGTCGTCGTACGGAGAAGGCGCGGGCGCCGCCGGACGAGGCGCGGCCGGACGCGTCATGGCCGGGCGCATCGCCTCGTACCCCATGGGCGAGGCCGGCCCGGGGCGCTGCATCTGCTGCGGCTGCTGGGCGCCCGGGTAGCCCCGCGGTCCCGTCGGCTGCGGCGGGATGTAGGGCGAGTGCGCCTGCTGGAGCCCGGTCGGCTGCGGCGCCTGCTGCTGGTACCCCTGGTGCATGGGCTGCGGGGAGGGAGCGGCGGGCAGCGCGGGAAGCGCCGAGGGCAGGGCCGGAAGATGACTTCCGGTGTCATAGGCCGACGGCACTCTGATGGGTGCGATCTGCGGTGTACCCCGCTCGGCGACAAGACTGTCGTAGATGGGGGTGTCCGGGAAGGACGGCGAGGAGTAGTAGCCGCCACCGTAAGTGCTGCGGGGGGAGGTCATAGACCATAAGTTAAGCCCACCATGTGCTCATTGGGGAGTCCGGTAGGAGGGTTGTTTTCAGTGTTCGGAGTGGTCGCGGATCCCCAATCAGAGCGAACCCGGGAAAATCGGTCGTCAGGGTACGTTGAGATCGTGTAAAGAGCGCGTTTTCAGCGGGTTGCCGCGGGCCATCCGCGGTATGTGGCGGCCGAGCCGCCCGGCGACCGAGCGAACAGAGAGGCAGGGGGACGGAAATGGCCATGCGCAAGGGCGGTAATACGCCAGTACCGGCGGACGCGGTGCGGATCGAGCTCGGCTGGCGCGCGGGACCTGGGGTGCCGGACGTGGACGCCTCGGCGCTGCTGCTGGCGTCCGGAAAGGTCAGGTCCGACGCGGACTTCGTCTTCTACAACCAGGCGGCGCACTCCTCCGGCGCGGTGCGCCACGAGGGGAAGCGGACCGCGGGCGACACCGTGAGCGACACCCTTTCGGTGGACCTGGCCCGGGTGGAGCCTGCCATCGACACCGTGGTGCTCGCGGGCTCGGCCGATGGGGGAACGTTTGGTCAGGTCCCCGGACTGCATATCCGGGTGCTGGACGCGGCGGGCGGCGCGGAGATCGCCCGGTTCGACAGCGAGGACGCCACGGTCGAGACCGCGTTCGTCCTCGGCGAGCTGTACCGCAGGCAGGGCGCGTGGAAGTTCCGCGCGGTGGGCCAGGGGTACCAGAGCGGGCTTTCGGGGCTCGCCACGGACTTCGGCATCACCGTCGACGACGAACCGCGGCAGACGCCGGCTCAGCCCGCCGTCCCCGTCCCCGCCCCTGCCCCGGCGCCCGCCCCCGCCGTCCCGCCGAACGCCGGGCAGAACCCGTACGCGGGACAGAACCCGTACGCGGCCGCCCAGAGCCCCTACGCCGCGCCCGCGCCGCCGTCCGGCCCTCCGGCCGGGGCGTACCCGCCTCCGCCGCCCACCGCCGCCTCCACGCCCCTTCCGCCGCCTCCGCCCACCGCACCGGCCCCCGCGGCCGCCCCGGCGCCGGTGAGCCTCAGTAAGGTCACCCTGACCAAGGAGGCGCCCGCCGTCTCGCTCACCAAACAGGGCGGCACTTCCGGCACCATGCGGGTCAACCTCAACTGGCAGGTGCACAAGCAGTTCTCGGGTTGGGCCTCCAAGCTGGGCAAGGCCATGGCCATGCACAACGATCTCGATCTCGACCTGGGGGCGCTGTTCGAACTCGCCGACGGCAGCAAGGGCGTGGTCCAGGCGCTCGGCAACTCCTTCGGCTCACTGCACCAGCCGCCCTTCATCCAGCTGGACGCCGATGACCGGACCGGCGCCCGCGCGGCCGGTGAGAACCTCACCATCAACCTGGACCACCAGCAGTCGTTCCGCCGGATCCTGGTCTTCGTGACCATCTACGAGGGCGCCCGCAGCTTCGCCAACCTGAACGCCACGGTCACCCTCCAGCCGCAGTTCGGCGCCCCGATCGACTTCTCGCTCGACGAGTGCACCGTCCAGTCGCCGGTCTGCGCGCTCGCGCTCATCACCAACACCGGCAGCGAGCTCGTCGTGCAGCGCGAGGCCCGCTATCTGGTGCCGCAGCGCGGTGTCAGCCCGCAGCGCACCCTGGACCACACCTACGGCTGGGGCATGAACTGGACCCCCGGCCGCAAGTGAAGCCTCGGTGTACGGGGCGCGGCCATCAGGGCGCGGCGCTGGGGCGGGCGTAGCTGCGCCCCTTCCAGGCCGCGCCCTGCCCGAGGTGGTGCCGCACCGCCGAGTCCACGGTCATCAGGAGGTAGAGAAGGGCCGTCAGGGGCAGCAGCGGCGCCAGCCACAGGGTCTGCCGGTAGTAGCGCAGCATCGGGATGTAGGTGCCCGCCATGAGGGCCCAGGCGGCCGCGCCCATCGCCAGCGGCGCGGGCCGCCCGGTCAGCGCCCCGGCGGCCACGGCCGCGGGTGGTACGAGATACACCACCGCCAGCCCCGCGACCGTCACCAGCAACAGCAGCGGATTGTGGCGCAGCTGGGTGTACGCGCTGCGCGAGACCATCCGCCACAGCTCGCCCAGCCGTGGATACGGCCGCACACTGTCGACCCGGTCGGCCAGCCCCAGCCAGATCCGTCCGCCGGACCGTTTCACCACACGGGCCAGCGCCACGTCGTCGATGACCGACTGACGGATCGCCTCCGGGACACCGGCCCGCTCGGCGGCCTCCCGGCGCAGCAGCACACAGCCGCCCGCGGCCGCCGCGGTCCGCCCCCGGGGCCGGTTGACCCACCGAAAGGGGTACAGCTGCGCGAAGAAGTAGACGAAGGCCGGCACGATCAGCCGCTCCCAGTAGGTCGCCACCCTCAGCCGTGCCATCTGGGAGACCAGATCCAGCCCGTTCGCCTCGGCCGCGCGCACCAACTCCCGCAGCGAGTCCGGCTCATGTGCGATGTCGGCGTCCGTCAGCAGCAGATAGTCCACGCCGCCGTCGTCCTCACGGTCGGCGGCGAGACGGGTCGTGGCGAGCGCCATGCCGTGCCGCACCGCCCACAGCTTGCCCGTCCAGCCGGGGCCGGGTTCGCCGGGGGAGTCGACGGTCAGCGGCAGCCCGCCGTACTCGTCGGCCAGTTGACGGGCCAGCTTTCCGGTGCCGTCCGAGCTGCCGTCGTCGATCAGGAAGATCTCCGCCGGCCCCGGATAGTCCTGGGCGAGCAGCGAGGGCAGGCTCGCCGGAAGCACCGCGGACTCGTCCCTGGCAGGCACCACGACGGCCACCGAGGGCCATCCCGCGGGCTCCGGCGGCCCTGAGCCGCCCGGTCCGGTCCGGGGCAGCCGGACGTCCGTACGCCAGAAGAAGCCCTGGCCCAGCAGCAGCCACAGCCACGCGGCCAACGACCCGGCGGCGATCCACATCAGCGCGCTCACCCGCCGAAGTCTGCCCGAAGGTCCGCCCGGCCGTCGGGCGCACCGGACCGATCCCTTAAAGTGACCGGGTGAAGATCGCGCTTATGGACTCCGGAATCGGGCTCTTGCCCACCGCCGCCGCGATGCGCCGACTGCGACCGGACGCCGATCTCGTCCTCTCCTCCGACCCCGCCACCATGCCGTGGGGGCCGCGCACTCCCGAGGACGTCACCGAACGCGCCCTGGGCTGCGCCCGGGCCGCCGCCGCGCACCGCCCGGACGCGCTGATCGTCGCCTGCAACACCGCCTCCGTCCACGCCCTGCCCGCGCTGCGCGCCGAGCTGGAGCCCGGGCTGCCGGTCATCGGGACCGTGCCCGCCATCAAACCCGCGGCGGCCGGGGGAGGGCCGATCGCGATCTGGGCCACCCCGGCCACCACCGGCAGCCCGTACCAGCGCGGACTGATCCGCGACTTCGCGGACGGCGTCGAGGTGACCGAGGTGGCGTGCCCGGGGCTCGCGGACGCCGTGCAGCACGCCGACACCGAGGGGATCGACGCTGCGGTGGCCGTCGCGGCGGCCCGCACCCCCCGCGATGTAACGACCGTCGTCCTGGGCTGCACCCATTACGAACTGGTCGCCGACCGCATCCGGGCCGCCGTGCAGCGGCCGGACGCACCGCCGATCGTCCTTCATGGCTCGGCCGGGGCCGTCGCCGCCCAGGCCCTGCGCCGGATCGGCGCCGATCCCTTTCCGCCGGACGGCCCGATCACCCCGGGCGGTCTGACGGTCATCCTCAGCGGGGACGAGGCCGCCTTGCCGGACGCCGCCCTGACCTATGCCGAGGGAGTGCTGCTGGCACCCGTCGCACCGGCCCGCGGTTGACCGGAACGCCTCGTGCGGTGAGCTGACCGAACCGCTCCTCACCAGCGGATTCACCCGCCCCGCTGCCGCGGTGCCGGAAGGTGGGTACGCTGCCAAGCATGAGGCACCACGACCACGGAGAGCCGACGGCCCACGGGCAGCCGCCCGCGGTCTGGACCGGACGCGCCCACAATCGCGTGCAGTGGCTGCTGGCCGTGGCGGGGGCCGCGTGTCTGGCGCTCGGAGTCGACCTCGCCGTCGACTCCCCATGGGGTTCGGGCATCGCCCCGCTGCTGATGGCCGTCATCGGCTGTGTGGCCGCCGGGCTGCTGATGCTCTTCGGCACCCTCGCCTTCGTCCATGTGGCGGTACGGGTCGACGACGAGGTGCTGGAGATCCGCTGCGGCCATATGGGGCTCCCACGCCGCCGTATCCCGCTCAGCGATGTGGTCCACGCCGATGTGGCCCACAAGGTCACCCCCTGCCAGTGGGGCGGCTGGGGCTACCGCTGGCGCCCCGAGAAGGGCACGGCGGTGGTGGTGCGCCGGGGCGAGGGCCTGGTGGTCCGCCTCGGGGACGGCCGCGTCTTCACGGTCACGGTGGATGACGCGGAGGCCGCGGTCCGGGTCATCCGTGACCGGCTGCGGCTGATCGCGGCGCGCACCTCCCAGGTCTAGCCGGTGCCCATGTCCCCCTTTCAGGGGATGCGTTCCACATGTTCTCGTTCGCGGCTTTCGAGGCCCGCGTTCTCGTTGAGGCGACGGGTATTCGCGAGCCGTGCCGGGTCTCATGGCACCGTTCCCGGGGTCTGGTCCAGACGGCGGGCCGTCGCCAGCCCGGCGAGGAGGCCCGCCCCCGCGGTGACCTGGGAGAAGCTGAGGGCGTTGCCCAGACAGGACTCGACGGCCAGGGCCGTGAGCGTCGCGGCCGCCGTAAGGACCACCGGAGTGGGGCGTGGGGAGCACCACAGGGCGTGCAGCATCCAGGCGAAGGCCGCACCCAGCAGCGCCACTCCCGGCAGCCCCTGACCGGCCGCCTGCTGAAGCGGCGCCGAATGGGGCTTGGCCTCCGGGCCCTGTGGCTGGGCCACCGCGGGGCTCAGCTCGCCGAAGCGGTCCGGGCCCGCACCGCGCAGCGGGTCCGTCTCCTCGATGCGGGCGGCGTCCTGCCACAGCCGGATCCGGTGCTCGGTGAGGTGGTCGCGCAGGGCGGGCGCCAGCCCGCCGGGGACCGCGTCCTTGGCCACCGCCCAGGTGCCGCCGACCGCGACCGCCGCGACCAGCGCGCACGCCGCGAGCGCGGGCAGCCGCCGCCGCGGCCGGGCGGCGGCGAGCGAGCACACCAGCACGGCGCCGCTCGCCACCGAGCCCGCCGTCGAGCCGCCCACCACGGCCGTCAGTGTGATCGCCGCGGCCAGCAGCCACAGCGCCGGGCGGAGGACCCGCGGGGCGGCCCAGGCCGCGCAGCAGATCGCGCCCGTGGCCAGGGTGAGCTGGGCCGCGCCCGGCCCCTCATGGCCGGCGAGCCCGTACGGCGAGGCGCAGGCCAGGCCGAACCCCGCGAGCCCGGCGGCCGCCGTCGAGGCGACCGGCAGCAGCGATCCGGCGATCCGGCCGCAGGCGTAACCGGCGGCCACCGCCAGCACGGCGAGCAGCACCCCCTCGGGGCGGGCGGGCCGCCCCATGGCCGCGATCAGGGCCCAGACCGCGCAGCCGGCCAGGATCAGAACCCCCGCGATGTCGGCCGCCCCGGCGCAGCCGTCGGCCGGTCTGCCGTGGTCCTGTACGACAGGCTCCACCACTGATGACGTCATCCCGCCGACCCCCCGTCGTGACGGGCACCGCACCGGCGGCCTTACGGCCGCCGTGCGAGCCATGACACCCGAAACCGTAGCGCTTGTCGTAAGGAATGTGTATATGGTGCGCAGAAACGATGCGTCGGTGGTGAAACGCCCACCGTGGAGGGCGCCGTGCGGCCGCCGCGCGCGCCCCCTTTTCCGCCCGATACCCTCGGCCCATGCCGACCCCCGACTTCATCCGTGACCTCAGGGCCTCCATCGGTCACCAACTGCTCTATCTGCCGGGCGTGAGCGCCGTGGTCTTCGACGACCAGGACCGGGTGCTGCTGGGCCGCCGGGCCGACAACGGCCGCTGGACGATCATCTGCGGTATCCCCGAGCCCGGTGAGCAGCCTGCCACGGCGGTGGTCCGCGAGGTGGAGGAGGAGACAGCGGTGCGCTGTGTCCCCGAACGCATCGTGCTCGTTCGGACCCTGGCCCCGGTGACCTACCCCAACGACGACAAGTGCCAGTTCGTGGACGTCTGCTTCCGCTGCCGCGCGGTCGGCGGCGAGGCGCGGGTGAACGACGACGAGTCGCTGGACGTCGGCTGGTTCCCACTCGACGCGCTGCCCGAGATGGAGGACTTCTCCCTGTCCCGCATCAAGCAGGCGCTCGAGGACGGCCCGACATGGTTCGAGCCCATCGTCGCGGAGTGAAGTATGTGCCGCCCGCACATCGGTCCGGGCACGATGGCTGCCTAATGTGCCACTCATGAGCGCGTCCACCACACCGGGCCCGGGCCCCCGGCCGTCCGACGGCCCCGATCTGTCCTGCCGTACCGCACTCGTCACGGGCGCCGCCGGGGGCATCGGCCGGGCCTGCACACTGCGGCTGGCCACCGCCGGGGCGCGGGTGCGGGCCGTCGACCTGGACGCCGAGGGCCTCACCGACCTGGTCGACGCGGCCGCCGGACTGCCCGGCCAGGTCGAGGCCCACCCCCTGGACCTCACCGACCTCGACGCCGCCGAACGGGCCGCCGCTGGCATCGACATCCTGGTCAACAACGCCGGGCTCCAACTCGTCCGGCCCATCGAGGACTTTCCGCCCGAGGTGTTCTCCCGGGTGCTCACCGTGATGCTCGAGGCCCCGTTCCGGCTGGTGCGCGGCGCGCTGCCGCATATGTACGCGCGGGGCTGGGGCCGGATCGTGAACATCTCCTCGGTGCACGGGCTGCGCGCCTCCCCCTACAAATCGGCCTATGTGGCCGCCAAACACGGCCTGGAGGGGCTGTCCAAGGTCGCCGCCCTGGAAGGCGCGGCGCACGGGGTGACCTCCAATTGCGTCAACCCCGGCTATGTGCGCACCCCGCTCGTCGAGCGGCAGATCGCCGACCAGGCCGAGGCCCATGGGATCTCGCCGGAGCGGGTGGTCTCCGATGTGATGCTGGCCGATTCGGCGGTCAAGCGACTGGTCGAACCCGAGGAGGTCGCCGAGGCCGTCGCGTATCTCTGCGGTCCGCATACGTCCTTCATCACCGGTGCCTCGCTCAGCATGGACGGCGGATGGACCGCCCACTGAGCGGCTCATCGGATCGTTCATCGGCCGGTGAAGGCCGATTGGCCGAGCCACTGGGCCAGGGATTGGCTGAGCCACCGGCGGACGGTGGCCGATTGGCTCAGCCACTGCCGGAGGGGCGGAAGAGCGGCTCAGTGGCTCAGCCACTGCCGGACGGGCGGAATGGTGGCTCATTGGCTCAGCCACCGGACCGCCTCTTGCCCGGCCGCCCCCTCGAAAGGACACCGGGCCGCCCTACGGCTGGCGCCGCCGCGTCCGGCGGGAGTATGCCTGTGACCATGCCCGACGACCGGCCGGAGGCCCCCTACCTGGAACTGCTCGTACGCGGCGCGCCCGCCGAGGCGTACGAGCGCCCGGTGCTGCGCGCCCGCGCCGACAAGGCCCCGGCCGAGCTGCTGGCGGCCCTGGAGCGCGCCAAGCTGCTCGCCCTGCGGGTGCGCGGTGAGCTGGAGGGGCGACGGCGCCGCGAGGCCGAGCTCTCCGCGCTCTTCGAGACCGCCCACGATCTGGCGGGGCTGCGCGATCTGGACGCGGTGCTCCAGGCCATCGTCCAGCGCGCCCGCTCCCTGCTGGGCACCGAGGTCGCGTATCTGACGCTCAACGATCCGACGGCCGGTGACACCTATATGAGGGTCACCGACGGTTCGGTCTCGGCCCGCTTCCAGCAGTTGCGGCTCGGCATGGGGGAGGGGCTCGGCGGTCTGGTGGCCCAGACCGCCCGCCCCTATGTGACCGAGAACTACTTCGACGATCCGCGGTTCCAGCACACGCACGCCATCGACGCGGGCGTCAAGGACGAGGGGCTCGTCGCCATCCTCGGGGTGCCGCTGCTGCTGGGCAGCGGTGTCATCGGCGTGCTGTTCGCGGCCGACCGCAGGGCCCGGGTGTTCGAACGCGAGCAGATCGCGCTGCTCGGCTCGTTCGCCGCCCACGCGGCCGTGGCCATCGACACCGCCCATCTGCTCGCCGAGACCCGTACGGCGCTCGCCGAACTGGAGGCGGCCAACGAGATCATCCGGGACCGCAGCCGGGTCATCGAGCGCGCCTCCGACGTCCATGACCGGCTCACCGAGCTGGTGCTGCGCGGTGGCGGGGTGCACGACGTGGCGGACGCGCTGGCCGAGGTGCTCAGCGGCTCCGTGGAGTTCCTCGAGACCGACGAGGCGCCCGCGGCGGCCGTCGACCGGTCCCGGGCCGATGGCCACGCGGTGCGCGACGGCGAGGAGGACTGGGTCGCCGCCGTCTCGGCGGGTGGCGAACTGCTCGGCGCGCTCGTACTGCGCGGCCACCCCCGGCTCGACCCCATGGACCAGCGCACCCTGGAGCGCGCCGCCATGGTCACCTCGCTGTTGCAGCTCGCCCGCCGCTCGGCGGGTGAGGCCGAGCAGCGGGTGCGCGGTGAGCTCCTGGACGACCTGCTCGACGCTCCCGACCGTGAGCCCCGGCTGCTGCGCGAGCGCGCCGCGCGGCTCCGGGCGGACCTGGACACGCCCCATGTGGTGCTCGCCGCGGGCATCGAGGCCCCGGACACCGGTACGCCCGCCGCCGGTCCCGGCGGGGCACCCGGAAGCGGGCCGGGCACCACACCCGGAGGCGGACCCGGCACCGCGCCCGCGAGCGGTCCCGGTGGCGCACGCGCGAGCGGTCCCGGCGGGGCATCCGGAAGCAGGCCCGGCGGCGCACCGGGAGCCGGGCCCGGAGGCGGTCCCGGCGGCGCCCCCGCCGAGGACGCCGCGGGCCGCCGTCGGCTGTGGTCCGCCGCGTCCCATCTGGCGGCCACCCGGCACGGTCTGGCCGCCGCCCGCGACGGCGGCACCGTTCTGCTGCTGCCGCTGGCCGAGGGCGACACCGCCGACGCCCTCGCCCGCCGCACCGCCCGCCAGCTGGGCACCGCCGTGCACGCCGCGGTCACCGTCGGCGCCTCCGCGCCGGTCCCCGCGCCCGCCGCGCGGCCCGGGGACGTCGCCGCGGGCTATGCCGAGGCGCGGCGCTGTCTGGCCGCCCTGCGGGTGCTGGACCGGGCCGGACAGGGCGCCGCCGCCGAGGACTTCGGCTTCCTCGGTCTGCTGCTGGCAGGTACCCGCGAGGGCGCCCCGGCCGGCACCGGCGTCCAGGACTTCGTGCAGCGCACCGTGGGCGCGGTCATCGACTACGACGAGCGGCGCGGCACCGAACTGATCCGCACGCTCGACGCGTACTTCGCCGGTGGGATGAGCCCGGCCCGTACGAAGGACGCCCTCCACGTGCACGTCAACACGGTGGCGCAGCGGCTGGAGCGGATCGGGCGGCTGCTCGGCCCCGACTGGCAGTCGCCCGCCCGCTCCCTGGAGATCCAGCTCGCCCTGCGGCTGCACCGACTGGCCTCGGCCGTGGGCTACTGAGCCGAGGCCGAACGGGCCTTGCGCCCCGCACCCTCCGACGCCGGACGCGGGGAGGGGGCCGAGGTCGGTTCCACGGCCGCCAGATCGCGGTCCCGGGTCTCCTTGGCGACGCCCACGGCCACCAGGGTGAGCAGGGCCGCCGCGATCACATAGAGGGCGATCGGGGTGGCGCTGTCGTAGTCGGCCAGGAGCGCGGTGGCGATCAGCGGGGCGGGCGCACCGGCCGCGACGGACGAGAACTGCGCCCCGATCGACGCCCCCGAATACCGCATCCGGGTCGCGAACATCTCGGAGAAGAACGCCGCCTGGGGCGCGTACATCGCCCCATGGAAGATCAGCCCGACCGTCACGGCGAGCAGCAGGGCCGGGAAGCCCTTGGTGTCGATGAGGAGGAAGAAGGGGAAGGCCCACGCGCCCACACCCGCCGCGCCCAGGAGATACACCGGGCGGCGCCCGATCCGGTCCGACAGCGCGCCCCAGGCCGGGATGACCGCGAAGTGCACGGCCGAGGCGATCAGTACGGCGTTGAGCGCGGTCTGCTTGCCGAGGCCCACATGGTCGGAGGTCGCGTAGACGAGGACGAAGGCGGTGATGACGTAGTAGCTGATGTTCTCGGCCATCCGCGCGCCCATGGCGATCAGCACATCCCGCCAGTGGTGGCGCAGGACGGCCACCAGCGGCATCTTCTCGGCGGCGTCCGCACCGCCGTCCGTGGCCGCCTTACGGGCCTCGGCCCGGGCCAGCGCCGCCTTGAACACCGGCGATTCATCGACAGAGAGACGAATCCACAAGCCGACTACCACCAGCACGCCCGAGAGCAGGAACGGCACCCGCCACCCCCATGACTCGAAGGCGCTGTCGGAGAGCAGGGCGGTCAGCGCGGAGAGCACCCCGGTGGCCAGCAGCTGCCCCGCGGGGGCGCCGGTCTGCGGCCAGGACGCCCAGAACCCGCGCCGCCGCGCGTCCCCGTGTTCCGACACCAGCAGCACCGCCCCGCCCCATTCGCCGCCCAGCGCGAACCCCTGGAGCAGACGCAGCGCGGTGAGCAGTACGGGTGCCGCCGAACCGACCGTGGCGTGGGTGGGCAGCAGCCCGATGGCGCAGGTCGCGCCGCCCATCATCAGCAGACTCAGGATCAGCAGCTTCTTACGGCCGAGCCGGTCGCCGTAGTGGCCGAAGACCAGGGCGCCGACCGGCCGGGCGGCGAAGCCGACCGCGTACGTCAGGAACGAGAGCAGCGTGCCGACCAGCGGATCGGAGTCCGGGAAGAAGAGCTTGTTGAAGACGAGCGCGGCGGCCGAGCCGTAGAGGAAGAAGTCGTACCACTCGATGGTGGTGCCGATGAGGCTCGCGGCGACGATACGGCGCAGCGAACCGGGTGGGGTCGGGGGAGCGGAGGCCGGGGAATCCGGGGTGGGCATGGGTCACCACTTCCGAGCGGGGTGCGGGAACGGTTTTGTGTTGCCACACCGTAGAAATGCGCTCTTCGGCTCGGATATGTAGGCGGGCGACATACTTCGCCCGGCCACTGTGGTGAGGTGCCTCGCCCGGACCCTCGCCCCGGTGCCTCCATATCGGCGCGCCCGGACGACGTCCTCCGGCCCGCGCTTCCGGAGAGTCGGCGCTTCCGGAGCAGGGGGCGCTCCCGGAACAGGGGGGCGCTCCCGGAGAGCAGGCTCTCCCGGACCCCGGCTAGTCGGCGCGCCCAGCGCGCGGCCGCCGCACCTTGCCGAGCTGGAGCATGGCGGCGTTGAGCTGCTCCGTGGTGAGCGAGGGGGCCGGGAGCGGATGGGACCCCTCGGGGCGCAACCCGTCCAGCAGCAGGAACAGATAGCGGCGCCAGGCCAGTGGCGCGGCGACCGTCGAGCCGGGGACCGCGCGGCCGAGTGCGGCCAGCATGAACTGAAGGTCCTCCGCGGTGGCGTCCTTCCGGACCGCGCCCTGTTCCTGGGCGCGGCGCAGGAGGACGTCGAGTGTCTTCGCGTTCTCCTCACGGAGCGCGTCGAGCGAGGGGACGCCCTGTATACCGGTGGTCATCAGATCGTTGGTGCCCCGGTCGGCGGCGAGCAGCCCGAAGATGCGCTCGAGATAGGCCGTCAGACCGACCCAGGCGTCGACCGCCGAGCGGGCCTCCTCCGCTGCCCGCAGAATGTCCCGAAGGGAATCGCCGAAAACCGCCTCGATGAGTTCCGCCCGGCCGGCGAACCGCCGGTAGAGGGTGGCGCTGCCGACTCCGGCCCGACGGGCGATGTCGTCGAGCGGGGCGTCCACCCCCTGATCCGTGTAGATCTCCCGGGCGGCGGTTATCAGCATCTCGCGATTGCGCCGCGCGTCTCGGCGCAATGGTGTCTCTTTCTCCACACGGCTGCCCATGGCCCGCAACCCTAACACTAACCGGGGGAATCTCTCCGGTTAGGTGTTAAGATCATCGACAGAGCGGGGAACGATCCCCGGTTCTGGCTTCGGGGGAAGCCGTCAACCGACTGAGGGGATCACATGCCCCAGGATCTGTCCGCGCTCGGCGCGGATTTCGTCGTCAACCCGTATCCGGTCTATGCACGTCTGCGGGAACGGGGCCCGGTCCACCGGGTGCGCACGGACACCTCCGGTGTGTTCTGGCTCGTCGTCGGCCATGAAGAGGCCCGCGCCGCGCTGACCGATCCCCGGCTGAGCAATGACGTACGTCACTCGGCCGCGTGGCAGGACGACGGCGGCAATGCCATCGGACGGAACATGGTGCAGACCGACCCGCCGCACCACACCCGGCTGCGGGGGCTGGTGGCCCGCACGTTCACCCCGGGACGGATCGAGGCCCTGCGCCCCCGCGTCCAGCGGATCGCGGACGAACTCCTGGACGCCATGGTCCCGCTGGGCCGCGCGGATCTCGTCGAGGACTACGCGTTGCCGCTGCCCCTGGCCGTCATCTGCGAGCTGCTGGGGGTGCCGGAGACGGACCGTAAGGTGTTCCACGACTGGTATCTGGAGAGCACCGACCTGACCTGCCCGGAGACCGCCGGTGCCGCCGCCCAGGCCCTGACGGGCTACTTCGCGGAGCTCATCGAGTCCAAGCGCAGGGCCCCGGGCGACGAGCTGCTCAGCGCCCTGGTCCGCACGATGGAGGGGGACGGCGACGCGCTCTCCGCCGAGGAGATGCTCGGCATGACGTTCGTGCTGCTGGTCGCCGGCTACGAGACCTCCGCCAACTTGATCTCCAGCGGCACCCTCGCCCTGCTCCGCCACCCCGGGCAACTGGCCGCGCTGCGCGCCGACTGGTCGCTGCTGGAGGGCGCGATCGAGGAGATGCTGCGCTACGACGGCCCGGTGGAGAGCGCCGCGTTCCGCTTCACCCGGGAGCCGGTGGAGATCGCCGGTACGGCCATCGCGGCCGGGGAGCCGGTCGCGGTCGCCCTGGCCGCCGGGTCGCGTGACCCCCGGCGCTTCGCCGAACCGGACCGTTTCGACATCCGGCGCTCGTCGCGCGGCCATCTCGCCTTCGGGCACGGTGTGCACCACTGCCTGGGCGCCCCGCTGGCCCGTCTCGAAGGGGCCGTCGCCTTCCGGGCCCTGCTGGAGCGCTGCCCCGATCTCGCCCTGGACGGCGATCCGGCCGAACTCGCCTGGCGGCCCAGCCTGATGCTGCGCGGCCTGCGGCGCCTGCCGGTACGTTTCTCCACCGCCCCGGACGCCTGAGTCCCCGCCCACGGGATGTGCGCCCTGGCCGGCCGCGACCGTGCAGGCCCGGTGGACCCCGGCGGTCCGGCGGACCCCGGCACCTCGACGGATCCCGGCAACCTGATGGACTCCGGCAGTCCGGCGGACCCCGGCTGCCCGACGGACTCGACGGACCGCGGTGGCCGACCACCGCGGTCCGTGGGGCAGGGCGGTCAGCGTGGTTCCGGAATCATCCGCAGGGGACCGGCGGTGAGGCTCATCTGCGGCCTCGGCCGGATCTTCGTCCCCGGAATCGGGCGCATCCGCCAGCGGCCGGCGATCGCGGCCAGGGCCAGCGTCGCCTCCGTCATGCCGAAGACGTCGCCGATGCACTTGCGGCTGCCGCCGCCGAACGGCAGATATGAGTTCCGTGCCACGTCCTTGGCCCGCTCGGGGAGCCAGCGGTCGGGGTCGAAGGACTCCGGGTCGGGGAACAGCGCCGGATCGCGGTGCATCACATACGGGCTGATCAGCACGTCCGACCCGGGGGGCAGCCGCCGCCCGCCGAGCTCGGTGGCCTCGGTGGTGGTCCGGGTGAAGAGCCACGCGGGCGGGAAGAGCCGCAGTGCCTCGCTGAACACCCGCTGGGTGTGGGCGAGCCGGGGGACATCGGCGTAGACCGGGGCCCGCCCGCCCAGCACCTCGTCCACCTCGGCGTGCAGCGCGGCCTCGGCCCGGGGGTTGCGGCCGAGCAGGAACCAGGTCCAGGTCAGCGCGGAGGCGGTGGTCTCGATCCCGGCCAGCAGCAGGGTCATGACCTGGTCGTGGATCTCCTGGTCCGACATCGTGCCGCCGGTCTCGTCGTCCTGTGCGGCGAAGAGGGCGGAGAGTACATCGCCGCGGTCGCCGTCGTCCGCCGCCTTGTAGTCGTCGATCATGCGGTCGATGAGCTGGTTGAGCCGGTGGAGCGCGTCGTCGAAGCGCCGGTTCGCCGCGAGCGGAAGCCTGGCCAGCAGCCCGGTGGGGTCGATCGCCTGCCGGTAGGCGCCCTCCACGACGATGGGCAGACAGTGCTGGATCTCGGCCACGGCGTGCGGCGCCATATCGGTCGAGAAGAGCGCACGGGCCGTCACCCGCGCGGTGAGCGCGAGCATCTCATGGCTGACGTCGATGGGCCGCCGCGCCGACCACGCCGTCGACTCGGCCGCGCACTCCTCCTCCATCACCTCGGCGTACTTGGCGATCCGGGCGGCCTGGAAGGCGGGCTGCACCAGCCGGCGCTGCCGGCGGTGGTCCGCCCAGTCGGAGGTGATCAGGCCATTGCCCAGGATGGGCTTCGCCTTCTCCTTCACCGGTCCGCCGGTATCGTAGATCCGCGCGTTCACCAGCACCTGCTGGACCAGCTCCGGATGACACGGCAGAAAGACGGGCCGGGGCCCCAGCCGGAGCTCGACCAGATCGCCGTGGGCGGGCAGGGAGGCCAGGAACTGAAGCGGCTTGCGGCCCATGAGCAGGGCATGGCCGGCCAGTGGAAGCCCGCCGGGGGCGAGGGCGTGCCGCCAGTGGCGCGTCGCCGGGTGCTGCGCGGTCCTCATGCGGAAGATGTCCTTCATTCGCGAGGTGGGGTACGGAAGGTACGGGGCGTCCGGTCCGGGGCGGCCCCCGGACCGGACGGTGTCAGCGCGGCTCGCACACCATGGGCAGCGGGCCGGGTTCGAGCGTCGCCTTCGGCTCGGGGCGCAAGGTGGTCCCGGGCACCGGGCGAAGACGCCACCGGCTCGCGATCGTCGCCACGATGAGGGCGGTCTCGGTCAGCGCCAGGACGTCCCCGATGCACTTGTGGCTGCCCGCGCCGAACGGGAGCAGCGCCCCGCGCGGCACCTCCTCGGCGCGGCCGGGGAGCCAGCGCTCGGGGTCGAACCGCTCGGGGTCGGGGAACAGTTCGGGGTTGTGGTGCAGCGCCTGGGCGCTGTAGAGGATCATCGTGCCCGCCGGGATGGTGCGGCCGCCGAGTTCGGTCTCGGCCGCCGTGACCCGCATGGCCATCCAGGACGGCGGGTACAGCCGCAGCGACTCGGTGATGACCCCGCGGGTGTACTCCAGGGACGGCAGGTCCTCGAAGGTGGCGACGCGACCCTCGAGGACCTCGTCGATCTCGGCGTGCACCCGCTTCTCCACCTCCGGGTGGGCGCCCAGGAGATGGAAGACGAAGGCGAGGGTGGAGGCGGTGGTCTCGCTCCCGGCGACCAGGAAGGTGACCACCTGGTCCAGGACCTCGCCGTCGTCCAATCCCCTCCCGGTCTCGGGGTGTTCGGCGCGCAGCAGCGTGGAGAGCAGATCGCCGTGGTCGGTGCCGGAGCGCCGCCGGTCGCGGATCATCTCGTCCACGATCTGCCGCAGCCGGGCGTTGGCCCGGTCGTAGCGCCGGTTGCCCGGCGTCGGGAGCTTCTCCATGATCCCCAAGGGCGCCATGGTGCGCTTGTAGATGCCGTCCGAGACGGTGCGCAGACAGTGGCGCGCCTCGTCGATCGTCGCCTCGTCGATCCCGGTGGAGAACAGGGTCCGCGCGGCGACCCGCATCAGCAGGGCGTGCATGGTGTCGCTGATGTCCAGGGTCCGCCCCGGCTTCCAGGAGCCGATCGCGGCGCGGGTGTCATCGGCGACCGCGGCGGTGTAGGCGGAGATCTTCGGGGTGTGGAACGCGGGCTGGATCATCCGCCGCTGGGAGCGGTGTTCCTCGCCCCGGGAGACCGAGAGGCTGTTCCCGAGCAACTGCCGCGCCTTGTCGAAGACCCCGCCCTTGTCGAACGTACGGGGGTTGAGCAGCACATGGCGCACCAGCTCCGGATGGCAGACCAGATAGGCGCGGCTGGGCCCCAGCCTGACCTCCACCAGATCGCCGTGGGCGGGCAGGGAGGCCAGGAACTGGAGCGGTTGGCGCCAGAGCGCCAGGGTGTGCCCCAGCAGCGGCACCGAGCCGGGCGCCGTGCCGGTGGTCCAGGAGCGCTCCGGCTGTGCGGAGCTCTTCGCGGGAGTCACGGTTCCCCGTTCCCTCACCGGATGCGGGAGTTGACGTCGTTGATGGCCGTCTTGTAGCGCTTGTTGCTGGTGGTCCAGACGAAGTTGCCGTAGATCAGATCGAGGAAGACGTCCTGCGTCAGCTGGTCGAACGCCTTGATGCACTCGATGTCCTCGATCATGTCGTCGAGGCGGGCCTGGAAGAACTCCTTGAACGCCGTCTCGTCGCTCACATCGCAGAGCCGGAAACAGTTGGTGATCTGTCCCAGGGAGACCTCGCGGTCATAGGAGTAGAAGTCGTTGACGATGGTGAGTCCGCGGGTGGTCATCCGTGCGGCCAGGCTTGTCTTGGCGTGTTCGGTGAACTCCGGATGCCGGTAGATCGGATACGACATCTTCATCCAGAAGTCGACACCGATGTCCGTGACCCGGAAACGGAAATACTGCTCCGGGGACGTGGTGCACAGCGCCGCCTTGATGGGTGAGTCGCGGAACATGTGATCACTGGTGACGAAGGCGCGCGCCGCCTCGTACGCGACCTCCGCGTCCTCGGGGCTGTAGTACTTCTCGCAGATCTTGCGCAGCTGGGGCAGGAAGAGATCGAAGTCGTGCAGCGCGGGATCCATGTCGTCCCATACGAAGGTCACGCAGTTCAGGACGCAGACGGCCTTGAACGCCTCCATGTCCTTGATATGGCGGGGGCTCTGGGACCAGAGCACCACCCCCACATAGGAGATCCAGCGCTCATCGGAAACCGATTTGCCGAGGGGGGCCACCGCCGCGTTGCAGTCGTCTATGACCTCGCGCAGTTCGGCGTCGGTCAATTCGACCTTGGTGGGCCGGGTGACGACATAGCGGTCGAACATCTCCTGGAAGCGGCGGGTGCACTCCTCCAGGTACGGGCGGACGCTGGTCCGGCTGATGTCCTGGGCCCCGGCCGTGGAAGGTCCGGTCGTCATGAGTTCCTCACAGTGGCCATGCGGGCGATCTGCTTGAGCGCGTGGACCGCGTCCGCGGTGAATGGGGCGTCGTCGAGGGCCCGCAGGGCCTGCGTCCGGCGGTCGTCGATCATCTGCTCGACGGCCTCCCGGGCGGTGGTGGCGGCGAAGATCTCCTGAACGGTCGCGGCGTCCCGCTCGTCCAGCAGCGGATTGCCGATGAGGCTGCGCAGCCGCGCCGCCTGGACGCTGTCGGAGCCGCGCAGGGCGAGCGCGATCAGGGTGGTGTTCTTCCCGGCCCGCAGATCGTCCAGCTGGGACTTGCCGGTCGACTCCGGATCGCCGTACACGCCCAGCAGATCGTCGCGCAGCTGGAACGCCTCGCCCAGCGGCAGGGCGTAGGCGCTGATCGCCTCCATGGCGTCCGGGCCGGCGCCCGCGATGGCGGCTCCGACGTGCAGCGGACGCTCGATGGTGTACTTGGCGGTCTTGTACCGGATGACGGTGAGGGTGGCCTCGATGTCGTCGGTCAGCTCCCCGGTGGCCTGGAGATCGAGGTACTGGCCCAGCATCACCTCGGTGCGCATCTCCGACAGCAGCGGCAGTACGGCGTTGAACTGGGCGGGGGTGAGGCCGGCCGAGTGCAGGAGCTCGTCCGACCAGGTGAGTGCGAGGTCGCCGAGCAGCACCGCCCCGCCGACCCCGAACCGCTCGATCTGATCGGGCCTGCGGTCGGCGGCGCACAGCGCGGCCAGGGTGCGATGGATGGTCGGCCGGCCGCGGCGGGTGTCGCTGTCGTCCATGACGTCGTCGTGGATCAGCGCGAAGGCGTGGAACATCTCCAGGCAGGCGGCCACCCGGAACACCGCCTCGGTGTCCTCCCCGTTGCCGACGGCCTGCCAGCCGGTGACACACAACAGGGGGCGTATGCGTTTTCCGCCGGACAGGAAATCCCGGAGCAGCCCGGAGAGATACGGCAGATGGTGTTGCGGTGTGGTGCGGGCCTTGGCCGCCAGAAAGTCTTCGAGTACGACGTCCACCGACTCACGGACGGTATCCGCATCCAAGCGGCCGGGGCTGAGCGTGGGTGTGGTCATGCGACTGACTCCTCCACGTCGAAATGTCGAAATCCGTTGATTAACGAGAAAAAAACAGGAACGCGGAAACCCCTGCTTTGTATGGAAAAGATGGATTGCCGATCGTGCTGAGTGCGGCACCATGAAGGCGGACGCGGGGTGCTACCGCCGCCCCATGGCCGAAGTGCCGAACGCGCCGCGACGGGCGCGCGTAGTTCAGACGCTCAGGGAGCCATGGGGCAGGCGCGGTCGGGTCATTTCCGCGCATGGAATCCGGGCCGGGCGGCAATGGGGTCCCGGCGGGCGCGGCACCCGCGTGGACATCATCGTTTCGATGGATGCCAGGTGCGCGCGGGCACACTCAATTACGTCCACTTATTCCCCCTGAGTGCCGCCGGTCCCCCCACTCGGACATGAGCAGTCTAGACGCAAGATCGACGGATTCGGAAGCCCGTTCTGCTATCGCGCCTATCACTTGGCGGGCGGGGGTCCGGGGTGCTGTCGCCGTGCCCGGTGCGGTCCGAAACCGGGCAACTCGCCCCGTACGCGCCGAGTATCAGGGAAATACGCGGCCGCGCAATATGCGCGCGGTGACTTCGTTGAAAGCTGAACGGGCCTCGCCTTCACTCGGCGGGGCCCGTTCAATAGCGCGTCGCTATCACACCTTGCGGTAGTCGTACGCCTCCGAGGCCGCCTGGAGCACCGCCTCCACATCCGCCCCGGTGGAGGCGGTGACGAGCGCCGCGACCGCGCCCTCCACGAGCGGCGCGTCCACCAGCCGGGTGCCCTCCGGCAGTTCGTCGCCCTCGGCCAGCAGCGCCTTGACGGCCAGGACCGCGCTGCCCAGGTCCACCAGGACCGCCACTCCCGCGCCCCGGTCGACCGCGTGGGCCGCCTCCGCTATGAGCTCCGGACTGGTGCCGAACCCGCCGTCCTCGGTGCCGCCCGCGGCGCGCACCGGCGCGGTGCCACCGCCGGACAGCCCCTTCGCCATCTCGGCCACCGAGTCGGCCACCGCCGCGCTGTGCGACACCAGGACTATGCCGACCAGCTTCTTCTCGCCCTCGTCGGTCATCGCGCCGCCTCCGCGAGCGCCGCGATGAGCAGCGCCGACGAGGTGGCGCCCGGGTCCTGATGGCCGACGCTGCGCTCACCCAGATAGCTGGCCCGGCCCTTGCGGGCCAGCATCGGCACGGTGGCCAGCGCCCCCTTCTCGGCGGCCTCGCCCGCGGCCGCGAACGACCCGGCGCCCGCGCCCAGCGCCTCGACGGCGGGGAGCAGCGCGTCCAGCATCGTCTTGTCGCCGGGCGCGGCACCGCCGAGCTGCGCCACCGCGTCCACCCCGGCCCGCAGCGCGTCCGCCAGCTGCTGCGGGGTGATCCGCTCGGCGTCGCCGAGCGCCTTGCCCGCGCGCCGCAGCAGCGTGCCGTACAGCGGTCCGGAGGCCCCGCCCACCTTGGAGATCAGCTGGCGCCCGGCCAGGATGAGCGTGGCCCCGGGCGAGCCCGGGGGCTCCTTCTCCAGCGCCTCGGCCACGGCGGCGAAGCCGCGCTGCATGTTGGTGCCGTGGTCGGCGTCGCCGATCGCGGAGTCCAGATCGGTGAGACGGGCCGCCTCACGGCTCACGGACGCGGCCGCGGCGGTGAGCCATCGGAGGAAGAAAGGGGTGTCGAGCACGTCGTCGACGGCGGGTTCACTGCTGGACACAGACGCCTCCTCGGGGAGTAGCCAACGGCGACAGCGTACGTATCGTGGGCCGCCCGGTCTCAGGCGCCCCAGCGCAGCCCTGCGGTCCGCACGGGCGCGTCCCACAGCCGCAGGAGGTCCTCGTCGACCTGGCACAACGTGATCGAGGCGCCCGCCATGTCGAGTGATGTGACGTAGTTGCCGACGAGCGTACGCGCCACCGCCACCTGCCGCTCGCCGAGCGCCCGGTGCACCTCGGCGGCGAAGCCGTACAGCTCCAGCTGCGGGGTCGCCCCCATGCCGTTGACCAGTAGCAGCACCGGATTGTCCGGGCGCAGGTCCTCGACCACCACCTCCACCGCGTAGTCGGCGATCTCGCGGGAGGTCATCATCGCCCGCCGCTCACGCCCCGGCTCGCCGTGGATGCCCACGCCCAACTCCAGCTCCCCGGCGGGCAGATCGAAGGTGGGGCCGCCCTTGGCCGGGGTGGAGCAGGCGCTGAGCGCGACGCCGAAGCTCCGCGAGACCTCGTTCACCCGCCGGGCGATCGACTCCACCCGCTCCAGCGGCGCGCCCTCTTCGGCCGCCGCGCCCGCGATCTTCTCCACGAACAGGGTGGCGCCGGTGCCGCGCCGGCCGGCCGTGTAGAGGCTGTCGGTGACCGCCGCGTCATCGTTGACCAGGACCTTGGCGACCTGGATGCCCTCGTCCTCGGCGAGCTCGGCGGCCATGTCGAAGTTGAGCACGTCGCCCGTGTAGTTCTTGACGATGAACAGCACGCCCTTGCCGCTGTCCACCGCGGCCGCCGCGCGCACCATCTGATCCGGTACGGGGGAGGTGAACACCTCGCCGGGACAGGCGGCGTCGAGCATGCCGGGCCCCACGAAACCGCCGTGCAGCGGTTCGTGTCCCGACCCGCCACCGGAGATCAGCGCCACCTTGCCCTCGACCGGCGCGTCCCGCCGGACGATCACCCGGTTCTCGATGTCGACGGTCAGCTCGGGGTGGCAGGCGGCCAGTCCGCGCAGCGCGTCGGCGACCACGGTCTCGGGGACGTTGATGAGCATTTTCATAGGTGTGTCCGTCCTCCGCCGGATGGGGGCTGTGCACCGCTGCAACAGCCTACGGATCCGTCACGTCAATGGCACCCCTTGGACACTGAGCCGAATGGCCTAATAGGACGAAAAAGGTACATAGTCATCATATGGTGCGCGCATGGAGAATACTGCCGCACCGGCGGCCGCCGTGCTGCCCCCGCGCCCCCAGCCCCGCCAGCCGCGGCGGTACCGTCGACCGGCCCCCTGGCTCGGCCTGGTCGCCATCGGATACGCCGTGGTCCAGCTCGCCATGGTGATCCCGCACACCGGCCACGCGCTGGGCTGGGACGAGTCCGTGTACGTCTCCCAGGTCGATCCGCGCACCCCGCCCGCGTACTTCAGCGCACCCCGCTCGCGCGGCGTCAGTCTCCTGGTCGCGCCCGTGGTCGCCGCGACCGACTCCATTCCGGTGCTGCGCGTCCTGCTCATGCTGCTGTCCGCGGGCGCGCTCTACGGCGCCTTCCGGGTCTGGGCCCGGCTGCTGCCCCCGCCCCAGGTCGCCCTGGCCGCGCTGCTCTTCTCCGGGCTGTGGATCACCCAGATCAGCGGTCCCGCGGTGATGCCCAACCTCTGGGTGGCCATCGGTGCCGTCGCCGCCGTCGGCTGGTTCCTCCGGGCACCGGACGAGCCCAACGCCCGCTGGTGGCTGGCCGCCGTCCTCGCGGGCGTCACCCTGGTGCGCACCCCCGACGGGGGATGGCTCGCCCTGCCGCTGCTGATCGGCGCCATCGGGGTGCGCACCTGGCGCCCCGCCCTGCCCGCGCTGATCGGCGGGCCGCTGCTCGGCGCCGCCCAGTGGATCGGCGAGGCGTACGACCGCTTCGGCGGCATCGGGGGGCGGCTGAACGTCTCCAGCCATGTCGAGGGAGGTATGGGGCTCCACTTCAGCGTGGGCGCCGCGCTGCGCAGCCTCAACGGACCCCAGCTGTGCCGCCCCTGCGAGGTGCCCCTGCGCCACCCGGAGCTGACCGTGTGGTGGCTGGCGCTGCCCGTGCTGACCCTCCTCGCCGTACACGCCGCCCTGCGCGACCGCCAGGAGCTGCGCCGGGTGCGGGTGGGTCTCGGCCGCCCGGCCGCCCGGCCCCCCGCCGTGCCGCTGACCCTGCTGCCCATCGTCTGCGCGGCCGCACTCGCCCTGCCCTATCTGCTGCTCATCGACTACTCCGCACCCCGCTTCCTGATGCCCTCCTACGCCCTGCTGGCGCTGCCGATCGCCGGGCTGGTGTTCCGCGCCGTACGGGCCGCGCGCTCACCGCAGCATCTGGCGGTGGCCCTCGGGGTGATCGTCACGCTCCATCTGGCCAGCCAGTTCGTCATCCTCGACCACACCGCGAAGCAGTCCGACACCACCACCGAGCGCTACCGCACCGCCGCGCAGGGGCTTCAGCGGCTGGGGCTGCGGCCGCCCTGTCTGGTGACCGGCGACCGCGCCCTGCCCATCGCGTACCACGCGGGCTGCTCCTCCGCCCAGACCAGCGGGAACAACCGGTCCACCACCCTGCCCTCGCTGCTGCGGCGCGCCGCCCGTGAACCCACCGCGCTGCTGCTGCGGCGCGGCCAGGCCCGGCCCCCGTCCTACGCCCGCACCTGGGTCGGCTATCCGCTGCCGGGCACCGAGTGGAACGCGTATCTGCCCCCGGACCAGGCGCGGGAGTCGGAAGCCGCGAAATCCCGACAGGAGACGTCCGGAAACGGCGCGAGCATGGGCGCCATGACGACGACCTACCCGACCACCAGCTGGGCCGGATTCGAGGCGGCCGAGCCCACCTTCGCCGGCTACGCCCAGGACCGCTTCCGGCGCTACCGCCACCATGTGCTCGCCACCCTCCGCCAGGACGGCTCCCCGCGGGTCACCCCGCTCGAAGTGACCTTCCTCTCCGGTGAGTTGTGGCTGGGCATGATGCCGGACTCGCGCAAGGCGCTGGATCTGCGCCGCGATCCGCGGTTCTCGGTGCAGGCCAACCCCGGCCCGGGGGACGGGCTGACCGAGGGAGACGTACGGGTGAGCGGCCGGGCGGTCGAGGTGACCGACCCCGAGGCGGTCGCCCGCTTCGCCGAGGCGGTCCGGCCGCCCGAGCCCTTCCACCTCTTCCGCACCGAGGTGACCGAGGTGGTGCACACGGCCTCGGAGAACGGGGAGATGGTGCTGCGGACCTGGCGCCCCGGCCGGCCGGTACAGGTGGTGCGGCGCGGCTCCGACGACAGCCCGCCCCGGGTGGAGGGCTGAGGCCCGGGCCGTGGACCGGGTCGACGGGCCCGGTCCACGGCCCTTCCGTATTGTTGGAACACGTTCTACCGTGCCCCTCGATCCCAGGACGCTCCCAGCCCGCCGTCACGGCGCACGCGAGACTCCAGGAGGGGCCGTGGACCTCGAATACACCCCTGATCAGCGGCGGTTGCGCGATGAGCTGCGCGCGTACTTCGCCGAACTGGTCCCCGACGACGCCTACGCCCGCTACGCCGATTCCACCGGGCAGAAGCGGTTCTACCGCGCGACCATCCGCCGGCTCGGCTCGGACGGCTGGCTGGGGGTGGGCTGGCCAGAGGAGTACGGCGGGCGCGGGCTCGGCCCGGTCGAGCAGTTCATCTTCTTCGACGAGGCGGCCCAGGCCGGGGTGCCGCTGCCGCTGATGGCGCTCAACACGGTCGGGCCCACGATCATGCGGTTCGGCACCGAGGAGCAGAAGGGGTACTTCCTCCCCAAAGTCCTCTCCGGTGAGATCGACTTCGCCATCGGCTACAGCGAGCCCGACGCCGGTACCGACCTCGCCTCGCTCAAGACCCGCGCGGTGCGCGACGGCGACGACTACATCATCAACGGTCAGAAGACCTGGACGACCAACGGCGACACCGCCGACTGGGTCTGGCTCGCGGTCCGCACCGACCCGGAGGCCAAACCCCACAAGGGCATCAGCATCCTGCTCGTCCCGACCGACGACCCCGGCTACTCCGCCACCCTCATCAGGACCCTCGCCTCGCACGACACCACCGCCAGCTACTACGAGAACATCCGCGTCCCGGCCACCCGCCGCGTCGGCGCCGAGAACGAGGGCTGGCGCATGATCACCACCCAGCTCAACTACGAACGGGTCACCCTCGCCGCCCACGGCACCATGGCCATCCGCGCCCTGCGCGGCGTCCGCCAGTGGGCCGCCGACACCAAGCTCCCCGACGGCCGCCGGGTGATCGACCTGGGTTGGGTGCGCGGCCGGCTGGCCCGTACGCACGCCCGGCTGGACGCCATGAAGCTGCTCAACTGGCAGATGGTGGAGGCCCTCCAGCGCGACGCCCTCACCCCGCAGGACGCCTCCGCCGTCAAGGTGTACGGCTCGGAGGCGCGCCGCGACGCCTACGCCTGGCTGATGGAGATCGTCGGCGCCGCCGGACCGCTGAAGGAGGGCTCGGCGGGCGAGGTCCTCCACGGTGAGCTGGAGCGCGGCTACCGCAGCAGCGTCGTCTTCACCTTCGGCGGCGGCAACAACGAGGTCCAGCGGGAGATCATCTCCTGGATCGGCCTGGGGATGCCACGGGTGCGCCGCTGAGCCGCCGCGACGGCGCTTCCCGCGACGCCCCGGTCGGCCGCCGACGCCTCCGGTCAGCCGCCGACGTACTCCGCCAGGTGCTCGCCGGTGAGGGTGGAGCGGGCGGCGGCGAGGTCGGCGGGTGTGCCCTCGAAGACGACCTCGCCGCCCTCGTGGCCCGCGCCGGGGCCGAGGTCGATGATCCAGTCGGCGTGTGCCATGACGGCCTGGTGGTGCTCGATGACGATGACCGACTTGCCGGAGTCGACCAGCCGGTCGAGCAGCCCGAGCAGCTGCTGCACGTCGGCGAGGTGCAGCCCGGTGGTCGGCTCGTCGAGGATGTAGACACCGCCCTTGTCGGCCATGTGCACGGCCAGCTTGAGCCGCTGCCGCTCACCGCCGGACAGCGTGGTGAGCGGCTGGCCGAGGCGGAGATAGCCGAGGCCGACGTCCGCCATCCGCTGGAGGATCCTGTGGGCGGCCGGTGTGCGCGCCGCACCGCCGCCGAAGAACTCCTCGGCCTCGACCACCGACATCGCGAGCACCTCGCTGATGTCAAGGCCGCCGAGGTGGTACTCGAGCACCGACGCGTCGAATCGCCTGCCGTCGCACTCCTCGCAGGTGGTGGCGGTGCTCTGCATGATCGCCAGGTCGGTGTAGATGACGCCGGCGCCGTTGCAGGTGGGGCAGGCGCCCTCGGAGTTGGCGCTGAACAGCGCCGGTTTGACGCCGTTGGCCTTGGCGAACGCCTTGCGGATCGGGTCGAGCAGCCCGGTGTACGTGGCCGGGTTGCTCCGCCGCGAACCGCGGATCGGGGTCTGGTCCACCGAGACCACACCCTCCGGGACCGGGATGGAACCGTGGATGAGCGAGCTCTTGCCGGAGCCGGCGACGCCGGTGACCACACAGAGCACGCCGAGCGGGACGTCCACGTCGACATCGCGCAGGTTGTTCGCCGTCGCGCCGCGGATCTCCAGCGTGCCGGTGGGCTTGCGCACCGTCTCCTTGAGCACTGCCCGGTCGTCCAGGTGGCGGCCGGTGACGGTGTCGCTGTCGCGCAGCCCCTCGACGGTCCCCTCGAAACAGACGGCGCCGCCCGCCGTACCGGCGCCCGGTCCGAGGTCCACCACATGGTCGGCGATGGCGATCGTCTCCGGTTTGTGCTCCACCACGAGCACCGTGTTGCCCTTGTCCCGCAGCCGCAGCAGCAGGTTGTTCATCCGCTGGATGTCATGGGGGTGCAGACCCGTGGTGGGCTCGTCGAAGACGTAGGTGGCGTCGGTGAGCGAGGAGCCCAGGTGGCGGATCATCTTGACGCGCTGTGCCTCGCCGCCGGAGAGCGTGCCCGAGGCCCGGTCGAGCGAGAGGTAGCCGAGGCCGATCTCCACGAACGAGTCCATGGTGTGCTGGAGCTTGGCGAGCAGCGGCGCCACCGACGGCTCGTCCAGCCCACGGATCCATTCGCTCAGGTCGCGGATCTCCATCGCGCAGGCGTCGGCGATGCTGACCTTGCCGATCCGGGAGGACCGGGCCGCCTCGCTCAGCCGGGTGCCGTCGCATTCGGGACACCGGGCGAAGGTGACCGCCCGGTCCACGAACGCCCGGATATGCGGCTGCATCGACTCGCGGTCCTTGGCGAGGAAGGTCTTCTGGAGCTTCGGGATCAGCCCCTCATAGGTGAGGTTGACGCCGTTGATCTTCACCTTGGTGGGCTCGCGGTGGAGGAAGTCGTGCCGCTCCCTCTTGGTGTACTCACGGATCGGCTTGTCCCTGTCGAAGAAGCCCGACTCGGTGATGACCCGCACGACCCAGCCGTCCCCGGTGTAGGTGGGGATGGTGAATGGACCCTCGGAGAGCGACTTGGAGTCGTCGTAGAGCTGGGTGAGGTCGATGTCGGAGACCGTGCCCCGGCCCTCGCAGTGCGTGCACATGCCACCGGTGCGGCTGAAGGACACCTTCTCGGTCCTGGTCTTCTCGGCGCCGCGGTCGACCGTGAACCCACCGCTCGCGGAGACCGAGGCGGTGTTGAAGGAGTACGCGCCGGGCGGGCCGATATGCGGCTCGCCGAGCCGGCTGAAGAGGATGCGCAGCATCGCGTTGGCGTCGGTGGCGGTGCCGACCGTGGAGCGGGGATCGGCACCCATCCGCTGCTGGTCCACGATGATCGCGGTGGTCAGCCCCTCGAGCACATCGACCTCGGGCCGCGCCAGCGTCGGCATGAAGCCCTGCACAAAGGTGCTGTAGGTCTCGTTGATCAGCCGCTGTGACTCCGCGGCGATCGTGTTGAACACCAGCGAGCTCTTGCCCGAGCCCGAGACGCCGGTGAACACCGTCAGCCGGCGCTTCGGGATCTCGATGCTGACGTCCTTGAGGTTGTTCTCGCGCGCGCCGTGCACCCGGATCAGATCGTGGCTGTCGGCGGCGTGGGGCGCAGGCGACCGCGTGCCCGTCTCCGTGGCCATGCTCATCGTGTCTCCATCTGTTCGGGCGGGGACCGTCTTCGCGGTCCCCACCGGTGTCGCCTGGCTCGACCTGGTCGGCTTCGAACAATACGTCCGGTTCGCGGGTCGTGGCCGCCGTCGCCGGAGGGCTCAACGCAGCTCGTTGATGCGGATCATGTTGCCCGCGGGGTCGCGGAAGGCGCAGTCGCGAATCCCGTACGGCTGCTCGGTCGGCTCCTGGACGACCTCGGCGCCGCTGCCCCGCACCCGGGCGAAGACGCCGTCGAGGTCGGCGGTGGCCAGGGTGAGACGGGCGTAGCTGCCCTTAGCCATCATCTCCACGATGGTGCGGCGCTCGTCGTCTGTGATGCCGGGGTCGAGGGCCGGAGGCTCCAGGACGATGGAGGTTCCGGGCTGGCCGGCGGGGCCGACCGTGAGCCAGCGCATGCCGTCGTACCCGACGTCCTTACGGATCTCGAAGCCGAGGGTGTCGCGGTAGAAGGCCAGGGAGGCGTCCGGGTCGTCATGCGGAAGGAAGGTCCAGTGAATGGTGAGGTCCATGGCGGTCACGCTAGCCGCGCCCTTCTGACCGGGGCTTCTCCATTCCTGACCGGTCCGGTCGCCTCTCGCTCCCAGTCGCGGCCCCTCGTCCGCGCCCCTGGGCGCTGTGCGAAGCTGAGCGGGTGAAACGGCAGGATCTCGATGACCTCGTCCGGCTGCGGCGGGCCCGCGACCGGATGGACCGCGACTACGCCGAGCCGCTCGACGTCCCGGCGCTGGCGCGGGGCGCCCTGATGTCGCCCGGCCATTTCTCCCGCAGCTTCCGCGCCGCCTTCGGCGAGACGCCGTACAGCTACCTCATGACCCGCCGCATCGAGCGGGCCAAGGCGCTGCTGCGGCGCGGCGACCTCTCGGTGACCGAGGTCTGCATCGCGGTGGGCTGTACCTCGCTGGGGTCGTTCAGCTCGCGCTTCACACAGCTGGTCGGCGAGAGCCCGAGCAGCTACCGGGCCCGGAGCCATGACCATGGCGCCGCCATCCCGGCGTGCATGGCCAAGATCCACACGCGGCCGGTCAGGAACGGAGAAGCGCGTCCCGCCGCCCGGCCGTAGCGTGAGCGGCATGGACATCACGCTCTCCCAATGTTTCATCGCCGTCGACGACCACGACAAGGCGATCCCCTTCTACCGCGATGTGCTCGGCCTCGAGGTCCGCAATGACGTGGGGTTCGAGGGGATGCGCTGGGTGACCGTCGGGTCGCCCTCGCAGCCGGATGTGAACATCGTCCTGGAGCCGCCTCTCGCCGACCCGAACGCCTCCCCGGCCGACAGACAGGCCATGGCCGAGCTGATGGCCAAGGGCATGCTGCGCGGAGTCATCTTCGCGACGGACGACTGCGACGCCACCTTCGAGCGCATCAGCGCCGCGGGCGGCGAGGTGCTCCAGGAGCCCATGGACCAGCCTTACGGCGTCCGCGACTGCGCGTTCCGCGACCCCGCCGGAAACCTCTTGCGGTTCACCCAGCCCCTCGCGAAGTGAGCCCCGCACGGGCCGCGCGGTGTCCCGCTCGGGGGTCCGATGGAGCCTGAGCGCCCCGCTGGAAGTGCCCTGACCTGCCGTCGATCGTCCGCGGCGCCGTCGTGGCCGGTCGCGCCGCGCGGCGGAGCCGCACATCGATCGCAGCCCCCGCGCCTTCGGGGCGCCACCGAACCGCGTCCGACGTCCGCCGATCCGCTTAGGCTGGCCGTCGGGAGGTGGTGGCCGTGGTGGTGGCCATACGGCGGCTGGGCGGATCGGAGGCGGACCCTGGGCTCTACGGCCCCCGGTCGGTCACCTGGCAGATGCATGGCGACCCGGTGATGTGGATCGCGGGGGTGCGCGCCCTGTATCTCCAGGCCCTGCATCCGCTCGCGGTGCGCGGCGTCACCCAGAACTCCGACTTTCGCAAGGACGCCTGGGGAAGGCTGCTGCGCACCGCGCGGTTCGTCGCCACCGTCACCTACGGCACCACGGAGGCGGCCGAGCGGGCGGGCGCCCAGGTCCGGGGCATTCACCGCAGGCTCTCCCTGACCGACCCCGTCACCGGTGTCCGGCACGGCGTCGACGAGCCCGAACTGCTGCTGTGGGTGCACTGCGCCGAAATCGACTCCTACCTGCATGTGATGCGGCGCTCCGGCTATCCGCTCACCGACGCCCAGGCGGACGCCTATGTCGCCGAGAACGTGGTGTCCGCCCGGCTGGTCGGCCTCGACCCCGCCGAGGTACCGGCCGATACGGCGGAGCTCGCCGCGTACTTCGAGAAGGTGCGCCCCGAACTCGCCGACACCCCCGAGGCCCGCGAGGTGGACGCCTTTCTGCGGCGGCCGCCGGTCCATGCCCTGCTCGTCCCGGCGCGCGAGGTGTTCTGGGGGCGCTTCGCCGCGCTCGCCTACGGATCCCTGCCCCCGTACGCCCACGAGCTGTACGGGCGCCCCGCGCCCGCCCCCCACGTGGTCACCCGCCGACTGCGGGCGATGGGCAGGGCGCTGCGCTGCATCCCGCCCAAGGCCCGCTGGCAGCTTCCGCCGAAGCACATCCTGCGGGCGGTGGAACGGCTCGGCCCGGGCAGCCGCCCCTCGCCCTACAAACTCCGCAGGAACGCGGCCATACTGGACAGCGGGGATGCGACGGGGGCGTTGCCGCACGCGGCCGGTCTCCACGGGGGCGGCGGGAGCTGACTTCCGCCAAGGCAGGGGGAGCATGGCGGACATCAGGCTGATCCAGGACCGGTACCGGCTGCTGGACCGGATCGGGCGCGGGGGCATGGGCGAGGTGTGGCGGGCGCGCGACGAGTCACTCGGCCGCCGTGTCGCCGTCAAATGCCTCAAGCCCCTGGGGTCGCGGCACGACCCCGCCTTCACCGGGGTGGTGCGGGAGCGCTTCCGCCGGGAAGCGCGGGTGGCCGCCGCGCTCCAGCACCGCGGGGTCACCGTGGTGCATGACTTCGGCGAGCACGAAGGTGTGCTCTACCTGGTCATGGAGCTGCTGGAGGGCCGTAATCTCAGCCAGCTGCTGGACGGCACCGAGCGTCGGCCGCTGCCGGTCCCCGAGGTGCTGGACATCGCGGAGCAGGTCGCCGCCGCCCTCGCCTACACCCATGACCAGGGCGTGGTGCACCGCGATCTGAAGCCGGCCAACATCATGCGGCTCACCGACGGCACCGTGAAGCTGTGCGACTTCGGCATCGCCCGCCTCGCCCACGACGTCGGCTTCACCTCCCGGCTCACCGGCACCGGCGTCGCCATGGGCACCCCGCACTACATGTCGCCCGAGCAGATCGCGGGCAGCCCGGTCGACCACCGCAGCGATCTGTACTCCCTGGGCTGTGTGCTCTACGAACTGGCCACGGGGGCGCCGCCGTTCGCCCTGGACGACACATGGGCGGTGCTCGTCGGCCACCGTCACACCCCGCCCGTCCCGCCGCGCCGCCACCGGCCCGAACTCCCCGAGCGGTTCGAGCGCGCCGTGCTCGATCTGCTGGCCAAGACCCCGGAGGACCGACCGCGCGACGCCGCCGAGTTCGCCGAGCGGATCGCCCCGGCGCGGGTGTCCCGGGGGCCGACGCTCCCCGCACCGCGCGGCGCGCTCCCGGCCGCCGGACCGCCGGCTCCGCTCCCTCCGGCCGCCGGGCCGCTGGCTCGCCTCCTGACCGCGGGGCCGTCGGCTCCCCGCCTCCCGGCCTGGGCCCGGCAGATGACCACCGGGTCCAAGGCGTACACCGGCGGCGTGGGACTGCTCTCGGCAACCCCGCCCGACGCGGCGGCCGCGCTCACCGGCGTCTGGACCGGGGGCCGCGCCACCGCGCGCCCCGCTCTGCCACCCCCGCCCGGGGCGCGGGCCCGGCTCGCCGAGCGGCATCGCGCCGGGCTGGATCTCGGGTGGCTGGGCCGCTGGGCGGAGGCGGTGGAAACACACCGGGCGGTGGCCGCCGAACGCGAGCGCGCCCTGGGCGCCGACCACCCCGACACCCTCGCCAGCCGCTACGAGGTCGCCTTCGCCCTCGGGGTCCTGGGCCGCCCCGGCGACGCGCTGCGCGAGTACGAGCGGGTCGCGGCGGGCCGCCGGCGCGTTCTTGGCCCCGACCATCCGGACACCCTGGCCGCCCGCCAGGAGACCGCGTTCACTCTGGGCCGCCTCGGCCGCTTCGCCGAGGCCCAGCGCCTCTACACGGCCGTGCTCGCCGCCCGCGAGCGCACCATGGGCGCCGACCACCCCGACACCCTGCGCTGCCGTCACAACCTCGCCTTCAACCTGGGCTGTCTGGGGCATCTGGAGGAGGCGTACCGCATGGCCGAGGGGGTGGCCGCCGCCCGCGCCCGGGTGCTGGGCCCCGATCACCCCGACACGCTGGTGACCCGCCACGAGGTGGCGTACGCCCTCGGCCGCCTCGACCGCTGGGGCGAGGCCCTGGGCATCTTCCGCGAGGTGGCCGCCGCCCGCGCCCGCACCCTCGGCCCCGGCCACCCCGACACCCTCGCCGCCCGCTATGAGATCGGCGTCGGCCTGGGGCGGCTGGACCGGGGCGCGGAGGCACTCGCGGTCTACCGTGCCCTTGTCGAGGACCGCGCCCGCGCCCATGGCCCGGCCGATCCGGAGACCCTGCGCGCCCGGCACGGCCTCGGCGTCAGCCTCGGCCGGCTGGGCCGCTGGCAGGAGGCGCTGGTCGAGGCGCGGGAGGTGTGCGCCCTCCGCGAGCGGGTGCTTGGCCCCGACCATCCGGACACCCTGGTCAGCCGTCGTGAGGTGGCCGTCGCCCTGGGCTGGCTCGGCCGCTGGTCCGACGCGCTGGCCGGCTACCGCCGGGTGACCCGCGCCCGCGTCCGCGTCCTGGGCCCGGACCATCCCGACACCCTCGTCAGCCGCGGCGACGAGGCCCACTGCCGGGAGCGGCTGGACAACCGGGCCGAGACGGGCGAGACAGCCGAGGCGCCTGAGATGGCTGAAGCGACCGAGGTGACCGAGGCGGCCGACGCGGATGAGACGGCCGGGGCCGCGGGGAAGGCAGGCGCCGCCACACCGGGACCATCGAGGTGATCAGGCATCTGGACGAGGTCCGCGCGGCCTTGAACCGCGACTCCCACCAATGCCAGGGGGCGGGTCCGCCATCCAGCCGGGCGGCGGACCGGCACCGGAGGCGTACAGGAGGCGATCGGCCGTGATACGGCGCTGCTCGCCCGGGAGTGCGGGCGCGGCAGAGCTGACCCCCGGTGGCCTGGCCCCCGCGATCACCGCGTGCTAACCAGAGGGCATGTCTCACAGCGATGCGTACGACGTCGTCATCGTCGGCGGTGGTCACAACGGCCTGGTGGCCGCCGCGTATCTCGCCCGCGCCGGGCGGAGCGTGCTGGTGCTCGAGCGCCTCGGCCACACCGGTGGCGCCGCCGTGTCCACGCGGCCCTATCCCGGGGTGGACGCACGGCTCTCGCGCTACTCCTACCTGGTCAGCCTGTTGCCGCGGCGGATCGTGGACGACCTCGGACTGCGTTTCGCGGTACGCAAGCGCGCGGTGTCCTCGTACACGCCCGACGTCCGGGGCGGGCGCCCCACCGGGCTGCTGGTGGACACCGGCTCCACCGGCCGGACGCGTGCCGCGTTCGCCCGGCTGACCGGGTCGGAGCGGGAGTACGAGTCCTGGCGGCGTTTCTACGGCATGACCCAGCGGGTGGCCGAGCGCGTCTTCCCCACGCTGACCGAGCCGCTGCCCACCCGGGACGAGCTGCGGGCGCGGATCGGGGACGACGCGGCGTGGCAGGCGCTGTTCGAGCGGCCGCTGGGGGAGGCGATCGAGGCGGCGTTCGACGACGACCTCATCCGGGGCGTGGTCCTCACCGACGCGCTCATCGGCACCTTCGCCCACGCCCATGACCCGTCGCTACGGCAGAACCGCTGCTTCCTCTACCACGTGATCGGCGGTGGCACCGGCGACTGGGACGTCCCCGTCGGCGGCATGGGCGCGCTCACCGACGCCCTCGCCGACGCCGCCCGCGCGGCGGGCGCGCGGATCGCCACCGGGCGCGAGGTCACCTCGATCGCCACCGACGGCACCTCGGCGGAGGTGCGGTACGAGGGCGAGGCGGGGGAGGGCGCCGCGGCCGCCCGGTATGTGCTCGTCGGCGCCGCACCGCGCGAGCTGGCCCGGCTGCTGGGCGAGGAGCCGCCCGCCCCGCCCGCCGAAGGGGCGCAGCTCAAGGTGAACATGCTGCTGCGCAGGCTGCCCGCGCTGCGCGACCGCGAGGTCGACGCGCGCGAGGCGTTCTCCGGGACGTTCCACATCGCCGAGGGGTACGGCGCGCTGGAGGACGCGTACCGCCAGGCGGCCGCGGGGGAGCTGCCGCACCGGCCGCCGTCGGAGATCTACTGCCACTCGCTGACCGATCCATCGATCCTCGGCCCGGAGCTCGCACGCGAGGGCTATCAGACCCTGACCCTGTTCGGACTGCACACCCCCGCCCGGCTGTTCACCGAGGACAACGACGCGGCGCGCACCGCGCTGCTGCGCGCCACCCTCGCGGAGCTGGACGCGTGTCTCACCGAGCCGATCGCCGACTGTCTCGCCCATGACGCCGACGGCCGGCCGTGTATCGAGGCCAAGACCCCGCTGGACCTGGACGCCGAGCTGCGGCTGCCCGGCGGCAACATCTTCCACCGGGACCTGGCCTTCCCGTATGCCCAGGAGGGCACCGGCCGCTGGGGTGTGGAGACCCGCCACGCCAATGTGCTGCTGTGCGGCGCGGGGGCGGTGCGCGGCGGCGGGGTGAGCGGAATCCCCGGGCACAACGCGGCGATGGCGGTGCTCGGCAAGTGACCCCGGACGGCCCTCCGGACGGCTCTCGGGGCAGCCCTCCGGATGACCCGATGTTGCCCTCCGGACGGCCCGTGACGAGCCCTCCGCACGCCCCGGGACGCGATTTTCTCCCGCCGGACCACGATTTTCTGCCGCTGAATCTGACGTAGCGTCAGAAAAACTCTTCCTTCGTCCGCCCCCCTGCGGCATCCTGCCGCCCATGCAGACGGAGCTGAGCGCAAGGCTGGGTGTCGAGCACGCCGTCTTCGGTTTCACGCCGTTTCCCGCCGTGGCCGCGGCGATCAGCCGGGCCGGCGGCCTCGGTGTGCTCGGCGCGGTCCGATACGGCGCGGGCGAGGAGCTGGCCCGTGACCTCGACTGGATGGAGGAGCACACCGACGGAAAGCCCTATGGCCTGGACGTGGTGATGCCCGCGAAGAAGGTGGAAGGGGTCACCGAGGCCGATATCGAGGCGATGATCCCCGAAGGTCACCGCGCCTTCGTCCGCGACACCCTCGCCAAGCACGGCGTCCCCGAGCTCGCCGAGGGTGAGGCGTCCGGCTGGCGGATCACCGGCTGGCTAGAGCAGGTGGCCCGCAGCCAGCTCGACGTCGCCTTCGACTACCCCGTGAAGCTCCTGGCCAACGCCCTGGGCTCACCCCCGGCCGATGTCGTGGCCCGCGCCCATGACCACGGCATCCTCGTGGCCGCCCTCGCGGGCAGCGCCCGCCACGCCCTCCACCACAAGGAGGCGGGGCTCGATGTCATCGTCGCCCAGGGCTATGAGGCGGGCGGCCACACCGGTGAGATCGCCTCCATGGTGCTCACCCCCGAGGTGGTGCGGGCCGTGGACCCGCTGCCCGTGCTCGCCGCGGGCGGTATCGGCAGCGGTGAGCAGATCGCGGCCGGGCTGGCCCTGGGCGCCCAGGGCGTCTGGATCGGCTCCCTCTGGCTCACCACCGAGGAGGCCGAACTCCATTCGGCGGCCCTCACCCGCAAGCTGCTGGCGGCCGGGTCCGGGGACACCGTGCGCTCCCGCGCCCTCACCGGCAAGCCCGCCCGTCAGCTGCGCACCGAGTGGACCGACGCCTGGGAGGACCCGGACGGGCCCGAGCCGCTGCCCATGCCGCTCCAGGGGCTGCTGGTGGCCGAGGCCGTCTCCCGCATCCAGAAGCACGAGGTGGAACCGCTGCTCGGCACGCCGGTCGGCCAGATCGTCGGCCGGATGGACTCCGTCCGTCCGGTCCAGGCCGTCTTCGACGATCTGACCCGTGGCTTCGAGCGCGCCATCGACCGCGTCAACCGCATCGCCCGGCGCGGCTGACCGCGCCGACATCGCGAGCCCCGGGGCCCGGTACCGCATCCCGCCCGACCCGTTCGCACCCGCCCCACACCGCCTGACACCGCCGTCAGAAGGAGGACCGGACCGCCATGTCCCCTACACCCAACGGCTTCTGGGCCCAGGCCGCGCTCGAGCCCGACCGCACCGTGCTCATCGCCCCGGACGGTGCGGAGTGGACCGCCGGGCGGCTGCACAGCGCGTGCAACCGGCTCGTCGCCGGGCTGCGCGCCGCCGGGCTGCGCCGTGGCGACGCCCTGGCGATCGTGCTGCCCAACGGGGTGGAGTTCTTCGTCGCCGCGCTCGCCGCCACCCAGGCCGGGCTCTATCTGGTGCCGGTCAACCACCATCTGGTCGGCCCCGAGATCGCCTGGATCGTCTCCGACTCCGGCGCCAAGGTGCTGATCGCCCACGAGCGTTTCGGCGATCAGGCGGCCGCGGCCGCCGACGAGGCGGGGCTGCCCGCGACCCACCGCTACGCGGTCGGCGCGATCGACGGCTTCCGCCCGTACGCCGAGCTCATCGAGGGGCGGCCGGAGGAGCCGCCCGCCGACCGCGAGCTGGGCTGGGTGATGAACTACACCTCCGGCACCACGGGCCGTCCGCGCGGAATCCGCCGGGCGCTGACCGGAAAGCTCCCCGAGGTGAGCCACCTCGGCGGCTTTCTGCGGTTCTTCGGCATCACCCCGCGTGCCGAGGAGCCCGACCACGTCCATCTGGTGTGCTCACCGCTCTACCACACCGCCGTACTTCAGTTCGCGAGCTCCTCGCTGCACATCGGCCATCCCCTGGTGCTCATGGACAAGTGGACGCCCCAGGAGATGCTGCGCCTCATCGACACCTACCGCTGTACGCACACCCATATGGTGCCGACCCAGTTCCACCGGCTGCTCGCCCTCCCCGACGAGGTCAAGCGGTCCTATGACGTCTCGTCGATGCGTCATGCCATCCACGGTGCCGCGCCCTGCCCCGACCACATCAAGCGCGCGATGATCGACTGGTGGGGCGGCTGTATCGAGGAGTACTACGCGGCCAGCGAGGGCGGCGGCACCTTCGCCACCGCCGAGGGCTGGCTGAAGAAGCCCGGGACCGTCGGCCGCCCCTGGCCCATCAGCGAGATCGCCATCTTCGACGACGAGGGCACCCGGCTCCCGGCCGGTGAACTCGGCACCGTCTACATGAAGATGAGCACCGGGGGTTTCGCGTACCACAAGGACAAGAGCAAGACCGAGAAGAGCCGCATCGGCGACTTCTTCACCGTCGGCGACCTCGGCCTCCTGGACGAGGACGGCTATCTCTACCTCCGCGACCGCAAGATCGACCTGATCATCTCGGGCGGGGTCAACATCTACCCCGCCGAGATCGAGTCGGCGCTGCTCACCCACCCGGCCGTCGCCGACGCCGCCGCCTTCGGGATCCCTCACGCGGACTGGGGCGAGCAGGTCATCGCGGTCGTGGAACCCGCCGAGGGGCATGCGCCGGGCCCCGGTCTGGCCTCGGAGATCCTCGACCACTGCGCCACCCGGCTGGCCGGTTACAAATGCCCCAAGTCGGTGGAGTTCATAGCGGAGATGCCACGCGACCCCAACGGCAAGCTCTACAAGCGGCGGCTGCGCGAGCCGTACTGGAAGGACGCGGGCCAGACCCGGCAGTGAGGGTGCGTTCGCCCATGTGACGCGGTCGCGCTGGGCACGTCGAGCGCCATCCTGATCCGGCCATCGCGCCCGGGGCCGGTTCCGCTTCCCGCGGGACCGGCCCCGTGGCGTGCTCGCGGTGCGGCGACCTATCGTTCCAGAGCCCACCGGGCCGCCCGGACGACCTTACGGGCCCGCCCGCAACACCGAGACGGGCCCGCCCGTACCGCCGAGAGAGGAATCCCCGCCCATGCGACCGCATCTGTCCCCGCGCCATGCGCTGATCGCCGCACTCGCCACCGCCGTGCTGGCCACCGGGGCCACCGCCGCCGTCGCCGCACCGGCAGGTCCGGCCGGTCCGGCCCGTGCCCACGGCACTCTGCGGCCGCTGGTCGAACTGGCCGCGCAGCGGGTGCTGGTGGCCGACGAGGTCGCCGCCGCGAAGTGGGGCACGGACAGCCCGATCGACGATCCGGCGCGGGAGCGGGAGGTGCTGGACGCGGTGGCGCGGCAGGCCGAGGAGCTGGGCGCCGACCCCGCGGCGACGACGAGGATCTTCCGCGACCAGATCGAGGCCAGCAAGGTCGTCCAGCGCGGCCTCTACCACCGCTGGGACGCCGACCCCTCACAGGCGCCCACCGAACGCCCCGACCTCGGGCGGATCCGGCTGGAGATCAACCGGATCAACGGCGAACTCGTACGCGCCATCGCGGACTCGGCGGCCGTGCGCGAGGGCCCCTCCTGCGTGGGGCGGCTCACGGCCGGGACGGTCGCCGTGGTCCACGGGCGCCACCTGGACGTGCTGCACACGGTGGCGCTCGGCCGCTCGCTGCCGTCGGTGTGCGAGCGCTGAGCGCCGTCAAGCCGTGAAAGGGGCGGGTCAGGCCGCGGGGCGGTCGTGGAGGACGCGCTGGAAGAGCAGATGGTCCCGCCAGGCGCCGGCGATGTGCAGATAGTCCGGCGCCATGCCGATCCGGGTGAATCCGCAGCGGAGCAGAACGCCTTGGGATGGGACGTTCTCCACCAGCGTGCTGGCCTCGATCCGGTGCAGTCCGAGGTGCTCGTCGGCCACCCGGCACACGGACCGGACGGCCAGGGAGGCCAGCCCGCGCCCGAGGTGCCCGGCGTCGATCCAGTAGCCGAGATGGCCGTTGCGCCAGGGCCCGAGGACGATATGCGACAGCGTGACCGTGCCCAGGATCCGCTCGCCGCCGGTCAGCACCCAGGGCACCATCCGGCCGGACTCCCACTGCTCCAGCTGGTCCCGCAGCCGGGCGGCCTGGCCGTCGGCGGTGAAGAAGCTCTCGTCCCGCCGCGGGCTGGAGGGGCGCAGATGCTCACGGTTGCGCGTGTACGCGTCCGCGAGCGCCTCGGCGTCGTCCTCGACGGCGGTTCGCATGGTGATCCCGTCGGCCAGGGTCACAGGGGGAAGGGGCACCGCCGCGGCAGGAAGAGTCACCTGGTCAGCCTAAGCGCTCCGCTGGAAGTGCCCTGACCTGCCGTCGATCGTCCGCGGCGCCGTCGTGGCTGGTCGCGCCCACGCGGCGGAGCCGCACATCGACACAGCCCCGCGCCCCTTCGGGGCGCCACCGAACCGCAGCCGACTTCCGCCGATCTGCTGAGTCGGCGCGGCGGGTCAGCCGGGGTGCGGGGCGTCCCGGTCCTGGTGCGGGGTCTCCCCGTCCGTCCCCTGTGCGACCGCCCGCGCCCAGCGGTAGTCGGCCTTGCCGCTGGGGGAGCGCTGGATGTGGTCGGTGAAGACGACCGTACGAGGGATCTTGTAGCCCGCGAGCCGCTCACGGCAGTGGTCGCGGACCGCGTCGGCGGTGAGCCCGGACGCCGGGGTCCGGGGCTGGACGACGGCCGCCACGCGATGGCCCCATCGGGTGTCGGGGACGCCCGCCACCAGCGCGTCGTACACCTCCGGATGGGCCTTCAGTGCCTGCTCGACCTCCTCCGGGTAGACCTTCTCGCCCCCGGTGTTGATGCACTGCGAACCGCGCCCGAGGACGGTGATCACACCCTCCTCGTCCACGGTCGCCATGTCGCCGAGCAGCACCCAGCGCTCCCCGTCCGCCTCGAAGAACGTCTCGGCGGTCTTCTTCGGATCGTTGTAGTAGCCGAGCGGCACATGGCCGCGCTGGGCGATCCGGCCGGGCTCACCGGGCGCCACCGGGGTGAGGGTCGCCGGGTCCACCACCGTCGTACGGGCGTTGACGCGCAGCCGGAAGCCCTTCTCGGGACCGGAGTCGGCGGTGGCCGTGCCGTTGAAACCGGACTCCGAGGAGCCGAAGTTGTTGAGCAGCAGGGTGTGCGGGGCGAGCTCGGCGAACTGGGCGCGTACGGTCTCCGACAGGATCGCGCCCGAGCTGCTGACGCTGAGCAGCGAGGAGAGATCGGTGCCTTCGAGGGGTCCGGTCAGGGCGTCCACCAGGGGCCGCAGCATCGCGTCGCCGACCAGCGAGGCGGCGGTGACCTTCTCCTTCTCGATGGTCCGCAGCACCTCCTCGGGCATGAACTTTCGGTGCAGCACCACCTTCTGACCGAAGTTGAACGCGATGAAGGCCGTAAGGGTGGAGGTGCCGTGCATCAGCGGCGGGGTGGGGAAGAAGGCCAGCCCCTCGCCGCCCGCGGCCACCCGCTCGGCCAGCTCCTCCGGGCGCCCGACCGGCCGGCCGGTCGGGGCGCCACCGCCGAGCCCCGAGAAGAACAGGTCCTCCTGCCGCCACACCACGCCCTTGGGCATACCGGTGGTGCCGCCGGTGTAGATGATGAAGCGGTCGTCGGCGGAGCGCGCCGGGAAGCCGCGCTCGGGCGACCCGGACGCCTCGGCGTCGCCGAACGCCACGGACGCACGGGGGCCGTGCCCGGTGCCGACCCGCACCAGATGGCGCAGGGTGCCGGTGTGGGGCAGCGCGGCGGCCACCCGCTCGCCGAACTCGGCGTCGTAGACCAGCGCGGCCAGGTCCGCGTCGCGGTAGAGGTAGACCAACTCATCTTCGACGTAGCGGTAGTTGACGTTCACCGGCACCGCCCGGATCTTCAGACAGGCCAGCGCGGTCTGGAGGTACTCGACGCCGTTGCACAGATGCAGTCCGACGTGCTCGCCCGGGGCGATCCCGCTGTCGCCGAGATGGTGGGCGAGCCGGTTGGCGGCCGCGTCGAGCTGGGCGTAGCTCAGACGCCGCTCGGCCCCGGTGCCGGGGTGGTCGATGTACACCAGCGCCTCTCTGTCGGGCACCGTGTCGACGATCGACTCGAACAGGTCGGCAAGGTTGTACTCCACGGCTCCTCCTGACCCCTCGATCCGGCGGCTCGGCGCTCATTAGAGCCGCGCCGGGATGAGGTGGGAAGGCCCACGGAACAAGAAATCTGACTGAGCATCAGATTTCTCTTGAAGTCGGCCTGCGGCTGCTGCAACCTGTTCTAGGTCTCGAGACGGGAGGACGTCGTGACAAGCGGGACCGAACACCTCATCGTCGAGCGCGTCGGCGCGACTCTGGTGCTCACCTTGAACCGGCCCGAGGCCAGGAACGCGCTCTCGCTGCCGATGCTGGTCGGGCTGTACGACGGCTGGACCGAGGCCGACGAGGACGACACCGTGCGCTCCGTGGTGCTCACGGGCGCCGGTGGGGCCTTCTGCGCCGGAATGGACCTCAAGGCGCTCGCGGGCGGCGGCCGGATGGCCGGCGAGCATGTCCGCGACCGCCTCGCGGCCGACCCCGATCTGCACTGGAAGGCGATGCTCCGCCACCACCGGCCGCGCAAGCCGGTCATCGCCGCCGTCGAGGGCCCCTGCGTCGCGGGCGGCACCGAGATCCTCCAGGGCACCGATATCCGGGTCGCGGGCCGCGGCGCCACCTTCGGGCTCTTCGAGGTCCGGCGCGGGCTGTTCCCCATCGGCGGCTCCACCGTACGGCTGACCCGCCAGCTGCCCCGCACCCACGCCCTGGAGATGCTGCTGACGGGGCGCCCCTACCCGGCCGAGGAGGCGGCGCGGATCGGGCTCATCGGCCATGTCGTCCCGGACGGCACGGCGCTGGAGAAGGCACTGGAGATCGCGGAGCTGATCAACGCCAACGGCCCGCTCGCCGTCGAGGCGGTCAAGGCGTCCGTCTACGAGACCGCCGAGATGACCGAGACCGACGGCCTGAAGTCAGAACTCGAACGCGGCTGGCCCATCTTCGACACCGCCGACGCCAAGGAGGGCTCGAAAGCCTTCGCGGAGAAACGGCCGCCGGTCTACCGCCGGGCGTGATCCCCCACCACCTCAGGCCGGCGCCCCCACCCGGCGGCCGCGCGGAAGGAGACGCACCCCCATGACCCCGGCTCCCTCGCCCGAGGCGCTCCAGGCGCCTCTGGTCGTCGAGTTCCCGTTCACCCGCTCCCTCGGCCCGGTGCAGAGCGCCTTCCTCACCGGGCTGCGCGAACGCACCGTGCTCGGCGTGCGCACCACCGACGGCCGGGTGCTGATGCCGCCCGTCGAATACGACCCGGTCACCGCCGACGAACTGTCCGACCTCGTCGAAGTCGCCCCCACCGGCACCGTCACCACCTGGGCCTGGAACCCCTCCCCGCGCCGCGGCCAGCCCCTGCCCACCCCCTTCGCCTGGGTGCTGGTGCGGCTGGACGGCGCGGACACCGCACTCCTCCACGCCCTCGACGCGCCCGGCCCCGACGCGGTGCGCACCGGTATGCGGGTGCGGATCCGCTGGGCCGGGGAGCGCGTCGGCGCCATCACCGACATCGCCTGCTTCGAGCCGTACGACGGCAACGCGGGCGGCCGAGCCGTGCCGCACAGGGGCGAGTTCACCGACCTCGTCGACGGCATCGTGGCCCCCGCCCGCCTCGACTACACCTACGCGCCCGGCCGCGCCCAGTCGCGCTATCTGAAGGCCCTCGCCGGCCGCACCATCTACGGGGAGCGCTGCCCGTCCTGCCGCAAGGTGTACGTCCCGCCCCGGGGCGCCTGCCCCACCTGCGGTGTGGCCACCGACGAACAGGTGGAGGTCGGCCCCCGCGGCACGGTCACCACCTTCTGCATCGTCAACATCAAGGCCCGCAACCTCGATATCGAAGTGCCGTACGTCTACGCCCACATCGCCCTGGACGGCGCCGATCTGGCCCTCCACGCACGCATCGGCGACATCCCCTACGACGAGGTGCGGATGGGGCTGCGCGTGGAGCCCGTATGGAGCGAGGACGGCCGCTACCCCGACCACTACCGCCCCACCGGCGAACCCGACGCCGACTACGACACCTACAAGGAGCTGTTGTAGATGCGAGAGGTTGCCATCGTCGCCTTCGGCCAGAGCGACCACCGGCGCGACACCGCGGAGATCTCCGAGGTCGAGATGTTGATGCCCGTCCTCCACCAGGTGCTCGACGCCGTCGGACTCCGGGCCGGCGAGATCGACTTCACCTGCTCCGGCTCCTGCGACTATCTGGCGGGCCGCGCCTTCTCCTTCACCATGACCCTCGACGGCGTCGGCGCCTGGCCGCCCATCTCGGAGTCCCATGTGGAGATGGACGGCGCCTGGGCGCTGTACGAGGCATGGACGAGGCTGCTGACCGGCGAGGCGGAGACCGCGCTCGTCTACTCCTACGGCAAGTCCTCACCCGGCGATCCGCGCGAGGTCCTCACCCGCCAGCTCGACCCGTACTACGTGGCGCCCCTGTGGCCGGACTCGGTCTCCCTGGCCGCCCTCCAGGCCCAGGCGCTGCTGGACGCGGAGGACACCGGTGCCGACGAGCGGGCACTGGCCGGGGTCGCGGCGCGCAGCCGGACCGCGGCCGAGGGCAACCCGCATGCCCAGCTGACCGGTTCACCGCCGCCCGAGGCCCTCCTGGAGGACCCGTATGTGGTGCGGCCGCTGCGCCGCCACGACTGCCCGCCGGTCGGCGACGGCGCGGCCGCCGTCGTGCTCGCCGCCGGGGACACCGCGCGCCGGCTCTGCCGCCGCCCCGCCTGGATCCGCGGTATCGATCACCGGACGGAGGCCCACAGCCTCGGCGTACGGGACCTCACCCGCTCCCCGTCCACCCGGCTCGCCGCCGAGCGCGCGGGCGCCTTCGAGGCCCCCCTGGACCTGGCCGAGCTGCACGCCCCGTTCACCTCACAGGAGCTGATCCTCCGCCGTGAGCTGCGGCTGGGGGAGGGCGTACGGGTCAATCCGTCCGGCGGGGCGCTGGCCGCCAACCCCCTGATGGCCGCCGGGCTGATCCGCCTCGGCGAGGCCGCCGCCGCCATCCACCGCGGCGCCGCGGACCGGGCCCTCGCCCATGCCACCTCGGGCCCTTGTCTCCAGCAGAACCTGGTGGCCGTCCTGGAAGGGGATGACACGTGACGAAGGAGCCGGTGGCCGTCGTCGGGATCGGCCAGACCAAGCACACCGCCGCACGCCGGGACGTCTCCATCGCCGGGCTGGTCCGGGAGGCAGCCGTACGGGCCCTGGACGACGCCCAGCTGGGCTGGGCGGACATCGACGCCGTCGTGATCGGCAAGGCCCCCGACTTCTTCGAGGGCGTCATGATGCCCGAGCTGTACCTCGCCGACGCGCTCGGCGCCGTCGGCAAGCCGATGCTGCGCGTGCACACCGCAGGCTCGGTCGGCGGCTCCACCGCGCTGGTGGCCTCGGGGCTGATCGCCGCCCGGGTCCACCGGACCGTCCTCACCCTCGCCTTCGAGAAGCAGTCGGAGTCGAACGCCATGTGGGGGCTTTCCCTGCCCATCCCCTTCCAGCAGCCGCTGCTGGCCGGGGCGGGCGGCTTCTTCGCACCACACGTACGGGCGTATATGCGGCGCACCGGCGCGCCCCCCGGTATCGGCGCGCTCGTGGCCTACAAGGACCGCCGCAACGCCCTGCGCAACCCCTACGCCCACCTCCACGAGCACGATCTGACCCTGGAACAGGTGCGGTCCTCCCCGATGCTGTGGGACCCCATCCGCTACTCCGAGACCTGCCCCTCCTCGGACGGCGCCTGCGCCATGGTGCTCACCGACCGCGCCGGCGCCGACCGCGCGCCGTATCCGCCCGCCTGGATGCATGGCGGCGCCATGCGCAGCGAGCCGACGCTCTTCGCGGGGAAGGACTTCGTCTCGCCGCGGGCCGGCCGGGACTGCGCTGCCGATGTCTACCGCCAGGCCGGGATCACCGACCCGCGCCGGGAGATCGACGCGGTGGAGATGTATGTGCCCTTCAGCTGGTACGAACCGATGTGGCTGGAGAACCTGGGCTTCGCGGACGAGGGGGCGGGCTGGAAGCTCACCGAGTCGGGGGTGACCGAGATCGACGGCGAGCTCCCGGTCAACCCGTCCGGCGGGGTGCTGTCCACCAACCCGATCGGGGCGTCCGGAATGCTGCGGTTCGCCGAGGCCGCGCTCCAGGTGCGCGGGCGGGCGGGCGAACACCAGGTCGACGGCGCCCGTAAGGCGCTCGGTCACGCCTATGGCGGCGGCTCGCAGTTCTTCTCGATGTGGGTGGTCGCGGACACTCCGCCGGAGAGCTGAGTCTCCTGCTCACTCCTCCTTTCGTGGCCTGTGCGGCACCGGCCGCGATCGCTAGGGTGGGGCGCGGACGACGATCCGGGAGGATGAGCCGACGTGGCCGATACCACCACCACCGAACAGCCACTGACAGGAAGCGGGGAGAAGCCCGAACTCGACCTCTCGGGCGCCCAATGGCGGTCGAGCAGCCAGGGCGTGGGCGATGTGGAGATCGCCTTTGTCGAGGGATTCATCGCGATGCGCCACGGCCGCCGTCCCGAAGACCCGGCGCTGATCTTCACCCCGGGTGAGTGGCGCGCCTTCGTCCTGGGCGCGCGTGAGGGCGAGTTCGACCTCACCTGAACCGGGGCTCCACCGGGGGCGGGCGGGTCCGGCCGGACCGGACAGCCCGCCCCGTGGCATGTCGTCCCCCATCCGTGGCATATCGCCCCTCACTCATGGCATGTCGCGCCGTCAAAAAGGCCCGTCGGCGACCCCGCGGTGCCTGACCCATGGCGATGAGTGCGTTATCGGCCAGAATCGGAGCGCGGCAGAGCGCGGTGGAGCCACACATCGCCGGGCGCGGCCACGAGATCCGTCTTCCCATGGCTTCGCGGCAGGGTCACGAAACCTCCATGCCTTCTGCCGAAACGTGAGCGTGACTCACGGTGACAGCGGCAGGTCGCGACGGGTCTCCGCGATGGGGAACAGGATCGTCCGCGCTCTATGCAGCCCTCGCCTCGAGAGGTAGTTTTCCCTCCCACCTCCCCGTTGTACGGGGCGGCAACTCGGCTGAAAACAGGGGGTGTCGTGCGCGAATTCAGTCTCCCTCGCATGGTGGAAACTCTGCGCGCGGGCGGACTGGCGGACTCGGTGTACGAGCTGGCGGACCGCGAACCGGACCGGATCCAGTTCGCCCGGCGCCACGCCACCGAACCCGGCCGGTGGACTCCGGTGACCGCCGCGGCCTTCCGGGACGAGGTTCTGGCGCTGGCGAAGGGCCTGCTGGCCGAGGGTGTGCGGTTCGGGGACCGGGTGGCCCTGATGGCACGGACGCGGTACGAGTGGACGCTGTTCAGCTATGCCCTGTGGTCCGTCGGCGCCCAGGTGGTGACCGTCTACCCCACCTCCTCGCCGGAACAGGTGCGCTGGATCCTGGCCCAGACGCGGGCCGTGGCCGTGGTGGTCGAGGGCGAGGACGACGCCATGACGGTCGGCGCCGTCTGCGACGCCCTTCCCGGGCTGCGCTCCATCTGGCAGATGGACCAGGGGTGCGTGACGGAGCTGTGGCAGCGCGGCACCGGCGTCCACGACGAACTGGTCGTCGAGCGGCGCTGGCTCGTGGAACCGCGCTCCACGGCGGTCATCTGCTACACCTCGGGCACCACCGGACAGCCCCTCGGGTGCATGATCACCCATGCCAATCTCGCCGCCGAATGCGACACCCTCTTCGCGGGCTGGAACGGGCTGTTCGCCGAGCCCGGGGTGCAGCCCGCCATCCTCGCCTTCCTCCCGCTGGCCCACATCTACGGACTGATGGTCCAGGTGCTCTGCGTACGGGGCGGCATCCTCATGGGACACGAGCCCGAGCTCTCCCCGTCGACCCTGCTGCCGTCCCTCCAGTCCTTCCGCCCGACCTGTGTCTTCGCGGTGCCCTACATCTTCGAGCGGATCCTCGGGGCCGCGCGGAACTCCGCCCAGGACGATGGCAAGCGCGGGGTCTTCGAGAAGGCCATGGACACGGCGGTGCGCTACGCCACGGCGCTGGAGAAGCAGGCACAGGGCGCCGGGAAGGGACCGGGCCCCGGCCTCAGAGCCGCGCACGCCGTCTTCGACCACATGGTCTACCGGCGCATCAGAGCCGTCCTGGGCGGCCGGGTGCGCTACGCGGTCACCGGCGGCTCCCCGTTCAGCCGGGAGCTGGGGCTGGCGTTCGCGGGAGCCGGGATCACCGTCTACAACGGCTACGGCCTCACCGAGACGACGGCGGCGATCACCGCACAGCCGCCCGGCCGCCCCCGGCAGGGCACGGTGGGCCGCCCGATGCCGGGCACGGCGGTGCGCATCGCGCCGGACGGCGAGGTGTGGGTGCGCGGCGGCACCGTCTTCGCGGGCTATGTGGACGAGCCGGCGGCCACCGGGGCAGCGCTGCGCGACGGCTGGCTGCGCACCGGAGACATCGGATTCCTCGACGGCGACGGCTATTTGACCATCACCGGCCGTAAGAAGGACATCATCATCACCAGCGGCGGCAAGAGCGTCTCGCCGCAGCCGCTGGAGGAGCGGCTGCGGGCGCATCCACTGATCTCGCAGTGCGTCCTGGTGGGCGACAACCGCCCCTACGTCGGGGCGCTGATCACCCTGGACGCCGAGATGCTGAGGCGCTGGCACCAGGCGGTCGGCGCGCGGCTGCCCGTCGGCCGGGAGCACGCGGCGGCCAACAAGGCGTTGCACGAGGAGATCCAGCAGGCGGTCTCGGCGGCGAACCGCTCGGTGTCCAGGGCGGAGTCGATCAGGGCCTTCCGTATCCTCCCGAAGGAATTCACCGTGGCGGACGGGCTGTTGACGCCCTCGCTCAAGCTGCGGCGCGACGCGGTCTACAAGGTCTGCGCCGCGCAGATCGAGCAGCTCTACGCGAGCTGAGAGGGCTCCGAGGGCATCGGCTGACGGGTGTCCGGGCCGCTGCCGGGCGGTGGCGGCGGCGCTCCCCTTCCCGCGCGGATCAGGTCCTCCGCGCCGGTCAGCCGGGCCCACGGCCGCTCCCGTCCCCCGCTGACCGCCTCGGTGCCCCGCTCGTCGTACCGGGCCGTCCGCAGTGACCAGCCCAGATTGCCCGTCATCACATGCCGCATGCCGTCCACATAGCGCCCCACCGCGCGATGGGTGCCGGGATCCGCCCCCGCCTCGGCCAGCAGCTCCGGCAGCCTGGCCGCGGTCTCCTCGAACCAGCCGTAGCGGGCGTTGGCGAGGCCGGCGATATGGCGTACCGCGTCCTCCACTCCACCGCCCGCGAGCTTCCACTGGACGATGACGCTGTTGTGGACGTCGCCGACGGCCAGTTCCTTGTCCAGGGAGGCGATGTCATTGGTGAAGACCACCACATCGTCCGTGGCCTCCCGCATCCGGGCCAGCGGGAAGCCGCCGTGCAGCGCGGACGGCAGGGTGTAGCCGCCGAACGGCTCGTTCAGGTCCAGACACGGCTGTACGCCGATCGAGTGGCGCCGCAGGGCCAGCACGTCCTCCACCGAGCGCGGCGCGTCCCCGCCGCCGTCCGCGAGCGGGGCACCGGTCCGCTCCAGGGCCTCGCGGTGGTAGGAGTGCAGATACTCCAGCCAGTGGTGGCGGAAGCGGTCCCGCCACACCCGCGGCCGCCCGGAGTTGATCCGGTGCCACAGATCGCGGAAGCTCTCCAGGAGCGGCCCTTCGCCGCCGCCCGTCCCGCCGGGTGCCGTGTCCTCCTCGGTGATCCGGATGACGTCCGCCACCAGCCGTGCCACCTCCTCCGGGCGGCAGCCCAGTTCCCCGTCGAACTGGTCGTCGAAGACGAAGTACCAGCCCACGAGGTCGCTGCCGAGGTTCAGATCGGCGCCGGTCGCCCGGGGATAGAACAGTCCCGTCAGTACGTCGAAGCGGAGCGCGTCGTACTCCTCGACGGACGCGTGGTTCTCGAAGACCCTGAACCGTGACAGCCATTGGATGGTGTGCTGCCTCGCCGCCCCGGTGTCCGGGCTGAGGTCGGCGGAGGCCGGGAAGTCGAACAGGGCCGCCCGTCGTGGCAGTGCCGACTGCCGGGCGTGTGGTCGCGAAGCGTGCGTGTGCATGAGTCGTCTCCGCCCCCTTCGTCGTCCGGGCGGCCCGAGCCCGCATATACCACAGGCGTACACGGCAACTGGCCAACCCGCTGAATCCGGTCATCCTCGCGTGCGGAACGTGGCATCGATAGAGGAGGCGGTGAATTGGCGCATGCCAGTGGCAAGAGCGGACGGAAATCTCTCCATACGGGAGCTACGGAGCGTGCCATTCACGCTACGCTCGGCGTCACCTGCCGGAGGGGAAGCAACGTGGCGGAGTACATGAGCCAACAGAACCGGACGCACCGGACACTGCTGGAACGGGAGCGGGAGCTGCGCGCGGTGGACGGTGCGCTGACCGAACTGTGCGGAGCGGAACCCGCCGACCGGGACGAGATCCGCGGCGGCGGAGTGATCGCCTTCGAGGGGCCCGGCGGCGTCGGCAAGACCGCACTGCTCGGCGAGGCACGCCGGCGGGCCGTCGCCCGCGGCTGCACCGTGCTCCGCGCCCGTGGCGGCGAGCACGAACAGGGCGCGGCCTTCCACGTGGTGCGCCAGCTCTTCCAGCCGGTGCTCGCGGCGACCGGCGAGGACGAGCACCGCCGCATCCTCGGCGGCTGGTACGACATCGTGGCGCCCGCGGTCGGCCTGGTGGTCTCCGGCAGTGGCGGCGCACCCGATCCACAGGGCGTCCGCGACGGCCTCGACTGGCTGGTGACCCGCTTCACCGTGGAGCACGCCCCGGTCGTCATGATCCTCGACGATGTCCACTGGGCCGACCCCGAATCGCTGGACTGGCTGACCCGGTTCGCCTCGCGCACCGCCGATCTGCCCCTGCTGCTCGCCGTCGGCTACCGCCCCGAGGACCTGACCGCCGACGTCGCCACGATACGAGCCCTGGTCGAGCGCCAGGGAGCACGGCCCCACGTACTGGCCCCGCTCACCCCGGGCGGCGTCGGCAGAATCGTCCGGGAGGTCCTCGGGGACCACGCCGACGAGGCGTTCTGCCGTGAGTGCTGGGCGATGACCGGCGGCAACCCCTGGGAGATCACCGAGCTCACCGCCAAGATCCGCGACCGCGGGCTGAAACCGCAGTCGGAGAACCTGCCCGCACTGCGCGAACTGGTCTCCTCGGCCAGGGACAGCGGGCTCAACGACCGGCTGACCCGCCTCGGCACCGCCGCCGTCCGCCTCGCCTGGGCCGTCGCCGTCCTCGGCATCGAGGCCACCCCGGCGCTCACCGCGAACGTCGCCGGGCTCAGCGAGTCCGAGGCCGCCGAAAAGGTGGCGCGGCTCGTCGACGCGCGGATCCTGGCCCCGCCGCGCTCCGGAAACGGCACCCAGCCCCTGGAGTACCTCCACCCGCTCATCGCCACCGCCGTCTACCAGGCGATCCCCGGCGCCATGAGAGTGGCCATGCACGGCCAGGCCGCCACCGTGGTGCTCGGCGCGGGCCTGGGTTCCGCGGCGGCCGGCCGGCATCTGCTGGAGATGCACCCCGAGGGCGACCCATGGGTGGTGCACCATCTGCGGGAGGCCGCCCGGGAGTATCTGCGCGCCGGGGCACCCGACGCCGGGCGCCGCTGTCTGGCCCGGGCCGTGCGCGAACCGCCCGCCCTGGAGGAGCGCGCCGCCGTGCTGTACGAGCTGGGCTGCGCCGCCCAGCTCACCGAGCCCGATGTCACCGTCAACCATCTGCGGGCCGCCCTCGGGGAGCCCGCGCTCGGCCCCGAACTGCGCGAGGCGATCACCTACCGGCTCGCCCAGGCGTACGGCCACAGCGGCCGTATGGAGGAGGCCGCCCAGGTCTTCGCCGACGAGGTCGGACGCGCCACCAGCGCCCGCACCCGGCTGCGGATGCAGACCGAGCAGCTGATGTGGAACATGTTCCGTGCCGATGAGAAGGAGTCGCCCGCCCGCTCCCGGCGGCTCACCCGGCTCGCGGAGCACCTCACCGGCCGCGGCATGGCCGAGCGCTATCTGATGGGGCTGCGCGCCTGGGACGCGATGACGCGCGGAGAGCCCGTCGCCACCGCGCTGCACTACGCGGAGGAGGCCCTCGGCGACGGCCTCAGCTGGACCGATGACGACTGGGGCTTCGAGGTGCCCATCCTGGTCGCCCTGGTCTTCCTCCACTGCGACCAGCCCGGACGCGCCGAGGAGCTGTTCAACAAGGGCATCGCCGAATGCGAGCGCAAGGGCTGGCGAGGCTCCCACCTGGCGTTCGGCTTCACCCTCCTCGGCTATGCCCGACTGCGCCGCGGCGCCCTCGGCGAGGCGGAGGAGCTGGCCCGTGAGGGGATGCGGATCGCCGATCTGGTGGGCTCCTCGACACCCGCCCACTGGACCGCGGTCGGCACCCTCATCGGAACGCTGATCTGCCGGGGCCGGATCCAGGAGGCGCAGGAGTTCGCGGCCGGGCACCGTGGCGAGACCCTTCCGCAGGCCACGCTCTGCCCCGATGTGCCGGCGGTCCGCGGTGAGCTGCTGCTCGCCGCCAATCTGCACCGCGAGGCCCGGAACCGGCTCACCGAGGTCGGCCGCCGCATGGACGGACGCGGTATGCGCAACCCCGCCTGGTGCCCCTGGCAGCTCCACCTCGCCCAGGCCCTCGCGCTCACCGATCCCCGGCAGGCCGCCGAGGTCGCCGACGACGCGGTGCGCCGCGCCCGCCAGTTCGGCGCCCACTCCGCGATCGGCAAGGCGCTGCACACCGCGGCCACCGTGACCCAGGGGCCGGACCGGATCAAGCTGCTGGCCGAGGCCGTCAGCCATCTGATGCGCTCACCGGCCGCGTACGACCTGGCCCTGGCGCTGGTCGACCACGGCGCCGCGCTGCGCCGCATCGGCCTGCCCCAGGAGGCCGGCGACCGGCTCTACCGCGGTCTGGAGGGAGCGGTGCGCTGCGGGGCCGACGCCCTCGCCGCCCGGGCCCGCGACGAGCTGTCCGCGGCCGGGCTGCGCCCGATGCAGCTGCGGGTGGATCACACCAGCCCGCTGACCTCGCAGGAGCAGGCCATCGCCGAGCGGGCCGCCGAGGGCTGGCCGGACGCCCGGATCAGCGAGACGACCGGGCTCGAGGAGCGCGAGGTCGCCCGGCTGCTCTCCGATGTCTACCGTAAGGTCGGCACCGACCGGGCCGGGCTGGCGAAGCGGCTCATCACGCCCACCGTCGGCCTTCCCCAGCGCCCTGTGCCCGACCCCGAATGAGGGCTGCGGCCCGTCCGCCACCCGGCACGGGAACGGGCGCTCGGCCACGTACCATGTCCGCATGTCCTTCCTCCGCCGCCGCAGCGCCGCCACGCCCACCGGGCCGGACTTCGATGTCCTCGCCATGGACCCGGGAGACTGGCCCGGCGATCTCGGGGCGGGGCTGCTGCCCGCCCCCGACGGCACCTGCCAGGGCGTCTTCCTGCGCTACGACCTGTTCGGCGGGCGCGGCCCGGCCATGATCATCGGCAATCTGCCCGAGGGGTCCCCGGCCAGGGAGGTGGCCGAGGGGCAGCCGCCGTTCGAGGTGACCCAGCTGCTGGCGGCGCTCGGGAACGATGAGCCGGTCCAGGTGGTGGACACCGAGGACAGCCCGGTCATGCATGAGGACAACCTCCTCATCGTCCGCCGGATCAAGCTCTCCGAGGGCCGGATCTCCTGTGCCCAGTTCGATCGCAGCGACGGTGTGCTCGTCACCATCGCCAGCTGGGACCGGCCGATCACCGACGATCTGTACCGGCTGCTCAAGCCGCTGCCCGCGGAGATGTTCCAGCAGCGCTGAGGGGCCGCCGCGAAGGGCCGTGAGACGCCCGGTACGGCACGAGGCCGGTACGGCCGCGCCCACGGCCCCTCTTCTACCGCTCTTCCACGGCGGATTGACGGCCCATCAGGCCCATCGATCCATCAGGCCCACTGACCCATCAGTCTCACTTCCCGGAGCGCCGGACCGTCACATCGGCGGCCCGGACGAACGCCACCCGGTGCCCGAACTGGATCTGGTAGTACACATCCTGGCCGCGCACCACCTTGTGACCGGCCGGATCGAAGGTGGTCGCCCACAGATACTCGCCCCGCGTCCGCAGCCCCAGCGGATAGGACTGCCCGGCGAGCAGCTTGTACGGCAGCGGCGAGACCGCCTGCACCGGCACGCCCGCCGGATACGCCTCCTTCTCCGGATAGGCGCGGCCGTACACCGCGACCTCCGCCGCCCCGCCCTTGGGCGTCACCACAAGTCCCTTGGCGCTCACGGCCGTCGGCCGCCGCTTGGGGTTCTGGAACCAGGCGCGTTGGCCGAGGTACCAGATCGCCGTCCAGTCGCCCTCGTGCCCCGCGACCGCGAACTGCTGCCCGGTGGTGGCACGGGCCCCGGTGTCATTGACACCGGTCGTCGAGTCGGAGCCGTCCGGGCGCAGCCCGATGTCCTTGACCAGCGGGGCGTCCGCGCTCGGCGCGGTGTGCAGCCGCACCGCGGCCGAGCCGTGCGGGGCGCATGCCTGGCCCGCCGTCTCGCAGTCGGTGTAGACGGGCCGGTTGGTGTCGTAGTCGGGGCGGATGGTGACCAGGCCGCCGGAGGAGCCCGCGGTGCGTTGGAAGGGCGCGCCGAGCAGGGTGAAGTAGTGCGCCCAGTCCCAGTAGGGGCCCGGGTCGGTGTGCATGCCCGGGATGGTGCCGGTGGTGGTGCCCGGCACGTTGTCATGACCCAGGATGTGCTGGCGGTCCAGCGGAATGCCGAACCGCTTGGCGAGATAGCGCACCAGCCGCGCCGAGGAGCGGTACATCGCCTCCGTGTACCAGGCGTCCGGGGCGGTGAGGAAACCCTCGTGCTCCAGGCCGATGGACTTGGCGTTGACGTACCAGTTGCCCGCGTGCCAGGCGACGTCCTTCAGCGGCACATGCTGGGCGATATGGCCGTCGGAGGAGCGCAGGGTGTACTGCCAGGACACATAGGTGGGGTCCTGGACCAGCTTGAGGGTGGTGTCCCAGGAGCCCTCGGTGTCATGGATGACGATGTAGTCGATGGACTGCGAGGAGGGGCGCTCGCCCAGGTCGTGGTTGCCGTAGTCGTTGTCCCCGAACTCCTCGTAGGGTGCCGGGAGCCACTCGCAGGACACGTCCTTGGGGGCCTCGACCCGCGGATCCCGGGCGGGGGAGGCCAGACCGAGCGTCCGCAGCTGCCGGGTGTCCGGCGCGACAGCGGGCGCCGCGTCGAGGGAGACCCGCTCGCCGTCGGCGGTCGTCCGCGAGGCACCGCCGCGGATCACCGAGTACACCTCGTCGGCGAAGACGCCCGCGGCCGTGGCGTCATCGGCGCCCGAGTAGGCCGCCACCGCCGCGTACCAGTCGGCGGGGTCCTCGCTCCGCGGCAGCCCCAGCCGCTTCTGGGCGGCGGCCAGCAGGGCCGCGCCACCGCGCACATTGGCGCTCTCATCGCCGCGCAGCGCCTCCGCGGACAGCCCGGTGAGCTCCGCGGCCCGGCCGAGGGTGCGCAGCCGCGCGGGCAGCCGCCGGGGCTCGGGAACGGTGGCCTTGGGGACCCGCAGGGGCCGGGCGAGATCGCCGCGCGCGTCCTCGGTGCCCTGGCTGTGGTGCGGGGCGCCGAGCAGGGCGGTGTGGGCGTCGGTGAGATGCATGGGGCCATAGCCGCCGGTGACGCTCGGCGCACCGCGGTGGCCGTCCCAGCGCGACAGGAGATACGAGACGCCCAGGAGCACGCTCAGCGGAACGCCGTACTCGGCGGCCGCGGCCGCGAAGGCACGCTGCAATGCGCCGCCGTCGGCCGGAGGACCCTCGGCCCCCTCGGCCCGTGACTGGTCGGCATGGGCCGCGGGTGTCGCCGCGACCAACGGGAACAGAAGCGCCGCGGACGCCGCGGCTCCCGCGGTCCGCAGTGTGGTTCGCCGGGTGGGACCGGACGGATCTCTGTTCGCGTCGTGGGCGCTGTCCTGTGCGGATTCTGGCATTGCAGCCTCCTCAAGCGGGCCGGGGCGAGCCGAGCCACTTAGAGATATGCGCTGCCAGGCGTGGCGTCAATCGCCGTCACCCGGACGGACGTTCGGATGTCGGCCCGCCTGCGGCGCGTCACCGGTCCAGACCGGTGACGCGCCCGGACGCCACTCCGCCTCCGCTCAGCGGGTGCCGACCGCCGCCCGCACCGCGCGCCGGGCCAGCGCGCAGTCGTCATGCAGCCGGCGCAGCAGCAGCCGCTGCTCCTCACCGGCCGGAACCGCGCCCGGCACCACCGGGGCGGGGTCGTGCATGGTGCGCTGCACCGCGGTCTCGTACTGGCGGATCTCCCGCGTCAGCACCAGCATCAGATTCACCAGGAAGGAATCCCGCGTGGCCGGGCCCGCGGCCTGCGCCAGCTGGCTGATCTGGCGCCGGGTCACGGGGGCGTCGCCGAGCACCGTCCACAGCGTGGCCAGGTCATAGCCGGGCAGATACCAGCCCGCGTGGTCCCAGTCGAGGAGCACCGGGCCCGCGGGGGAGAGCAGGACATTGTTCAACAGGGCGTCGCCATGGGAGAACTGGGCCGGGGTCTGCCGCCCACAGGTCTGTGAGACGCCGCGCAGCAGCTTCTGTAGATCGCCCATGTCCCGGTCGGTGAGCAGCCCGAGCTCGTGATAGCGGGTCAGCCGGACGGCGTAGTCGATGGGGGCGTCGAACAGACCGGCGGGCGGGCGCCACTGGTTGACCCGGCGGATCGCGCCCAGCACCGCCCCCAGATCGGCGCGCGGCGGAGGTTCGGTGGGGTGGCGCTGCGCGGCCGCGATCCGCCCGGGCATCCGCTCGATGACCAGCGCGCAGTTGTCCGGGTCGGCGGCGATCAGCCTAGGCACCCGCACCGGCGGGCGCTGGCGGACGAACGCCCGGTACATCGCTATTTCCCGGCGGAACCGCTCGGCCCACGCGGGGGAGTGGTCCAGCAGGCACTTGGCCACCGCGGTGCTGCGCCCGGTCGCGCCGATCAGAAGCACGGACCGGCCGCTGCGCCGCAGCACCTGCACCGGGTTGAACTCCGGACAGATGCGATGGACCGAGGTGATCGCGGTGCGCAGCTGCGCACCCTGTGGACCGGACAAATCGAGTCTCCCGCGGGGCGGCACGGGGCCGAGGGCGGCGGTCCGCCGGGTCCGGCCGCCGGGGGCGGGATCGAGGTACGGCCCAGTGCCGGGCAGCTGCCGCCGGTACGGCCGGGGCGGGGCGGACACGGAGGACGATGCTGCGTACATGGGCGATACAGATCCCTTCGTGTGCCGACGAATTGCGTACGCACCCGGCCCCGGGGCGGGGCCGCACCCTGGGGAATGCGGCCGATCCAGCGCGAGCCGCCACCGGGCCGGGTAACGCGCTCCTACATCACACCCGTGTGCGGGTGGCACACCATCTGGCGGACCCTGGCGAACCCTGGCGAATAGTCGCACCGCTCGTGACGGGGCCGTTACTGTCAAGTCAGCCGAGGAACCTGGGGGCTTGACGTGACGAGGGAACCCAACACCCGTCTTGCGGACCTGTTCGGCCTCGCCGGATGGTCCAAGGGGGAACTCGCGAGACTCGTGAACCGGAAGGCGGCGGCCATGGGCCATCCGCAGCTGGCGACCGACACCTCGCGGGTGCGGCGTTGGATCGACACCGGCGAGACGCCGCGCGATCCCGTGCCCAAGGTGCTGGCGGCCCTGTTCACCGAGCGCCTCGGTCGAGTCGTGACCATCGAGGATCTCGGGTTCGGACGCGGGGGGCGCGCGGGAAAGGGGCAGTCCGGCGACGGGCTGTTCTGGCCGCCCGAGTCCACCGCCGCGGTCCTCACCGAATTCACGGGAATGGACCTTATGTTCAACCGACGCGGCTTGGTGGGTGCGGGCGCCGCGCTCGCCGCAGGATCCGCCATCACCGGTGCCATGAGCGACTTTCTGCTCTCCGACCCCACCCTCGCCACCGACGCGCCCCGTACCGACAACCCCCTGTCCGTCGAGCCCGTGGGCTTCGACCGCTATGAGGCCGCCCCCGTGGGCTCCCAGGAGATCGACGCCCTGGAGGGATCGGTCGAGGTCTTCCGCGCCTGGGACGCGGCCCGCGGCGGCGGGCTCCAGCGCAAGGCCGTGGTCGGCCAGCTCAACGAGGTGGGCGGCATGCTCGCCTACCGCCACCCCGAGCACCTTCAGCGCCGACTGTGGGGGGTGGCGGCCAATCTGGCGGTGCTCGCCGGCTGGATGTCCCATGACGTCGGTCTGGAGCCGACCGCCCAGAAGTACTTCGTCATCGCCGCGCACGCGGCCCGCGAGGGCGACGACCGGCCCCGGGCGGGCGAGGCGCTCTCCCGGGCCGCCCGGCAGATGGTGCACCTGGGCCGCCCGGACGACGCGCTGGATCTGATGAAGCTGGCCACGTCCGGTGCGGGCGAGCAGGCGCTGCCGTGCACCCGGGCCATGTTCCGCACCATCGAGGCATGGGCGCAGGCGTCCAAGGGCCACGGCCAGGCGGCGCGGCGCGCCCTGGGCGAGGCGGAGGAGCTGTTCGTCTCCGACGGGGACCACGGACCGGCGCCCAGCTGGATGCAGCTGTTCAACGAGGCTGATCTGCACGGGATGCAGGGGCTGGTCTACCGCACCCTCGCCGAGCACGAGCCGGCGGCGGCCGGGATCGCCCTGAACCATGCGAAGAAGGCGCTGCGGATGCGGGAGGGCGGGCGCCAGCGGTCCCAGATCTTCGACCACATCTCCATCGCCTCGGCCTGTTTCATCGGCGACGACCCCGAGCAGGCCGAGCGCTACGCCCGGACGGCCCTGCTGACGATCGAGCAGAACTCCTCGCACCGCACCTGGGACCGGCTGCGCGAGATGTACCGGCTCACCGCGCGGTACGGCACCTCACCGGCCGTCCGGGAGCTGCGGGAGGAGATCCAGCGGGCACTGCCGAAGGGAGGCGCGGGAAAGGGCGGCGTGGGGCTGAAAGGATCCGGCTCCATCGCCAGGAGCGCGGCCGTCTAGCGTCCGGGCCACGCGTTGCGGGGCTTACGAGGAGCTTGCTCGCGCTACGAGGAGCTTGCCTTACGAGGGGCATGACGAAGGGCCGGAGGGGCCGTACGAAGGGCTTTACGCGGGGCAACGTCTTACGGGGAGTCGACGCCTTACGGGGGTCACGCCTTACGCGGTGCGACGCCTTACGAGGTCGGGCACCGCTTACGAGGGGGCGAGCACCGCGTCATGCCGACGCGGGAAGCCGCGTCATGCGCGGGCGGCGGTGACCCTGGCGATCAGCACACAGGCGTCGTTCGCACGCGGCTCGTCGCCGAACGCCTCGGCCACGGTCCGTACGCACTCCTGGGCGCCATGGGCGGCGGTCAGCCGTGGCGCGAGCGCGAGCAGCCGCTCGGTGGCGCCCTCGGCGTCCCGGGCGAGCCGCCCGGTGTGCAGCACCAGCAGATCGCCCGGCTCCAGCCGCTCCTCGGCCTGGGCGTACGCGGCGCCCGTCGTGGCGCCCAGCAGCACGCCGTCGGGAGAGCGCAGCGGGCGCCCCGTCCCGTCGCGGAAGAGCAGCGGGGCGGGGTGTCCGGCCTGTGCCCAGAGCAGGGTGCGGGTGTCCGGGTCGTACTGTCCGCAGACGGCGCCGACCAGCGCGGGCTGGGAGGAGACGGCGAGCAGTTGGTTGAGCCGACCCATCAGCGGGCCCGGCTCGATCCCGGCCACCGCCATGCCGCGCACCGCGCCGAGCAGCATGGCCATACCGCAGGTCGCGGTCACTCCATGGCCGGTGAGGCCGCCGACGCTCAGCAGGGTCCGGCCGTCCGGCAGTTCCAGCGCGTCGTACCAGTCGCCGCCGATCCGGGCGCTGGACTCGGAGGGCAGGTAGTGGGCGGCGAGGTCGAGGGCGGCGCCGTCATCCGGTGGTTCGGCGCCCGGAAAGCCGTCGCGGGCCGGAAGCCGGAGGGAGCCGCGCCACGGCGGCAGCACGGCCTCCTGCACCTCCACCGCGAGCCGGCGCTCGGTCCGCGCGATCCGCCGCTGGTGGCGCAGGGTGTCCCGGCTTTCGCGCACCGCCCGCTCGCCGCGGCGCAGCTCGCTCACATCCCGGAGCACGGCCCACATGGCGGCGGTGCTGCCGTCGCTGTCGAGCACCGGCTCGCCCGCCATATGGACGGTGCGCACCGCGCCGTCCACACACACGACGCGGAACTCCCCGTCGATCGGCTTTCCGTCCACCAGACAGTCCGTGACCATCGCGGTCAGGATCGGCTGGTCCTCGGAGAAGACCCAGGAGGGCAGCTCGTCGAGGGTGAGCCCGCCGTCCCCGGGGTGCCGGCCGAAGATCCGGCAGAGCTCGTCGGACCAGGTCACCTCGTCGGTGAGGAGGTTCCACTCCGCACTGCCGACCCGGCTCGGCGACGAGCCCCGGCCGTCGGCCGCGCATCCGGCCGCGGCCGTCACCGCAGCGGCCGCCTCCGCCGCGGTCTCGGCGTCCGTCTCGGGGGGATCGGCGGCCAGTCCCTCGCGCAGCTGGTCCAGATGCCGGCCCAGATCGTCCAGCTGATGGACGGCGAGCTCGCACACCGCGCGCTGCCAGCGCAGCTGCGCGTCGTCCGTACCACTCAGGTCCGCTACGGTGTCGCGGCGGACGGCGTCGAGGCCGCCGCGGAGCCGCTGGGTCTGTGAGATGAGGGCGTCCACCGTGTCACGCTGGGGAGGCGATACGGCGGGATGGTCCGCGGAGCGGGGGGACGGCATGACGTTCTCCGATACGGGCGCGGCGCGGCCGGGTCTTGAGGGAGGGACCGGTAACGACTCTTGCACAGGGTGCGACATCCCGTAAGCGGTTTGGCAATACCCGATCCGGTGGTGCTTGCGGCATATGCCGATGGCCTTCCAGGGCTGCGTCTGGCCGGAATCGGCGGAGGGCGCGATTCCGGGTAGGCTGCGGCGCTCGGGAGTCCCGCAGTCTCACGCCGTTCATCAGGCATACGGCGCCAGGACATCGGCAAGAATGCCGATCGACGGAAATCCCGTTGCCAGCGAACCTCCCGCACCGGATGCTGACCTCATGTTCGATCCAGACATAGCGCCCAGCGGCACCCTGCTCGGCCTCCTCCAGCGAGGCCGCGGCGACGGGACCCTGCACGCCCTCGCCGCGCCGCGGGCCGAGGCGCTCGCGGCACTGCACCAGTGTGTGCTGCGCGACCCCCGCCGTGACTGGCAGGTCGAGAACCGCTCGCTCTACTACGCCAGGCTCTGTCTGGACCTCGACGCCGGACTCGACGAGATCGAACAGCATCTGTTCCACCCCGACGACCTGGTCGACGAGGACGAGGCGCGCACCGGGCTCGCCCTGTCCGTCCTGGGCCACCTCGCCGCCTACGGCAGGGCGGACGCCCTGCGGCTGCTGCGCCGCTACGCCGCGGCCGGCAGCAATTGGGAGTGGGCCCTGGACGAGCTGGCTCTGCGCGACGACGACACCGGGCTGCGCGGCCTCGCCCCCGCGATCCTCGTCCGCTTCCCCGAGACCTCCGACGGCGACGCCGAACTGGCCGCCGTCGTGCGTGGTGCCTATGAACCCCGGCCCTGGCGGCTGTGGGCCGACGATCCGCACCACGGGCCGCGGGTGCGCGCGGCGGCCGAGCAGGGCGCCTTCGACCGGTGGCAGCGCCAGCTGCGGCCCTCGGGGCCGCGCCCCGGCTGGAGCGTCCACGACATCCTGCTGTGGGCCCAGCGGGAGCACGATCTGAAGCCGGACGCCCGCCGCCCCGACGCGGCGGCCCGCTGTCTGGCCGCCGTCGCGGGCCCCGAGGACCGGCCCGAGCTCCTCGCCGCCGCCGCGTCGGCCCCCGACGCCGCCCGCGCCGCGGCGCTGCGCCACCTCGCGGAGACCGGCGACCCCGAGGTGCTCGACCTGATCGAGGCCGCCGTGACCGAGCCGGACGCCTCGGAGCTGGTCTCCCAGGCGGCCCTCTCCGCATTCGAACGCATGCGCAGTATCGCCGCCCTCGACCGGGCCCGGGTCTGGGCCCACCGCCCCGACGCCCTCGGCGACGCGGCGGCCGCGATGCTCTCCTGCCGCGGCGGTCAGTACGACACCCCGCTCGTGCTCGCCGCACTCCGCCGCACGGTCCGGGCCGAGGGCCCGGACGCCCAGACCCTGTGGACGCTGGTCGACGGCGCCGGGCGCCTCACGATCTCCTGCGCCGCGCCCGTACTGCGCCATATCTATCGGGAGACCGCCTCCTCCCACCTCCGCGGCCGCGCCGCCCGCGCGCTGGCCGCCACCGATCCGTCCTTCGCGGCGGGCTTCGCGGTCGAATGCCTCTGGGACTGTGAGGAGAGCACCCGCGAACTCGCCGCCCACCACGCCGCCACCGCCGACGCCCGCGTGGTCGAACAACTCCGCCGGCTGGCCGCCGACCCTGCGGAGGAGGCCGAGGTCCAGACGGCGGTCCGCAGCCGTTTCGAGCCCGAGGCGCCGGGCTTCTGATCCCGCCAGGCTTCTGCCGCCCGGCTACTGCCCCTGGCGGGCCTCTGTCCCCGGCTTCCGATTCCGCCGTCCGCCCCGGGGCGCGGCATCGCGCCGGGGCAGGCAACCTCGGGGGCGGCGGGCGCGTCTTCCCCGGCAAGGGTGAAAGGGTCATCACCCTCCGTATTTGCGCTCGGCCCTGAACAGGGCATTCCCGGAGCGGCAGTTTCACGCCGAGTGACCGGCCGCCGTATCGGCTGGTACATACGGGTTTGCGATGGTCTCACCGGGGGCCGGAGCAGGGCCCGGGGAGCGTGAGGGCCAACGCTCATGGGACGTTCTACGGGGCGCAACGTGCACGATGCCGGGGCCACCCTTCGTACGCCGACAACACCGGTATGCGTGTCGCCATCGTGACTGAATCCTTCCCACCCGACATCAACGGCGTCGCTCACTGCACGCTTCAGACCGCCGATCATCTCTACCGGCGCGGTCATCACCCCTTGGTCATCGCACCGGCGGGTCCCCCCGGAGGCCCACCGCCCGCCGCGGCCGGCGGGCCACCCGAGAGCCAAGGGGAGCTCGACCGGTCGCATCCGTACCCGGTCGTGCGGATCCCGTCCCTGCCCCTGCCCGGCTATCCGCAGGTGCGGGTCGCGCTGCCCAGCCGGAAGCTCGCGGCCTCGATCACCTCCCACCACAGCGACGTCATCCACCTCGCCAGCCCCTTCGTGCTGGGCGCGCGCGGGATGACCGCCGCGCTCCGGCTCCGAATACCCGCGGTGGCCGTCTACCAGACCGACCTCGGCTCTTACGCGCGCACCTATCTCGGCGCGGGCGAGAACGCGGCCTGGCGGCGCATCCGCGCCGTGCACACCGCCGCCGACCGCACCCTCGCGCCCTCCACCGCCGCCGCCCGCGACCTCGACGAGCACGGCGTGCCGCGGATCCGGCTGTGGCCGCGCGGGGTCGACACCGAGCGCTTCCACCCCTCGCGCCGCGACCCGGAGCTACGCCGCTCCCTGGCCCCCGGCGGTGAGCTGATCGTCGGATACATCGGCCGCCTCGCCCCGGAGAAGAACGTCGAGCTGCTCGCGCCGCTGAGCAAGCTCCCCGGTGTCCAGGTGGTCGTGGTCGGGGACGGGCCGAGCGACCCCGCGCTGCGGACGGCCATGCCGACGGCCCGCTTCCTCGGCCGCCGCACCGGCAACGACCTGGCCCGCATCTTCGCCTCGCTGGACGTCTTCGCCCACACCGGACCCCAGGAGACCTTCTGCCAGACCGTGCAGGAGGCCCAGGCCAGCGGCGTCCCGGTGATCGCGCCCGCGGCGGGCGGCCCGCTCGACCTCGTCGACCACGGGCGTACCGGGCTGCTGGTGCCGCCCGGGGACGCGACCGAGGTGACCGACGCCGTATCGCTGCTCGCGGCCGACGCGAAGCTGCGCGCGGCCATGGGGCACGCGGGCCGCGAGGCGGTCGAGGGCCGCACCTGGGAGGCGATCGGCGACCAGCTGATCGACCACTACACCGAGGTGCTGGCGGCCCGCACGGCGGTCGCCGCATGAGCGCCGCACGCGCGGCCGCCGGGCCGCGGTTGGGGTTGATGCGTGTGCCGCTGTGCCGCGTGGGCGGGAGAAGCGAATGGAAGGGGCTCGGTATGAGCGCCGCGTGCGCGGTCGCCGGGCCGCGGTGGGGAATGATGCGCGCGCTTCCGCGTCGCGCGGGCGGAATCACTACGGGAAGGGGCACGGCATGAGCGCCGTGGGAGGAGAGCACAGCATGAGCGACGACAAGGGGCTGCGCATCGTCCGGCTGGCCAACTTCGTCACCCCCGCCTCCGGCGGCCTCCGTACCGCGCTGCGCGAGCTCGGGGCCGGTTACCAGGCGGCCGGGCACGAGGCCGTGCTGGTGGTGCCGGGCGAGCGGGTCTCGGACGAGCAGACCCGGCAGGGGCGGGTGATCACGCTGCCCGGGCCGACCATCCCCGGCACCGGCGGCTACCGCGTCCTGACCGACCGGCGGCGGCTGACCCGGCTGCTCGACGGCCTCGCGCCGGACCGGCTCGAGGTGTCGGACCGCACCACCCTCCGCTGGACGGGGGAGTGGGCGCGGCGCGCCCGCGTCCCCGCCGTGATGGTCTCCCACGAGAGCGCGGACGCCGTGCTGCGCGCCTGGGGTGCGCCGGACGGGTTCGCCCGGGGAGCCGCGGACCGGCTCAACCTCCGTACCGCGCGGGCGTATTCGCGGATCGTCTGCACCACCGAATGGGCGGCGCGCGAGTTTGTCCGGATCGGTGCGCGGAATGTCGTACGCGCCCCGCTGGGCGTGGATCTCGGCCACTTCCACCCCTCCCACTACGACGCCGCGCTGCGCGACCACCACCGTGGCGAGGCGGCCGTGCTCCTCGCCATGTGCTCGCGGCTCGCGCCCGAGAAGCGGCCGGGGCGGGCGCTCGACGCGCTCGCCGAGCTGCGGCGGCGGGGCGTCTCCGCGGCGCTCGTGGTCGCCGGGGACGGGCCGCTCCGGCCGCGCCTGGAGGCTCGCGCCCACGCCGAGGGGCTGCCGGCAGTCTTCCTGGGCCATGTGGCGGAGCGGGCGGGGCTCGCCGCCGTCCAGGCGAGCGCCGATGTCGTGCTGGCGCCGGGCCCGGCGGAGACCTTCGGCCTCGCGGCGCTGGAGGCGCTGGCCTGCGGTTCGCCCGTCGTCGTCAGTGCACTCTCCGCGCTGCCGGACATCGTCGGGCCCGCGGGCGAGACCGCCGCGGACAACGGACCGGCCTTCGCGGACGCCGTCGAGCGCGTCCTCGCCCGCTCGGAGTCCCTCCGCCGGGCCGCGGCGCGGGCACGGGCCGAGCGCTATGGCTGGCCCACGGCGGTCGCCTCCTTCCTGACCGCCCATGACGCGTCCACCGAGGGCGTCCGGTGCGCCGACGGCGGCCGGGTCCCGGCCGCCGCGTCGGTCTCCGCGCACCGGGCAGTCGGCGGTGTGCGGTGAGCGCAGCCGGCGCTCATACGGGGGACCGGGCTGGTACGGAGCGGTCTCGTGCGGAGTCGCTTGGTACGGAGCGGTCTCGTGCGGAGTCGCTTGGCACGGTGCCGTCTCATACGGAGCCGCCCGGCACGGAGCCGTCTCATACGGAGGCGGTTCTTACGCGGACGGAGGGTGCGGGGCAGGAATCCACGGTCGCCCCGCACCAGGCGTCCCGGACACACACCACGGCGCTGGGCACGACACCGGGCACGGCACCCGGCACGGGCGAGGGCGCGGAGCCGCGCAGGCTGCGGTTCGCCGCCCTGGGCGACTCGCTCACCGAGGGGCTCGGCGACCCGGTGCCCGGCGGCTGGCGCGGCTGGGCCGCGCTGCTGGCGGCCGCGTGCGGGCCGCACCCCGAGGAGCCCGTGGAGTTCGTCAATGTGTCCCGCAGCGGGGCGCTGGCCGCCGATGTCGCCGACGAACAGCTGACCGCCGCCCGTCGCGCCCGTCCGCATCTGGCGTCGGTCGTGGTCGGCGGGAACGACACGCTGCGCGACTCGTTCGACATCCACCGGGTCGCCGAGGCCCTCGACCGCACGATCGCCGCGCTGCGCGCCGACGGCACCGTGGTGCTCACCGCCTGCCTGCCCGACCCCGGGCGGATGCTGGGGCTCCCGGCCGCGCTGGCGCGCCCGCTGGGGCGCCGGATGCGCGCGGTGAACACCGTGGTGCACGCGTTGTCCCAGCGTTACGAGGCGGTCCATGTGGAGCTGGGCGACCACGCCTGGGTCGCCGACCGGCGGGCGTGGAGCGTGGACCGGCTGCATCCGAGCGAGCTGGGGCACCGGCTGCTGGCCAGGGAGTTCCACAGCGCTCTGCGCGCCCGGTCGATCGCCACCGGCGCCCCGCCGTCCCTGGAGCTCGACGGCCGCGCCCCCTCGCGCACCGCCTCCGCGTGGTGGATGGCGACCCGCGGCACCCGCTGGATAGCGGACCGCTGCACCGACCTCCTGCCCGGCCTGGTCGCGCTGGCGGCACTGGAGTGGAGCCACCGCCTCCGGGGCACCGGACATCTGCTGGAGGACCGGGACCGGCGGGCGACGTTCGCCGCGCTCACCGCGGTGACCCGCGGCCCGGCCCCCGCCCTGCTCCCTCATCCGGCCGCCGATCCGCTGCCCCCTACCTCCACTCCCACCTCCACCCCCACCCCCTCGGCCGCCGATCCGCTCGCCCGGAGGCCCGCGCCCGCCGCCCCGCGCACCCGGCAGGCCGCGCCCGCCGCGCCCCCGCCTCACCCGACCGCCGATCCGCTCATCGCGGACACACCGCCGCCCGCTGCGACAATGGCGGGGTGACGGGTCGCTGGGAATTCTGGATCGACCGGGGCGGAACCTTTACGGACGTCGTCGGCAAGCGTCCTGATCGCCGTCTGGTCACCCGCAAGCTGCTGTCCCACCATCCCGAGCGCTATAGGGACGCCGCAGTCGCCGGGATCCGGCAGACGCTGGGGCTCGGCCCCGGCGAACCTGTCCCGGCCGAACGGATCGGCGTCGTCAAGATGGGCACCACGGTGGCCACCAACGCCCTGCTGGAGCGCACGGGCGAGCCGACCGTCCTCGTCGTCACCGAGGGGTTCCGGGACGCGCTGCGCATCGCGTACCAGAACCGCCCCCGCCTCTTCGACCGCCGGATCCTGCTCCCCGAGGCGCTGTACGACCGGGTGGTGGAGATCCCCGAGCGGGTGGACGCCCATGGCGAGGTCGTCCGCCCCCTGGACCTCGACGCCGCCGCCGAGGCGCTGCGCGCCGCTCACCGCGACGGCTTCCGCAGCGCTGCCGTCGTCCTCCTGCACGGCTACCGGCACGCCGCGCACGAACAGGCGGTCGCCGCGGTGGCCCGCGCCCTCGGCTTCCCGCAGGTGAGCTGCTCCCACGAGGTCAGCCCGCTGATGAAACTGGTCTCCCGCGGCGACACCACCGTGGTCGACGCGTATCTCTCACCCATCCTGCGCCGCTATGTGGAGGACGTGGCCGCCGAACTGCCCGGTATCCGGCTGATGTTCATGCAGTCCAACGGAGGGCTGCGGGAGGCCGCGCACTTCCGGGGCAAGGACGCGGTGCTGTCCGGACCGGCGGGCGGCGTGGTGGGCATGGCGCGCTCCTCCGGCGAGGCCGGACACGACCGTGTCATCGGCTTCGACATGGGCGGCACCTCGACCGATGTCTCGCACTACGCGGGCGAGTTGGAGCGGGTCTTCGGCACCGAGGTGGCGGGGGTGCGGATGCGTGCCCCGATGATGAACATCCACACCGTGGCGGCGGGCGGCGGTTCGGTGCTCCACTTCGACGGCCGACGCTACCGCGTGGGGCCGGACTCGGCCGGTGCCGTCCCCGGCCCCGCCTGCTACCGGCGCGGTGGCCCGCTGACCGTGACCGACGCCAATGTGATGCTCGGCCGGATCCAGCCCGACCACTTCCCGGCGGTCTTCGGCCCGCACGCCGACCAGCCGCTGGACGCGGCGGCGGTCCGGGAGCGCTTCGCCGCCCTCGCCGAGGAGATCGCGCAGGCCACCGGCGACCGGCGCGGACCGGAGGAGGTCGCGGCGGGCTTCCTGGACATCGCCGTGCTCAACATGGCCAACGCGGTCAAGAAGATCTCCGTGCAGCGCGGCCGTGATGTCACCCGCTACGCGCTCACCAGCTTCGGCGGCGCGGGCGGCCAGCACGCGTGCGCCGTCGCCGACGCGCTCGGCATCGGCACGGTGATCGTGCCGCCGCTCGCGGGGGTGCTCTCCGCGTACGGCATCGGGGTGGCCGACGCCACCGCCATGCGTGAGCAGGCCGTCGAGGCGGAGCTGGGCGAGGAGACGCTGGCGCGCGTGCGCGAGCTGTGCGCGCGGCTGGCCGGCCAGACCCGGGACGAACTGCTCGCGGACGGCGTCCCGGAGCACACCCTGGACACCGCCGCACGGGTCCATCTGCGGTACGCGGGAACGGACACCAGCATTCCCGTACCGCTGGGCTCCGCCCCCGCGATGACCGAGGACTTCATCCGCGCGCACCGTGCCCAATACGCCTTCACCATGGACAAGCCACTGGTCGTGGAGGCGGTCTCGGTCGAGGCGGTCGGCGCGTCCGGGCCCACCGGCGGCCATGCCGTGGAACCGCCGCCGAGGGAGGGCGAGCCGGCGCCCGTGGCGACCGTAAGGATGTTCTCGGAAGGGCGATGGCAGCGGACGGCGCTGTACGAACGCGGCCATATGCGCCCGGCGGACCGGGTCACCGGGCCCGCGATCATCGCCGAGGAGGACGCCACCACCGTGGTCGACCCCGGCTGGCAGGCCGCCATGGGCGAACGCGGCCATCTGCTGCTCACCCGGGTCAGGCCGCGGCCGAGCACCACCGCGGTCGGCACCGAGGTGGACCCCGTCATGCTGGAGGTCTTCAACAGCCTCTTCATGGCCATCGCCGAGCAGATGGGTGTGCGCCTGGAGCACACCGCCCACTCCGTCAACATCAAGGAGCGGCTCGACTTCTCCTGCGCCCTCTTCGACGCCGAGGGCAATCTCATCGCCAACGCCCCCCACATCCCGGTCCATCTGGGCTCCATGGGCGAGTCCATCAAGGAGGTGCTGCGGCGCAATGGGGACGCCATGCGGCCAGGCGATGTGTACGCGATCAACGACCCGTACCACGGCGGCACCCATCTGCCGGATGTCACCGTGGTCAGCCCGGTCTTCGACGAGGCGGGGGACCAACTCCTCTTCCTCGTGGCCTCGCGCGGCCACCACGCCGAGATCGGCGGCATCACCCCCGGCTCCATGCCCGCCTTCAGCCGCACCATCCAGGAGGAGGGCGTCCTCTTCGACAACTGGCTGCTGGTACGGGACGGGACGCTGCGTGAGCGGGAGACCCGCGAGCTGCTGACCGGCGGGCCGTATCCGTCCCGCGCCCCGGACGCCAACCTCGCCGATCTGCGCGCCCAGATCGCCGCCAACGAGAAGGGCATCCAGGAACTGCGCCGGATGATCGGGCAGTTCGGACTCGATGTGGTGCACGCCTATATGGGCCACGTCCAGGACAACGCCGAGGAGTCGGTGCGCCGTATCGTGGCCGATCTCCGCGACGGCTCGTACCGCTACGAGACCGACGGCGGGGCGGTCATCCATGTGACCCTTACGGTGGACCGCGCGGCCCGTGGCGCCGTCCTGGACTTCACCGGCACCTCGTCCCAGCGACCGGGCAACGACAACGCGCCCAGCTCGGTGGTGATGGCGGCCGTGCTGTATGTCTTCCGGACGCTGGTCGCCGAGGACATCCCGCTCAACTCCGGCTGTCTGAAGCCCCTCGAGGTCCGCATCCCCGAGGGCTCCATGCTGGCGCCCGTCTTCCCGGCCGCCACGGTCGCCGGGAACGTCGAGACCTCCCAGGCCGTCACGGGCGCCCTGTACGCGGCCCTGGGCGTCCAGGCCGAGGGCTCCGGCACGATGAACAACGTCACCTTCGGCAATGACCGCGTCCAGTACTACGAGACGGTCGCCAGCGGCTCCGGCGCCGGAGCCGGTTTCGACGGCGCGGACGCCGTGCAGACCCATATGACCAACTCCCGGCTGACCGACCCCGAGGTGCTGGAGTGGCGCTACCCGGTGCGGGTGGAGAGCTTCGCGATCCGCCGGGACAGCGGCGGCCGCGGCCGCTGGCGCGGCGGCCACGGCGTCACCCGCCGCATCCGCTTCCTGGAGCCGATGACCGTCGCCCTCCTCACCGGCCACCGCCGGGTGGCCCCGTACGGCATGGCGGGCGGTGAACCGGGCGCGCTGGGCGCGAACCTGATCGAGCGCGCCGACGGCTCGCTCCACCTCCTGGACGGCCGTGACACGGCGGACGTCGGGGTGGGGGACGTCCTGGTCGTCCACACACCGGGCGGCGGCGGTTACGGCCCGGCGGAGGAGGGCGGGGACGGATTGTCGGTGGCGGATGCCAGATTGGACGCATGACCGACTGGCAGGACATCCACGACTGGACGGATCCGCGGGCCGTGCGCGCCGCGCTCGCCGCGGGGGCCGATCCCGACCGTGCCCCCGGCGGCCATATGGCGCCGCTGCACTCCGCGGCCTGTGCGGGAAGCGTCGAGGTGCTGGCCGAACTGCTCACGGTGGCGCGGGAGGTGGACCGGCCGGACTCGGAGGACCGCACCCCGCTGTGGCACGCGGTGCGCAACTGGGACCGGGAGAAGGCGTCGGCGCTCATCTCGGCCGGGGCCGACCCCTGGCGGCCGCGCACGGCCGACGGACGGTGCCCGGGGGAGCTGGCGTGGTGGACACCGCTGGCCGACCTGGTGGCCGGGCTGCCCGGTGCGCGGGAGCCGGCCCCGGAGGAGCGGGCCGCGCAGCGGGCGGCCGATGAGCTGATCGCCGCCTTCGACGGAGGGGGCGGGGAGGGCGGCGAGTATCACGACTGGGGCTGTGTGGCGTTCGTGGCCGGGCGGAGCGTGGCGGAGGTCGTGGCCGAGTTGGGGGGAGACATCGTGGCGACCATCGACGAGGACGAGGGCGGAGACGGAGGCAGGGACGGGGACACCGAGGAGGACGGCGAAGTCGACTACGCGGACGTCCTGTTGGAGGAGGAAGGGCGAGTGCTGGTCGGCGCGGCGCCCGGGGGTGTGGTGCTCCAGCAGTTCGACGGGATCGCCATCCATGAGGAGAGGCTGCTGGGGCCGCTCTCCATAGGCGCCGTGGCCGTCTCGGTTTTCGACCACCCCGACGCGTTCATCCACCCCTCCATAGCCCGCGACGGGGTTATGTGCCCCTCCGAGGAGGTCATGCTCGATCCGGGGCAGGGCGATCCGGAGGAGGCGTGGCGGTACCGCTTCGGGGACGGCGGGCATCCGTCCGGCTGGACGGCGCGGGCGCTGGCGATGGCCGCCGCGGTCACGGGGGTCGCGGTCGACGGCGGGCCGCGGTGGATCGGCCGACCGGGCAGCAGCGTCGTCCGGCTGCCCGGCCATCTGCGGCACTGACGGCCGGGGGAGGGACGCTTCTGGGATCGACGCCTCCGGGATCGACACTTCTGGGATCGATACCTCTGGCGGGACGCCTGGGCAGGGGAACACCCCCCGGGAGGGACGTCTCTCGGAAGGGCCGAGACCGCCCCGGGGCCCCATCGAACAAGTCCGGTGTGCGGCATGGCGTGTTCGGATCAGTTTGCGGCCGCCGCGATCGGAAACCCGAACCTTGTCAAAGCCCGCCCGGACGCCCCCGCATGGTTCCTGGGCGTCCACCCACGAACCATGCGCGTACGCCCGACGGCGGGCACCGTCAGCACCGCCGTTCAGGGAAGGGGCAGCCATGGCCTGGTGGCAGAACGCCGAATGCACGTATGAGGACCCGGAGCTGTTCTTCCCGGTGGGAGTGGCGGGCCCCGCCGCGCAGAAGCAGGAGGCGCGGGCCAAGGAGGTCTGTCGCCGCTGCCCGGTGATCCAGGAGTGCCTGGAGTACGCGCTGGAGAGCGGGATGACCCACGGGGTCTGGGGCGGCACCGGTGAGGAGGAGCGCCGTGCGCTGCGGCGCAAGGCACGGCGCGGGGAGCGGGCCGGCGCACGGCGTGCCCGCTGAGCGGATCGGCGGAAGCGCCGGCCGCGGTTCGCAAGGCGCCCTGAAGGGGCGCGGGGCCGTGTCGATATGCGGCTCCGCCGCGGCTGTGTCGATATGCGGGGTCCGCCGCGTGGGCGATCGGCCACGACGGTGCCGCGGATGATCGGCGGCAGGCAGGGCACTTCCGGCGGAGCGCTCAGCCCGTGGCGTTCCGCCCCGCGGGCGGCCCCCAGGAGGCCCGGCCCAGCGGGGTGAACCGCACCGGAGTGCCGGGGACGGCCTGCGCGGCGGCGGCCAGATACGCCTCCGGCACGACGCCCACCACCGGGTAGCCGCCGGTCGTCGGATGGTCGGCGAGAAAGAGCACCGGCCGTCCGTCCGGCGGCACTTGGAGCGCGCCGAGCGCCATCCCCTCGCTGGCCAGCTCACCGTCCCGGGCCCGCTCCAGCGAGGGGCCCTCGGTGCGCAGGCCGATCCGGTTGCTCGCGGCCGAGACACGGAAGTCCCCGGTGGCCAGGGTGCGCAGCCCCGCCGGGGTGAACCAGTCGTCGCGGGGGCCGAGCACCACGGGGAGCACCAGCTCCGGTGCCACGCCCCGGTGCGGGATCCCGTCCACACCGGGCGCGGGCCCGTGCGGCGTCCCGAGCCGCAGCACCGCGCCGTCCACGAGCGGCGCCGGACCGAGCCCGGAGAGCACATCGGTGGCCCGGCTGCCGAGCACCGGCTCGGCCTCGACACCGCCGTCGAACGCCATATAGCTGCGCACTCCGTGGGCGGCGGCCCCGGCCTCCAGAAGCGCGCCCGCCGGCACCCGTACGGCCGCTCCCCATGCGGCGGGGCGGCCGTCGACCGTGACCGGGCAGGGCGCGCCGGTGACCGCGACCGTCGCCGCGCGGCGCAGCCGCACCGCACAGCCGGTCAGTGTGGTCTCCAGGGTCGCGGCCCCTTCGGCGTTGCCCACCAGGCGGTTGGCGAGCCGGTGGGCGGGCTGGTCGAGCGCGCCCGAGCGGGGCACCCCGAGGTGGGCATGGCCGCCGCGGCCCAGGTCCTGGACGGTGGTCAGTGCTCCCGGCCGTACGACGACGAAGGCGCTGTCGGTCATGGGGCCGCCCCTTCCGATGCCGCCTGCTCCGGGGTGGTCGAGTCCGGTGGTGTGTCCGCCGTATCCCATACCGGAATGAAGCGGACGCGGGTGCCGGGGGTGAAGAGCGCCGCCGGTTCCCGTGCGCTGTCCCACAGCACGGCGTCCGTGGTGCCGATGAGCTGCCAGCCGCCGGGGGAGGCGCGCGGATAGACGCCTGTGTACGCGCCCGCGAGGCCCACCGAACCGACCGGCACCCGGGTCCTGGGCGTCGCCCGGCGCGGCATGTGGAACCGCTCGGGCAGCCCGGTCAGATAGCCGAAACCGGGCGCGAAGCCGCAGAAGGCCACCCGGAACTCGGTGTCCGAGTGGATCCGTACGGCCTCCTCGGGCGGCACCCCCCACCGCCGCGCGACCTCGGCCAGATCGGGCCCGTCGTAGCGCACGGGCACCTCGACGATCTCGCTGTCGCCGCGGTCGAGGGGCGGTATCCGCCAGCCTGGCAGCTCGGCGGCGAGCCGCCCGGGGTCGGCGAGTCCGTCGAGGAACACGGTGCGGGCGGCGGGCACGATCTCGCGGACGGCGGGCAGCAGCCGCGCGGCGGCGCGGCGCAGCAGCTCGGCGTGGAGCGCCTCGGCGGCCTCGCCGCTTTCGAGCTCGACGAGCAGCCCGTGCTCGCCGACGGGCAGGGTCCGCATGGTCATGTGAATGCCGCCACGCGCACCCCCGCGGTCGTCAGCTCGGACCGTACCCGGCGGGCGAGGTCGGCGGCGCCGGGGGTGTCGCCGTGAACGCACAGCGAGCGCACGTCCACCTCGACGCGCTGTCCGTCGATCGAGGTCACCGCGTGGTCGCGGGCGAAGCCGAGGGCGCGCTTGACCACCGTGTCGGGGTCGGAGACCACGGCGCCGGGCTCGCCGCGCGGTACGAGCGTCCCGGCGGCGGTGTAGGCGCGGTCGGCGAACGCCTCGGCGACCACCGGCAGCCCGGCCGCGCGGGCCGCCTCGTGCAGCCGGGAACCGGGCAGCCCCAGCACCGGCAGCGGACCGCCGGCGGCCAGGGTGACGCCCTTGACCACGGCGGCGGCCTGCGCCTCGTCGTGCACGCTGCGGTTGTAGAGCGCCCCATGCGGTTTGACGTAGTGCACCCGCGCCCCGGCGGCACGGGCGAAGATCTCCAACGCGCCGATCTGATAGGCGATCTCGTCGGCCAGCTCCCGCGGCGGGACGTCCATGCTGCGGCGGCCGAAACCGGCCAGGTCCCGGTAGGAGACCTGGGCCCCGATGCGCACCCCGTGCTCGGCGGCCAGCTCGCATACCCGGCGCATGGTCGAGGGGTCCCCGGCGTGGAACCCGCAGGCGACATTGGCGCTGGTGACGATGGACAGCAGGGCCTCGTCGTCGGTGAGCCGCCAGCGGCCGAACCCCTCGCCGAGGTCGGCGTTGAGATCGATGGACAGGTTCGCCAAGGATGCGGTCATATCCGTCCGTTCGGGCGTGGGGGATACGGGAGGGGCTGTGGGTGGCACATCAAGGTAAGCGATCGTTGAACGATCCGACAAGATGGCTGTTGTCCGGTGACGGTTTCTGGGCTTGACTTCTCGCTATACGGGACGAACGAGACACCGAACAGGGGCTGATGTGGCGAACGGGGCAAAAGGTGTAAAGCGCCCATCCGGCGAGACGTCGGACGAGACGGCGGTGACCGCGGAGACGCCGGAGGCGGCCGAGGCGAGGGAGATGGCCGGGTACCCCCGGGCCTCCGATCTCGCCGCCGGACTCGAGGCCGACCGGGCGCTGCTGGGGCGCACCAGCACGGCGGAGCGCGTCGCGGACATCCTGCGCGACCGCATCGCCGAGGGGTTCTTCCCGCCCGGCACCCGGCTGTCCGAGGACAGCGTGGGCGGCGCGCTGGGCGTCTCGCGCAACACCCTCCGGGAGGCGTTCCGCCTGCTGACCCATGAGCGGCTGCTGGTGCACGAGCTGAACCGCGGGGTGTTCGTCCGCGTCGTCACGGTCGACGACCTCAATGACATCTACCGGGTGCGCCGGCTCGTCGAATGCGCGGCGGTGCGCGGCCTGGGCGATCCGCCCTACCAGGTGCGGGCGGTCGAGACGGCGGTCCTGGCGGGCGAGCGCGCCGCGCGGGACCGGGCCTGGCAGGACCTGTCCACCGCCAATATCCGTTTCCATCAGGCGATCGTCTCCCTCGCCGGAAGCCCCCGCGCGGACGAGCTGATGCGCGCGGTGCTGGCCGAGCTCCGGCTGGTCTTCCATGTCATGGCCGACCCCCGCCGCTTCCACGCCCCCTACCTGGTGCGCAACCGTCAGATCCTGGAGGTGCTCCAGAGTGGCGACGCGGTGGAGGCGGAGCGGTTGCTGGCCTCCTATCTGGACGATTCCCAGGGACAGTTGGCCGACGCCTATGGGCGCAAGATGTCCCGGCGATAGAGGTTTCCCAGCGGTAAACGATCCGGCGAGGCAGGAACAAGTTCGTTTCAGGCCCTTGTCGGATCGTTGAACGAACGCCTAGCCTCCGGTGCACCCTCCTCACGCCCCTGTGAGGTCCTTGTGCGCGGAAGGCGGGACGCATGATCGTTCTCCTTGGCGTCCTCGTGGTGGTCCTCGGATTCGCCACACGACGTAACCCGTTGCTGGTGGTGGGGGTCGCCGGCATCGTCACCGGGCTGCTGGCCAAGCTCTCGCCCCAGGAGATCCTGGCGGCCTTCGGCAACGGCTTCGCCTCCAGCCGCTCGGTGACGATCTTCGTCATCACCCTGCCGGTGATCGGTCTCCTGGAGCGCAACGGCCTCCAGGAACAGGCCCGTACCCTCATCGGACGGCTCGGCAAGCTCACCACCGGCCGGTTCCTCGCCCTCTATCTGGCGCTGCGCCAGCTCACCGCCGCCCTCGGCCTCACCAGCATCGGCGGCCCGGCCCAGAGCGTGCGGCCCATGGTGGCCCCGATGGCCGAGGGCGCCGCGGAGCGCCGCCACGGCCCGCTGCCCGACCGGATCCGCGAGCGCGTCCGCTCGTACTCCGCCAGCGCGGACACCGTCGGGCTGTTCTTCGGCGAGGACTGCTTCCTGGCCATCGGCTCGATCCTGCTGATCACCGGATTCGTCAACACCACCTACCACACCCATCTGGAGCCGCTCCAGCTGGCGCTGTGGGCCATTCCCACCGCCGTCTGCGCGTTCCTCATCCACGGCTTCCGGCTGCTGCGCCTCGACCGCTCACTGGACCACGAACTCGCCGCCCAGGGCGGCCGATCCGCTGCCGAGGGCAGCCGCACCGCGGAGGAAGCCAAGTGATCAAGGCGGAGTGGTTCTACTGGCTCGTCGGCGCCGTCTTCCTCGCCATGGCCGCCCAGATGGCCGTCGACCGCAGCAACTCCAAGCGCCTGGGCTCGGCCGCCTTCTGGGGGCTGCTCGGCGGCTGCTTCTTCTACAGCAGCTGGGTGGTGGAGAAGAGGGCCCCGGCCGAACCGCTGGGCGTCGCCGTCCTCGCCATGGTCTGTCTGGGCGGCTTCCAGCTCACCGGGCGCGGGGTGCCGCGCACCACCACCCCCGAGCAGCGCACCGCCACGGCCGCCCGGCTGGGCAGCAAGCTGTTCATCCCGGCGCTCACCATCCCGCTCGTCGCCGTCGTCTGCGCGTCGGCCGTCAAGCACTGGCACATCGGCGGCGAACCGGTCCTGGAGGCCGGCAGCGAGACCATCCTCGGCCTCGGCTTCGGCGCGATCGTCGGGCTGCTGGTCGGCATGGTCGTGGTGCGAGAGCGGCGGCCCACCGTGCCCCTGCACGCCGGGCGGAGCCTGCTGGAGTCCATGGGCTGGGCGCTGCTGCTGCCCCAACTGCTCGCCGTACTCGGCTCCATCTTCCAGGAGGCCGGCGTCGGCACCCAGGTCGGCAAGATCACCGAACAGGTGCTGCCGGAGGGCCAGAAGTACATCGCGGTGGCCGTCTACTGCGTGGGAATGGCCCTGTTCACCGTCATCATGGGCAACGCCTTCGCCGCCTTCCCGGTGATGACCGCCGCCATCGGCTGGCCCGTGCTCATCGAGCAGATGCACGGGAACGCGCCCGCCGTCCTGGCCGTCGGCATGCTGGCCGGTTTCTGCGGCACGCTCGTGACCCCCATGGCCGCCAACTTCAACCTGGTGCCCGCCGCACTGCTGGAGCTCAAGGACCAGTACGGGCCCATCAAGGCGCAGATCCCCACCGCCGGGGCGCTGCTGGTCTGCAACATCGCCATCATCTCGCTCTTCGCCTTCTGAAGGGGGCCGCTGTGACCCGAGTGCTTCTCACCGGTTTCGAGCCCTTCGCGGGCTCGGCCGTCAACCCGTCGTGGCAGGCCGTCTCCCTCGTCGCCGCCGCTCCGCCGCCCGGCACCGAGGTGACGGCCGTACGGCTCGCCTGCGTCTTCGGCACCGCGCTCGAGGAGTTGGCCGCCGCCGTGCGGGAGACGGACCCGGACCTGGTGCTGTGCGTGGGCCAGGCCGGCGGCCGTCACGGCATCGCCGTCGAGCGGGTCGCGATCAACGTGGACGACGCCCGCATACCCGACAACGCCGGACGTCAGCCCATCGACGAACCGGTCGTCGAGGGCGGCCCCGCCGCCTACTTCGCGTCCCTGCCCGTCAAGGCGTGCGTCGCGGCCGTCCGCGAGGCCGGGATCCCGGCCGCCGTCTCGCAGACGGCCGGAACCTTCGTGTGCAACCACGTCTTCTACGGTCTGGCCCATCTCATCGCCACCGAGCGGCCCGCGCTGCGCGGCGGCTTCGTCCACCTCCCGTACGCGCCGGAACAGGTCGTGGACGGCACCGAACCCGCACTGCCCGCCGCCATGGCCGCCGACGCGCTCCGGGCGATCATCGGGGCGGCCCTGACCACCCGCACGGATCTGCGTATCGCCGAGGGGGCAACGCATTGAACGAGCCGAACGACCCGAACGAGCCGCATCAAGTGAGCGAGCCGAACGAGCCAAGTGAGAAGGAGGGCGAATTCGGCCAGTACGCGGCCCGGTTCGCCGCCGTGGCCACCGCCAACGTCACCCGGGCCTACCCCAACTTCCCGGCGCATCTGCTGCGCGGCCCCGAGGACCTGGTGGAGCCGCGCCGCCACCACCCGGCCTTCTACGGCTCCTACGACTGGCACTCCGCGGTCCATATGCACTGGCTGCTGGTCCGGCTGCTGCGCCGCTGCCCCGACCGCATCCGCGCCGACGAGGTCACCGCCGTACTGGATGAGCACCTTACGGCCGACGCCCTCGCCGCCGAGGCCGACTATCTGCGCGCCCATCCCTCGTTCGAGCGCCCTTACGGATGGGCCTGGCTGCTCGCGCTGACCGCCGAGTGCCGGAGCCTGCCGGGGCCCGCGGGCGAGCGCTGGGCCAAGGCCCTGGAACCGGCCGCCGACGCCGTCCGCGCACTGCTGGGCGGATGGCTGGAACGCGCCACCTACCCGGTGCGGCACGGCGTTCACACCAACAGTGCCTTCGCCCTCGGCCTGGTCCTGGACAGCGCGGCCGCGGCGGGTGTCAAGGAGATCGTCGAACCGGTCACCGAGGCCGTGCTCGGCTGGTTCGCCGACGACCGCGACGCCCCCGTCCACTGGGAGCCCTCCGGCCAGGACTTCCTCTCGCCCACGCTCACCGAGGCCGAGGCGATGTGCCGGGTGCTGCCGCAGGAGGAGTTCGCACGCTGGCTGGAACGGTTCCTCCCCGGCGTCGAATGGGGCGCGCCCGTCACCGTGCTCACCCCGCCCGTCGTCTCCGACCCCGCCGATCCGCAGATCGGTCATCTCCTCGGCCTCATCCTCAGCCGGGCCGCCGCGCTCCGCCGCCTGGCCGCCGCCCTGCCGTACGGCGATCCGCGGGCCGACGTGCTGCGGACGGCGGCCCGTGACCATCTGGCCGCCGGGCTCCCGGCCACCGTCTCCGGGGACTTCACCGCCGACCACTGGCTCGCCACCTTCGCGGCGCTCGCCCTGGACGGACCACCGGCCGGGGAGCCGTAGACTGACGGATCGGTGAGGTGCGGGAAACGCGCTGGTGTACACGCGTGCACGCGCGGGGGATCTGGTGCGGCATAGCGGGATCTCCGTGCCGTTTCGTACGTTGTCGGTGCGACCGCCTACTCTGTGCGACGTGACATCTCCACCCCCGGGGGCCGCCGCGCCCCAGCTCAACACCGCTGATGGGGCCGTCCGGCCGGCCCCGGGCCCGGCCGCCGACGAGGGCCTGGCCCGGCGGCTGCGCGCGCTCGCCTGCACCGCGCCGCTGCACGACCTCGACGCGCGCAAGGCCAACCTGGCGGGGGAGTACGGGGTGTACGCGATGGCGGAGGTCGCCCTCGCCGCCATCGACCTCGTCACCCTCCACATGGACTTCGACACCGGTGCCGACCACGAGCAGATAGTGGCCAGGCTGCTGCCCCGGGTGGCGGCCCAGGCCCCCGGGCGCCCCGCGGCCGAGCACGACCGGGTCGCCCGCTGGGTACTGGAGAACCTGATCAACGTGGGCAGCGTGGACCGCGGCTTCCGCGCCGTTTACGGCACCTTCGGGCCCGATGGGGTCTATGTCCGCAGGGACTATGACTTCAAGCTGATCGAGGAGGTGCCCGGCCCCGGCGGCAGCGTCTATCTGCGCACCACCGACGAGGCGGTCAACGTCCTGGTCGGCGCCCTCGACACGGATGTCACCAGCGCCCAGATCGCCGCCGAGGTCAAGCTGGAGGTCCTCATCAGCCGGGGCCGCCTCGCCGACGCCCAACTCGCCGCGGAGCAGGCCCGCTACCGCACCGTGCAGTATTCGGAGACGCTGCGCCGCACCCTCGACGCCACCCGGCGCAACGTCCGCGCCGTCGACTGGCTGAGCACCGTTCCCGAGCTGATCAGCGAGGCGCTCGACCACGTCGCCGACCGCTACCGCCATGAGAACGCGATTCTCACCAACATCCGCAAGGCGCGCGACGAGGCCGAGAGCGCCGAGCACAAGCGGCGCGCCGCCGAGCTCGTCGACATAGTCAAGGACTGCATCCGCCGCCACACCCAGTTGCAGTCCCGGCTGCTGGAGGCCGGACCGCTGTTCCGCGCCGAGCAGGACCGCCAAGCCTTCGCGCCCCCGGCCCCGCGCTCCGGATACGACCTGTACGGACAGCTGCTGGCCCCCGTGCTCCCGCTCCCCGTCGAGCGCGCGGGCCGGGTCACCGACGCGTTCTTCACCCGCGGCACCGGGCTGCGCACCCCGACCTCGGTACGGATGGCCGACCTGGTCGAGATGCTGCTCACCCCGCCCGTGGAGCGCGAGCACCTCGGCGCCGAGATGCCCGAGCCTGACCTCATCGCCACCCCCGACGACAGCCGCTTCAGCGAGGAGCAGCTGGCGGTGGCCATGGAGCTGCTCGAGCTGCCCGCCGACGCCCCGCGCCGGCTGTCCGGGCTGCTCGCCGATGCCCGCCGCCGCGACCCCGATCTGCCGTATCTGATCGCCCTCCTCGCCGTCCACGCCGCCAGCCCCCCGGTCGGCACCGCCTACCGCCAGGGCGAGCAGCGGCTGCTGTTCGCCGTGGACGACGGCACCGAGCTGGACGACCACGAGTTCGGCGGCGCCGACCTGATCGTGGGCACCGCCCTGCTGGACGCGGCCGGTATGGCCGCCGACCGGGCGGAGGTGGCGTGATGGCGATCCGGAGTGCACGCGGCTTCGGCCGCGGCGGTTCGGGCTCCGCCCGGCTCCGCCACGAGGGCTCTCCCCGCGGAGGCCGTCCGCCGCGCGCGGCCGGGCCGCTTCGGCCCGCCGCCCGGTCCGTCCCGCCGTACGGTGGCGGACCGGCGGCCGCCCGCCCAGGCGGGGGCGACGGCCCACGACGGCGAGCGGCCGCGGCCGCGCCGGCCGTTGGCCCCGTATCGGCCCCGGCCCGCCGTATGACCCTGCCGCGCGAGGAGGTTCAGCCGTGACCGAGTACGACATCGACGAGATGACCCCGCCGGACGCGGCCCCCGCCCCGGCGGCGCCCGGGATGACGCCCGCCGACGCGGCCGACGCCGCACGGCTGGTGGCCTTCGGGCTCCAGCCCAAGCTGCTGCCCGCGCGGGACGTCGAATACGCCGAGCTGCTGCGCCGCCACCGTGACGAACCGGCGTTCGCGCGCCTCACCGACGCCGTCGCCGCCGGGCTCGGGCTCATCGTGCTGGAGGTGTCGACCCGCGCCGGAATGGCGGTCACCGCCGCCGAGGACTCCGTCTTCGCCGTCCGCATGGGCGACTACGCCCGCCGGGCCGCCACCGACTCCGCCGACCGCTTTCTGCACGGCCTCGCCCATCTCGCCGTCGCCGCCCTGGCCTTCCCCCGCCCCGAGGACCTCGCCGACGACGGCTATATCGGCCGAGTGACCGTCAACGGCGTCGACGCCTTCGTCCGCCAGGCGTGCCGTCGGCTGGAGGAGCGCGCCGAGGAGCAGGGGGAGAACACCGACCCCACCACCGGCGCGCCCGGTCTGGAGTCCGCCTGGCGGGTGTACGCCCGGCGCAGCGCGACCGGCGCCACCAAGGACGCCCGCAGGCTAGCCGGTTCCACCACCGGCATCGTCGGCAAGGCCGCCGCCTTCCTGGTCGACTCCGGCTTCCTCCAGCGCACCGGGGACGAATCCGGCGGCACCTACCGCACGACCGCCCGCTATCAGCTCCAGGTGCGCGACATGGCGGCCTCCGCCGCCATGGCCGAGCTGCTGGAGCTCGGCGTCGTCCCCGTCAGCGACGGCGGGGCGACCCTGCTGCCCCCCGACGAGAGCGACGACCTCGACCTGGTGGCCGACGCCGGTCTCCCGTTCCACTCCTGAGCGCCGCCCCTGCCCACCCCGCCGACATCACCACCCCTTACGACAACGAGAGTCCGCCGCCATGTACGAGCTGTCCCGGATCCGCCTCTACTCCATCGGGCCGGCCGGTGCGCGCTATGCCGACACCGTGCTGGACCTGCGCGGAGTCGGCGAGCCGGTGCCCAGCCCCGCTCCCACCCAGGCGGAGTTCTTCGAGGAGGAGCCGGTCGGCCCGCCGCGCCGCCCCGCCCCCGCCGGTGTGCTCTTCCTGGAGAACGGCGGCGGTAAGTCCGTCCTGCTCAAGCTGATCTTCTCGGTGATGCTGCCCGGCCATCGCAACACCCTCGGCGGCGCCAGCTCCGGAGTGCTGCGCAAGTTCCTGCTCGCCGACGACTGCGGGCATGTCGCGCTGGAGTGGCAGCACACCGTCACCGGTGAGACCGTCGTCGTCGGCAAGGTCAGCGAATGGCGCGGCCGTCAGGTCTCCAACGACCCGCGGAAGTTCGCCGAAGCGTGGTATTCCTTCCGGCCCGGCCCCGGGATGAGCCTGGACTCCCTGCCGGTCGCCGAATCCGCGGCGGTGCGGCCCGCCGTCGAGGGCGCCTCCACCGCACGCGGCCGCCGCCGCACCATGAAGGGCTTCCGTGACGCCCTTACGGAGGCCGGCAAGGCGTACCCCCATCTGGACGTGGTCTGGGTGGAGATCCACGAGCGCTGGAACGAACACCTCGGCGAGCTCGGCCTCGACCCCGAACTCTTCCGCTACCAGCGGGAGATGAACGCCGACGAGGGCGAGGCGGCCGGGCTCTTCGCGGTCAAGAACGACTCCGACTTCACCGACCTCCTGCTGCGCGCCGTCACCGACACCCGCGACACCGACGGGCTCGCCGACCTCGTCCACGGCTTCGCCCACAAGCTGGGCCGCCGCGCCGAGTTGACCGCCGAGCGGGACTTCACCGCCGGTTCGCTCGATCTGCTCCAGCGCATCGCGGACGCCGCGGAGCGGCGCGAGCAGGCCCGTGGCGTCCACGCGGGCGCCGAGCGCCGCACCCGTACGCTCTCCCGGCGGCTGTCCGCGCGCGGCGCGGAGGAGCGGGCACGCGCCGCCGAACTCGCCGAGCGGGTCGCCTCCGCCGCCCAGGCCGTCACCGACGCCGAGGGCGCGCGCGGGCGCAGCGACCTCGTCGCCGCCGAACTCGCCTACCGCCACGCATCCTTGGCGCTCGCCGCCGCCGAGAAGGGCGCCGCGGCGCAGCGCCGCGAGCTCAATGACGCCCGCACCCTGCACTCCGCCTGGCAGGCCGCCGAGACGGTGCTGCGTCACCGCGCCGCCGCCGACCGCTCCGCGCGGGTGGCCGCCGCCATCCGCGAGGCCGAGCGGGACGCGGCCCCCGCCCTCGCCGCCCGCGCCAAGGCCGCCGCCGACCTCGTCCGCGCCCTGCACGCGGCGGCCGAGGACGGTGAGCGGGTCGCCAACGAGGAGGAGGAGCGCTCCGCCGCCCTCCAGGAGACCGGTGAGGCCGCCCACCGCGACGCCACCTCCGCCGCCACGGCGGCCCAGCGCGCCCGCAGCGACGCCGAGCATCTGCGCCAGCGGCTCGCCGAGGTCGAGCAGGAGACGGCCGAGGCCGTGCGTGCCGGATGGCTCGACGACTCCGCCCCCGACGCCGACCCGGCCCGCGCCGCCCTCGCCGCGAGTGACGCCGAGAAGACCACGGTCGCCGCCTTCGACGAGGCCCGCGAGACCGCCCGGCGCACCGCCGACCACGCGAAGTCGGCCGCCGCCGTGGAGGCCCGCGCCGAACTGGCCGCGGCGCGAGCGGTGGACGCGGCGCGGGCCACGGAGTCCGCCTACGACGCGGAGCGGCGCGCCGCGGAGGCGCTGGGCGCGGAGCAGCGACTGATCGAACTGCTGGGCCTGCCACAGCCCACCGCCGCCGTCCCCGCCCCGCGCGGCGCCGCCCGCCCATCGGCGGCGAATTCGCGCGCGGCGGGCGGGGTGACGGTGCGCATTCCGGACGCGGGCGGGCGGGGGGCGGGCCGACGGGCGGCCCGTACCCTGCCGGCCGACTCCGGCCGGGACGGGTGGATCACGGTCCGGGTGGACGAGGAGGACGCGGACGACATCGGCCTCTCCCAACTCCCGGCCGCCTTCCGCGCGGCCCCTCACGCACCGCCCACGATCCCCCCGGATTCGGAGCCGGAGCCCGCGCCCCACGACCACGACTACGCCCCCGAGGACCCGCCCACCGACACCCGCTCACGCTTCGAGGCAGAGAACCACGCCGCGCCGGGCCCCTCGGCGGCGCGCCCCAGGGGCGGGGGTGCGGTCCCGGGCTCGGTGGTCCGGTCGACGGACGTCCCGGGCATGGAGGGTGGCTCCGCCGTCGTGGGCGACGGATTCCCGGGTACTGGTCCGGTGTCCGGTGGCGGGGTTTCCGCTTCTTGCGCGGTGGGTGGCCCGTGCTCGGGGGGCTCGGCCGCGGGTGGGGTCGAGGAAGACAGTGGGGCGGAGGCCGGTGGAATTTCGGGCCCCTCCGCTGCGCACCTCAGGGGCGGGGACGCCGCCTCCGGCTCGGTGGTCCGGTCGGCGGAGGCCGTCGTGGGCGCGGAGGGCGTTTCCGCCGTCGCGGGCGACAGTCTCTCGGCCACCGGGCCGGTGGGCGAGGCAGGTCGTGCCAGGCGCGTGGAGGGGGACGCCGCTTCCGTGGGCGACCAGTGCCTGGGCACCGGCCCGGTTGACGAATCGGGGGACACCGCTCGCGTCGATGGCGGGGCGGAAGGGGCGCGCCCCGCTCGGCACGGCGCGGCCTCCGCCGAGGTCGCGGAGGCGGGTCCGGGGGAAGCTCACCGGCGCCGTCCGCTCGCGGCGGAGTCCCGGCCCGCGGGGCGGGTGACGGTGCGGATCGACCAGGCGCAGGACGCCGCGTCGGGCGGTGGCGGTCCGCGCCCGGAGGGCCGCCGCGGCGCCGTTCCGGTCGTGCCGGTCGATTCCTACGGTGACGGCGGTCAGGCCGGCACGGAGGCCGCCACGGACACCGCCGACGTCGGCCACGCGGCCCCGTCGGGCGATGGCCCGCGCCCGGACGGCCCGCGCGGCGCCCGGGTCGTGGCGGCTGAATCCCGGCCTCCCGGGGAGGTGTCGGCCCGGGTCGGGGACGTTGACGGTGGTCAGGGCGAACCGGGTGCCGCTGACAGCGGCACCCGGCCCGCCGACGTCACCCCGGCCAACGTCACTCCCGCCGACGCCAACCCCGTCACCCCCGCCGACGCGGATTCCGGCTCCGCCGACGACGACTCCGACTGCTGGAGCCCCGAGCCCGGCGGTGAACCCGACCGCGAGCGCGACCGCGGTCGTCACCCCCGGCCCGCCCCGCGGGCCTTCGCGGACGGGGCGCTGACCGCCGAGGAGTTGGATCGCAACGCCGAGGCGCTGCGCGAACTGCTCGAGGAGAGCGTCGCCTCCGCCGAGCGGCAGCTCTTCGAGCTGCGGACCGCGGCGGCCGAGGACGCGCGCATTCTGGGTGCGCTCGGCGACGGGGGGCTGCTGCCGCCCAGCCCCGATGTGCTGGCGGCCGTCGAGTACCTCGGCGAGCACGGCATCCCGGCCCTCCCCGGCTGGCGTTACCTCGCCCAGGCCGTGGACCCCGTCGACCACGCCGCCGTGCTCGCGGCCCGCCCCGAGCTGGTGGACGGGGTCGTCATCACCGACCCCGGCACCCACGCCCGCGCCCGTGAGGTGCTCGGCCAGGCGTCGCTGCTGCCGCGGTCCGCCGTGGCCGTAGGGACGTCCGCCGCGCTGCTCGCGCCGACGCCCGCGCCCGGCACCGAGGACAGCGGGGTCTTCCTCGTGCCGCCGAACCCGGCGATGCACGACGAGCGCGCCGCCGACGACGAGCGGCGCGGGCTGCGGGCCCGCGCCACCGAGCGGGACGAGGAGATCAGGGCGCTCGCCGCCCGGCTCGCCGGGGACCGGGCGCTGTCCGCGCGGCTCGCCTCATGGCGCACCGGCTGCCCGCCCGGACGGCTCGCCGAGCTCGCGGCGGCGGCGGAGACCGCCCGGGAAGCCGCCGACACCGCACAGCGCGAGCTGGTGGAGGGGCGTACGGCGCGGGCGGAGGCCGACGAGGCCGCCACCGAGGCCGCCCGGGTCCGCGACGAGCGCCAGGAGGCGGCGCAGCGGGCCCGCCGGGTGGCGGACGCGCTGGCCGGTCTGGCGTACCGGCTGCGGGAGCGCGCCACCTGGCAGACCCGGCTGCGCGAACTGGCCGAGGAGGCCGCCGAGTACGAGGAGCGCGCCGCGGGCTGCGTGGACCGGGCCCGCGCCGCCGACGAGGACCGGCGCGCCGCCCAGCGCGCGGCCGACGACGCGCACCGTACGGCCCGCGCCCTGCGCGCCGAGCGCGCGGAGATCGCGGGCGCCCCCGACGACCTCGGCGAGGTCACCGAGCCGCCGTCCGCCTCGCTGCCCGCGCTCCGCGAGGCGTACCGCGCCGCCTCCCAGGTCTACGAGAAAGTCGGCGTCGGCGCCGACCTCCGCGCCGAACAGGCCCGCGCCGAGAGCGACGAGAGCGCGGCCCTCGCCTCCCTCGACCGGCTCACCAACAAGGTCCGCACCCGCGCCGCCCAGCTCCTGGAGGGCACCGACGGCGCCGACGGCCCCTCCCGGCAGGCCGCCGCGGCCCGCGCCGAATCGCTCGTCCAGATGCTGGAGAGCCGCGCGTCGGCGGCGAGCGAGCAGCTCGGACGGCTGCGCGGCGAGACCGAGCGGCTCGCCCCCGCCGACGGCGAGGCCCATACCGAGCTGCCGGAGGAGACGGTCCCGGCCGACGCCGAGCAGGCGAAGGAGCTGCTGCGCACCGCCAACGGCGAACTGGCCGCCCGTACGGACGCCCTGGACACCGCCCGTACCGCCCACGCCGACCTGGTGCGCGCCCACCGCGCCGCCGAGGACGCGGCGGGCGGCTTCGACGAGACCGCCGCCCTGCTGCGGGATCTGCTGCGGGACGGCCCCGGCGCGGAGGACGACGGCGAGCGGCCCGAGCCGTACGCGGGCGGTCTCGCCGAGGCCCGTCAGGCCGCCGCCGAGAGCCGCCGCTCACTGCGCGGCTGCGCCGCCGATCTGTCGGCGGCCGAGTCGGCGGTGCGGGAGGCGTCCGATGTGCTGGTGCGGCACGCCAACTCCACCCGTTACGAGCAGGTGCGCACCCCCGCCCGCCAGCAGATCCGCGAACTCCCCGCGGCCGCCCTGCCCGAGCACGCCGCCGCCTGGGCCGAGGCGTTCGCGCCCCGGCTGCGCGTGCTCACCGACGAGCTGGAGCAGCTGGAGCGCAACCGCGACTCCATCGTGGACCGGCTGCGCGGCCTGGTGGAGTCATGTCTGGCCACCCTGCGCTCCGCGCAGCGGCTCTCCCGGCTCCCCGAGGGGCTCGGCGAGTGGTCGGGGCAGGAGTTCCTGCGGATCCGCTTCGAGGACCCCGACCAGGCCAGCCTCACCGAGCGGCTCGGCGAGGTCATCGACGAGGCCACCCACTCCGCCGTGCGGAAGAACTCCGATCTGCGCCGGGACGGCATGTCCCTGCTGCTGCGCGGGGTCCATGCCGCGCTCCTGCCGCGCGGGGTGGCCGTCGAGATCCTCAAACCGGACGCGGTGCTGCGGGCCGAGCGGGTGCCGGTGAGGCAGATGGGCGATGTGTTCTCCGGTGGCCAGCTGCTGACCGCCGCCATCGCGCTGTACTGCACGATGGCGGCCCTGCGCAGCAACGACCGGGGCCGTGACAAGCACCGCCACGCGGGCACCCTCTTCCTCGACAATCCGATCGGCCGCGCCAACGCCACCTATCTGCTGGAGCTCCAGCGGGCGGTCGCGGACGCGCTGGGTGTGCAGCTGCTCTATACGACGGGGCTGTTCGACACCACGGCGCTGGCCGAGTTCCCGCTGGTGATCCGGTTGCGCAATGACGCGGATCTGCGGGCCGGGCTGAAGTACATCAGCGTCGAGGAGCATCTGCGGCCGGGCCTGCCGGTCCGGGAGCCGGAGGAGGAGCAGCAGGTGCACGGTCAGATCACCGCGACACGGATGTACCGCCGCCCCGAGGCGGACGCGGATGAGCCCGTCGAGGCGGCGGACCGGCCATGAGCCGGACGGGAACCTGAGCCGGGCCGGGCCGTGAGCCCACCGGGGCTGTGAGCCCACCGGGGCTGTGAGCCCACCGGGGTCGTGAGCCCGGGGGCCACACCTGACCCGGCCTCACCGTCCGACTGATGCTCGCGGCGGAGGCCGGGTGACCGATATCGCCCTCGCAGCCCCCAGCCCCCAGCCCCCAGCCCGGGGCGGACTCGGGCGGACCGGACTTCCGTCAGGCGAACCAGCCCTGTGGACGGGGGCGTGTATTGCGCCAGATGTGCTTGGTCTCCCGGTACTCCGCGAGCCCGCTGGGCCCCAGCTCCCGTCCGGTCCCGGACTGTTTGAACCCGCCCCACTCCGCCTGTGGGAGATACGGGTGGTAGTCGTTGATCCATACGGTGCCCAGCCGCAGCCGGGAGGCCACCCGCTCGGCCCGCCCCTCGTCGCCGGACCATACGGCCCCGGCGAGCCCGTACACGGTGTCGTTGGCCAGCCGCACCGCCTCGTCCTCCCCGGCGAAACGTTCCACCGTGAGCACCGGCCCGAAGGACTCATCGGCCAGCACCGACATACCGCTGTGGCAGCGGTCGAGGACGGTCGGCAGGAAGTAGTAGCCGTCGTCCAGGGCCGGATCGTCGGGACGGGCGCCGCCGCAGCGCAGCCGGGCGCCCTCCGCGAGCCCGGTCGCCACATACGCCTCGACCTTGGCCCGGTGCGCGGCGGAGATCAGCGGGCCGGTCTGGGCCCGTTTGTCGAACGGCCCGCCCAGCCGGATCCTACGGGCGCGGCGCACGACCTCCTCGACGAAGGCGTCGTGCACCGGTTCCTCCACCAACAGCCGGGCCCCGGCCGAGCAGACCTGTCCGGAGTGGAGGAAGACCGCGGTGAGCGCGTGGTCCACGGCCGTGTCGAAGTCCGCGTCGGCGAAGACGATGTTGGGGTTCTTGCCGCCCAGCTCCAGCGAGGTCCGCTTGACCGTGCCCGCGGCCGCGGCCATGATCCGGCGCCCGGTCCGCAGGCCCCCGGTGAAGGACACCAGGTCCACATCGGGGTTGTCGGTGAGCGGGGCCCCGGCCTCGGCGCCCGGACCGAGCACCAGATTGGCCACCCCGTCCGGCAGTCCGGCCTCCGCCAGCAGCCGCATCAGCGCGATCGCCGTACTGGGGGTCAGCTCACTGGGTTTCAGTACGAAGGTATTGCCCGCGGCGAGCGCGGGCGCGACCTTCCACGAGGTCTGGAGCAGCGGATAGTTCCACGGGGTGATGAGCGCGCAGACCCCGACCGGTTCATAGACCACCCGGCTGACGGTGTGCTCGGTGCCGGTGTCCACGATCCGGTCCGCCTCGGTGCGCACCAGTTGTCCGTAGTAGCGGAAGCACGCCACCACACCGTCGAGGTCGAGCTCGCTCTCGGCCAGGCGCTTCCCGGTGTCCAGGGATTCCGCGTGGGCGAGCCCGGCCTTGTCGCGCTCCACCAGATCGGCGACGCGCAGCAGCAGATCGCCGCGCGCCCCGACCGGAGTACGGGGCCAGGGCCCCTGGTCGAACGCCTGCCGGGCGGCGGCCACCGCCTCGGCCGCGTCCTTCCCGCCGCCCTCGTCCACGACCGCCACCAGCGATCCGTCGGCCGGGCAGCGGATCTCCCGGGTCCGTTCGTCGATCGCGCCGGTCCACTGGCCACCGATGAAGAGGTCCGTCACGGGCATTCCTCCGCTTCCGGGGTCGGGACATGGTCGGTCACCCATCGGTGAAAGGCGCCGATGTGGTGTTCGCTGGGGACGAGCACCCCGCCGGCGCGGTAGGCGCGGGAGTCCATGGCGGGCTGGGTGCGCTCACAGGCGTCGAAGTCCTGGGCGTTGACCCGGTGGAACAGCTCCACCGACTTCGACACGTCCCGGTCGGACGCCACCACTTCGGGTGCGTAGAGCCAGTCGCATTCGACCAGGGTGTGATCGGGGGCGAGCGGGAACATCCGGTGGATGATCACATGGTCGGGGACCAGGTTGAGGAAGACCTGCGGCCGCACCGTGATCGCGTAGTAGCGGCGGTCCTGCTCCTCGGCGATCCCCGCGAAGCGGCCGAACCCTTCGCTGCCGTCCACCGTGAACCCCTGGGCCTCCTCGGCGAACTCCGCGCCGTGCCCGACGAAGTACTGCGCCGCGAGGCCGTCGGCGAACTCCGGCAGCACCTCGGTGAGTTCGGGGTGGATCGTCGCGCAGTGGTAGCACTCCATGAAGTTCTCGACGATCAGCTTCCAGTTGGCCCGTACGTCATAGGAGATCCGGCGGCCCAGCGCAAGACCGGCCACGTCGTAGCGCTCCACGGACTCCGCGTCGCCGAGCCGCTCGGCCACCGCCCCGATCACCGTCTCCTCGAAGGATGGTGGATCCTCGGCCAGGCAGACCCAGACATAGCCGAGCCATTCGCGAAGCCGTACCGGCACCAGTCCGCGCTCGACCCGGTCGATATCGGGCATCCGCTGAAGGTTGGGGGCGGCGGTGAGCCTGCCGTCCAGATCGTAGGTCCAGGCGTGGTACGGGCACTGCAACGAGCGGCGCACCGTACCGGACTCCTCGGTGCACAGCCGGGCGCCGCGGTGCCGGCAGACATTGAGGAACGCCCGTGGCTCACCGCGCCGGTTGCGGGTGATCAGCACGCTCTCCCGGCCGATCCGCACGGTGCGGAAGGCGCCCGGCCGGTCCAGATCGGCCCCGCGCACCGCGCAGAACCACATGGCCTCGAACAGGTGCTCCTGCTCCTGCCGGAAGATACCGGGAGCGGTGTACCAGTGGCCGGGAAGGGTGGCGAGCAGACTGGAGGTCGTGGCGGCGGGGGATTCGGGAGCCATGGTCATGGGATTCTCCTCAAGCGGAGCCGGCGGGGGTCGAAGAGCTCGATGGGGTGGGCGGCGGTGCCGGTGAGTGCCAGATCGGCCAGGAGCTCCCCGACCACCGGCACGAGGGTGAACCCGTGCCCGGGGGGGCTTCCAGGCGGTCGATTCCCGTGGTCGCGGGGCGTGCGCGTGGCACACGCGCGTGTCAGCGGCGGATGCGCTCCATGCGCGGGTCGAAGAGCGGCTCGGCGGCGACGGTCGCGGGGACCTTCTCGCCGAAGTACTCGATGTGGACGGCGGTTCCGGGCACGGCGGTCGCGGCGGGCAGCCAGGCGTAGGCGACGGTCCGGCCGATGGTGTAGCCGTAGGACGCGCTGGTCACATAGCCGACCGCGACGCCGTCGGCGTACACCGGCTCCTTGCCCATGACGACCGCGGCCGGGTCGTCCAGGGTGAGACAGGTCAGTCTGCGCGCCGCCGTCTCCTCGGAGCGGGCCTCGAGCGCAGCACGCCCGATGAAGTCGCCCTTGTTCATCCGGACGGCGAAGCCGACCCCGGCCTCGTAGGGGTCATGCTCGGTGGTCATGTCATGGCCCCAGGCGCGATAGCCCTTCTCCAGCCGCAGGCTGTTGAAGGCCGAGCGCCCGGCGGCGACCACCCCGTGGCGCTGCCCCGCCTCCCACAGGGTGTCCCACAGCCGCAGGCCCATATCGGCGGTGGTGTACAGCTCCCAGCCCAGTTCGCCGACGTAGGACAGCCGCATCGCGGTCACCGGGACATGGCCGATATAGGTCTGCCTGGCCTTGAAGTAGCCGAACGCCTCGTGTGAGAAGTCGTCGCGGGTCAGCGGCTGGACCAGCTCCCGGGCGAGCGGGCCCCAGACGCCGATACAGCAGGTGCCCGGCGTGATGTCCTCGATATGGACTGCCCCGGTCCGCGACCCGGAGGTGCTCCCCTCGGACGCGTGGCGCAGCAGCCAGTCCAGGTCGAGTCCGCCGTTGGCGCCCACCTGGAAGCGGTCCTCCGACAGCCGGGCGACGGTGAGATCGCTGCGGATCCCCCCGGCCTCGTCCAGCAGCAGGGTGTAGGTGACCGCGCCGGGCTTCTTGGCCAGCTGATTGGTGGTCATGCGCTGGAGGAAGTCCAGCGCTCCGGGCCCGCTCACCGACAGCCGCTTGAGCGGGGTCATGTCGTACAGCGCGACCCGCTCCCGGGTGGCCCTGGCCTCGGCGGCGGCGATCGGCGACCAGTAGCGGGCCGACCAGGCGTCGCGCGGGGGCAGGTCGACGGACTCGGCGAGCGGGGCGTTCGCCTCGTACCAGTGCGGCCGCTCCCAGCCCGCGGCCTCCAGGAAGTATCCGCCCAGCTCCCGCTGCCGGATGTGGAAGGGGCTGACCCGCAGCGGACGGGGCTGCTCCATCGGCTGGAGCGGATGGATGACGTCGTAGACCTCGACGAAGTTCTGCTTCCCGCGCTCGGCGACGTAGGCGGGGGAGCGCTGGGCGTCCTCGAAGCGGTACAGATCGCATTCATGGACGTCCATGCCCGGCCGCCCGTCCGTCATCCACTCGGCCACGGCCCGGGCGACGCCCGCGGAGTGGGTCACCCACACCGCCTCGGCCAGCCAGAAGCCGCGCACCTCGCGGGATTCGCCGATGACCGGCATACCGTCGGGGGTGAAGGAGAAGACCCCGTTGAAGCCCTCCTCGACCCGGCCGGCGCCGAGCGCGGGGAGCAGCTTGACGCTCTCCTCCCAGCTGGGGGCGAAGTCCTCGGCGGTGAACGGCAGCGAGGACGGCATCACCGGGGCGTCGTCGTACGCGGGAAGCCGGGCCGGGTCGACGGGCAGCGGGCGGTGGGCGTAGCTGCCGATGCCGATGCGGTCGGTGTGCTCGCGGTAGTAGAGATCGCGGTCCTGGAAGCGCAGGATCGGTTTGCTCGCCTCCGTACGGGGGTCGTTCACCCCCGCGAGCTCGGGCAGCGGCCCGGTCCTGGCGTACTGGTGGGCCAGCGGCTGCAAGGGGACGGGAACCCCCGCCATCGCGCCGATCAGCGGGCCCCAGAACCCGGCGGCGGAGACCACGATGTCGGCGGGGAAGGTGCCCCGGTCGGTGACCACCGCGGTGACCCGGCCGCCCTCCCGCTCGATGGCGGTGACGGTGTGCCGGTCCAGGAAGCGGGCGCCGTGCGCGGTGGCCCGCTCCATCTGGGCGCGGGAGGCGAGCAGCGCGCGGGCCAGCCCGTCGTCCGGGGTGTGGAAGCCGCCGACGATCCGGTCCGGGTCCAGCATCGGCCACATCTCGGCGCACCGGGCCGGGCCGAGCAGCTCGCCCCGTACGCCCCAGGAGGCCGCGAGCCCGGCCTTGCGGTGCAGATCCGCCCAGCGCTCCTCGCTGGTGGCGATCTCCAGACCGCCCACCGGGTTGAAGCAGGACAGCCCGTCGACCTCGAGCGAGGAGAACTTCTCCACGGTGTACTTGGCGAAGTCGGTCAGGGTCTTGGAGGGGCTGGTCCGGAAGACCAGGCCGGGGGCGTGCGAGGTCGAACCGCCGGGAGCGAGCAGCGGGCCCTGCTCCAGGACGGTGACGTCCCGCCAGCCGCGGGCGGTCAGCTCGTCGGCGAGTGAGCAGCCGACGATCCCGGCCCCGACGATCACGACTCGGCAGGCCGACGCACTCACAGGACCACCACCGATCGCAGCACCTCGCCGCGCTGCATCTTGGCGAACGCGGTCTCGACCTCGTCCAGCGTGATCGTCTCGCTGACGAACGCCTCCAGATCCAGCTTGCGGCTGAGGTGGAGGTCGACCAGGACCGGGAAGTCACGGCTGGGCAGGCAGTCGCCGTACCAGGACGACTTGAGCGCACCGCCCCGCGAGAACAGATCGATCAGCGGCAGATCGATGCGCATCTCCGGATCCGGCACCCCGACCTGCACCAGCACCCCGGCCAGGTCGCGCATGTAGAAGCCCTGGGTGTAGGTCTCGGGGCGGCCCACCGCGTCGATGACCACATTCGCGCCGAAGCCGCCGGTCAGCTCGCGGACCGCCTCGACCGGGTCGGTGCCGCGGGAGTTGACGGTGTCGGTGGCGCCGAAGCGGGTCGCCGCGTCCAGCTTGGCGTCGTCGATGTCCACGGCGATCACCCGGCGCGCCCCGGACAGCGCGGCCCCGGCGATCGCGGCGTTGCCGACCCCGCCGCAGCCAATGACCGCGACCGTATCGCCGTTGGACACCCCTCCGGTGTGCACGGCCGCGCCGTAGCCGGCCATCACCCCACAGCCGATCAGCCCCGCCGCCTCGGGGCGCGCCGAGGGGTCGATCTTCACCGCCTGCCCCGCCGCGACCAGCGTCTTCTCGGCGAACGCGCCGATGCCCAGGGCCGGGCTGAGCGGGGTGCCGTCGGTCAGGGTCATCGGCTGGGCGGCATTGCGGCTGTCGAAGCAGTACCACGGGCGGCCCCGGCGGCAGGAGCGGCAGCCGCCGCACGGCGCCCGCCAGGCCAGGACCACATAGTCACCGGGTGCGAGTCCGGTGACGCCGGGGCCCACGGCCTCGACCATGCCGGCCGCCTCATGCCCGAGCAGATACGGAAATTGGTCACCGATCGCGCCGTCCCGGTAGTGCAGGTCGGTGTGGCACACCCCGCACGCCTGGACTCCCACCAGCACCTCGCCGGCGCCGGGTTCGGGCACGAGAACGGGCAGCACCTCCACGGGGGCGCCCTTTTTGACCGCGACGACGGCGCGGGCTTCTTGCGGCATGGCTCACTCCTCTGTTCTCCTGCGATCGCAGGGACCGGTGCGCGGGAGCTGGCATGACTGCCTCGAAGGAGGGCGAGGCCGAGGCCGTTCAACGGCCGTCGGTTACCCTCCAGTTGCGTATAGCGCGACGTGTTGCGCGATGGGGAACATCCTGAAAGTCGCCGCCCCGTGCGGTCAAGAGGTGCGCGTAAACCGCCTGTAAACCAGCGCTGACGCGGGATTTCGCGTAGCCCGCACACCCCTCGGAGGGCCTGGCCGCGGACGCGACGAGGGGGCCGGAGTCATCCGGCCCCCTCGTCGGGTGGGTGGTGTGGTGATGTGGTGGTCAGCCGGGGAAGCCCATCCGGCGGGACAGCTCCTCGGCGGTCTTCACGGCGTATTCGGCCAGGTCGGGCAGTCGGCTCTGGGCCATCCGGTACGCCGGTCCCGAGACGCCGATCGCCCCGATGACCGCGCCGTCATGGCCGCGCACCGGCGATGCCACCGCGTTCAGCCCGATCTCCAGCTCCTCGCAGGAGTAGGCGAAACCGCGCTCGGCCGCCGTCTCCAGCTGCTGCCGCAGCTCGGCGGAGGTGGTGATGGTGTGCTCGGTGAACCGTGGCAGCTTCCGTGTCACCAGCCGCTCCCGGCGTTCGCCCGACAGATGCGCGAGCAGCACCTTGCCGCTCGCGGTGGCGTGCAGCGCGGTGCGCCGCCCCAGCCAGTTGAAGGCGGTCACCGCCGCGGCGCCGCGCGCCTGCATGATGTTGACCGCCGCGTCCGCGTCCAGTACGGCGATATTGGCCGTTTCACCGGTCTCGTCGGCCAGCGCCCGGCAGACCGGGGCGCCCTCCTGCGAGATGTCCAGGCGGATGGCGGCGGCGCCCGCGAGTCTGAGCACCCCGGCGCCCAGGTAGTACTTCCCCCGGTCCCGTTCCTGCCCGACCAGTCCGCGGTTCTCCAGTACGCCGAGCAGCCGGAAGGCGGTCGACTTGTGGACCCCCAGTTCGTCGGCGATCTCGGTCACTCCGGCCTCGCCGAGCCTGGCAAGGATCTCCAGGACGCTGACCGCTCTGTCCACCGACTGCACCGCCCCGGCGGCCCCCCGCTTCTCCTCGGCCCGTTCCTCGGTCGTGTTCGTCATGGTTCTGATCTCACCATCCGGCGGCTCTGAGTGGGCCCCCTCGGGCCGGGGAACTCTTGACGGCTGCCTTCCCGATCTGGATTCTGTTGCGCATCGCGCTTTTCAGTGCACTATCCACAACGCATGATACCGATCAACGTGAGGGGGGCCAATGATTCCCGTCTGCCGTATCGAGGACCTGCCGGAGGGTGAGTCGGTGCGTGTCGAGGCCGGCGACGTCACCGCGGCGATCGCGGTGTTCCACACCGACGGAGCGTTCTACGCCATCGACGACATGTGCAGCCACCAGGACGCCTCCCTCTCCGAAGGGTGGCTGGAAGGCTGCTACGTGGAATGCCCGCTGCACGCCGCGCTGTTCGACCTGCGTTCCGGCGAGCCCACCTGTCTGCCCGCCCGTAAGCCCGTACGGACCCACGCAGTCACGGTCGTGGACGGAATGCTGTATGTCCACCCCGTGGTGCGCTCCGTTCCCGGCGAGCCCGTGCACGCGGCGCCGGAAGAAGCCGTCGCATGACGGCGATCGCGACGGTCACGGTGGTCGGGGCCTCGCTCGCGGGTCTGCACGCGGCGCGGGGCCTGCGCGCCCGGGGATACGACGGACGGCTGGTCGTCGTCGGCGAGGAGTACCACCGTCCCTACGACCGCCCGCCGCTGTCCAAGGAGTTCCTGACCGGGGACGGCGATCCGGGCGAGGGGCTGGGCACCCTCGCCCTGACCGACCCGGAGGAGGAGGCCGAACTGGACGCCGAATGGCTGCTCGGCGTCCGGGCCGAGGCGCTGGACACCGCCGCCGGGGAGATCCGGCTCAGCGGTGGCCGCGCCCTGCGCACCGACGGCGTCGTCATCGCCACCGGCGCCACCCCCAGAACGCTGCCCCTTCCCCATCCGGCCGGGGTGCACACCCTGCGCACCCTCGACGACGCGACCCGGCTCCGCGCCGCGCTGCGCACCGGTGCCGAGCGGGTGGTGGTGATCGGCGCCGGCTTCATCGGCGCCGAAGTGGCCTCCTCCTGTGCCGCACTCGGACTCGACGTCACCGTGGTGGAGGCCGCGCCGCTGCCGCTGGTGCCCCAACTCGGCGAGGAGATGGCCCGGGTGTGCGCCGGGCTGCACGCACGGGGCGGGACCACGCTGCTGTGCGGCACCGGCGTCGCCGCTCTGCGCGGCGGCGACCGGGTCACCGGAGTGGAGCTCGCCGACGGGCGGGTGCTGCCCGCCGATGTGGTGGTCGTCGGCGTCGGGGTGCGCCCCGTCACCGGCTGGCTGGAAGGCTCCGGTCTGGCCCTGGACGACGGGGTGCGGTGCGACGAGGGCTGTGTCACCGCGCTGCCCAACGTCGTGGCCGTCGGGGACGTGGCCCGGCTGGCCCGGCCGGGCACCGCGCGCACCGTCCGGGCCGAGCACTGGACCAGCGGCATGCTCCAGGGCGCCGTGGCCGCCCGCAATCTGCTCGCCGGATCCACCGTCGAGCCCTTCGACGCGCTGCCCTACTTCTGGTCCGATCAGTACGGCGCGCGCATCCAGTACGCCGGGCGGCGCGAACCCGGGGACAGGGTCCGGATCCTCGAGGGGGACCCCGCCGACGGCGGCGGCTTCCTCGCCGTCTACGAACGTGACGGGATTTCCACCGCCGCCCTCGGCGTGGACCGGCCCCGGCCCTTCATGCGGCTGCGCCGCGAGCTGGCCCGCGCTCCGCAGCCGGCGGGGAGGTGACCGGCTCCGCCTTACGGGCCCGGCGGCGCTGCCGGCGCTGCTCGCGGGCCGTACTGCTGGGCCGGGACACCACCCCGTAGCGCTGGCGCCAGACCTGACGGGTCACCCAGACGTCCAGCACCCCCCAGGTCGCCACCACCGTGCTCGCCACCGTGGCGAGCACGACGGGGAAGGCGGACCATGAGCCCGCCAGGGTGCACAGCAGGGCGACCATCACCTGAACCAGCGTCAGCGCGATTATGATCACCGCGCGCACCGCCGATGTGCGGACGGGATCGGGCAGCCGCCGCCTGCGCGCCGGCTCCTCGGTCCACAGCGGCCGGACCCCGTGCGCCGGGATGTCGCGATCCTTGTCCATCGCGTCCATGACGCTCCCACCCCTTTCCATGGCTGCCCCGGTGCGGCCGAGTCAGATAGCGGGACTTGGGTCGTATGCCCCCCCAGTGTGCCCCTTTGGATCACGAATGGCACCGACCGGTGGTTCCCCTGGGGAGGGGAAAACAAGCCAAGCGCGGCCGAATGGCGGCATGCGATGGCCGGTGGACGGATGCCGAGCGGCGGGGGGTAAGTCGGGGAATCGCCTGACAACTCCTGATCACGGAGTGTAAGGGCTTCCCTGCATCAAGTGGACATGCCTTCGATATGTCCAACTGGCAGTAGTAGGCTCGCGCCGCTCGTTGTCGGAACTCGGAACACCGCCCCCGGAATTCGGGGTTTGACGTTAGGGAGGCCATGCGCTTTCGCGGTAAGTCCATCCGCAGGAAGATCGTGGCGCTGTTGCTGGTGCCGCTGGTGTCATTGACGGCGATCTGGGCGTTCGCCACGGTGATCACCGGTCGCGAGGCGAAGCAACTGCTCGACGCGTCGGACATCATCGACAAGGCGGGCCAGCCGGCCGAGGACGCGGTGCACGCCGTCCAGAAGGAACGCCGGCAGACGCTCATCCTGCTGGCCGATCCGCGGCAGTCGGACGCCCTGCCGGTGCTCCACTCCCTCCAGCGCAAAACCGACGAGGCCATCGGCCAGTTGCGGGCCGCCGAGTCGGACGGCGATGTGCACGACAAGATGAACGGCGACTCCGAGGAGCAGCTCGACAACATCCTCAAGGCCGCCGACGGGCTGGACAGTCTGCGCCGCAAGGTCGAGGACGACGGCATATCCCCGGCTCAGGCATATGAGTACTACAACAAGCTCGTCGACCTCTGCTACACCTTCCGCAGCTCCCTCCACGCGGTGCCCGACACCGACCTCGACAAACAGGGCCGTGCGCTGGTCGCCATGATCCGCGCCCGGGAGGCGCTCTCGCGCGAGGACGCGCTGTACGTCTCGGCGCTGACGGCGCGCAAGATGACGCTGAGGGACCTCCAGTCCATCTCCGACCTCATCGCCGAGCGCACCCTGCTCTACGACATCAACCTCCCGATCCTCCCCGACTCCGAGCAGAAGGTCTTCGCCGACTACCGGCGCACCAACGCGGCCCCCGCCGCACTGCGCGTGGCCGAGGGCAAGATCCTCTCCTCGATGGACCCCGCCACCGCCATCACTTCGCTGGACCAGGAGCACTGGGAGGCCGCGGCCCAACCCGTCCTCAACGACTACGACCGGCTGGGCGACGAGGCCACCGACCGGCTCCAGAAGCGCATCGACCCGGTGGCCAGCAGTGTGATGCTCAAGGCGGGGATCGCCGGCATCCTCGGCCTGGTCGCCCTCATCGTCTCCATCCTCGTCTCCTTCCGCATCGGCCGCAGCCTGGTCCGCGATCTGTCCCGGCTGCGCAGGGACGCCCAGGAGGTCGCCAGCGTCCGGCTGCCGAGCGTGATGCGCCGCCTCGGCGCGGGTGAGCAGATCGACGTGGAGACCGAGGCGCCCCGGCTGGACTACGGCCCCGATGAGATGGGCCAGGTCGGCCAGGCCCTCAACACCCTCCAGCGGGCCGCCGTCGAGGCCGCGGTCAAACAGGCCGAACTCCGCCAGGGCGTCTCCGATGTCTTCGTCAACCTCGCCCGCCGCAGCCAGGTGCTGCTGCACCGTCAGCTGACCCTCCTCGACACCATGGAGCGGCGCACCGAGGACACCGACGAACTCGCCGACCTGTTCCGGCTGGACCATATGACCACCCGTATGCGGCGGCACGCCGAGGGTCTGGTCATCCTCTCCGGTGCCGCCCCCTCCCGGCAGTGGCGCAAGCCGATCCAGCTGATGGACGTCGTGCGCGCGGCCGTCGCCGAGGTGGAGGACTACGAGCGGATCGAGATCCGCCGGCTGCCCCGGATCGCGCTCGTCGGCCCGGCCGTCGGCGACCTCACCCACCTGGTCGCCGAACTCCTGGAGAACGCCACCGTCTTCTCGCCGCCGCACACCGCCGTCCAGGTGCACGGCGAGCGGGTCGCCAAGGGCTTCACCCTGGAGATCCACGACCGCGGTCTCGGTATGACGCCCGACGCGCTGCTGGAGGCCAATCTCCGGCTCGCCGAGACCCCCGAGTTCGAGCTGTCCGATACCGACCGGCTCGGGCTGTTCGTGGTCAGCCGGCTCGCCCAGCGGCAGGGGGTGCGGGTCTCGCTCCAGCCCTCCCCGTACGGCGGCACCACGGCCATCGTGCTCATCCCGTCCAAGCTGCTCACCGACGAGGGCACCCGGGGAGACGCCGCCGGGGACGACACCGGCGGCCGTCACGCCGACACCGCGCGCGGTGTCGGCGACGTCCGGCTGGGGCCCGCCGACGAGACCGGGTCGGCCTCCCCGATCGCCTCCCTGACCACGTCCTTCGCGCACGAGAACCACAAGGACCGCGAGAACCACGAGAACCACGAGGACGTGGACGAGGACGAGGAAGTGGGCGGGATCTTCCGGGCCCGCGGGCTGAAGACGCGGCAGTCCGGGCGCACCGGGCCGGCCCCGTCCACCGTGGAGCACCAGCAGGCCGCGGACGGCCCGGCCACCGCACCGGGCGGCGGCCCCGCGCCGCTGCCCCGACGTGTCCCACCGGTACTGGTCGCCGACCACGGCCGGCCGGTCGAGGGCACGTCGAGCGGACGGCACGGCCGTTCGCAGGGCCCGGGGCAGCCGTCCTGGGCCGAACAGCGCTCCGATCGCCAGGGCCAGGACCAGGCCCAGGGCCGGCAACAGGGCCCGCGGCGCACGGGGCCGGAGCGCGGGGGCCCGGAACAGCGCCCGGCGCCCACCCAGCGGGCGGCCTCCGGCCTCCCCAAGCGGGTACGGCAGGCCAGCCTGGCCCCGCAGCTGAAGAACGATCCCGCACCCCCGACCGAGGCGGACCCAACCCCTGCCGAGACCGATCCCGAGCGCGAAGCCGAGCAGGCGAGGGCCACCATGGCCTCGCTGCAACGAGGTTGGCAGCGCGGTCGGCGGCAGTCGGCCACCGGATCCGGAGGTGCGGACACAGCACCGGGAACGACACATGAGGGGGACGGTCGATGACCGCATCGAACGCCGCAGCGCCCAATGAATCGCCCAACGCGTCGGGCGAACTGAGCTGGCTGCTGGACGAACTGGTCGGACGAGTGGGCAGCATCCGCAAGGCGCTGGTGCTCTCCGGGGACGGGCTCCCCAGCGGCGGCTCACGCGATCTGTCCCGGGAGGACGGTGAGCATCTGGCCGCCGTGGCCTCCGGTTTCCACAGCCTCGCCAAGGGCGTCGGCCGTCACTTCGACGTCGGCCGGGTCCGGCAGACCATCGTGGAACTCGACGACGCCTTCCTGTTCGTCACCGCGGCGGGCGACGGCAGCTGTCTGGCCGTGCTGGCCGACGCCGACTCCGATGTGGGCCAGATAGCGTACGAGATGACGCTGCTGGTCAAGCGGGTGGGCGTGCATCTGGGCTCGGCTCCGCGCTCCAGCGGGTGACGGAGGCCGGGCGAGATGAGCGGAGACCCGGAGAGCGCCGCCCGGTGGTTCGACGACGCGGCGGGACCGGTGGTCAGACCGTATGCGATGACGCGGGGACGCACCCGCAGCGCCGCTGAGGAGAAGCTGGACCTGATCGCGGTCGTGGTCGCCGACAGCGCGACCCACCGGACCGTCGCCGACCAGACGCTGTCCCCGGAACACCTCGACATCGTCGAGCTGAGCCGGGACAGCCCGCAGTCCGTCGCCGAACTGGCGGCCGAGCTCGACCTTCCGATCGGCGTGATCCGTGTACTCATCGGCGATCTGCTCCACGCCGCACTCGTCCGAGTGTCCCGGCCCGTACCTCCGGCGGAACTGCCGGACGAGAGTATTCTGCGCGAGGTGATCAATGGTCTACGGGCACTCTGACCCGGGCCGCCCTCATATCGTCGAACCCGTCACACTGAAGATACTGGTGGCGGGCGGCTTCGGGGCAGGCAAGACGACCCTGGTGGGCGCGGTCAGCGAGATCAGACCGCTGCGCACCGAGGAACTGCTCACCGAGGCCGGCCGGCCGGTCGACGACATCGCGGGGGTGGAGTCCAAGACGACCACCACCGTCGCCATGGACTTCGGGCGCATCACGCTCCGCGAGGACCTGGTGCTCTATCTCTTCGGCACACCGGGCCAGGACCGCTTCTGGTTCCTGTGGGACGAGCTGGCCACCGGCGCGCTGGGCGCGGTGGTGCTGGCCGACACCCGCCGGCTCGAGGACTGCTTCGCCGCCATCGACTACTTCGAGCGGCGGGACATCTCCTTCACCGTGGCCGTCAACTGCTTCGAGGGAGCCGACCGCTTTCCGGAGGACTCGGTGCGCGATGCGCTGGACCTCGACCCGGGCACCCCGGTCGTCCTGTGCGACGCCCGCGAGCGCGAATCGGTCAAGCATGTGCTGATCTCGGTCGTGGAGCACGCGATGCTGGCCTCCGCGCCCCAGGGCTGAACGGCACGGCCCGCACCCCGCCGTCCAGGGTACGGGCCGTGCCGTTCGCGCCGGTGCCGGACGGGGCTCAGGAGCCCTCGGCCCGCCGTTCCTCCTGGTGCCAGCCGAAGCTGCGCTCCACCGCCCTGCGCCAGTTGCCGTACTCGCGCGTCCGCTCCTCCTCGTCCATCCGCGGGGTCCACTCGGTGTCCCGCTTCCAGTGGGCCCGCAACTCGTCGAGGTCCTGCCACGCGCCGGTGGCGAGCCCGGCCGCGTACGCCGCGCCCAGGCAGGTGGTCTCGGCGACCACCGGACGGATCACCGGGACGCCCAGCACATCGGCCTGATGCTGCATCAGCAGCCCGTTCGCGGTCATTCCGCCGTCGACCCTGAGCGAGCTGATCCGCACCCCGGAGTCCTGGTACATCGCGTCGACCACCTCGCGCGTCTGCCAGCTGGTCGCTTCCAGGACGGCACGGGCCAGATGTGCCTTGGTGACATAGCGGGTGAGGCCGGTGATCACACCGCGGGCGTCCGAGCGCCAGTACGGGGCGAACAGCCCCGAGAAGGCCGGGACGATATACGCCCCGCCGTTGTCGGCCACGCTCGCGGCCAGTGGTTCGATCTCGTCGGCGGAGCGGATGATGCCCAGCTGATCGCGGAACCACTGCACCAGCGCGCCGGTGATCGCGATCGATCCCTCCAGGCAGTAGACGGGCCGCTCACCGCCGAGCCGGTAGCCCATCGTGGTCAGCAGCCCGCTCTTGGACGGCACCGGGCGGTCGCCGGTGTTCAGCAGCAGGAAGCTGCCGGTGCCATAGGTGTTCTTGGCCTCGCCGACGCCGTAGCAGGTCTGGCCGAAGACGGCGGCCTGCTGATCGCCGAGCGCGGAGGCCACCGGCACACCGGCCAGCTGCCCGACCGCCGTGCCGTAGACCTCGGCGGAGGAGCGGATCTCCGGGAGCATCGCCTCGGGCAGGCCCATGGCGGAGAGGATCGAGCTGTCCCACTGGAGGGTCCGCAGATCCATCAGCAGTGTGCGCCCGGCGTTGGTCACATCGGTGACATGCACCCCGCCGTCGGTGCCGCCGGTGAGGTTCCAGATCAGCCAGGAGTCGATGGTGCCGAAGGCGATCTCGCCCATCTCGGCACGGCGGCGCAGCCCGGGGACGTGCTCCAGCAGCCAGGCGGCCTTGGGCCCGGAGAAATAGCTGGCGAGCGGCAGTCCGGTGGTGTCCCGGAAGCGGTCCTGCCCCACCTCGCCACCGAGTTCGGCGCACAGACCGGAGGTGCGGGTGTCCTGCCAGACGATCGCGTTGTGCACCGGTTTGCCGGTGCGGCGGTCCCACAGGACCGTCGTCTCGCGCTGGTTGGTGATGCCCAGCGCGGTCAGCTGGTCGGCCCGCAGCCCCGCCTTGGCCAGCGCACCGGCCACCACGGCCTGCACCTTGGCCCAGATCTCGGTGGCGTCGTGCTCGACCCAGCCGGGCTTGGGGAAGATCTGACGGTGCTCGCGCTGATCGACGGCGACGATCGCGCCGTTCCGGTCGAAGATGATGCAGCGGCTGGAGGTGGTGCCCTGGTCGATCGCGGCGACGTGGATATCCGTCGGTTGGGGCATGGCGTCTCCTTCGGTCAGAAGGCTGCGTTGAAGACGAGACCCGCCAGCACGGCCCCGATCAGCGGGCCCACCACCGGTATCCAGGCGTAACCCCAGTCCGAGGTCCCCTTGTTGGGGATGGGCAGCAGGGCGTGGGCGAGGCGCGGACCGAGGTCGCGCGCCGGGTTGATGGCGTAGCCGGTGGGCCCGCCCAGGGAGAGGCCGATGCCGACCACCAGGAAGGCGACGAGCAGGACCGAGATGCCCGAGCCGAAGATCACGGTGCCGCCGCCGTCGCTGACCGGGCCGATCCCGATGCCGTCGACCTGGCCGAACGCGAGCAGCGGCAGCACCAGCGCGGCGGTCGCGATGATCTCGGTGACGAGGTTGGCCACCGGGTTCCGGATCTCCGGGACGGTGGAGAAGATCCCCAGTGTGGGAAGGGCGTTCTTCTCGTCGGCGTTGGCCGCGAACTGCGCGTAGTACAGCGCCCAGGTCAGCACCGCGCCGATCGCGGCGCCGATCAGCTGCGCGACGATGTAGAGCGGCACCTTGTCCCAGTCGCCGGTGTCCACGGCGACGCCCACGGTCACCGCCGGGTTGAGATGGGCGCCGGACAGCGGGGCGGCGGTGTACGCACCGGCCATCACGCCGAAGCCCCAGCCGAAGGCGATGACGATCCAGCCGGCCGACTTGGCCTTGGAATGGTTCAGGGTGACGGCGGCGCAGACGCCCGCCCCGAAGAGAATCAGTATCGCGGTGCCGATGACCTCACCGGTGAAGATGTCCCCATTGCTCATAGCGGCTCCTAGGACCTCACCCGGGGCGGGCCGCCCCGGTCCTCCGTGCTGGGTCTTTTCGAGCGTGCGGATGCATCGGAATCGCCCATGGGGGGTGAGCGTCGAGAAAGCCTGCGCGCGGCGACGCCGACTGACACCGCAGCAGTGTTCACCGGGGGTCAGGGGGCGTCAAGGTGATGGACGGCAACGGTGTTCGTGACGACCGTAAGGACGTCGCGCCGGTATCGGGGCACGCGCGGGCACCGTCCGAGCCCCCCTCAACGGACCGCGATGACCGACGAACCGTGCCCGAACAGCCCCTGGTTGACGGTGATTCCGGTGCTCGCCCCCGCCACCTGCCGCTCGCCCGCCTGCCCGCGCAGCTGCCAGGTCAGCTCGCAGACCTGGGCGATGGCCTGCGCCGGGACCGCCTCCCCGAAGGACGCGAGCCCCCCGCTCGGATTGACCGGGATCCGCCCGCCCAGCGAAGTGGCCCCCTCGCGCAGCAGCTTCGCCGCCTCCCCGGGCCCGCACAGCCCCATGTCCTCGTACCACTCCAACTCCAGGGCGGTGGACAGGTCGTACACCTCGGCCAGCGACAGATCCTCCGGCCCGAGACCCGCCTCCTCGTACGCGGCCCGCGCGATGGAGGGCCGGAACGGGTCGGCGGCGGGGGAGCCCGGCGGGGCGGAGTCGGTGGCGATGTCCGGCAGATCCAGCGCGGTGCGCGGATGGGTGGGGGAGACCGACGAGACGGCGCGGATCCGGACCGGGCGGCTCATCCCGAGCCGCCGCGCCGTCGCCATGCTGCCGAGCACCAGCGCCGCAGCCCCGTCGGAGGTCGCGCAGATGTCCAGCAGCCGCAGCGGATCGGCGACCACCGGGGACGCGGCGACCTCCTCGGCGGTGACGGGGGAGCGGTAGCGGGCGTACGGATTGGCGGCGCCGGCCGCCGCGTTCTTGACCTTCACCCGTGCGAAGTCCTCGGCCGTGTCCCCGTACATCGCCATCCGGCGGCGCGCCCAGAGCGCGAAATAGGCGGGGTTGGTGGCGCCCAGCACCCGGAAGCGCAGCCAGTCGGGATCGTCCGGCCGCTCACCGCCCGCGGGGGCGAAGAAGCCCTTGGGCGCCGCGTCGGAGCCCACCACCAACACGGTGTCCGCCATCCCGGACAGAATCTGGGCGCGGGCGGTGTCGATGGCTCGCGCACCGGACGCACAGGCCGCGTACACGCTGGTGACGCGGGCGCCCTGCCAGCCCAGCGCCCGGGCGAAGGTCGCGCCCGCGACCTGCCCGGGATAGCCGCAGCGCACGGTGTTGGCGCCCACCACGGACTGGATCGCGGACCATTCGAGCCCGGCGTCCGCGAGCGCGGCGCGCGCCGCCTTCGTGCCGTACTCCACGAAGCCGCGGCCCCATTTCCCCCAGGGGTGCATCCCGGCGCCGAGCACCGCCACCTCACCGGTCATGACGCCTCCCCGGGGACGGGCCGCCAGTGCCAGGTGGTGAGGGTGCGCCCGCCCTCCTCGGCCAGCACCCCGGGCACCACCTCGACCTCCATGCCGACGGCCAGATCGGCCACCGTGACCCCGGGGGCGCCCTGCCCCAGCACCACCATCCGCTCGGCGGCCAGCTCCACGGCGATCAGGGTGTACGGCTGCCAGGCGCGCTCGGGGTCGGACGGATAGGGGGCGGGCGGCCGGTAGCGGCCGTCGGTGAAGGACCACACCCGGCCGCGCCGGGACAGCGGCACCTCTTCCAGTTCGGCGCCCGCGCAGCCCGGGGCGCGGCAGAAGGCGTCCTCGCGCGGGAAGTACACCGCGCCACAGCCCCGGCAGCACGTCCCCAGCAGCCGGAACTCCCCGCCCTCGCCGGAGAACCACCCGTCGACCACGGGCACTCGTGTGGGGGACACGGCCCCTCCCGATACCTCGTAACTGACGATGTGTCAGAAGTGTGGCACGGGGACCGTATCGCGCGTAACCCCGGTACAGTGACCGCGATCACGGGCCGCGATCACGGGCCTGATCAGCCGAAGGGCGAGGGGAGCGGTCGATGGCGGAGACGGAGACCAGGACGCGGACCGGGACCACGACGCGCACGGCCGTCCGGCTCGAGGCCGTCACCAAGGACTTCGGGGCGGTGCGCGCGGTGGACGCCGTCGATCTCACCGTCCACGAGGGCGAGTTCTTCACCCTGCTCGGCCCCTCGGGCTCGGGCAAGACCACTCTGCTGCGCCTGGTCGCGGGCTTCGAGCAGCCCACCGCCGGCCGTATCGAACTCGCCGGACAGGACGTCACCGCGACGCCCCCCAACCGCCGCGATGTGCACACCGTCTTCCAGGACTACGCGCTCTTCCCGCATATGAGCGTCGAGGAGAACGTCGCCTATGCCCTGACCGTGCGCGGTGTCCGCAAGGCCGAGCGGCTCGCCCGCGCCCGCGAGGCGCTGACCACTGTACGGCTGGACGGCTTCGCCGCCCGCGGCCCCGCCGAGCTCTCCGGCGGCCAGCGCCAGCGCGTCGCCCTCGCCCGCGCCCTCGTCGACCGGCCCGCCGTGCTGCTGCTCGACGAACCGCTCGGCGCGCTCGACCTCGCGCTCCGGCAGGAGATGCAGACCGAGCTCAAGGAGCTCCAGCGGACCACCGGTATCACCTTCCTCCTGGTCACCCATGACCAGGACGAGGCGCTGACCATGAGCGACCGCATCGCCGTGGTCCGGGACGGCCGCATCGAGCAGACCGGCCCGCCGGTCGAGGTCTACGAACGCCCCGCCACCGCCTTCGTCGCGGGCTTCGTCGGCACCACCAACCTGCTGCGCGGCGAGGCCGCGGTCCGCGTCGTGGGCCGCCCCGGCACCTACTCCATCCGGCCCGAGCGGATCCTGCTCACCGATCCGGCCGAACCGACCGCCGCGGCCTCGGCCGACGGCCGGCGCACCGTCACGGGGCGCATCACCGATATCGTGCACGCCGGGGCGCACACCCGCTTCACCATCGCGCTTCCGCACGGCGACCGGCTCACCGTGCACCGCCAGAACCTGACCGGACTGCCCCAATCCGCCCGCCCGGACGGCGAGATCGGGCTCTCCTGGGACGAGCGGGACGCCTTCCCCGTACCGAGTTGACCTTGTCATTGCCGACGGCACCCTGGCGGGGGGATACCACCCGCCCGATACTGGCCGAGCCTCAAGTGCCTAGTGGGACGAGGAGGACCGGATGCGGAAACGGAAGACGTCTGCCTGGAGGTCCGCGGCCGCCGTCTGCGCGCTGCTGCTGACCGCCGCCGGGTGCGGCTCCGGCGACGACGACGGCAAGGGCGGCCACGCACCCGACAAGCTCGGCAAGGGCGAAGGCGAGGTCAACATCATCGCCTGGGCCGGCTACGCCGAGGACGGCTCCAACGACCCCGAGGTCGACTGGGTCCACCCGTTCGAGAAGAAGACCGGCTGCAAGGTGAACACCAAGACGGCCGGCACGTCCGACGAGATGGTCTCGCTGATGAAGACCGGGCAGTACGACACGGTCTCCGCCTCGGGCGACGCCACCCTGCGCCTCATCGCCTCCGGCGACGCGGCCCCCGTCAACACCAAGCTGGTCCCCAACTACAAGGACATCTTCCCGGCCCTCAAAAACCAGCCGTTCAACTCCAAGGACGGCCGGATGTACGGCATTCCGCACGGCCGGGGCGCCAACCTCCTGATGTACCGCACCGACAAGGTCACCCCCGCCCCCGACTCCTGGCGCGCCGTCTTCGACGACTCCGCGCGCCACGCGGGACACGTCACCGCCTACGACTCGCCCATCTACATCGCCGACGCCGCGCTCTATCTGATGCGCGCCAAGCCCTCGCTCGGCATCAAGAACCCCTACGCCCTCGACCAGAAGCAACTCGACGCCGTCGTCGCCCTGCTGAAGAAGCAGCACAAGGCGGTGGGGGAGTACTGGAGCGACTACCAGAAGGAGATCACCGCCTTCAAGGGCGGCGACAGCGTCATCGGCACCACCTGGCAGGTCATCGCCAACCTCACCAAGGCCGAGAAGGCCCCGGTCAAGGCGGTGCTCCCCAAGGAGGGCGCCACCGGCTGGTCCGACACCTGGATGGTGTCGGCCAAGGCCGAGCACCCCAACTGCGCCTACAAGTGGCTCGACTGGATCGTCTCGCCCAAGGTCAACGCCCAGGTCGCCGAGTACTTCGGCGAGGCTCCGTCCAACCGTAAGGCGTGCGCCGAGACCTCCGCCCCCGACCACTGCGCGATCTTCCACGCCGACGACGAGAAGTACTTCCAGCGGGTCCACTTCTGGACCACGCCCATCAAGGAGTGCCTCGACGGCCGTAAGGACACCACCTGCACCGACTACGCCCAGTGGACCAGGGCCTGGACGGAGGTCAAGGGCTGAGATGCCCGCCGCGCCCACCCCAGGCTCGCGGCTGCGCCTCACCGCGCTCCTCGCACCGCCCCTGCTCTGGCTGACCCTGGCCTATCTGGGCTCGCTCGCCATCCTGCTGCTGTCGGCCTTCTGGGCCACCGACTCCTTCACCTCCGACGTCGTCCACACCTGGAACACCGACAACTTCCACGAGCTGCTGACCACCCCCGTCTACCGCACCATCGCCCTGCGCACGCTGTCCATCGCGGTCGTCGTCACCGTCATCGACGCGCTCCTCGCCCTGCCCATGGCCTTCGTCATGGCGCGGATCGCGGGCCGGCGCTGGCGGCGGCCGCTGCTGGTCGCCGTGCTCACCCCGCTGTGGGCCGGCTATCTGGTCAAGGCGTACGCCTGGCGGGTCATGCTCGGCGAGGACGGCGTCGTGGGCGCCGCCCTCGCCCCGTTGGGGCTGCACGGACCGGGCTACGGCACCACCGCCGTCATCATCGTGCTCGCCTACCTCTGGCTGCCCTACATGATCCTGCCGGTGTACGCGGCCCTCGAACGGCTCCCCGAGCGGATGCTGGAGGCATCCGCCGACCTCGGTGCCAGCGCCTGGCGGACCCTGCGCTCCGTCGTCCTGCCCGCCGTGCGCCCCGCCGTACTCGCCGGATCCGTCTTCACCTTCTCGCTCAGCCTGGGCGACTACCTCACCGTGCAGATCGTCGGCGGAAAGACCCAGCTGCTGGGCAATGTCATCGCCTCACAGGTCACCCTGGACCTGCCGATGGCCGCCGGGCTCTCCGCCGTACCCGTGGTCCTCATCGTCTGCTATCTGGCCGCCGTACGCCGTGCGGGCGCCCTCGACTCGCTCTAGCCGCTCAGTCGCTCCCGTCGTTCCAGTCGTTCCCGTCGCTCCAGTCGCTTCAGGAGGTGGTTGCGTTGCGCGTGTCGCGCACCGCCCGAGTGATCCTCGGCTGTGTCACCGCGGCCGGTCTCGCGATCGTCTACGTCCCGCTGCTGCTGGTCCTGCTCAACTCCTTCAACGCCGACCGCTCCTTCGGCTGGCCGCCCAGCGGCCTCACCGGCCGCTGGTGGCGGGCCGCCCTGCACAGCGACGGCGCCCGCGAGGCCCTGCTCACCTCGCTCAAGGCCGGACTCGCCGCCACCGCGATCGCCCTGGTGCTCGGCACCCTCGCCGCGTACGCCGTCCACCGCCACCGCTTCTTCGGGCGGCGGACCGTGTCCTTCCTGCTCGTCCTGCCGATCGCGCTGCCCGGCATCGTCAGCGGCATCGCCCTCAACGCCGCCTTCCGCACCGTCCTCGACCCGATCGGCGTCGGCTTCGGCCTGTTCACGGTGGTCGTCGGGCACGCCACCTTCTGCGTCGTCATCGTCTTCAACAACATCGGCGCCCGGCTGCGCCGGATCGCGCCCTCCCTGGCCGAGGCGTCCGCGGACCTCGGGGCGCGCTCCTGGCAGACCTTCCGGTACGTCACCTTCCCCGCGATGCGCTCCGCGCTGTTCGCGGGCGGGCTGCTGGCCTTCGCGCTCTCCTTCGACGAGATCGTCGTCACGACCTTCACCGCCGGGCCCGGCACCCGCACCCTGCCCATCTGGATCTACGAGAACCTGGCCCGCCCCCACCAGGCCCCCGTCGTCAACGTGGTCGCCGCGCTGCTCATCGTGGTGTCCGTGGTGCCCGTGTACATCGCCCAGCGGCTGTCCTCGGACCCCGCGGGCGGACGGCTGTGAAGCCCGCTCAGCCGGTCAGCGAGCGGCGCGAGACCGGAAAGTCGAAGTAGGTGTCCGGGAACAGCTCCGGCTTGTAGGTGTAGTGCCACCACTCCTCGGCCAGATTGACGAACCCCAGCTTCTCCAACGTCCCCTTGAGTAGCAGCCGGTTGGCCCGCTGCGCGCCCTTGATCCGCGGATCGAGCGTATGCGAGAGCGTGTCGAAGCAGTCGTATCCGGTGCCCATGTCCACGGAGTTGTCCGGGAAGCGGTCCTTCTTGGCCGCGTAGCACGGCACCAGCTTCTCGCCCGGCACATAGGGGCGGGTGGGCAGCGCGGGCAGCCGCACGATCGTCAGATCCATGGTGCTGCCCCGGCTGTGCCCCGACTTCTCGGCGATATAGCCGTCCTCGAACAGCCGGGTCTTGTCGACCTCCGGGTAGAACTCGCTCTTCATCCGTTGGTCGCCCAGGTCCTTGGCCCACTCCACGAAGTCGTTCACCGCGCGCTGCGGCCGGTAGCAGTCGTACACCTTCAAGGTGTAGCCCTGCCACAGCAGTTGACGCTGTGCCTGGTGCAGCGCCTCGGCGGCCGGGCGGGTCAGAAGGCACATCGGCCGGCGGTAGCCGTCCACCGGATCGCCGGTGAAGTTGTGCGGTGTGAAGTAGCGGATCTCCTCCAGGATCGTCGGATCGACGTCCCTGAGAGCCACGAACTCCTTCGGGGCCTTCGGCTCCGGCTTCGCCTGCGCCGGGGCGGACGGGGCGACGGCCAGCAGAGCGGCGACGGGCAGGGCGAGCGAACGCAGCGCGGCGGCGAGTCTTGGCATGCCCATCACTTATCCCACCCCCGGAAGCGAAAACAAGCCCGTGGACACGAGCCCGCGTCGCGGGGCATCCGCCGACGCCCGCACCGTGGGGCATCCGCTGATGCCCGTGGTGCGGGGCCTCCGCGCGGATCGCCCGCCCCCGCCCGACCGGCCCGCCCCCGCACGTCCCGTCGGCGCCCACTTTGGCGCCGGGGCGCGCCGTTTCCGCCGTGACCCCCTTCCGCCCTCGCCCGCGTCCGCCGGGGCGCGCGGGCCGGACGGGCCGTAGCGGGCACGGACCCGCCCGGCGGGCTCGGGGGAGGCGGCCATACGGCGGCTCACCCGGCTTTCGCAGGGCGGATCCGGCAAGGCACCCACATGGCGGCGGGTCCGGCAAGGCGCGTTCACCCCGCTCGGGCCCGCGCCGCTCCCGCCAGGCCGCTGCAAGGCGAGCGGCATCCGGCGCGACGGGACCCTCAACTCGTGCGCCGCGGCGGCTTGCCGTCCTCCGGCGGGGCCTCGCCCCGCACCCGCACCGGGTACCCCACCTCGCCGCCGTCCTCGCGCTCGATCGTCACCGCGCCGTCCCGCAGCCGGGTGGCGAACCGCAGCAGCTCCGGCTTCTTCCAGCCGTCGCCGGTGTCCACGGCCAGCGTGCCCGCGCCCGCGCCCTTGCGCCCCTGGCACGGTGTCCACACCTCCAGCTGCACCCCGCCGTCCGGTCCCGTCACCGGCACCACAGAACCGGCCCGGGCCAGCACCGGGATCCCCGAGAGCGGGGCGTCCAGGACCACCTTGCCGGGGCCGTGGTACGCCCGGCCGGTCACCGTGTCGTACCAGCGGCCGCGCGGCAGCCGGACCGGCCGCTTGCGGGCGCCCTCCTCCAGCACCGGCGCCACCAGCAGCGCGTCCCCCAGCAGAAAGGCGTCCTCGCAGTCGCGCAGCGCCCGGTCCTTGGGCGTCCGCCACCACACGGGCCGCACATACGGGGCGCCGGTGCGCGCGGCCAGCTGCGCCAGCGTCGTGAAGTACGGCAGCAGCCGCTGCCGTTCGCGCAGCGCCGCCGCCGCGTGCTCCAGCACCTCCGCCCCGAACTCCCACGGCTCCCGCCGCCCCGCCGAGATCGCCGAATGGGTGCGGAACAGCGGCAGATACGCGCCCAGCTGGAACCAGCGCAGATACAACTCGGGCGACGGAAAGCCGGTGAAGCCGCCGATGTCGGGCCCCGAATACGGCACCCCGGACAGCCCCAGCCCTATCACCAGCGAAAGCGAGGCACGCAGCCCCGCCCAGCCCGTGGCCACATCGCCGGACCAGCTGCCCCCGTACCGCTGAAGCCCCGCCCACCCCGAGCGGGAGAAGAGAAACGGCCGCTCGTCGGGGCGCAGCTCGCGCAGGGCCTCGTAGCCGGCCCGCGCCATCGCCAGCCCGTAGACGTTGTGCGCCTCGCGGTGGTCGCCGCCCCGGCCCTCCAGGGCGTGCCGGGCCGAGCGCGGCAGCGTGGTCTCGCCGAAGGCGGCGAACGACACCGGCTCGTTCATGTCGTGCCACACCCCGGAGAAGCCCTGCGCCAACCGCTCCGCGTACAGCCCGCCCCACCACTTGCGCGCCCGCGGATCGGTGAAGTCGGGGAAGACCGATTCGCCCGCCCACACCACCCCGCGCACCTCACGGCCCCGGGCGTCGCGTACGAAGACGTCCTCCGCCGCCCCGCCCTCGTACACCGCGTTGCCCGGCTCGGCCTTCACCGCGGGGTCGACGATCGACACCAGCCGCACCCCGTCCTCCAGCAGCTCGGCCGCGAGCCCCGGCAGATCGGGAAACCGCGCGCCGTCCACCGTGAACACCCGGTGGCCGACGAAGTGGTCGATGTCCAGATGCAGCGCGGACAGCGGCAGCTCGCGCTCCCGGTAGCCCGCCGCCACCCGCCGGACCTCCTCCGCGTCGCGGAACCCCCAGCGCGCGTGGTGATGGCCGAGCGCCCACCGCGGCGGCACCGCCGGGGCGCCGGTCAGCGCCGTCCAGCCGTGCAGCACCCGCGCCGGGGTGCCCACGATCACCCAGTAGCGCAGCGGGCCACCCTCCATCCGCGTCCGGCAGCCACCGGGCCGGTCGTGGCCCGAGCCCGCGCCCTCCTCGCCCTCCCGCAGGGTGATCGTGCCGTCCCAGGAGTTGTCGTGGAACACCAGATGGGTGCCCGCGTCGGCCACCACCAGCTGCACCGGCATGGTCAGATACAGCGGATCGTCGCCCGGCTCGAAGCTGCCGCCCGGATCGGTGTTCCACAGCCGGTACACCCCGTCCCGCAGCCGGGGCCCCGACGCCCGTCCACCGAGCCCGAAGAACCGCGCGTCCGCGGCCACTTCGGACCGCTGGAGCCAGCGCGCGCCGTCCCCGCCCAGCCCCGGCTCCGCCGGACCCGGCGCCCCGGCCGGCTCCCACCAGCGCGGCGGCAGATCCCGCCGCAGCACCACCCCGCCCGGGGTGCGCACCTCCACCGTGCCGTTCCGCGACACCGTCACCGTGACCCGCTCGGACACCACCCGCCAGCCGCCACCGGTGTCCGGCTCCAGCTCCGCCCGCTCGTCCGCCTCCGGACAGGGCCCGTCCAGCGCGTACGACGGCTCCGGCTCGGCCCCGTCCCAGCCGCAGAACACCGCCCCACCCGCGGTCACCCGCACCCGCAGCGAGGACCGGGCGAACCGCACCACCCCACCCCCCGGCTCCGGCTCCGCCCCTTGCACCTCACCCGGCACCCGGGCAAGCTCGGTACCCCGGCGGGGCAGCCCGACCGCGTCGGCACGCCGACGCCGCCACGCCGAACGCAGTGACCGCAGCCCCCGCGCCGTGCAGACCACCTTCACCGACCGCACCAGCTTCTCCGACCGCACCAGGTCACGCGCATCCATACTGATCAGCCTGCCATTGCCGACGCCCGGCGGGGACATGGTTCAACTGCCGTTCACCTGTGGTCCCCGCACATGATCCCGGCCTGTGATGTGGAGTGGCGCCCCTGGTGCGGGAGTCGATCACATGGCATCGTCCTGACCGGACGCATACGAGACGGATGTGCGACCCACGGACACACACGGACACATCCGACGCGGACAGCCGGGAGCCGAGACCCATGACCACCGCAGCGCAGCCCGACCACCGGCCACACCCCCTGTGGCAGCCCGGCACGGACCGGATCGCCAGGTCCCGGCTGACCGCCTTCCACGCCTGGGCGGCCGAGCGCCACGGCGCGCCCGCGCCCGGCCCGGACGACCCGACCGCGAGCTACGCCGCGCTGCACCGCTGGTCGGTGGAGGAGCTGGAGACCTTCTGGCAGGCGGTCGCCGAATGGTTCGAGGTGCGCTTCGCCACCCCGTACGAGCGGGTGCTCGCCGACGCCGCCATGCCCGGCGCCCGCTGGTTCCCCGGCGCCACTCTCAACTACGCCGAGCACGCCCTGCGCGCCGCCGAGGACCCCGCACGCGCCGACGAGCCCGCGCTGCTGTACGTCGACGAGATCCATGAGCCCCGCCCGGTCAGCCGGGCCGAACTGCGCGGCCAGGTCGGCGCGGTCGCCGCCGAGCTGCGCCGTCTCGGCGTCCGCCCCGGCGACCGGGTCAGCGGCTATGTCCCCAACATCCCGCAGGCCACCGTCGCCCTCCTGGCCACCGCCGCCGTCGGCGCCGTCTGGACCTCCTGCGCCCCCGACTTCGGCGCCCGCAGCGTCCTGGACCGCTTCCAGCAGGTCGAACCGGTGGTGCTCTTCACCATCGACGGCTACCGCTACGGCGGAAAGACCCACGACCGCACCGCGACCGTGTCCGAGCTGCGCGCCGAGCTGCCGAGCCTGCGCGCGGTCGTCCACATTCCGCTGCTGGGCACCCCGGCCCCTGAGTCCGCACTGGCCTGGGACGACATCGTCCGCGACGCGATCGATCCGGTCTTCGAACAACTCCCCTTCGACCACCCCCTATGGGTGCTCTACTCCTCGGGCACCACCGGCCTGCCCAAGGCGATCGTCCAGTCCCAGGGCGGCATCCTGCTCGAACACCTCAAGCAGCTCGGCCTCCACTGCGACCTCGGCCCCGACGACCGCTTCTTCTGGTACACCTCCACCGGCTGGATGATGTGGAACTTCCTGGTGTCCGGGCTGCTGGTCGGCGCCACCGTGGTCCTCTACGACGGCAGCCCCGGCCATCCGGACACCGCCGCCCAGTGGCGGGTCGCCGAGCGCACCGGCACCACGCTCTACGGCACCTCCGCCGCGTACGTCATGGCCTGCCGCAAGGCCGATATCCACCCGGGCCGCGACTTCGATCTCTCCCGGGTCAAGTGCGTCGCCACCACCGGCTCCCCGCTGCCGCCCGACGGCTTCCGGTGGATCCACGACGAGGTGGCCGAGGACATGTGGATCGCCTCCGTCAGCGGTGGCACCGATGTGTGCAGCTGCTTCGCCGGCGCCGTGCCCACCCTCCCCGTCTACATCGGCGAACTCCAGGCCCCCGGCCTCGGCACCGACCTCCAGGCGTGGGACCCGCAGGGCCATCCGGTGATCGACGAGGTCGGCGAGCTGATCGTCGCCCAGCCCATGCCCTCGATGCCGGTCCGCTTCTGGAACGACCCCGACGGCAGCCGCTACCGCGACAGCTACTTCGAGATGTTCCCCGGCGCCTGGCGCCACGGCGACTGGATCACCCTGACCTCCCGCGGCACCGTCGTCATCCACGGCCGCTCCGACTCCACCCTCAACCGTCAGGGCGTCCGCATGGGCTCCGCCGACATCTACGAGGCGGTCGAACGACTCCCGGAGATCCGCGAATCCCTCGTCATCGGCGTAGAACAACCCGACGGCGGCTACTGGATGCCCCTCTTCGTCCACCTGGCCCCCGGCGCCACACTCGACGAAGCCCTCCTGACCCGCATCAAGACCACCATCCGCACCCAACTCTCCCCCCGCCACGTCCCCGACGAAGTCATCGAGGTCCCCGGCGTCCCCCACACCCTGACCGGCAAACGCATCGAGGTCCCCGTCAAACGCCTCCTCCAGGGCACCTCCCTGAACAAGGCGGTCAACCCGGGCTCGGTGGACAACGTGGAACTGCTGCGCTATTACGAACGCCTGGCCAGGGAGAGGGGCGGGACGGGGGCGTAAATTTCCGGCCCTTTGGGCGTTTGAGAGCCGCCGGGGCGGGCCCTACCCTGCGCTCTCGGCCGTTTGAGGAAGGATACTTTCCAGCCCCTCCGGCGATTGAGGAGCGGGGTCCAGGGGTGGAGCCCCGGCGGGGGTTCGGGGGCGGAGCCCCCGGAACGGGGTCTGGGGCGCAGCCCCAGCGGGGCCCGGGGCGGAGCCCCGGTTCGGGAAGGG
>NZ_JBEZNG010000022.1:0-207553 GCF_040653035.1 Streptomyces malaysiensis subsp. malaysiensis
CCGTCTCCCGCGAATCCCTCATGGCACAGGTGTGGGACGAGAACTGGTACGGACCGACCAAAACCCTCGACGTCACCATCTCCTCGCTACGCCGCCGGTTGCAGACCGCGGCCTCCGCCATGCCCGAGCCGGTGACCCTGCCCGACCTCACCACCCTGCGCGGACACGGCTACCGACTCGACCCACCCGGGCCGCCGCATGGCGACTGACCCACCTTCACCGACCGGGGGACGAGTTGGGCGGTGCGGCGGGCACGTTGTGCTTCGCCGAGTCGGGCATGAAGCAGCTTTCCCGGTCGGCGGAGTGGGCGACGGCGGGCGGACGGGCGGTGGCCCGGTCGTGGAACGGTTCGCCCTTGGCCTCGGCCCGCCCGGACGCGGCCGTCAGGAGAAGCCTCGGCCGGCCAGGTCGATCACCAGGTCCCGGACGGCGTGCAGGGCCGGGCTGTCGTCGTTCGCCCGCCAGGCGGCGACGAGTTCGACCGGCTCGCCCTCGACGCCGACCACCGGGCGCAGCACGACGCCGTCCAGCCCGAGCTCCTCGGCGGCCCGGGGTACCAGCGCGAGCCCCAACCCGGCTCGCACCAGTGCCAGGATCGTGTGCACCTGGCTGAGGTGGTGTACGTACCAGGGCGCGATCCCGGCACCGCGGAAGACGCCGACCAGCACCTCGTAGAAGTAGCGGGCCTCGGCCGGTGAGTACATCACGAACGGCTCGCCGTCGAGGTCGCGCACGTGCGGCACCCGGTCCGGCGCGGCCAGCGGGTGCCCGGCCGGGATCGCGGCCAGCAGGGCTTCCCGGTGCAGCGGGCGGTGCTCGAGCCCGGTGCCGGGGACCGGGGGACGGACCAGGCCAAGGTCCAGTTCCCCGGAGTGCAGCTCCTCCATCTGCCGTCCGGACACCCGCTCACGCAGCACCAGATCGACGCCGGGCAGCCGGGTGTGAATGCCGCCGACGATGGCGTCGAGCACCGAGTGCGCCGAGGACGCCGTGAAACCCAGTGCCACTGTCCCGATCTCGCCCGCGGGCACCCGGCGCACCGACAGCGCCGCCTGCTCGGACAGCCCGAGAATGCGCCGGGCGTCGCTCAGGAACGCCCGTCCGGCCGCGGTGAGCCGGACGGAGCGACCGATCCGGTCGAACAGCTCGACGTCCAGTTCGCGCTCCAGCAGCTGGATCCGCCGGGACAGCGGGGGCTGGGTCATCGACAGCCGTTCCGCCGCGCGGCCGTAGTGCAGTGTCTCGGCGACGGCGACGAAGCTCTCGAGCTGGCTCAGCGTAAACATCGATCCATTATAGGTATTGGTTGATCCCAAAGAAGTGTTGGACGTGCATCGTTTTGGTTCCTATGGTTCTCGCAGTCGCTGTCCTGTACTTCCCGGGAGGAAACGTTAATGCGCGCCTTTACCCCGACCGAGCTTGCCGAGCGCCTCGGCTCCGGGCTGCTGTCGTTTCCCGTCACCCACTTCACCCGTGACCTGGCGTTCGACGAGGCCGCCTACCGGGAGAACATCGGCCGCCTGGGCAAGTACGAGATCGCCGGTCTGTTCGCCGCCGGCGGGACGGGGGAGTTCTTCTCCCTGACCCCGCGGGAAGTCGGCACCGTGGTCCGAGCCGCCGTCGGCAGCGCGCCCAAGGGCACCCCGATCCTCGCCCCGGCCGGACACGGCACCGCGCAGGCGGTCGAGATGGCCCGCGACGCCGAGGCGGCCGGCGCCGACGGCCTGCTGCTGTTCCCGCCCTACCTCACCGAGGCATCCGCGGACGGCCTCACCGCTCATGTGCGCGCGGTCTGCGAATCCACTTCGCTGGGCGTGGTGCTCTACAGCCGTGCGAATGCCGTGTACACATCGGACACCGTGGCCGCGGTCGCCGACACCTGCCCGAATCTGATCGGATTCAAGGACGGTGTAGGTGATCTGGAGGAGATCACCCGGATCCACTCGCGTCTCGGTGACCGCCTGGTCTACATCGGCGGGCTGCCGACGGCGGAGACGTTCGCGCTGCCGTACCTGGAGTTGGGTGTCACGACCTACAGTTCGGCGATCTTCAACTTCCTGCCCGAGTTCGCCCTGGCCTTCTACGGCGCGGTGCGGGCGGGGGACCGGACGACGGTGCGCCGGCTGCTCGACGAGGTCGTGCTGCCGTACACCACGATTCGTGACCGTAAGGCGGGCTACGCGGTGAGCATCGTCAAGGCCGGTATGGATCTGGCCGGACATCCGGCCGGTCCGGTGCGGCCGCCGCTGACCGATCTGGACGACCCCGAGCGTGAACTGTTGGCCGATGTCATCGAGGCATCGCGCACCGCCGTCGTCTGACGCCACCGATCCGATGAAGCGCAAGGAGCCACTCGTGTCCGCTCACCCCCGGACCAGCCCTGCCGGTGTCATGGTCATCGGAGCCGAACCCGTCATCGGCACGGGTGAGGAGATCCGGTCCGTCGATCCCCGTACCGGCGAGGCTCTCGATCCTGGCTACCGCGCGGCGTCGGTCGAGCACATCGAGCGGGCATGTGCCCTGGCAAAGCAGGCATTCACGGCTTTTCGGGCGACCGCTGCCGAGCGGCGTGCCGCATTCCTCGAGCGCATCGCCGATCTGCTCGACGAGCGTCGGGATTCACTGGTCGAGTGCGCCCACACCGAGACCGCGCTGCCTCGTCCGCGGCTCACCGGCGAAGTCGGTCGCACCAGCGGTCAGCTGCGCCTGTTCGCCGCGGAGCTACGGGCCGGCACCTGGCAGGGGGCCCGCATCGATCCGGCACGGCTCAACCGCGAACCGCTCCCGCGCGCCGATATCCGGCAGCGCCGGATCGCGCTCGGTCCGGTCGCGGTGTTCGGCGCGAGCAACTTCCCACTGGCCTTCTCCACCGCCGGGGGCGACACGGCATCGGCGCTGGCCGCCGGGTGCCCGGTGGTCGTCAAGGCGCATCAGGCGCATCTGGGCACCGCGGAGCTGGTGGCGCGGACGATCGCCCAGGCGGCGGCTGACACGGGTATGCCCGAGGGGGTGTTTTCCCAGCTCGTCGGCGGTGGGACCGAGGTGGGCGCCCGACTCGTCAGAGATCCGAGGATCCGTGCCGTGGGTTTCACCGGGTCCCGCGAAGGCGGGCTGGCGATCGCGGCCATGGCGGCGGATCGGCCGGTGCCGATCCCGGTGTACGCGGAGATGAGCAGCATCAATCCCGTGCTGCTGCTACCCGCGGCGCTCGAATCCCGCGGCGCCGGGCTGGGCGCAGCGTTCGCCGGATCGCTGACGCTCGGCGCCGGGCAGTTCTGCACCAACCCCGGTCTGGTGCTCGCCATCGAAGGACCGGGCCTCGACACGTTCATGAGGGCCGCGGCCGACGCCGTCGCGGCCGACGCCGGAGCCACCATGCTCACCACGGGCATCGCCGACCACTACACCGCCGCCGGTGACGCCCTCGCGGCCCGGGACGGCGTCGATGAGTTCGCGCATGGCAGCCGGCCCGACAGCGTGGCTTGTGGCCGCGCCCGGCTGCTGACCGTCGACGGTGCTCGGTTCGCCGCCGATCCGGCGCTACAGGCCGAGGTCTTCGGCGCCACATCGCTGCTCGTCCGCTGCGCGGACATCGCGGAGCTGACCGCGGCGGTGGAGACGTTGGAAGGTCAGCTCACCGGGACCGTGCACGCCGATGAGGCCGATCATCCACTCGCCGCGAAGCTGCTGCCGCTCCTGGAGGAGCGAGCGGGCCGGATCCTGTTCGACGGCTGGCCCACCGGGGTGGAGGTCGGACACGCGATGGTGCACGGTGGACCGTTCCCGGCCACGACAGACCCTCGAAGTACTTCCGTCGGAACGCTCGCGATCGAGCGTTTTCTGCGGCCCGTAGCCTATCAGGACGTGCCGACCGCGCTGTTGCCTGCTGAGGTTCGTGACGAAAATCCGCTTGGTGTGTGGCGCCGACTCGACGGTGAACCCAGTCGAGACGCGCTCGCCGTCGACAGCGCCGATTGACCGGTCGGCCGGGTGAGGCGATATCCACCTGGCCAAGGTCCGGCCCCGCCGGCCATGCCCGCGACTGCCCAGTGGCAACCCTTCCAATGTTGTGAGGACGTAATGACACCGCGATGGCTCTCGCCGCCCCCCTCGCCGCGCCGGATACCGGCCGCGTCTCCGCTCCCCGCCACAGGCTCCTGTCGGCGCCCGTATCCCCACCCGGTGGCCACGGCCCTGTCCGCGCACGGCGCGCCCTTCGACGGGGGGTTCCGCCATGGCCTCTCCTGAAGTCAGTGAAGTCGGCTCGGACGGCCTGCGTCAGTCCCCGCCCGAGGCGGCCCTCGGCGGACCGGTGAGATCCAAGCCGAGAATGTTCAGCCGTGACTCGATCGCGGTTGGTGCGAAGGCGGTCGCGGGCATCGTCGGCCTCTTCGTCGTATGGCAGCTGGTGGTGATCATCTTCAGCCCGCCGGAATACCTGGCGGTCGGGCCGATCTCGGCCTTCGACGAGCTGATCAAGCGGCCCGACTACTTCGCGAGCAACACCTGGGTCACGTTGCAGGAGGCGCTTGCCGGGTTCGCGCTCGGCACCGCGCTCGGAATTCTGTGCGGTGCGGTGCTGCATTACTCGCCGACCGTGCGCAGTTTCCTCTACCCCGCGCTCATCGCGATCGACACCATCCCCAAGGTGGCGCTCGCGCCGCTGTTCATCGTGTGGTTCGGGTTCGGCTTCGAGTCGAAGGCGTTCGTCGCGATGGCCATCGCGTTCTTCCCCCTGGTGATCAACACCTATGACGGTCTGAGTTCGGTACCCCACGAACTGCAAGAACTCGCACGGATCAACAAGGCGTCGCCGTGGAAGAAGATGACGAAGATCGATTTCATCTACGCGATCCCGTCGATCTTCTCCGGGGCGAAGATCTCCATCTCGCTCGCTGTGGGTGGGGCGGTCGTCGGTGAGTTCATCGCCGGCTCCAAGGGGTTGGGATATGTCATCCTCCTCGCCAACAGCCAGGTCGACCTCCCGTCGATGTTCGCGGCCTTCATCGTGCTCGCCGCCATCGCCCTGGCGTTGTTCTTCATCGTCGACTTCGCGGGACGAAAGCTGGTCCCGTGGAAGAACCACGCAAAGTGACCGCGGGGATCGGAGACTCGAATGCGTAATTCGATCCGCAGGATCGCCGCGATCGCCGGGGCGGTGCTCCTCATGTCCGTGTCGGGCTGCGCGGGCAACGGCGGCAAGAATTCGATGACCCTCATGCTCGACGTGGGGTACCTGCCGAAGCACGCTCTGTTCATCTCGGCCGTCGAGCGGGGCTTCTTCAAGGCGGAAGGTCTCGACCTCACGGTCATGCCGGGGTCCGGTTCGACCAACACGGTCACCTCCGTCGTCACCGGCAAGGTCGACGCCGGCTGGGCGGACTTCGGCGCCACGGTCACCGCCCAGGGCAGGGGCGCCAAGGTCAAGCAGGTCAACCTCCTCCAGGCCAGGTCCGCCTACGCCGTCGTCGGGCTCGCGGGCACCGGAATCAAGGATTGGTCCGACCTCCGGGGCAAGACGGTCGCCACCGAGGGCGGTGGTGCGATGGCCGCGATGTGGCCGTTCGCGATGCACAAGCTGGGGCTCAAGGAGGGCGATGTCAATGTCGTCTCCGCCGCGAGCGCATCGAAGATCCCCGGCCTGCTGGCCGGTCAGTGGGACGCCAACCTCGCCCTGTACGTCTCCGACCAGCCGGCCATTGACGCACTCGGCCGGAAGGCATTCGTGCTGAAGTGGTCCGACCTGGGCATCAACCTCTACGGCAACGGGATCGTCGTCTCCGACGAGAAGCTCAAAAACGATCCCGAGCAGGTGCGGCGGTTCAACCGGGCGATGCAGAAGGGCTATCTGTGGGCGTGCCGGCACCCGGCCGACGCCGCGAAGGATTTCCAGAAAGAGGTCTCGGGCTACGAGGCCAAGACCATCACCCTCGCGATCCGCGCACAGTGCGGACTCAACTGGGGCACCGGTAAGTCGGCGAACCAGTTCGGTGTCATGGACGACGCCGGCGTCCAGAAGACGATCGACGTCGCCCGCCGGTTCCTCGGCCTGAACCCGGGGAGCAACCTCACGCCCAAGGACGTGTACAGCAACTCCTATCTCGAGCCGCTGCACTCCAACGAGACCATTCAGGCGCCGTGACGGCCGGACGGAGAGTCACATGAACAACGAGTACGCCATCTCGGTCAACAACGTGGGAAAGACCTACCGATCCCGGGACGGCCAAGGCAACACGGTGCTCAAGGGGCTGGACTTCCATGTGAAGCCGGGACAGTTCGTCTCGATCGTCGGACAGTCCGGCAGCGGGAAGACCACACTGCTCAAGACGATCTCCGGCCTCCAGGAGCCCACCGAGGGCGAAATCCTGGTCAAGGGGCGGCCGATCCGCGACGGGATCGAGGACATCGCGATGGTGTTCCAGAGCCCCGTGCTCCTGCCGTGGCGCAACAACATCGACAATGTGCTCCTGCCCCTGGAATTCCGCGGCACCCGCACCGACGAGTCACGGCGCTACGCCCAGGAACTGCTCGAGATGGTGGGTCTTGGCGGCAAGGCCAAGAACTACTCCTACGAGCTCAGCGGCGGGATGCAGCAGCGGGTGGCCATCTGCCGCGCGCTGGTATCCCGCCCCGAACTGCTGCTCATGGACGAACCCTTCGGCGCGCTCGACGCCATGACCCGCGATTCGATGAACTTCGAGATCCAGCGCATCTGGCAGACCACGGGGTGCAGCGTCCTGTTCGTGACCCACAGCATCTCCGAGGCGGTCTGGCTCGGCGACCGGGTGGTCGTCGTCGGCGACCGCCCCGGCCGGATCGTCGCCGACATCGCGATCGACTTCCCGCGGCCCCGGGGCAAGGAGCACCGGTTCTCCACGGCCTTCTCCGACTACACGACGGAAATCGAATCCCACATCGGAGTCGTGACCGGAATCAGCTGACCGCCGCAGGCCCGGACGCCGACACCGAATTCGACATCATAGGAGCACCGCACCCATGCTGAGCCTCACCGCAGACGCCTCGCAGGTCGAAGCGACCTACGGACTCAACGCACGCAAGAGCCTCCTGTTCTCCGCGATCCGCCTCGACTCCTACCCGTTCGTCGCACCGCTGATCGCACAGACCGACAAGGGCCAGTACCTGCTCGTGCGCCAGCAGGAGCAGGGCAACGCCCTCTCCGCCGGGGTCCCGAAGGACCAGATCAAGTTCTACGCCCCCTGGGTCACGATCGACCCCCGGATCGTCGCCGACACTCCCGCCTCGGCGTCCCTGACGAGCCTGGTGCAGGAACTCTCCGGCGGCGCCGCGGTGAGCCTCGCCGCCGACGTCGTCTACAGCCACTACCGCGCGCTCTCCGGCTCCGTCGAGCTCGTCGTCGCCGACCAGGACCCCACCGCCGTCACCGCCTACGAGCTCGACCTCGAGGAGGTCATGGCGAGGTTCGCGGGGTGGCGCGAGACGGGCGTCCGCACCGCGCGGCGGCTCATCGAGAACGTCGAACACCTCTCCGGTCTGGCGGAGGAGTTCACCGCCGGTGCGGACAGCCGGTTCTCGGCGCTGAAGACGCTCGTCGGGGACCGCTCTCTCGACGCGCTGCTCCTCGCCGCGCCCCCCAACTTCACCGAGGCGACCGGGTTCGCGCAGCCGGATGGCGCGGTGGCCCTGTGGCTGGCCGGTTCGGACAAGCTGATCGTGCTGGCGCCCGAGGGAACCTCCGGGGTCTCCGGGGCGGCCATCGGCCGGTTCCCGTCCATCGGCGCCGCAGTCCGGGCCCTGGCCGGTGGCGTACGGACCGGGGTCGAGGACGAGTGGATCAGCGTCGGCCTGGCCCGCGAGCTCGAGCACGAGGGCGCGGAACTGGTTCCGGTCTCGGCAGACCTCGGCCACTGGCGGGACATCCGCGACCACGAGGACCTCGCCTTCCAGGTCGTCGCCGCGCGGGCGAGCGTGTTCGCCATCGAGGAGGCGCTGGCCTGGGCGGAGGAGGGCCTCGACGCCGGCCGCTCGTTCAGCGAGCTCGACATCAACGCGGTGTACCTCAAGAAGATCGCCGAGTTCCGCACGGTGAACGAGATCCCCTTCGGCATCGAGCCGTACTTCACCAACCTCCACTCGTCGAACCGGATGCTCTTCCCCGGCCCGCCGGTGGACTACCCGATCAACGACGAGACGACATGCATCCAGCTCGACGCCGGTGTGCGCATCGTGTTCGACGGGGTCAACGTCGCCACCTCCGACATGGCCCGCTCACTGCCCCGCACCGCGGCCGCGAAGGAGGCGTACACCTTCTTCTTCGACGTGGTGCGTGAGGGCATCATCGGGCAGCTCAAGCCCGGTGTGGTGTGCGAGGACGTGCATGAGGGGACCCTGCGCTACCTCGCGCCGCACCTCGACCGGATGGTCCAGATCGGGATGCTCGGGACGGACGTCGACTTCAACACGGAGTACCGCAAGCGCAACGTCGGCCACCTCATGGGCAAGCAGGAGTCGTTCGCCAACGAGCTCCGGCCCGGCTACAAGCACGTCCTCGGGGTCGGTTCGTACGGCGCCGCCGAGATCCCTTGGCGCTACGAGAACGCGGCGATCGGCACCGAGGATCTCTGGTACATCGGACGCGACCGCACCTACATCCTGAGCAAGCGATGACGGCTGTCCACCTGTCCGACTCGTTGAACTGGGATGCGACATGACTGATGTGCAGGAGCGCCTCACGGCGCTGTCCATCGAGCTTCCGGTGCTCGGTGCGCCCCGCTACGCGTACGAGGCGACCGCCCGATGGGGCGATCTGCTCTTCGTGTCCGGCCAGATCTCACGGACCGCCTCGGGCGAGATCCTACGGGGCTGCCTGGGAGCCGATGCCACCGTGGCCGACGGAGTGACCGCCGCGAGAACCGCCGCGCTCAACCTCCTGGCGCGGGTGGACGACGCGGTCGGCCTCGACAATGTGGAGCGGATACTGAAGCTCAACGCGTGGGCCACGAGTTCACCCACCTTCGTGGACCAGCCGTCGGTGATCGACGGGGCTTCTCAGCTGTTGCTCGACGTCCTGGGCGACGCGGGCCGTCACGCTCGAACCGCCTTGCCGGCCCATGTGCTGCCGCAAGGCGCACTGGTGGAACTCGACGCCACGATCGCCGTCCGCGGTTAGGAAGCGTATGTGGTTGTGATCAAGGACCGGCCCGTGGGAGGTCCTTGATCCGATCATCGAGGCGCGGAGACGAAGGCCGGCGAGGCGGCTCCCGATCCGGAGCGTATGCGAGGTCCGGTCAGCTGGGCGGCGTATAGCGTCCGTCGATCGCCGTCCAGCCTCCGTCCACGAAGAGCTGGCTCCCCGTGACGAAGGAAGACGCGTCCGACGCGAGGTAGACGACGGCGCCGGCCAACTCCTCCGCCCGGGACCAGCGGCCCAGGGCGCTCTTGTCGGCGTAGGCATCCGACCACTCCGGCACCGCCCTGATCTGCGCGGTCAGTGGTGTCTCCACGACGCCCGGGGCGATGGCGTTCACCCGCACGCCCGACGGGCCCAGCTCGGCCGCCGCGGTCCGCAGCAGCTGGACGAGGCCCGCCTTCGTGGCCGCGTACACTCCCTGGCCCGGCTCGACGGCCACCGCGCGGATCGAGCTGAAGCCGATGATGCTTCCCGCGCCGCGTTCGGCCATACCACGGCCGAACGCCCGCACCAGGTCGAAGGAGGCGCGCAGATTGAGCGCCACGACCCGCTCGAATTCCTCCGCCGTGTAGTCCAGCAGGGACTTGCGCACGTTGGTCGCGGCGGTGAAGACGAGCACATCGACGGGCCCGAGCTCCTCGGCGGCCCGCGCGACCGCCTCGCCGTCGAGCACATCGAGGGCGTACGCGGCAAGGCCGGGCCCCATCGACGCCGACTCCTCGGCCGCCGCCGGATCACGGTCGGCGCACACCACCGTGGCGCCGTGTGCGGCGAGCGCCAGGGCGCTCTCGCGGCCGATTCCACTGCCCGCGCCCACCACGACGGCCTTACGGCCGTCGAGCCTGAACAGGCCGGCGTACGCGTCCACCGCGTTGGTGTGGTCCGTTGCTCGCACTGTGGTCCTCATGTCTTCTTCGTCGTCGGGCGGATCACTGCCATACGGGTGACGGTGAGCTCTTCGATGGCGAACCTCGGGCCCTCCCGTCCGGCCCCGGAGTCCTTCACGCCGCCGTACGGCATGACGTCGGAACGGAAGCCGGGAACCTCGTTGACGACCACTCCGCCCACCTCCAGGCGGTCCAGAGCGGTGAACGCCGTCTCCAGGGCGCTGGTGTAGACGCTCGCGTGCAGTCCGTAGCGCGAGTCGTTGACCAGGTCGAAGGCCGTGTCCAGATCGGGGACGGACCGTACCGCGACCACGGGGGCGAAGACCTCCTCGTTCCAGACGGGGAGGGTCCGGTCCGGGTCGAGCAGCACGGTGGGCTCGAGCACCCCGTCGGTGACGCGGCCTCCGGCGACGAGGGAGGCCCCCGCCGCCACCGCCTCGTCCAGCCATGCGCGCACCCGCTCGGTCGACCGCCGGTCGATGAGCGCCGAGACGCGCGTCCGCGGATCGCGGGGGTCGCCCACGGCCACCTGGGCCACGCGCTCCGTCAGACGGGCCATGAACTCCTCGCGCACGGCGTCCACCACGATGACCCGCTGCACGCTGATGCACGCCTGGCCCGACGCGTAGTACCCGCCGCGCACCACCGCGTCGGCGGCGGCGTCGAGGTCGGCGTCTGCGGCCACCACCAGGGCGGCGTTGGAGCCGAGTTCGAGCAGCACCTTGGTGGGTGCCGCGTCCCGGGCGATCCGGTGGCCCACGGCGGCGGAACCGGTGAAGGACACCGCACCGATCCTTCGGTCGGTGGTCAGCGCGACACCCACCTCGGGACCCCCGGTCACCAGCTGGACCGCGGCTCGCGGCGCGTCGGCGGCGCCGAGGGCCTCGCGGAGGAGGTGCACCAGCCACAGGGTGGCCAGGGGCGTCTGCGGGGCGGGCTTGACGATGACCGGGCAGCCGGCGGCCAGGGACGGCGCGACCTTGTGCGCGGCGAGCAGCAGCGGGTAGTTGAAGCCCGCGATGCCCACCACCACGCCGATCGGCTTGCGGGTCCAGAACCCGAGCAGGCCCTCGCCCGAGGGCAGCAGGTCCAGCGGCACCGTCTCCCCGTGCAGCCGGGCCACCTCCTCGGCCGCCGTCAGCAGGGTCAGCAGGGTGCGGTCCACCTCGATACGGCAGTCGACCAGCGGTTTGCCGGTCTCCAGGACCAGGAGCCGCTCGAAGTCCGCGCGCCGGGAGGTGAGGGCCTCGTGCGCGGCGAGCAGCGCGGCCCTGCGGATGTGCGAGGGCAGCCGCCCGACCTGCTCGCGTGACGCGAGGGCCGCGTCCAGCGCCTGTCGTGCGAGGCCGGTGTCCCCGACGGGGGCACGGGCGAGGACCGTACCGTCGTAGGGGAAGCGGATGTCCTCGGTGGCGGGTGCCTCGACCCAGTGGTCGCCGATGGGAAGACCCTCGGGAAACTCCTTCCCCACGGGGGATTCACCGTCGGCGGATGGGACGTGGGTGGTCACGGTCGCTACTCCCGGTTGAGGTCGGCCGCCGACACTCCGGACAGTGCCCTGCCCAGTGTCGGAACGGCGGCGATCAGCCTGCGTGTGTAGGGATGCCGGGGGTCCTCGTACACCTGCTCCGTGGGCCCGGTCTCCACGATCCGCCCGGCGTGCATGACCGCGACCCGGTCGCACACATGGCGCACCACGGACAGGTCGTGGGAGACGAAGACCAGCGTGAGGGCCAGTTCGTCGACGAGGTCGGCGATGAGGTTGAGCACCTGGGCCCGTACGGAGACGTCCAGGGCGCTCACCGGCTCGTCGGCCACGATGATCTTCGGTCGGGGGGCGAGTGCGCGCGCGATCGAGATGCGCTGCCGCTGGCCACCGGAGAACTGGTGCGGATACCGGTCCGCCGCGTCCGCTCGCAGACCGACGGCCTCGAGCAACTCGGCCACCCGCTCCCGGCGGTTGCCGTGCCCCTGTGCCACGAGCGGCTCGGCCACGATGTCACCCACGCGCATACGGGGGTCCAGCGAACTCATCGGGTCCTGGAACACGAGCTGGAGCCGCTCGCGGACGAACGTCAGCTGTCTCTCCCGGAGTCCGGTGATCTCCCGGCCGTCGATCGCGACACTGCCGCTGGTGGGGCGGTCGAGCCCGGCCAGGATCCGCAGCAGGGTCGACTTCCCGCACCCGGACTCGCCCACGATGCCGAACCGCTGCCCCTGAGGGATGTCGAAGCCGACGCCGCGCAGGGCGTGCACCGGCGGGCCGGGGCGGCGCAGTGAGGTACGAGGCCGCCCGTAGACGCGTGTGATGTCGCGGACGCTGATGGCGTCCACCGGCCCGGTCCGCGGCCCGGTCCCGAGCGGGGCGCCGGTCGGCTGCTCAGCCACGGCCGGCCTCCTGGTTGGTGGGGGTGGCGCCGGTCGCGTGCGCGCCGCCGCCGGGCACCGGATGGAAGCAGGCATAGCCGGAGTCCGGCCCGGTCCGGACCCATTCAGGTCCGGTGGCGCACACGTCCGTCGCGTGATCGCACCTGTTTCCGAACACGCATCCGGCGGGGAACCGGCCGGCGGGCGGAACGGACCCGCGGATCGTGGCCAGCCGGCCGCGGTCGTCGACCACGGTCAGATCCGACGCGCCGATCAGGCCCTGGGTATAGCGGTGCCGGGGGCGTGTGAACACCTCCCGGACCGGTCCGGACTCGACCAGCCGCCCGCCGTACATGACCATCACCCGCTCGCAGACGGTGGCCACCACGGCCAGGTCGTGGGTGATGAAGAGCATGGCCGATCCGCGGTCCCGGACGCCCCGCACGACCAGGTCGAGCACCCGCGCCTGCACCGTGACGTCGAGCGCGGTGGTGGGTTCGTCGCAGACCAGGAGCGCGGGGTCGTTCGCGAGGGCGATGGCCAGCACCACCCGCTGCCGCTGGCCCCCGGAGAACTGATGCGGATAGGCGTGCGCGGCGTTCTCGGGATCGGGGAGGCCCACCTGGGCGAGCAGTTCCACGGCGGCGGCCCGGGCGGACGCGCGGTCGGGCCTGGTCCGGTGGATCAGCAGCACCTCGGCGATCTGCCGCCCGACCCTCATCGTGGGGTTCAACGCGGTCATGGGCTCCTGGAAGACCATGGCGATCTCCTTGCCCCGCACCCGGGACATCCGCGCCTCGTCGGCACCCACCAGATCATGGCCGACTCCGGCGAGCCGTACCGAGCCCGAGGCCCGGAGCCCCTCGGGGAGCAGGCCCATGAGGCTCAGCGCGGTCAGCGACTTGCCCGACCCCGACTCACCGATCAGGCCGACCCGCTCGCCCGCCCGGATGGTGAAGCCGACGTCTTCGACCAGCTTGCGGCCGTTCGCCGTGACGTCGAGGTGGCGCACGGTCAGTACATCATCGGGGGAGTCGGGGGAGCCCTGCCCCGAGGCCGGAGCCTCGGCGGACGCCCTGTCGGGTGCCGGGGTCATCGGCGGTCCTCCAGCTTGGGGTCGAAACGGTCGCGCAGACCGTCACCGAGCAGATTGAATCCCAGCACCGCCACCGCGATCGCGACGCCAGGGAACACGGCGAGCCGCGGGGCGATCGACAGCAGCTCCTGGCTCTCTTGCAGCATCCGGCCCCAGGACGGTGTGGGCGGCGGCGTTCCGAAGCCCAGGAAGGACAGCGCGGCTTCGGCGAGTACGGCGATGGCGAAACCGACCGACGCCTGCACGATGACGAGACCGCTGACATTGGGCAGGACATGTCGCAGGGCGATCGCGAACGGCCCACGGCCCGCCGCGCGCGCGGCGATGACGTACTCGGTCCTCATGACCTGCAACGCGCCGCCGCGGATCAGCCGGGCGAAATGGGGGATGGACGCGATGCCGATGGCGACCATCGCGACCAGTGTGCCCGCGCCGTACACGGCCGCGAACATGATGGCCAGCAGGAGCGCGGGGAAGGCGAGCAGCAGGTCGTTGCCGCGCATCAGCAGCTCGCCCAGCCAACGCGGCGCCATCGCGGCGGCGATGCCGAGGGGCACGCCGATCAGGGCGGCGACTCCCACCGCCACGAAGCCGACGAACAGCGTGGTGCGCGAGCCCATCAGGATCTGGCTGAACACATCGCGGCCGAATTTGTCCGTGCCGAACCAGTACTCGGCCGACGGCTCCTGGAGCCGCACCGAGGGATCCACCAGGGTCGGGTCGTGCGGGGTCCATACGAAGGACAGCAGCGCCATGCCGATCACGGCCGAGACGATGAAACCGCCCACCAGGAGGCTGCCCGTGACCGGACGGCGCCGACGGCGGCCGGCGGGCGCCGCGGACGCGCCGGTGGTCTCGATGTCCTGAGCGCTCATGACGCACCTCCCCGCAGCCGCGGGTCGATCAGCAGATAGACCATGTCCACCAGGAAGTTCACAAGCAGCACCGCCATCGCGATGATCATGACCACGTCCTGCACCACGATGAGGTCCCGGTTGGCGACGCTGTCCAGCAGCAGGCTGCCGAGCCCGGGGATGACGAAGACCCGTTCGATGACGACGGAGCCCACCAGCAGCGTGGCGAGCTGCAACGCCAGGACGGTGACCACGGGCACCGCGGCGTTCCGCAGGCCGTGCCGCAGCAGTGCCCGCGTCGGGCGAAGCCCCTTGGCGCGAGCGGTGCGCAGATAGTCCTCCCGGAGGACGTCCAGCACGGCGCTGCGGACATAGCGGGTGACCACCGCCGCCTGCACGATGCCGAGGGACAGCGCGGGCATCACCAGTTGTTCGAGGAACAGGACCGGATCCTGTGCCGGAGGTGTCCAGCCGTTCGCCGGCAGCCACCCGAGCCCCACCGCGAACACGGTGATCAGGAGGATGCCGGCGAGAAAGGCCGGGACGGCCACGCCGACCTGGGACAGGGCCGAGAGAAGGAGCCCGGACGGCTTGCGGTGCCGCACGGCCATGAGCGTGCCCAGGGGGAGGGCCAGCACACAGGCGATCACCATGCCGGTGCCGACGAGCCACAGGGTGACCTGGAGGCGGTCGGCGAGCTGCGGGCCGATCGGCGCGTGGGAGATGTAGGAGTTCCCCGGGTCGAAGGTCACCAGCCCGTGCACCCAGCTGAAGTACTGGGCCACGAGCGGCCGGTCGAGCCCGAACTCCTGGCGCAGCTGCGCCACCGCCGAGTCCGACGCGCTGGTGCCGAGGGCGACACGGGCCGGATCTCCCGGCAGCACCGCCATGAACGCGAACACCAGCACGGAGCTCACGGCAAGGCCGGCCAGGAGGATCGCGATCCGCTGAACCAGACGGACGATCATCGGTTGAGGCCGCCTTTCATGACCGGCCCAGGCCGGTGAGGTCCAGTGACTCGGAGACGGAGTTGACCGGCAGTCCGGTGATGTCCTCGTCCGCCACCATCAGATTGGGCAGCAGGAACAGCCAGTCGGCCGCGGCGTCCTCGGACAGCAGCCGGGCGGCCGCCCGCATCGAGGTGATCTGCTGCTCCCGGCTGCCCTGGTCCGCCTTCTTCAGCAACGCGCGGAATTCGGGGTTGTCGTAGTGGGTGTAGTAGCTCTTGTCCCCGAACACCGTCTGCATGTCGCGGGGCTCCACATGGCCGATGATGGACATGTCGTAGTCGGAGTTCTTGAACACGGCGGTCAGCCAGGCGGCGGGGAACTCCAGCTGGTCGAACTCGACCTTGAACCCGGCCTGTTCGAGCTGGCTCTTGACCACGGTGCCGCACGCGGTGGCATAGGGCAGCGTCGGAATCCGCAGCCGCAGCGTATGCCCGGCCTCCCCGGACTCCTCCAGGAGCTTCCTGGCCTTGTCGCGGTCGTACGGATACAGGTCGGTGAGGTTCTGGTACCACGGGTCGGTCGGCGGGACCATGCCGCCGATGAGCTTGCCGCGCCCCGCCCAGCAGGTGTCCATCAGGGCCTTGTGGTCGATGGCGTAGCGGACCGCCTGGCGGGCCTTCGGATTCCTCATCGGGCCCGAGCCGTTGTTGAGGGAGAGGACCACCTCGCCGTTGGTCGTGCCCTCGATCACCTTGTACTTCGAGTTGTTCTGGAACCGGTACAGGGACTCCGGGGACTGCATCTGGCCGATCACGTTGATGGTGCCGGTGAGCAGCGCGTTGTTCATGGCCGTCGGGTCCTTGAAGTACTTCAGGGTGACCGACGCGAAGTGCGGTGTGCGCCCCCAGTAGCCATCACGGCGTACCAGCGTGATGGAGTCGCCGCGGTTCCAGTTCTTCACCACGTACGGGCCGGTGCCCACCGGCTCGGTGGCCAGCTTGCGCACCCCGGTCCTGCTGAACATCGCGCCGACGCGGGTGGTCATCCGGTACAGCCAGTCGTTGCTCGGCTTCTTCAAGGTGACCTCGAGTTCGGTGGGCGACACCGCCCGCACCGAGTCGACGACGTCCATCTGGGCCTTCTGCGCCACCGTCCAGGCGGAGCCGACCCGTTCGATGGAGAACTTGGCGTCCTCGGCCGTGAACCGTGCGCCATTGCTGAACCTGGCGTCCTTCACCAGGTGGAACGTGTACGTCCTGCGGTCCTTGGACAGCCTCCACGACGTGGCCAGATCGGGCCGGATCGCCCCGGACTGGTCCAGCTTCACCAGGGTCTCGTAGACGTTGTCGAGCAGCGCCTGCGGAATGGCGGCACCGTCGGTCCTGGTGAAGTCGAAGTTGGCCGGCTCGGCGGTGAGGCCGATGTTCAGACCGTTGCCGGTGCTCTTTCCGGCCGACAAGGACCCGGCCGAACAGGCTGTCAGCGGCAGGCATACGAGCACGGCCGCGACCGCACCGGCCCGTCGCGCCGGCCACATGTGTCTCATGTGTGCCACCCCTGGCCTTCCCTGGACGGCGAGTCGCACGACCCTGGGCCCCGCGTCATGGTGGACACCTTCCGTTATGACTGGCCTGACCAGTAAGCTCACTTGGCAGGTACCGTCGCGACTGAAGCTGTACTTGTCAAGGGTCCGAACGCCCTCGGGGTCTCGCGAGGGGCGCCGCCCAGCGGCAGCTCGGGGAGTCCCGGGGAGTAAGGAGTGTGCGCGTGCTCACGGAACAGGGCCTGGCCGCGATGTCGGCCGTCGAGATGGTGGCCGGATTCGCCGATCGCACATTGTCGCCGGTCGAGGTCCACGACGCCGTCCAGTCGGTGATCGAGGCGCGCGAGAGCGTGCTCAACGCGTTCTGGGCGCGGGATCCGGCCGAGTCCCGCAGGGCGGCACTGGCCAGCGAGGCACGATGGGCGGCAGGGGAACCGCTCGGGCCCATCGACGGAGTGCCCGTGACGCTCAAGGAGAACGTCGCCCGCAAGGGGGTCCCGATGCCCTCGGGCAACGCGGGGACCGAACCGGTCGTCCCCGAGGCGGACGCGCCCATCACCGCGCGGGTCCTCGAATCCGGCGGGGTGGTACTCGGATCGACCGTGATGCCGGACTGGGGCATGCTCTCCTCGGGCGTCTCCAGCCGGCACGGTATTTCGCGCAGCCCCTGGAACCCTGCCTGGACGACGGGCGGCTCCAGCTCCGGCGCGGGGGCCGCGGCCGCGGGGGGATACGGTCCGCTCCACGTCGGCACCGACATCGGAGGATCGATCCGGCTGCCGGGCACCTGGCTGGGCCTCGCCACGCTCAAGCCCAGCTACGGGAGGATCCCGCTGGACACCCCGTACCTGGGGCGTGCCGCCGGGCCCATGACCCGCACCGTGGCGGACGCGGCCCTGTTCATGGGCGTCCTGAGCCGACCGGACCCCCGGGACTGGACGAGCCTGCCGCCGCAGGACATCGACTGGTCGGCGCTGGACGGCGAGGTGCGCGGACTGCGGGTGGGAGTGCACCTGGACGCCGGCTGCGGGGAGTCGTGCGACGCCGAGATCCTCGCCGCGGTGCACCGTGCCGCCGCGGTCTTCGAGGCGGCGGGAGCCGTCGTGGAGCCGGTCGGGCCGTTTATGACCCAAGAGCTCCTGGACGACCTGGATCTGTTCTGGCGGGTACGGTCCTGGAACGACTTCCGCGCGCTGGAGCCCGAGGCCCGGCCGCGCGTCCACCCCCACATCATCCGATGGTGTCAGGGCGGCTCCGATGTGCCGGGCACCCGGGTTCTCCAGTGCTACCAGCAGGTCATGCGCATCCAGGCGCGGACCGTGGCGGCCACGCTCCCCTACGATCTGGTGCTCTCGCCGGTGGCGCCGGTGGCGGCGTTCCCCGCCGAGCGGCCGATGCCCTTCCCGGAGGACGAGAGGACCATGGCCCACATCGGCTTCACCGCGCCGTACAACATGTCGGGCCAGCCGGCCGCGACCGTCAACTGCGGCTTCACGGCGGACCGCCGGCCCATCGGGGTGCAGATCGCGGGCCGCCGTTTCGACGATCCCGGCGTCTTGAGGGCGGCGGCGTGGTACGAACGGAGCCGGCCTGACGAGGCGGTCCCGCGCTGGCCGGACAACACCCATGGGGCACCCACGGGAGAGAAGACGACATCGACCACGCCCGAAGGGGAGAAGCCTTGAGCGACGGGGCACAGTTCCGGCAGGTCTCGCCGGTACGGCTCTACCAGCGCATCGTCGAGCAGATCGAGCAGGCGATCGTGCGCGGTGACCTCAAGCCCGGTCAACGGCTGCCCAGCGAGCGGGAGTTGGTGACGCAGTTCGGGGCCAGCCGTCCCACGGTGCGCGAGGCGTTGCGCGTGCTGGAGAGCGACGGCCTCGTCCGCTCCCGCCCGGGTGATCCGAACGGCCCGGAGATCCTGCCCTTCTCGTCGGCCGGCCTGACCAAGCAGATGACCCGGCTCGTCCAGTTCGACAATGTGTCGATGGCCGAGTTGATCTCGTTCCGCATGATCCTCGACGGGTCGGCGAGCTCGCTGGCCGCCCGGCTGCGGTCCGAGGAGGAACTGTCCGTGATGGAACGGACGATCGCCGTCATGTCGGATGCGATCGAGGCGGGTTACGAGGAGTTCGGCAAGGCCGACGTGGCGTTCCACGAGGCGGTGGCCGTCGCCGGCCGCAACTCCCTCATCGAGGTCTGCAACCAGGTGGTCAGGGGCGCGGTCCTCGCGCTGATCTCGGACAAGGTCGCCCATGCGCACAACAGCGCGGCGCTCATGCGGGAGTCGCTCCGCCACCATCAGGAGGTGCTCGAGGCGATCCGGGCAGGGGACGGCCGGGCGGCGGCACGCATCTCGCGGCGCAAACTTTACGAGTACTACGCCGGCTACGTCCCGGAGAGCGAGCGGGGGCCGCTGCTCGCGCTCGTGGACGACGAGGAGGGCTGACCCCGGTCCCTGGCGCCCGGCGCGGGAGCCGTTTCCCGCGCCCCGACGGGTGGGCAGTCGCCCGGGAAACCCTCGCGCGCATCCCAGCGGTACCGCGTCCCGTGCCTCGTCTTCGCAGGTCGGACGGTGGGACGTCCCATGACCAGCTCAACTCCCTGACAGCCGTGGCGGGTGACGGACACGGCCCGGCAGCCTCGATGGTGCCAGACGGACGGCGCGGACCATTCCCGCACCGTTCCCACGACTGTCAGGAGAGAGATATGTCCGTCCGTACGTTCTGCCGTGCCGCCGTCGCGGTGACGGCAGTCGGCGTCCTGTCGTTGTTCGAGATCGGAACCGCCTCCGCGACCGGCAAGGCATCGGCCTGGTACATGGGCCATGAAGCGGCGCGGGTGAACTACTGGAGCAGCACGGACGACTTCCGGCTCTCCGACATCGCATGCGATGGCAACTCCGTGTACGCGCAGTACCAGCGCGCCGGGGCGAGCCGGCAGACCCTGCGCAACACCAAGGGCTGTCACACCCACGCCGACTTCAACCGCAGCTTCACCAACGGACAGAGCATCAAGTACCGGGTCTGTGTGAAGGTCGCCCTCGAACCGGACAATTGCAGCGCCTGGAAATGGGACACCACAGGCTGACCACCCCGGCGGCCGGACGGGCCCGGCCCGCCCGGCCGCCGCGCTCACCGGTCTTCGCGCCGCCGCGGGTCAGACGTAGAAGCGGGACAGACTCCGCACCACGGCCGCGGGCTTTGTGCCGCCGTCCACCTCGATCGTGCCGTCGACGGTGATCTGGACGCCGCCGGGTACGTCCTCGACCGCGGTGAGCCGGGCCACGAGCCGGATGCGGGATCCGGCCTTCACCGGTGCCGGGAAGCGCACCTTGTCCAGGCCGTAGTTGACCTTGGTGGTCACGCCCCGTACCTCGAGCAGTTGGCTGAAGAGGGGGATGAACAGGGACAGCGTGAGGTAGCCGTGCGCGATCGGCGCGCCGAAGGGGCCCTGAGCCGCCCGCTCGGGATCGGTATGGATCCACTGGTGATCGTCGGTGGCATCGGCGAAGGTGTCGACGCGGTCCTGTGTGACCTCGATCCACTCGCTGGTGCCGAGGTCGCCGCCGGCGAGCTTCTTCAGTTCGTCCAGACCGTTGACGGTGATGCTCATGAATCGGCTTCCTGTTCGGGGGCGGGGGCGGGGGTGCCGTAGCGGTCGCGCACCCGGGACTTGAGGAGTTTTCCGGAGGCGGTGCGCGGAAGGTCGTCCGCGACCACCACCGACTTGGGGATCTTGTACTTGGCGAGCCGCCCGGACAGCGATGCCAGCACCTGCTCCGGGTCGAGTTCGGCGCCCGCCACCGGGACGACCACCGCGCGGGGCACCTCGCCCCATCTGTCGTCCGGGACTCCGATCACCGCGCATTCGGCGATGCCGGGATGGGCGAGGAGGAGGTCCTCGATCTCGGCGGGATAGATGTTCTCGCCGCCGGAGATGATCATGTCCTTGAGCCGGTCGACGATGTACACATAACCGTCTTCGTCGACCCGGGCCGCGTCCCCGCTGCGGAACCAGCCGTCCGCGAAGGCGGTCTCCGTCTCCTCCGGCAGCCCCCAGTAGCCGGACATCACATGGGGTCCGCGCACCACCACTTCGCCGGTCTCGCCGGGGCCGACCGGGGTGAGGCCGGGCCGTACGACCCGTACGTCGCTGAAGAAGTGCGGTACGCCCGCCGAGCCCGCCTTGTCGGTGGCGTGCTCGGCGTCCAGGAAGAGCGCGCCGGGCGCGGCCTCGGTCATGCCGTAGCCCTGGAGGAAGGTGAGCCCGCGCTTCTCGTAGGCGGCGATCAGCGAGGTCGGCACCGGTGATCCGCCGCAGGTGAGGATGCGGAGCGAGGACAGGTCGGCGTTCGCCCACCGGGGATGCCGGGCCACCTGGTCGAACATCGTCGGCACTCCGAACATGAAGGTGATGCGATGCCGTTCGAGCAGGTCGAGGGTGGTCCCCGGGTCGAAAGCCTCCACCAGGACACAGACGCCGCCCTTCAGCAGCACCGGCAAGGTGATCATGTTCAGACCGGCGGTGTGGAACAGCGGGGCGGACACCAGGGCGCGTTCGTCGGCGAACAGGTCGTGGTCGACCAGCACATTGACGGCGTTCCAGGTGATGTTGGCGTGGGTGAGCATCGCCCCTTTGGGGCGGCCGGTCGTCCCCGAGGTGTACATGATGAGGCAGACGTCGTCGGGGGCGACCGGTTCGTCGATCGGCTCGGCCGGTGCGGCTGCCAGGATCCGTTCGTATGCGTCGCCGATCTCCACCCGGATCCGTACATCGCTGTCGGCCGGCAGTCCGGCGACGAGCCCGGCGTGTGCCGCGCCATGGATGAGGGCCTTGGCGCCGGAGTCGGCGAGCTGGTAGGCGATCTCGGGGCCGGTGAGCCGGGTGTTGAGGGGGACGAAGACGGCACCGAGCAGGCCGGCGGCGAACAAGGTCTCCAGATAGGCGGGGTGGTTGGGGCCGAGGTGGGCGACGCGGTCGCCACGCCTGATGCCCCGGGCGCGCAGGGCATGGGCGAGGCGGGTGGTGCGCAGGTGCAGGGCGAGGTAGTCGGTCGACTGCTCGCCGTGGATCAGGGCCGTGCGGTGCGGGGTCTTGCGGGCCCGGCGTGCGGGCCATGACCCCAGTCCCTCGTTGCGCATCCGACACCCCTTACGGTTGGGTCAGCCCGAGCAGGCGGGCCGCGTTCTCCTTGAGGATCTTCGGCTTGACCGCGTCCTTGATGGGGAGCTGCTCGAAGTCGGCCAGCCATCGGTCGGGGGTGAGCACCGGGAAGTCGGAACCGAAGAGCACCTTGTCCTTCAGCAGCGTGTTGGCGTACTGCACGAGCTGCGGCGGAAAGTACTTCGGCGACCAGCCGGAGAGGTCGATGTGCACACCGGGCTTGTGGGTCGCCACCGCCAGGGCCTCGTCCTGCCAGGGAAACGACGGGTGCGCCAGGATGATCCTCAGCTGTGGGAAGTCGGCGGCGACGTCGTCCACATGGAGCGGGTTGGAGTATTTGAGGCGGATGCCGCCCCCGCCGGGAACACCGGCGCCGATGCCGGTCTGGCCGGTGTGGAAGAGAGCGATGGTGCCGGTCTCCTCGATCACCTCGTACAGGCCGTACGCCACCGAGCGGTCATTGGGGAAGAAGCCCTGGACGCCGGGGTGGAACTTGAAACCCTTCACGCCGTACTCCTCGACCAGCCGCCGGGCCCGCTTCACGCCCGCCTTCCCCCGGAAGGGGTCGATGGAGGCGAAGGGGATGAGGACGTCCGCGTTGGCGGCGGCGGCCTCGGCGACCTCCTCGTTCGGGACGGGCTCGGTGCCGGTGGCGGACTCGGCGTCCACGGTGAAGACGACGGCGGCCATCCGCCGCTCGCGGTAGTAGGCGGCCATCTCCTGGAGTGTGGGCTTCCGGTTGCCCTCGACCTTGAAGTAGGCGGAGGAGGCGGTGTGCAGCTCGTCGTCCAGGGAGGAGTGGCCCTTGGCGGACACCTCCGCATGGGTGTGGACGTCGATGGCGACCAGATCGCGGACGTCCATCACGCCTCCGGAATCCTCGGCGCGGGGATGCCCACCGTCTGCGGCTCGGCGCCGACCGACGTGGGCCAGGCATCGGCGAGGGCCTCGGAGGTCCAGCCGCCGTCGGCGTAGGCGGCCCGGATCTCCTGCGGATGCGACCAGAGCGTCACCTTGTCGCCGCCGATGCCGACGCACTGGCCGGTGATGCCGCGGGCGGCGTCGGAGGCCAGGAAGGGCACGAGGGCGGCGCAGTCCTCCGGGGTGCCGAACCCTTCCCCCTTGCGCAGGAAGTCCGGCAGCGGTTCGCCGTTCTTCAGGGCCTCCACATACGGGGCGAAGGCGGGAATGGTCTCGGTCATCGCGGTGGCGGCCACCGGCACGATCGCGTTGACGGTGATGTCCGTGCGGGCCAGTTCCATGGACCAGGTGCGGGCCATGGCGGCGATTCCGGCCTTGGCGGCGGCGTAGTTGGTCTGGCCGAAGTTGCCGCGCTGCCCGGCCGGGGAGCCGACGAGGACGAGTGTGCCGCCCTCGCCCTGCTCGCGCATGCGCACGGCGGCGGCTCGGGCGCAGGTGAAGGTGGCCCGGAGATGGGTGGTGAGGACCGCGTCGAAGTCCTCGTCGGTCATCTTCCACAGCACCTTGTCACGCAGGATGCCCGCGTTGGTGACCAGGACGTCGAGCCGGCCGAACTCTTCGACGGCACGGCTCACCAGCCGGTCGGCGGCCTCGGCGGAGCCGACCGGGACCACCTCGGCCACGGCGGTGCCACCCGCCTCGGCGATGGACTTGACGGCCTGTTCGGCCACGGCTTCGTCGATGTCGTTGACGACCACGGACGCGCCGCGGGCGGCGAGGGCGTGTGCGTAGGCGAGGCCGAGGCCCCGGCCGCTTCCGGTGACGACGGCGGCCTTTCCGGTCAGATCGATGGTGGGCACGAGCGGGTCCCTTCGCATGGGTGCGCCGGCCCGGCGCGGGGTGTGACAGCGAGATCGAAGCTAAGCGCAATAATTGGTGTCGTCAACAGTTGTTGTCCACCTCGGGTGCGTCATACTGGACTCCGCACACCAGACCCACCCCTCCGGGCCGAGCCGACACCGGCGCCCGGGGCCGAGCCCAGGGAGCCCGCCATCGCCCGCCGGCACACCGACACCCCGCTCTCCATCGACGCGGACGAACCGTGGATGCGGGCGCTGCACGCGGACACGGGCTATCTGCTGTACCGCCTCGGTCTGCGCTCCGGTCAGCTGTTCAACACCTTCCTCCAGGAGTCGGGGCTCCGGCTGCGGCACTACGCCGTGCTGCGCTACCTCGCCACCTGCGAGGGCGCCTTGCAGCGGGAGCTCAGCGCCCGGCTCGGCTATGACCCGAGCGCGATCGTCGGCCTGGTGGACGACTTGGAGAAGCTGGGCTTCGCCGAGCGCCGCCCCGCCCCGGACGACCGCCGCAGCCGCGTCGTCGTCCTCACCGAGGATGGCCGTGCGTTCCTCCGTGACACGGATCAGGCGGGCCGGCGCGTGTCCGACGAACTGCTCACCCAGCTCGCCCCCGCCGAGCGGGAGACGCTGCACACGCTCCTGGCGCGCGTCGCCGGGGACGAGCTCGCCTGACACCCGGCGAGAACCGCCGACCGCTCGCGCCCGACCGGCCCGCGCCCCCCGGCCGGGTGCTGCCTGCCGGGCGTGCCGGGGCTCCGCTGCGGCTAGCCGCCGAAGCTCACGCGGAGGCTGCCGTCCGCGGCGAAGGACCACTTCAGCGCGCCGGTGTAGGACGAGCACCGGGATCCGTTCGTCCCGGACCAGAACTGGTTCGAACCGTCCGCGTCACCGATGATGCGGTCCTTGGTCCCGCTGCTGCCGCCGCGGCACGACACATTGTCCCGAAACACCGAAGTGCCGCCGTCGAACGAGAAGTTGCGCTGCCCGTTGTCGATGCCGACGTTGCCCGACACCGACATATGGCCGGGGTTGCTGTTGTACGTGAACCCGTGCTTGCCGTTGTGGTAGGCGATGCTCCGCCGGATGACGTGGTCGACGGCGATGTCCGAGCCGCCGAGCTTGTAGCCGTTGCGGTCGCCGTTGGAGTTCTGGGTGCCGTCCGAGAGGGTGCCGTTGCCGTAGGCGAGGGAGTCCTCGATGGTCACCGGGCCGATGGGGCCGGTGTCCTTCTTGGTGTAGAGGTCCCAGCCGTCGTCGATGTTGTTGTGTGACACGTCATAGCGGAACACGTTCCCGGAGCCGACCGTGAGCTTCGCGGCGAATCCATCGGCGTCCTCACCGTCGGAGTCGGCGTTGTCATGCGACTCCGAGCTCACGACGAGGTTGTTCGACGGCCACTGGTCGTGGGGGGTGCTGGAGGCGATGCGGGAGATCTGGAGCCCGGTGTCACGGTTGAAGCGGGTCACCGTGTGCTCGATGACGTTGTTGCTGCCACCGACGGAGATTCCGTTGTCACCGGCGCGTTCGACGGTGATGCCGGAGATGCGCCAGAACGACCCGTTGAGGGCGAGCCCGCGGTTCGCCGGATCCTCGCTCATGGCCGAGAAGTTCAGCACCGGGGTCTCGCCGGGGTAGGCCACCAGCTCCTTGCGGGCGCTGGACGTGCCGTCGTTGCCCGGGGCGATGGTGACCGTCTGTGAGAGGCTGTAGGCCCCGCCGCGCACGTAGATCGTGGCGCCCGGGGTGATGCGGGTGATCGCCGAGGCGAGTGTGGTGGGAGAGGACTCCGTCCCGGGGGCGTCGGCACTGCCTTTCGGCGACACGAATAAGTCATCCGCGTCGAAGGACGCGGACTGCGCCCGGGAGACGGGCGGATGGGCGGCGAGCAGACCCGCCGAGGCGACCACGGCCGCCGTCGCGGCGGCAAGGGCGCGGGGGAATGTCCGAGAGTGCTTCATGGCGCTGAGACCTCCTGATGCGAGGGAGCTGCCGTGCGGACGGCAGCCAGCGAATGAGAGCGATTGCTGACCGTTCCTTGTCGTCAAATCCCAGAGATGAGCGGCATCGATATATGACGGTGCGTCATGTGCGTCGGAAAAATTAGCAAGCGCTTGCGGGTGCGTCAATGTCGGTCACCAAGACGGCGATCGGCCTTCCGGGCTCGTCATGCGCCAGCTATGGTGGTGTGTTTGGGAGCGCTCCCATGCTCGGGGGGCGCCCCTGTCATAGGCGCGGTCTAGTGTGCCGGGACATGGACCTGGAGCTTGCGGGACGACGGGCGATGGTGACGGGGAGCAGTGGCGGTATCGGTGCCGCGGTGGCCCGGCGGCTGGTCGATGAAGGGTGCGCCGTGTTGGTGCATGGCCGCGACCCCGCGCGTGTCGGCGACGTCGCGGAGCGGCTCCGTGCCGCGGGCGGGGCGGTGGACGTCGTGCTGGGGGACCTCGCTGATGATGACTCCGCCGGGACGGTGGCCGGGCGGGCCCTGGAGTGGGGCGTGGAGATACTGGTCAACAACGCCGGCCCCTTCGCCGAGCATGACTGGGACACCGCGGAGCCGGCGGTGTGGTTGGACGCGGTGAACGGGAACGTCGTGTCCGCGGTGCGGATGATCCGGGCCCTGGTGCCCGGGATGCGCGAGCGCGGGTGGGGGAGGGTGGTCAATGTGGGCAGCCGGGCCGCGACGACTCCGTTGCCGAACATGGTCGAGTATTCGGCGGCGAAGGCGGCGGTGGTCAACATGACGACCAGCCTGGCCCGGCATCTGGCCGGATCCGGCATCACCGCGAACACGGTGAGCCCTGGTGTGGTCGTGACGGACGGCATGCGGCAGATGTTCGAGGACGGGGCGTCCGCACGGGGCTGGCCGGGGCGGTGGGCAGAGCTGGAACCCCTGGTGGTGGCCGAGTACGCCCCGAACCCGACGGGCAGGCTCGGCACCGCGGCGGATATCTCGGCGGCGGTCGCGTTTCTCGTCAGCCCGCTGGCCGGCTATATCAACGGAATCGATCTGCGCGTCGACGGGGGCATCGCGTTGGTGCCATGACGGCCGGCGTCCGGCGAGGTCGATGTGGAGCGGGCGCTGAGCGAAGACCGCCTCGGGCGCGCCGCGGGGCGAATGCCGCCGTACGTCTTGTCCAAGTGCGCCCGGGGTCCTACATTCCGATCCATGGGAGCGCTCCCAAACTGCTCCCGGTCATCGAGGAGGGAATGTCGTGATCACTCCCATGAGGTCGGTGCGGCTGGCACTGCTGACCGCGCTGATATCCCTGTGCGGCCTGCTGACCGCGGCGTTACCCGCACACGCGGACACCGTGCTGTGCGATCAGTACGCCACCACCACCATCCAGGGCCGTTACGTGGTGCAGAACAACCGCTGGGGCACGAGCGCGACCCAATGTATCAACGCCACCAGCAGCGGCTTCGCCATCACTCAGGCGGACGGCTCCGTGCCCACGAACGGGGCCCCGAAGTCCTATCCATCGGTCTTCTACGGCTGCCACTACACGAACTGCTCGCCGGGAACCAACCTGCCCAAGCAGCTCAGTTCGATCGGCACCGCATCCACCAGCACATCCTTCACCTACGTGAGTGGCGCCGTCTTCGACGCCTCGTACGACATATGGCTCGATCCGGCGCCGAAGACCAACGGAGTGAACCAGACGGAGATCATGGTCTGGTACAACAAGGCCGGGCCGATCACCCCCGTGGGTTCCCAGGTCGGCACCGCCAGCGTGGGCGGCAGGTCCTGGCAGGTGTGGACCGGCTGGAACGGCTCCAACAACGTGATCTCGTTCGTGTCGTCGTCCACGCTCTCCAACTGGAGCTTCAACGTCATGGACTTCGTCGATCAGGCGATAAACCACGGTCTGGCCACCCGCTCCTGGTATCTGACGAGCATCCAGTCCGGTTTCGAACCGTGGTCGGGAGGGACGGGCCTCGCGGTGAACTCGTTCTCCGCTTCCGTGAATTGAGGTGCGTGTCCCGCGACGCGCGGATCGGCCGCGCCGCCGTCGCCGTGTCAGTAGCGGGCGCCGATGCGGCGCCGGCGGCGCCCGCTGGTGCCCGGCTCGGCGGGGTGCGTGGCCACCCGGCCGCGGTAGATGATGTACGGGCGCCACGGGTACGACAGGGGGATGTTCCAGGCGTGGACCAGACGGGCGAAGGGCCACACCGCGAGGATGGCCCAGGCGGCGGTGGCATGGACCTGGTAGATCAGCGGGGCGTGCGCGATCGCGCCGACTGACAGCGTCGCATCGGCGGTGATCACCCGGTGGGCGGCGACACGGTGTGCGGGCGTTCTCTGATCATGCTCCGCGGCTTCGCCGTCTCGGGGGCGGCGTAGGTAGTGTGGGCGTGGCGGGCAACGTGGCAAGAGGGGTATCGACTCCCGACGGATCGGGAGGTTCTCATATGCCGGAGGATGCGCAGGGCCCGGAAGAAGTGGCCGACCGGGTGGCCGCCGCTTTGGAGGCGATGGGCCGGCCCTCGGAGGGAGAGTCCTTCGAGGAGCTGAGCGACCAGGTGCGGCAGCTGGCGCTCGGCCAGCGCCGCCTGCGACGCCTGTTGGACGCGGTGGTGGCCATCAGCGCCGACATGGACAGCTATGCCGTGCTCCAGCACATCGTGGAGGCGGCCGCCGACCTGATCGGTGCCCGCTACGGTGCCCTGGGCGTCCTCGGTGAGGGCGGGGAATTCGTCGACCTGATCACCGTCGGTGTGGACGCCGAGCAGCTGATGGCCACCTCGGGCCTCCCTCAGGGCCACGGCCTGCTGATCACGCTGATCAGGGACCGAAAGTCGCTGCACGTCGATGATGTCGCGGCCGATCCCAGTTCGGTCGGCTTCCCGCCCGGCCACCCGGTGATGACCACGCTGCTGGGTGTGCCGCTGATGGTGCGCGGCACCGTGTACGGCAATCTCTATCTGGCGGACAAGCACGACGGCACGCCGTTCACCGACGGTGACGGGGCCCTGCTGACCGCGCTGGCCAGCGCCGCGAGCGTCAGCATCGAAAACGCCCGTCTGTACCAGAGCCTCAAACACGCGGCCGAGCACTTCCAGCTGCGCATGCTGCCCACCCTTCCGGACCTCCGCCCCCTGGACGTGGAGGGCCGGTACGAGCCGGCCTCCGAGCTCCCGCGGCTCGGCGGGGACTGGTACGACGCCCTGACCTTGCCGGATGGCGCCACGTGTGTCGTGGTCGGCGATGTCACCGGTCACGATGTGGAGGCCGCCCCGCTCATGGGGCAGATCCGCTATATGCTGCGCGCCCTGGTCTACGACCACGGTGGGCCACCCAGCCTGGTCGTCTCGAAGCTGGACCGCGCCTTGACGATGTTCGCGGAGCCTCCCACGGCCACCTTGCTGCTCGGCCGCATCGAGCACGCCGACGGGCGGTACACCCTTCGCTGGAGCAACGCCGGACACCCCCCGCCGCTGCTGATCGGCGCGGACGGCGGATCCCGCTTCCTCGCCCCGGCCCACCACGGGATTCCGGTCGGCATCGACCCCGCCGTCCCCCGGTACGACCACGCATACCCGCTGGCCGCGGGGAGCACCCTGCTGCTGTTCACCGACGGACTGGTGGAGCGCCGCGGCCAGGACATCGACGTGAACCTGGCCGCGTTGGCCGATCAGGCCGCCCGCCTGGCCACCGCCCCGCTGCGGGATCTGTGCGCCGAGCTCGTCGCGGGGCGCTGCCAGACGTTCCATGACGATGTCGCCGTGCTCGCCTTGCGCGTACCGGGCCACCGGGCGGAGTGGCGGTGATGAACTCCGAGACAGGCGGTGGTCATCCGCGGTCGTAGACGAGCAGCCCGTCATCGCGCAGCCGGGCCCCCGCCGTCGGACGGTGCTCGGTGAGCCGCCCGTCGTGGGCCAGGTGGAACACCTGCGCGTGGCGGGCGAGAACGGCGAAGTCGGCGATGATCCGCCGGTGGCAACGCCACCACACGGACTCACCGCACATCACGGCGGTACGGAGGTCGGCTGCCTGCCGCAGCAATTCGTCCATGGCCGCCAGGAAGTCCGGATGGCGGGTGTAGCCGGCGTATCCCCGGAAGGAGGCGTTCTCCCAGAAGACGTCGGGGGAGTCCGGGGACGCCTTGCGAAAGCCTCCCAGCCGCTGCTCCCACCGGTAGTCGATCCCCTCCTCCGGCAGCCACCGCCGGAGCGCTTCCCGGCCCACGTCGGCGTTGTGCCGACTGCCGGGTGCGGTCCGTATGTCGACGACGGCCAGGACGTCGGCGCCGTGCAGCAGCGCGGCCAGCCGCTGGTGTCCCGCGGTGCCGTGCCCGAACGTCAGCAGCGTCACCGAGGTCATCCCTGGCGCCGGTCACCGCTTCGCGGACAGCCACTCGGCGAGGACGGCGGCCTGGCTGTGGTCCACGTCCTGGGTGGCGGTCAGCAGCGTGAGCCTGTCATGGGAGGCCAGGTCCCTCAGGCGCTCCGCGGCCCGCTGGTGTCCGGCATCACGCAGTTCGGCGCGGTAGCGGCGGCGGAACTCGGTGAAGCGGGCGGGTTCGTGGCCGTACCACTTCCGCAGTTCGCTGGAGGGGGCCACATCGCGCAGCCACTCGTCCAGGTGCGCGTCCGCCTTGCGCATGCCACGCGGCCAGACACGGTCGACGAGCACCCGCTTGCCGTCCTGGGGAGAGGTCTCTTCGTAGACCCGCCGGTAGGTGATCTGCTTGGCCATCGACGGCACCTCCAGACCGGATCGGCCGCCCCGGCCCGACGCCGGTGGACGGCTCACCGCAACGACACCCGGTGGGCATGTCCGACTCGGACATTCTATCGGCGATGACCGGCGGGAGCCGGTCGAGAGCCGCTCACTCCGGACCGAGCGGTCGGAACAGAGGGCGCGGTACGGCGGCCTCCGTGCCCGCCAGCCACCGGCGTCCGCTGGTGTACAGGTGGTCCACCGCCGCACCCCGGAGGCCCGGAAGTCCGTCGAGGACTCGCAGGTCGGCCAGCGTCTGCACGTAGCCGAGATGCCGGTAGCCCATGGGCAGGCTGCCGAGCAGCCGCTCGTCGAGCGTGATCGACGCCGATGGATCGACGACGTCGAGTCGGTCCTTTTCGTAGATCGGCTGACGCCTGACGATTCCCCATCGCCCGTCACGCCGCTCCAGGAAGTCGTAGAACCGCCCGGTGCACACGACGTCGACCTCCACACCGTGCGCCCGGATCCGCTGCTCGATCCTCATCTTGGTCTGTGCGACGGCACGGGCGCCGTTGACGGCGCTGGTGTGGCCTCCCAGGAAGTGGTTGACCCGGGCGCCGTCCGCCCATGCCCGCCGGCCGGCCTCGATGAAGTCCAGGTGCGAGCCCTGGAACCATGTGGTGGTGATCCAGGCGCCCTCGTGCCACAGCGCGCCGAACTCGTCCCAGGCCCCGCTGTCGCGGAAGACGGCCCAGGCTTCGGCGATCGCGCGGATCTCGATCGCCGCGGCCCGAGCGTGCGGTATCGGTGTTTCCGCGGTGCTCATGTATCGAGGAGCTCGTCGAGGAACAGGTCCTCGCACGTGTACCTGCGGTCGGTGATGCCCTGTTCGAACGCGTAGCGCAGGAAGGTGTCGATGGTCCGCCGGTTCGCCTTCATACCGTGCTTCCAGTGACCGGCCTGGAGGAGTTCGCGATTGGCCTCGTACAGCGGACTCACCCACGGCACCATGACGTCCATGTGGTGATCGGTGCGGCCGTTCTCGTAGCCCGCGAGCGTGGTGTCGGCGGACTCGGTGAACGCGTCGAACACCGCTCGGGCGGCATCCGGGTGCCGCCGCAGCAATTCCCGGCGGATCACCACCATGTGCATGATCGGGAAGATCCCGGTGCGCCGGTAGTAGTCCCGCTCGGCCGCCTGGGGGTCGGCGAACAGGGTGGTGACGCGCGGGGACTTGTCCAGTGCGCAGCGCGGGACGACCGCGGAGAAGAGCGCGTCGATCTCGCCGGACTCGAGCATGGGGCCCAGGAACTTGCCTTCGGGCGCGTAGCGCGCGTCGACGTTTTCCGGGGTCTTGAGCGGCGCCCAGGACTCCATGTGCATCGGCCAGTCCGGGCCGCCGATGAGCCACCTGTTCGTCTCGGGCCGGAAACCGTGTTCGTCGCTGAGGATCCCCTTCGGCCAGATCCCGGCGTCGTGGCCGTAGACGGCCAGTTCGCCGATGGTCTTACCGACGAGGTCGGCGGGGCCCTTGATGCCGCTGTCGACGTTGACCCAGATCGAGGAGTGCCGGAAGTGGCGGTTGGGGAAGACCGGGATGCCGACGAAGCGGTCGTCGCCGCGGTCGAGGGCGCGCAGGAAGAAGGTAAGACCCAGTTCCGAGACGTCGTACCGGTCACCGGCGAAGGTCCGCGCGAAGATCTCGGACACGATGGGCGCGTCCTCGTGCCGGATCGTGTAGCCCTTGACGCCGACCCGCCCGTCCAGCAGCGGCTGCACATGGTCGTAGCGGTTGATTCCGAGTCGAAGTTCGTTGTCGCCCATCGCTCGCCTTCCGTTTCGAGAAGTTGTTTCCATGAGGAGAGGCCGGTGCCGGCGTTCCTCTCCGCGGGGGTGCCACGGGGGTGTGGTGAGTGCGGACAAAGGTCCATGATCTACGCGACCGGTGGGCCGCGGGCCGTCGGTTTCACTGAATGAACCGTCGGGCCGCGTGTACAGCGGCGCGCCCGCTCAGCGCTTGATGTCGCCGCGCAGCCGCTCCCAGTTGCCCGAGGCGATGAGGCGGCGCTCGTCGTCCGCGAGCCGAGCCTGCTGGAGGAACGTCCGGGCGCCCGCGTGCGCCGCGGGCTCGAAGGGATAGTCGGTCGCGAACAGCACATGCTCGGCGCCCACGATCCGGACCGCCTCCTGAAGGTAGGCATGGCTGAGCATGCCGCTGGGGGTCACATAGAGGTGGTCCCGTACATACTCGCCGATCGTGCGGGGCAGCCCGGCGATCCGGGCCAGCGGTTCCAGGCGGTCGAGGTAGAACAGGACCAGCTCGCCCCAGTGCCCGAGGACGAGCCGCAGGCCGGGGAAGCGGTCGAACACCCCGGCGAGGATCAGGCGCAGATACGCCACGCCGGTGTCGTAGTGCCAGCCGAGGCGGTGGGAGGCCAGTGCCGCGCTCACCTCGGGTGCGAACCCGTCGTAGTAGGCGTGTCGCACGGCCGCCGGTGGCGTCATGGGGTGCAGATGAAGCGGGACGGCCAGCGCCTCCGCCGCCTCGAAGACCGGCCAGAAGGACTGGTCGTCGAGAGGGCGGCCACCGACCCGGCTGAAGACCATCGCGCCGTCGAGCCCCAGGTCGCCGATCGAGCGGCCCAGCTCGGCGGCGGCCCGTGCGGGCCGTTGGAGCGCCAGGGTCGCCAGCCCCTGGACCTGGCGGGTCGCGTCGGCGGCCAGGGCGGCGATCCGGTCGTTGCAGTCGCTCTGAAGCGCGGCCGCGTCGGCGGCGCCGAGATTCTGGAGGCCGGGGGTGCTCAGGGAGAGGACCTGGGTGTCCAGCCCCGTCGACCGCATCGACGCCTGGCGTTCGTCGCCGACCTCGGCGAGGCGCCGCCCGGTCTCGCCGGTGGTCGAGGCCACGAACGCCAGGTCGTCCTCCGCGGTGCCCGCTTTGCGCCAGGCGTCGACGACCTCGGGGAACATGATGTGTTCTTCGAGCCCGATGACACGGAGGCCGGTGTCGCCGCCGGTGTCCTGGGCGGTTTCGTTGAGGTGTGTCACGGAGTCCGTCTCAGCTCGAATGGGAACCGGTCATGAGGGCGGCGAGGTCCTCCGGACGCAGGAAGGACGCGGGTGGCGGCGGCCCCCAGTTGAACAGCCCCTGCGCGCCCTGGAAGGTCTCGGGCGTCCACAGCTGGTCCTCGACGACGCAGTCCATGTCGGCGTAGTACTCGCTGAAGTTCCCGGCCGGGTCCTTGAGGTACCAGAAGAAGTTCGAGCCGGCGTGATGCCGTCCCAGGCCCCATACGTGCCGGTCCGGATCGGCTTCGAGCATCGCGCTCGCCCCGCGGCCCACCTCGTCGATGTCGTCCACCTGCCACGAGGTGTGGTGGAGGAAGGCGACCGGCGCCCGCAGGACCAGCACGTTGTGGTGGTCGGTCGAGCAGCGCAGGAAGGCGCCTTCGTCACGGATGTAGTCGCTCGGGAGGAAGCCCAGCCCGTCGGTGAAGAAGGACGTCGTGGCCGCGAAATCGGTCGTGCCGAGGACGGCGTGGCCGAGTTTGCGCGGTCGCACCGGGTTCGTGCGGAGGACGCCGGGCGCGCGGGCGCCCACGCGGTCGTAACGGCCCGGCCCGTTCGAGGCGGCGGGCGCGACCGGCGCCTGGCCCAGCCGGGGGGCAGTCCGCACCGTGACGCGGACGCCCGTGGCCGGTTCGACGGCGGTCAGCCCGCCGTCGACCCACGCGGACGCGATGTCCATCCGGCGCAGGGCGGCTTCGATCCGTCGGAGGTCGTCGATGTCGTCGGCGCCGACGCAGAGGTCCAGCAGACGGCGGGTCGGCGCCGGGACGATCCGCAGTTGTGCTCCGCCGTCGCGGGTGGCGAACCAGCCGTCCGGCAGTGGGTCGAGGCCGAAGTCCGCGTAGTACGCGGCCGTCTCGTCGGTGTTGGGCACGCCGATCGTGACGGATGTCAGGGAGTGCAGGGCCATGCCGGTCTCCTCTCGTTCGCGCGGTGGTGGGTCAGGGGTGCGGGGCCGGCACGAACGTCTGCCGGAGTTCGCCGATGCCTTCGATCCGGCTCACCAACTCGTCGCCGGGCCGCAGCCACCTCTCGGGTGTCCGGCCGAGCCCGACCCCGGCGGGGGTGCCGGTGAACACCAGGTCGCCCGGCAGCAGCGGGAGGAGGGCGGACAGGGAGGCGACCAGGCGGGCCACCGGGAACACGAGGTCCCGGGTCCGGCCGTCCTGCATCGTCTCGCCGTTGAGGACGCACTGAAGACGCACGTCGTCGCGGTCGGGCAGCTCGTCGGGGGTGACGACCCACGGGCCGGTCGGCCCGAAGCCGGGAAGGGACTTCCCCAGGCCGAACTGCGGTGCAGGGCCGGATCGTTGCAGCTTCCGCTCGGACAGGTCCTGGCCCACGGTGACGCCGGCGATGTGGTCCCACGCCTCCGGCGCGGTGATGTTCCGCGCCGTCCGGCCGATCACCGCGACCAGTTCGACCTCCCAGTCGGTGTGGCCGTCCGCGGGCAGGACGACCTCGGTGACCGGCCCGGTCAGACAGCTGGGCCACTTGGTGAACAGCGTCGTCGGCGCCTTTGGCACCGAGAAGCCGGACTCGGACGCGTGGTCGCGGTAGTTGAGGCCGATCGCGAACACCTGGCGGGGCGCGGGGACCGGCGCCCGCAGGTCCCGGACGTCGAAGGGCAGACCGTTCCGCGGGGACACCGTCCTCGCCCACGCGACGAACTCGTCCCAGCGGTCGTACAGCGCCTGGGGGTCCGGGCTGAACGAACCGTCGCTGGCGTGCTCGACGTCGATGGCCCGGTGCGGTGTGCCGCTCACGAGGGCGGCGCGCCCCTGGATGCTTGCGATGCGCATGAGTGTGTCCCTGGACGGTGGTGACGGGCGGTCGGGTGATGGGGAGGGGTGCGACTCAGGCGATGTGCGTGGTGAGCGAGCCGAGCCCGGAGATCTCCGCGCGCACGACGTCACCGCTTCGGAGGTAGTCCTGCCTGGGCAAGCCGACGCCCGCGGGCGTGCCGGTCGCGATGACGTCGCCGGGGCGGAGGGTGAGCTGGTGGCTGAGCCAGGCGATCTGCTCGTACACGTCGTGGATGAGGTTCGCGGTGGTCGAGCTCTGCTTGACCGTGCCGTTCACCGACAGACGGATCGCCAGGTCGTGGCAGTCGGGCACATACGCGGCCGGGGTGATCCAGGGGCCGAGCGGGGCGGCGCCGTCGAAGCACTTCTGCCCGACCCAGTCGTAGGCCATCGCGGGCGGACGGTCCGGCCGCTTCATCAGGTCGCGCGCGGACAGGTCGTTGACGATCGTGTAGCCGGCGATGACGCCGAGCGCCTCCCGAGCCGGGACATCCCGCGCCGTGCGGCCGATCACCACCGCGAGTTCGGCCTCGTAGTCCAGGGCCTCACTGCCGCGGGGGCGGTGGACGGTCGCCTGGTCCTCGACGACCGAGTGGGCCGACGTCTTCACGAAGAACCACGGATCGCGCGGTCGCCGGGTGCGGTCGGCCGAGCCCTCCATCTCCTCGACGTGGTCCCAGTAGTTCGCGCCCGCGCAGAAGATGGCCCCGGGGTGGAGGATCGGGGCGAGCAGCCTGACCTCCGCGAGCGGTACGCCGCCCGTGGACACGGGCAGTACGGACCGGATCGCCTCGTGTGTGCGGTCCCAGTCCTGGAGCAGCTCGACGACCGGCCCGCGGTGGCCGGGCAGGAGGTCCTCGACGGCGTGCACACGGTCGCCGGTGAGCACCCCGGGTGTCGGGACGCCGTTCACGTCCATGGTCAGCAGGCGGTAGCCGTTCACTCGGGCACCTCTTGTCGGTCTGTGGCGGTCGGCGGGACGAGGACGTTGTGTCCGGTCAGGACGCCGTCGGCGATCTTGGTGTGGACGGTGGCCGCGTCGGACAGCGGATGCGCGCGCACCGCTTCGGCGTCGAGCCGGAACCCGTCGCGCACGAGCTGCCAGAACTCGGTGGCCACGGCGGCCGAGTGGCTGCGCACGCCGAGCAGCGACAGATTGCGGCTGTACAGCTCGCGAGCCGGTACGTTCAGCACCGGCAGGGCCAGGTGTCCGATCGCGCCGGAGACCACGATCCGCGCGCCGCCCGCCAGGACGGGGAAGTAGCGTTCGAACGTGTCCGGCGCGCAGACGTTGTCGATGGCCGCGGCCGGCGGGCCGCCCGCGGCGGCGAGAATCGCGTCGGCCAGGTCCTCGCGTCCGGCGTCGAGCACGACGAGGTTCTCCGCGCGGCCGGTCACGCTCCGGCTCAGGCCGATGACACGCACGTCCAGCTTCCGGGTGAGCGCGATGATCGTCCGCGCGAGCGCGCCGGTCGCGCCCGGCAGCACGATCGAGTCCCCGGCCTGGAGCCGGGCCCGGCGCAGCTGGGTCAGGCCCACCGGGCCGGTCGCGGCCATCGCCGCGGCGTCGTACAGGTCCAGGTCGTCGGGCACCGGGTGGACGCACTCCTGGGGCATCGACGTGTACTGCGCGTACGAGCCCCAGCGGTGGATGCCCAGCAGCCGCAGTCCTTCGCACGCCTCGTCGGCGCCCGACCGGCAGGAGTCGCAGTGTCCGCAGGTGTGGTGCCCCATGACGGCGACCCGTTGCCCGACGAGGTCCCGGGGCACGCCGTCCCCGGTCCCGACCACGGTTCCCGAGCAGTGTCCGCCCAGCACATGCGGCAGCCGGACGGCCTGGGAGAAGGGGTGTTTCCCGCTACGGGTGCCGAGGTCGCGGGTGCGGGACACCTCGACCGCCGCCACACGGACCACGACCTCGCCGGGCGCGGGCACGGGCGTGGGAACGTCGCGGAGGCGGAGCATCTCCGGTGCGCCGAACTCGTCGAGGACGACGGCCCGCATCGAGCGGGGCACGGTTTCCGGGCGTGGCACGGTGATCCCCTTTCAGTGGTCCAGCTGCTGCGGGACGATGGGGCCGCCCCAGCTGTTGATGGCCGCGATGTCCGCCTCCCAGGTCTTCGGGCGCTGGGGGAAGTCCTGGTGCCACGGGCGCGGCTCGAAGTAGCCGAGGGCCTCGTCGGCCATCTGGTCGAGCTGCGTGAACAGCTCGATGTTGTTGCCGTCCGGGTCCCGGTGGTAGGTGAAGACGTTGTGACCGGGGCCGTGCCGGCCCGGCCCCCACTCGAGCCGGGTGTCGCGCGAGGCGAGGTGGTCGAGCAGGCTCTGGAGGTGGTCGAGGTCACGGGTCTCGTAGGCCACGTGGTGCATGCCGCTGTACTTCGTGGACGCCATGAAGTTCGCCGCGTGGTGATCGGTGTTGCAGCGCAGGAAGACGAAGAAGTCGGCGACGGTGTCGGACCACTTGAAGCCCAGCAGATCCTGGTAGAAGCTCTGCTGGCGCTTGAGGTCCGGGGTGAAGGCCGCGACGTGCCCCAGCTTCGTCGGCCGCAGCGGGGTGTATCCGGTGGCGCCGGTGCCCGACTGGGCGTCGTACAGGTGCAGGGGGGTGCCGCTCATCGGCTCGGCCACGATCAGGACGTCCGGTGTCGACGGCGCGATGTCGGAGCGGCGCCGCACCTCGTAGCCGCTGTCCCTGAGCCTGCGCTCGGCCGAGTCCAGGTCCTCCTCGATCTGGTAGCCGACGAAGCTGCGCGCGTGCTTGGTCTCCGCACGCTCGAGCACGACCGAGTGGTGGTCGAACGTCGTGGTCAGGTACGCCTGGTTGGCGGACTTCTCGACGAGCACGAAGTCGAGCACGTTGGTGTAGTAGTCGACCAGCCGGTCGAGATCCGGCGTCTCGAACCCGACGTACCCGACCTTCGATACGTTGACCGCAGAGTGGGTGGGATGTGTCATGAGTTACCTCCATGAGGTCAGGAGAAGAGCCCGGCCCAGACCTGTTCGATCTCGGGCCTGGGCAGCTGGTCGTGGCGGGCGCGCACGCCCGCGGCCGCGGCCGCGATCCGCTGCTGGAGTTCGCCGAGGTCGCCGCGGCGCATGGTCCCGTCCCGCTTGACGACCTCACCCGCCACGAGCACGGTGTCGATCTCCGCCGGTGAGGTGGTGAACAGGACCGCCGCGGCGGGGTCGGTGTAGGGCTGGGCGCCGAGCGGGTCCGGCCTGACGAGGACGACGTCGGCCCGTTTGCCGACGCTCAGACTGCCGATCGTGTCGGCGAGCCCGAGCGCCTCGGCGCCGTCCAGCGTGGCGAGGGCGAGCGCGTCCCGCACGCCGTACCCGACCGAACGGGGTGGCCGCGGGGATCCCTGGGCGAGGGTGAACCGCTCGACCTGGAGCAGGAGCCGGGCCTGCTGTAGCACGTCGGCGCGGGCGTAGTTCGACAGGTCGGTGCCGATCGCGGCCGCGCCGCCGGCCGCGCGGAAGCGCCGGGCCGCGAGCGGGCCGATGCCCATCCCGCACTCGATGTCCGGCGTCGTGCACAGGGAGACCCCCGCCTCGGCCAGCCGCGCGAGGTCATCGGCCTCGATGTGGTTCCCGTGCGACAGACATGTGCGGTCCGGCCAGGCGCCCTCCGCGCACAGCTCGGCGAGGACGCCGTGCGGACCGGAGTCCACCCAGTGGCCCGTCACGAGGAACGGCGACAAGGCGTCCGCGCGCGCCAGCAGTTGGCGTACCAGGCTTCCCGGCAGATACGGCGTGGCCTCCGGCAGCGCCACACCGAACCGGAGCCGCGCCCGGTCGTCGGCGAAGTAGGTGTCCCTGATCCGCGCCGCGTTGGTGTCGTGCCACGCGTCCGGCATCCGGGTGAGCATGTCCTCGCTCTCACCGGGGTCGACGCCGCCGTCGTACACGGGGACGTTCTGTAGCGCGTAGCAGAAGACGCCGCCGACACCGCTGTCCAGGAGGCCGCGGGCGAGCGCGTCGCTGATGCGCGGACCGCTTTGCAGATGGCAGTGGTCCACGACGGTCGTGATGCCCGCCGAGAGCGATTCCAGCCCGCCCAGCAGATTGCCGAGGTAGGCGCTGTCCTCGTCGTAGCAGCCGGCGTACAGCGCACGGGCCTGGAGCATGTAGTCCGACAGGGACCAGTCCGCCGCGACGCCTCGCAGCAGGCTCTGCCACACGTGCCGGTGGCCGTCGACGAAACCGGGGACGACGATCGTGCCCGAGGCGTCGATGACCTCCGCGCCGGGGGCGTCGACGGTGCCGTGCTCGGCGACCGCGGCGATGGTCCCGTCCTCCACGAGGACGTCTCCGCGGGGCAGGTCGCCGATGGCCGGGTCCATCGACAGGACGTGACCGCCGCTGATCAGGGTGGTCATGCGCCGAGTTCCTCCGCGGCCGTGCGGATGTTCTTGTTGTAGGCGAGGCGGTTGTCCGGGTCCCATGCCTTCTTGAGCTCGACGAGCCGGCGCCACTTCTCATCGGTGCCGTACGCCCGGCGCAGCCACTCCGCCCCTCGGTGCGTGGTGAGGTTGACGTAGGCGTTCGGTGTCGCCCAGCGGCGCAGCAGCGCGTCGGTCTCGTGGACCCAGTCCAGATGGGCGGTGTCGTCGGCAGGGTCGTCCCAGTGGGCCGACACCTCGTACAGCCACTCCGCGCCGGTGCGGGAGAACGCGGTGGCGTCCTCCGGGCGGTCGAAGATCGCGCCGCCGAGGATCGGCAGGGTGACGAGGCAGTTCGGGGAAGGCGGTTCGGTGCGCGGGCAGGACGCCAGCTGGTGGAGCGCGGCGGCCGCCAGATCGGCGTCGATGCCGGACATGTAACCGCCGCGCAGATACTGGGCGCGGCCCGGGGGTTCGAAGGGGTCGGCGATGCTGTTGGCCTGCGCCCACGTCGTCTCGGTGACCTCGTCGACCAGAGGGCGGGCCAGCGACCGCAGCCCCGCGGTCGCCTCCTCGTACCGCGCGAGGTCGCCGGTGTAGATGACGAGCACGGCGATGATGGGCGTGCCCACGACGGAGTCGGGAAGGCCCGGCATCGGCGGCGCGTTCAGCAGGATCAACGCGATGGACAGTTCGCGCGGGGCCTCGGCCATGACCGCGTCCAGGTTCCCGAAGAGCTTCGGGGCGTCGTCCGCCGAGTAGTACATCATCCCGCTCATCACCCTCGGGCCCACCGGGTGCGCCCTGAAGGTGATCGACGTGACGACCGCCAGGTTGTGGCCGGCGCCGCACAGGCCCCAGAACAGGTCGGGATGGGACTCGGCCGAGGCGGTGACCGTCGCGCCGTCCGCGGTGATGCCCTCGATGGAGACGATGTTGTCCACGGTCGCGCCGAACCGCCGTGTCAGATGGCCGATCCCGCCGCCGAGGGCGAGCCCGGTGGCACCGGTGTCGCTGACCACTCCGGCGGGCACGACGAGGCCGTGTTCCTGACTGGCCGAGTCCAGCTCACCGAGCAGGACGCCCGGCTCGATGGTGACCAGCCGGCGTTCGGGGTCGACGTCGATGTTCTTGAGCTTGGACAGGTCGAGCACGAGCGCGTCGCCCGGCATGGCCATGCCGTCGATGCCATGGCCGCCGGAGTGGATCGCGAGCGGCACGCCCGTCTCGTTCGCGTACGCCACGGCGATGGCGACGTCCTCGCGGTCGGCCGCCTGGGCGATGACCGCGGGGTTCTCATCGCGGCGCAGCATGTTCCAGATCAGCCGCGCGGAGGCGAAGTCGGACTCGCCCGCACGCAGCACCCGGCCTTTGAACGTGGCGGGGAAGTCGGCGAAGCGAGGATCCGTGACCGTGTCAGGCACTGTTGCTCCTGTTCCACCGATGACGAGTCGGTGCGCATCGTGGGCATGATGAACAAAGCGGGTCCGCGCGGCGTGTTCTCGATCAGCCGTGCGCGGTGATGCTCAGTCTTGACGTGATGCGAAGCGGCCGGAGCCGTGATTTCAATGGTTGAAACGCGTCAGAGCGCACGGGACACGGCACGGCCCGCGGCGATGACGGGCTGCTTGAGCGCCGCCATGGAAATGGCGCCGGTGGGCACCACCACGGCCAGCGCGGCCACGACGGAGCGCTGTCGTCCGGTGATGGGAACGGCCACCGAGGACATCGGCTCGGGCCGGTCGAGCGAGGCGATGGCGACGCCCTCGCGGTAGACGTTGGCCAGGCGCCCGCGCAGTTCGGCCTCGGAGAGCGGACGGCCGCCGTCCGGGCGTCGGTGATCGCCGGCCAGCACCGACTGCCGTACGTCGTGCGGCGCGTGGGCCAGCAGCACCAGTCCGACACTGGTGGCGTGCAGCGGAAGCCGTCCACCGACACGGAACAGGACCTTGCCCGCCTGCGGCGAGGAGAGCCGCTCCACCAGGACGGCCTCGTTGCCGTCGAGCACCGCGAGCAGGACGTGCTGGCCCGTCAACCGGTGGAGTTCCCCCATGGCCGGGAGCGCCGCGGAGCGGATGCCATGCCCGCGCGGTGACAGCGTGGCCACTTCGAGCAGGCGCAGACCGATCACGAACCGGCCGTCCTCATGGCGTTCCAGCGCACCCCAGTCGATGAGCCTGCGCGCCAGGCGCAAGGCCGTCGCCTTCGGCAGATCCGCCCGCGCGCTCAACTGCTCGAGCGTCAGCGCCTCGTGCCCCGGGCCGAACGCGGCCAGCAGCCGCAGCCCGCGGTCGATGACGGGCTCGCCCTGGGCCGGTTTCTGTCCCCGAGCCGGACTCGGCGCGACATCGGTCATGCGATGCTCCCGTTCGCGCACCGGAGCAGCCCGGATCGCTGAATGAAATCCCCCTGGTGTCGCCAGGGCCCGCGACCGAGGCTTGGGACATGCCTGTACCCGCACATATGTATGCGAACGACGATGCCGAACTCGACACCGACGTCCTCGTGGTCGGCGCCGGACCGGTCGGACTGACCCTGGCACATGAACTCGGCAGCCGCGGGATCCGCGTCGCGCTCGTCGACCCCAACGACCGGCCGGACGAGACCTCGCCCCGCTGCAAGCAGCTCAACCCGCGCTCGATGGAGCACTTCCGCAGGCTCGGCCTGGCCGGGGCGATCCGCGACGCCTCGCTGCTGCCCTTCGGCTGGTCCGACTCCGCCGTGTTCTGCACCAGCCTCATGGGCCCGCTCGTCCAGCGCTTCGACGGCGTCTTCGCCACCTCGGACGTCCCGTGGTCGACGCTGCCCGAACCGGCCCAGTGGACCGCCCAGTTCTCCGTCGAACGCGCGCTGCGCGCCGAACTCGCCACCAGGCCCACGGTCACACCCCACTGGGGCCACACACTGGTGGACGTCGACCAGGACGCCGACTCGGTGACCGCCACCCTGCGCGGCGGTGGCGACCGTATCCACCGGCTGCGCGCCCGCTACCTCGCCGCCGCGGACGGCGGACGCAGCACCACCAGGCAGCGACTCGGCATCGAACTGAGCGGCAGCAGCGACGGCGTGGAGAACTTGCAGGTCATCTTTGACGCGCCGGAGCTCGCCGCCCGGCACCGGCACGGGCCGGCACTCCAGTACTGGATCCTCAACGACGAGATCAGCGGGCTGATGGGCCAGCTCGACACCACCGGGATGTGGTGGGCGATCGTCATCGACGCCCCGAGCTGGTCGTCCCACGCGTCGACGCGGCAAGCGGTGCAGACGATGATCGGCGCGGATGTGCCGCTGGAGATCGTCACGCAGGCGCCGTGGACGGCCCGCATGCTGGTCGCGGACCACTACCGCCGAGGGCGCTGCTTCCTCCTCGGCGACGCCGCGCACCTCAACCCGCCGTGGGGCGGCTTCGGCGCCAACACGGGCATCGGCGACGCTGTCGACCTGGGCTGGAAGATCGCGGCGACGCTGGACGGCTGGGGCGGTGAGGCGCTGCTGGCCTCGTTCGAGACCGAGCGGCGCCCGTTCGCCATGTCCGCGATCGCCGCCGCCACGCACAACATGGCCGTGCTGACCCCCGAACTCAGCACACCGGAACTCGCCGACCGCGGGGAGAAGGGCGAGGAGGCCCGGCGGCACGCCGCGGAGGCCATCGCCCGGAGCAAGTCGGCCGAGACGTACACGCTGGGGTTCACGCTGGGCACGGGCTGCCCCGACTCGCCGCTCGTCCTGCCGGACACCCGGCACGCGCCGCTCTCGGTCGGCTCCGTGTACCAGCCCTCGGCCTGCCCCGGCATGCGGCTGCCGCACCTCTGGCTCGGCCCGGGGGAGTCGCTCTACGACCGCCTGGGTCCGGGATTCACCCTGATCGAGTGCGGCCTCCCGGCCACGTCGGACGGCCTGAAGGCCGAGGCGGACCGGCGGGGCGTGCCGTTGACCGTGGTCCCGCTCAACCGCCCGGACGCGGTCGCCCTGTTCGACGCGTGGTACGTGCTGGTCCGGCCGGATCAGCTGGTCGCCTGGCGGGGCGATGAGCTGCCCGAGGATGCCGGCTCGCTGCTCGACCATGTCCGCGGAGTGGTCTAGGCGCCTGCGCACGTGAGACCTCCCGTTCGTTGCCGCGGCATTGCTAACAGATTAACGTTAGCACTGACGTCGATAGGTGCGCCGCTGAAGACTTCGGGTGACCGGGGACGCCGGTGAGGTCCGGTTCCGGATGATCGCGCGAGGCGCACATGGTCGGCTGTGCCGGGAGCCGGGAGCCGGGAGCCGGGAGCCGGGAGCCGGGAGCCGGGAGCCGGGAGCCGGGAGCCGGGAGCCGGGAGCCGGGAGCCGTGTCTCGGGGCGGCGGCGGCCCCATCGCGGGCGGGGCCGCGGTGAGTCCTCGTGCGGACAGGTGGGCGGGCCGCCGGAGCGGGATCCCGCCTTGCGTGACGAGCCCCGCGGCGGGACGGCTCAGCCGGTCTGGGCGATCCGGGTCAGCCAGGTGCGCAGAAGCGCGGACTCTTCGCTGGTCAGTGCGTCTGTTGTGTCGAGCATCGCGCGCAGCGCGATTGCGGTGCTCGCGATGCCCGGCTGGATCGGCCGTGGTGTGCCGACGGTGATCGCGGCGAGCACCGCCTCCCGGGCGGCGTCCGAGAGCGTCAGGTCGCGTTCGTCCTCCGGGGTCGCGAGCAGGGTCAGTACGGTCCCGCAGCCCGAGGCGAACACCATCTCCACGGCGAGGTGTTCGCTGACCCGGAGCTTGCCCGCCTGGGCGATGTTGTGGATCCGCGCGGCGAGCGGCGCGACGGTGGCGCGGGCCGTGGGGGAGGGGCGGTGGGAGCGGGGCGTGCCGAAGACGACCACGTAGAGCGCCGCGTTGGCCAGGCCGAAGCCGACGTGTTCGTCCCAGCCGAGCCGGAGCGCTTCGATCGGGTCGGCTTCCGCGTCCGGTTCGGGCCTGCCCGCGAGGTAGACCTCCATGCCGTGCGCGGCGACCGCGTCGATGAGGCCCTGTTTGTCGCCGAACAGACGGTAGATCGTCGGTGGTTGCACACCTGCCGCCGCGCAGATCGCGCGCGTGGAGAGCGCCTCCGGGCCACCCTCGGTGAGCAGGGCGGATGTCGCCTCGATGATGCGCTGACGTGTTTGCGCCGCTTGAGCGGGAGACCTGGGTGCCACCCCGCAATGCTAACCAGACTCCGTTAGCGCTTGTAGCGCGGCGGTGAGCGGGGCTGTCGGTTCACGCATCGGTCATGTTGACAACGTCCGCCAGGTGACGTACACGTGTCTATGCATCGCTAACGAATGAACAGCGTCACCGCTAACAAGTCACCGCTAACAAGCCTCAGGAGGGCTCGATGACCACCAAGACCGGACTTCCCCGTCGGAGGAGCCACCGGGATGCCGGATGCCCGGCCGCCGTCGCGAGCCGAGGGGGGAACTGACCCATGGCCGGACGACTGGCGGACAAGGTTGCCCTGATCACCGGAATCGGCTCCGGCATCGGCAGGGCCGCGGCACAGCTCTTCGCGGCCGAGGGGGCGCGGGTCGCAGGCTGCGGCATGCAGCCCGAAGGCGTGGACGAGACGGTTCGGCTCGTCACCGAGGCCGGTGGCAGCATCGTCGGCGCCGCGCCCGTGGACCTGGGGGAGCCCGCCGCGGTCACGGCGTGGGTGGACGAGGTCGTCCAGCGGTTCGGCCGCGTCGACGTGCTCTACAACAACGCCGGCAGTCACGCGATGGGCCCCTTCGGCGCGGCGCCGGAAGAGGACTGGCGCATGACGATGCGGAACGACTTGGACCCCACGTACCTCACGACCCGCGCCGTGTGGCCCACGATGTGCGCCCAGGGCGGCGGCGGGGTGATCATCAACACCGCCTCGATCATCGCCTCGCGGGCCACGGCCGCGGCGATGAGCGCGCACGGCGCGGCGAAGGGCGCGGTGGCCGCGCTCACCCCGCACCTGGCCGTCGAGGGCGGGCCGTACGGCATCCGCGTCAATACGCTCAGCCCCGGCATCACCCGCACCGGCCAGACCGAGGGGCTGCTGAGCGATCCCGACAACCCGCTGGTGCGCAACCAGATCAGGCTCTCGCCGCTGGGACGGGTCGGGGCGCCGGAGGACGTCGCGAACCTCGCGCTGTTCCTCGCGTCGGACGAGTCCTCCTACATCACGGGAACCACCATCGTGATCGACGGCGGCCAGACGCTGAGCATGGGGATGTCTTTCGAGTCGACGACCGCCGGAGCCGGGCGATGACCGAGACGTACCGGCGCGGCGACGACGGGTACGAGGCGGCGCGGCAAAGCGCCGTGTGGAACGACCGCAAGCCCGACCGGTTCCCGGACGTCATCGTCGTGGCGGAGACCGAACAGGACGTCATCGACGCCGTGGTATCCGCCCGCGAGCGGGGGCTACGGGTCAAGGTCCGTTCGGGCGGCCACAGTTGGACCGCCTCCGGGATACGCGACGGCGGGATGCTGATCGACATGTCCCGGCTGCGGGAGATCACCTACGATCCGCGGAGCCGCACGGCGACGGCCCAGCCCGGAGCCTACGGCGGTGATCTGCTGAAGGCGCTCGAACCGCACGGCCGCTTCTTCCCGAGCGGGCACTGCCCGACCGTCGGACTCGGCGGGTACCTCCTGCAAGGCGGCCTGGGGTGGCAGTCGCGCCTGCTCGGCCCGGCGTGCGCGAGCGTCCTCGCGGTCGACGTCCTGACGGCGGACGGCGAGATCATCCACGCCGACGAGCACGAGAACAGCGATCTGTACTGGGCCGCGCGTGGCTCCGGGCCGGGTTTCTTCGGCATCGTCATGCGCTTCCACCTGCGGACCCACCCCAGGCCGCCGGTGACCATGGCCAGTGTCCAGGTCTTTCCGCTCGAGGTGTACGAGGAGGTGCTCACCTGGGCGATCGAAACGGGGCCCGACCTCGATCCGCGGGTGGAGATCCTCTTCGTCGCGACCAACCCCCGACTGGAGGACGGCAGCGCCGCTCCCGGGCCGACCGCCATTCAGATCATCGCCTGCGCCATGGCCGACACCGAGGCCGAGGCACGGGACATCCTGTCGGCGCTCGACACCAACCCGGTGTGCGACACCGCCCTCACCCGCACGACGTTCCCGGCCACCATGGACCAGATGTACGCCGCCGTCGACGCGCTGGAGCCGTCCGGGCACCGCTGGCTGGCCGACAACATGTGGACCGACGCCGGTGCCGATGTGCTCGTCCCGCAGCTGCGCGAGCTGTTCACCACGGTGCCGAACGACATCTCGCACGTCCTGTGGTACCCATGGCGCGACCACCCGGTCGACGCCGCGTTCTCCAACACGGGCCGCTCCTACATCGCCGCGTACGCCGGTTGGGACGACCCGGCGCAGGACGCCGCGTACGTCGGCTGGGTGACCGGCCAGATGCGGCGGCTCGAACCCCTTTCCAAAGGCATCCAGCTCGGCGACGAGAACCTCGTCAACCGGCCCTGGCGCTACCTCGCCGAGGACAACGAGCGACGCCTTGAGGAACTGCGCGAACAGTACGACCCCGACGGCCGGTTCTTCGGATATCTGGGGTTGTGACGGGCCGGTCCGGCAGCGGCACCGCACGGCGCGAGCGGCGTGCGGATGCCGGGCCGCGCGCGGCCGCGAGGCCCGAGTAGGAGCTGATGAAGGTGACAAGCCCATGACGGCGACGACCAGCGCACCCGGGAGAAGTCCGACCCGGCGGCATATGACGATGTACGGCCCCGCGTTCGTGGCGGCCATCGCCTATGTGGACCCCGGGAACTTCGCCACCAACTTCGCCGCCGGTTCCCAGTTCGGGTACCTCCTGCTGTGGGTGATCATCTCGGCCAACCTCATGGCGGTCCTGGTGCAGCTGCTCTCCGCCAAACTCGGCCTGGCCACCGGCTGCGACCTTCCACAGCTGTGCCGCCGCCGGTTTCCCCGCCCGGTGGTGTGGGGACTGTGGCTCCAGGCCGAACTGGTCGCCGTCGCCACGGACTTGGCAGAGGTGATCGGCGGGGCCATCGCGCTCAACCTGCTCTTCGGCATCCCCCTGCCCGGGGGCGGGCTGATCACCGGCATCGTCGCGTTCGCCCTGCTGGGCCTGGAGACGCGAGGCCACCGTCGCTTCGAACTGGCGGTGGCTGGCCTGCTCCTGGTCATCGTCCTGGGCTTCTTCGCCGACGTCGCGTTCGCCGGCGTCGACATGCCCGGCATAGCCGGTGGAGTCGTTCCCGACTTCTCGGGTGCGCGGAGCGTGCTGCTCGCGACCGGGATCCTCGGTGCCACCGTCATGCCCCATGTGATCTACCTGCACTCCAGCCTGACCAGTGCACACGTCCGGGGCCTCGACCCCGCCGACTCCGCCGGTTCACGCAAGGCGCTGCTGCGCTCCGTACGCCGCGATGTCCTGTTCGGCCTGGGCCTGGCCGGGCTCGTGAACGCGGCGATGCTCATCGTCGCCGCCAAGGTCTTCCACGCTTCGGACCTGTCCACGGAATCGATCGACGAGGTCCACACCGGACTGGGCGAGATACTGGGCGCTCACGCGGCGCTCGCCTTCGCGCTCGCGCTGCTCGCCTCGGGCTTCGCCTCCTCGTCGGTCGGCACCTATGCCGGTCAGGTGATCATGGCGGGCTTCCTCGGCAGATCCCTGCCGCTCACCCTGCGACGAGCTTTCACCCTCACCCCGGCTTTGATCATCCTGTGGGCGGGCGTCAGCCCTACGGACGCCCTCGTGTGGTCGCAGGTCGTCCTGTCGTTCGGAATTCCGTTCGCTCTCGTCCCGTTGATCCTGCTCACCCGCCGACGAGACCTGATGGGGCCGCTGGCCAACCGGCCCGTGACCACGGTCACGGCCTCCGCCGTGGCGGCCCTGGTGATCGGCCTGAACCTGTATCTCATCGGCCAGGTGATCTTCGCCTGAGCGCGAGGGCCGCCGAACGTGCTGTCGGCCGGAACGGGCGCCTCCAGCGACCCCGCGGCGTAAGCCGCCAGGAGCGCCTCGAGCACCCGCGAGCGGGCGCGGGCCGTCGTCCTCGGCGCACCGCTTCACCGGCCATCTCCGGCATCCGTCGGCTCGAACTCGGCCCGGAGGGATTGCGAGATGCGGTGCCGCAGTTCGCGGAACGGGTCGGAGAAGCGCACATCGTCGATCGACCGCGGGCGTGGGATGTCGACCTGGAACTCCTCCTTGACGCGGCCGGGGCCCGCTGTCATGACCGCGACCCGGTCCGCGAGCAGGATCGCCTCGTCCACGTCGTGGGTGACGAAGACGACCGTCTTGCCGACCTGCTCCCACAGGGCCAGGAAGTCCGCGCTGATCCGGGCCCGTGTCTGGGCGTCCAGCGGTCCGAACGGCTCGTCCATCAGGAAGACGTCGGGGTCCGCGGCCAGGATGCGGGCGAGCGCGACCCGTTTGCGCATGCCTCCGGACAGCTGCCGGGGGTAGTACGCGCCGAATCCGTCGAGCCCCACCGCCGAGATCAGCCGCTTCACCCGCTCGCGCTGCTCGGGCAGCGGTGTGCCGCCGATGGCCAGGGGGAAGCGGATGTTGTCCTCGACGGTGCGCCAGGGCAGCAGGGCGTCGTTCTGGAAGAGCAGTCCGACGTGTTCAGGAGTGCCCCGGGTCGGCTGTCCGTCGATGGCGACCGTGCCGGCGGTGGCCGCCACCAGACCCGAGACGATCTTCAGCAGGGTGGACTTGCCGCATCCGCTCGGGCCGACCAGGGCGAGGAACTCACCGTCGGCGACGTCCAGGTTCACATCGCGCAGGGCGAGGTTGCGCCGCCGGCCGGAGCGGTAGCTCAGCCGCAGGTCGCGCACCGAGAGCTTCGGGGGAGCGGTGGTCCCCGTCGCCGTACTCATGAGCTCTTCAGCAGGGAGAAGTCGAAGGCGTCCGCGAAGTCCGGGACGCGGTCCGCCGGGATACGGCCGGTCTGGACGAGCACGTCGATGGTCTTCCGGTAGACGCCGCCGTCGATCTTCAGCCCCTTGGGGGTGTTGGCGATGGCCTGGGCGGTGGCTTCGTCGAGTACACCGGGGCTCACCGCGAACTTCTCCTTGGCGAGGGCCTTGACCGCGAAGGACCGGTCGGCGCGCGACTTGTCCTCCGCCGTGGTGAGCCCGCGCAGGTAGTCGGTCATCAGAGCACGGTGTTTGTCCACCCAGGAGGTGTTGGCGAGCGCCACCAGGGACACATAGTCGAAGTCCGGCTTCCATACGACGCGGTACTTGCCGGAGTGGACCAGCTGGGTCAGCTGGGGATCGCTGACCATGCCCGCCGCCGCGCCCTTGTCGATGGCCGCGACGATGCTCGCGCCGACCCCGCCGTTGATGACCTTCAGGCCCTTGTACGGGATGTCCGCGTCGGCGGCGGCTTTGAGCAGCTCGGTGTCCGACAGACTGCCCACGGAAGTGACGGCGACGGTCTTGTCACGCAGGTCCTTGACGCCGCGGATGCCGGAATCGGCCTTGGTGACCAGGGAGTACGGCACCCGTCGGCTCAGCGCCGCGTAGCCGCGCACCGGCAGGTCCTTGGAGCGGGCCGACACGATGTGCTCCGGCGAGCCGATGAACACGTCGATGCTGCCGCCGATGAGCGCCTGGAGCGCCTCGGCGCCACCGTCGAAGCAGATCTTCTTGACCTTGGTCCCGGAGGGGAAGGTCTTCGCGTCGGTGGCGATGGTCGAGGGGTTGATGCCGCCGCAGACGTTGCCGACGCGGACGGTCGTGGCGTCGCCGCCCGCCCCGGTGACCGCGGAGCACGCGGTCAGGAGGGTCAGCAAGGCGGTGGCGAGGGCGATCGGGACGAGCGGACGACGGCGTGCGGGGCGAGGGGAGGAGGTGGCGGATGCGCGGGGCACCCGTGGTGCGCGATGGAGCATGGAGTCCTCATTCGTGGGTTCAGCGGTAGCGCAGCAGACGGCGTTCGAGACGGCCGACGAGGAAATCGAAGATCATGGCGATGGTGGTGATGACGGCGAGCCCGGCGAAGACACCGGTGATGTCCAGCAGGTTGGACGACGTCTTGATGTAGTAGCCGAGTCCGGCGCTGGAGCCGACGATCTCGGCGATCACCGCTCCGATCAGCGCCAGCCCGACCGCCAGGCGCAGGCCGGTCAGCAGCCACGGTGTGAGCGCGGGGAAGACCACCCAGCGCAAGGTCTGGCGGCGTGTGGCCCGGTGGCCGCGCGCCATGTCCAGCAGGTCCGGATCGATGCTCCGCACGCCCTCGTGGACGTTGTAGAAGACCACGAACACGACCATCGTGATGATCATGGTGATCTTCGAGGCGAGCCCGATGCCGAACCAGACGATGAACAGCGGCGCGAGGGCCACCCGGGGCAGGCTGTAGAGGGCCATGACGTAGGGGTGGAACCACTGGCCGACGATTCCGGAGTAGACGATGGCCAGGCCCAGCGCGACGCCGAGCGCCGTACCGGCGGCGATGCCGACCGCGAACTCCTCCATGGTCACCGTGAGATGGGGCCAGAGCTCGCCCGTGGTGACCAGATCGACCAGCCTGCCGCCAACAGCGGTGGGTGAGCTGATGAAGAAGGCCCGTACCCAGCGCCCGGACGCGAACTGCCACAGGGCCAGCGTGAGGAGGCCCACCAGGACCCGGCCGCCGTACAGGATGACGCGGTGGCGCCGGTCCGCGCGCCGGTCGGCCTCGTCGTACGGGAGATCGGCGCGGTCCGCCGACGTATCGGCACGGTCCGCCGATACACCGGTGCGGTCGTCCGGCCCGTGCCCGGTGGCCGCGGGGCCGGTGGCGGACGGCGTCCGGTCGGCCGCGTCGGGTCCGGGTGCCGCGGGCGACGGCGCTCGGCCCGTCGCCTCGCGGCGGCCGGAGAGACCGCGCGCGGCGCGAGTGAAGGACGGCATGGCTCATCCCCCGCTCTCGAGGTCCGCCGGATCGGGGCCGGGGCCGGGACCGAGAGCGGTTTCCCGCCGTGGGTCCGCGCTCCAGGCGGACCAGGACCCCGGGTAGAGCGCGACGGGGATGTCCAGCGCGGCCAGAACCGAGACCTGGAAGGCGGCGGCCACTCCACTGCCGCAGTAGACGGCGAACGGCGCGGGACCGGGCGGTCGCTGTGGCTGTCCGCCGGGAAGCAGCGCCGCGTACCGTGCGCGCAGCGCCTCCGGGGCGAGCAGGGTCCCGGCCTCGCCGAGATTGGCCGCGGCCGGGAGGCTGAGCGCGCCGGGTATGTGGCCCCGTTCGTACGCGTCGCAGCCGCGGGCGTCGAACAGCAGCCCTCGCCGGGCGTACTCGGCTGCCTGGTCGGCGTCGATGACGGGCAGGCGGCCCGGTGTGAGGACGACGTCGCCCGGGAGCGGAGCGGATGGCTCCAGGCTCAGTGGATGGCCCGCCGCGGTCCAGGCTCCCAGGCCGCCGTCGAGGATACGCACCGATTCCAGCCCCGCCCAGCGCAGCAGCCACCAGGCACGTCCCGCGCTCAGCCCCGCCCGGGTGTCGTAGACGACGATGTCGCTGTCCTCGTTGATGCCCCACCGGCGTGCCGATGCCTGAAGATCGCCGGGTTCGGGCAGCGGGTGACGGCCTTCCTCGGGACGTCCCGGGCGGGCCAGCTCGCCGGGCAGATCGACATGGACGGCGCCCGGGATGTGCCCCTGTGCGAAGGCCGCGTGGCCCGAACCCTCCCGCTGCGGGTCGTAGCGCACATCCAGCAGCACCGGGCGGCGGCCGTCGCGCAACCGGTCGGCCAACTCCGCGACGCCGATGGTGATGGGGGATGTCTCCGGCACCGCGCTCACCGCTCGGCCACGGCGTCGTGCCGCGCGCGCTCGGCCGCGAAACGGTTCTCGGGCCGGGCCAGCCCCAGGTGGTCGCGGAGCGTATGGCCCTCGTACTCGGTACGGAACAGCCCACGGCGCTGGAGCTCGGGCACCACCAGGTCGACGAAGGCGTCGAGACCGCCGGGCATATGCGGCGGGAAGATCATGAACCCGTCCGCCGCCCGCTTGTCGAACCACTCCTCGAGCACATCCGCGATCCCGGTCGGCGACCCCACGATCTCCTTGAACCAACCCCGGCGCTGGAACGAGGAGTTGACCTCGCGGAGCGTGATGTCGTCCTTGCCCCACAGCCCGCGGGCCTCCGCCACGATGAGCGTGCCCTCCTCGGACGCCGCCGTGAGATCGGCGACATCGCCGAGCACGGCGTCCGGGTCCGCCCCCGCCAGGTCGAGTCCCAGCGCGCCGGACAGCTTCTCCAGGTCGACGGTTCGGTGCGCCAGGCCGTGCAGCCGCGCGTACAGCTCATGCGCCTCCTGGCTGGTTGGCGCCGTGTAGACGGCGATACCGGGGATGACCAACTGCTCCTCGGGCGAACGGCCGGCCGCGGCGAGCCGGCTCTTGAGGTCGCTGTAGTACTCGATCGCACCGGCCAGCCCGAGTACCGAGGAGTTGGTGAACCTCAGATCGGAGTAGCGCGCGCCCAGTTCCCGCGAGCGCTCCGAGGCGCCCGCGTTGATGAGGGGTATCTGCCCCTGAACCGGCCGCTCGACGTTCAGCGGCCCGGTGACGGAGAAGAACTCGCCCTTGTAGTCGATGCGGTGGACCCGGTTCTCGTCCACGAACCGGCCGGTCTCCGTGTCGGAGATCCGTGCGTCGTCCTCCCAGCTGTCCCACAGCCGCTGGAGCACCTCGATGAACTCCGTGGCCCAGTCATAGCGGCGGGTGTTGTCCCAGTGCTCGTTGCGGCCGAAGTTGCGGGCGGCCTCCTCGTTCTTGCCCGTGACGACGTTCAGCCCGATCCGGCCACCACTGAGGTGGTCGATCGTCGCGAGCGCCCGAGCCACGTTGTAGGGCTCGGCGTAGGTGGTGTTGACGGTCGTGATGAGCCCGATCCGTTCGGTCACCGCGGCCACGTTGGCGGCGAACGTCAGGGCCTCGGGGCGCAGTACCTCGTTGGGGGCCGCGTACTGCGAGGTGGTGAGGCCCACGACCCGGTCGCCGATGAAGAAGAAGTCGAACTTGCCGCGCTCCGCGGTGCGCGCGGCGGCCTGGAGGAGCCGCGGGTTGGAGTTGCCGTCCGGTGCCGAGCCCGGCAGCCGCCAGGCGCCGGGGAGGAAACCGGTCGGCCAGATGGTGAAGCCCAGATGCATACGTCGTCTTGTCGTAGCCATGGACGATCGCCTTTCCGAGGGTGAGCACATATCGCATATGTCGGGAGAGCGTGCGACACCGCACGACCCCGACATGTCTCATGTGGAACCGAGGACGGAGCTGAAGTGGAGAAGAGAGCGAAGGAAGCGGACGGCACCCGGAGGCGTCACGGTGTGCGGGACCGCCGGAGGGGGATGCGCGTGGCCGGTGCCGACAGGGGCGCTGAGCCGAGGCGCTGGACCGGGCCGCTGGAGTGAAGCGGCCCGACGGACCAGAGCCGCGATGGACCCGAGCGTGACGCGATGACCGCGCGCACCGGGGAAGGCCCGGTCAACAGAGGCTGGAGCTGATGTCCATCTGGTCGACGTAACGACGGGCCACGCCGTGCAATACGCACCGGGTCAGGGCCGCGTCGGTCGTCACGGAGACGGGGACCGACGCCATGACGCGCCGCCCGTCCACTGTGCCGACTCCCATGACTTCCCCTGTCGTGCTGACATGCTCAGGCGATTACGTATACGTAGCGTATACACTTGTTGCGCGTGTTCGCAAGGGGGGCATCGAGGGAGATGGTGATGGGTGCGTACAGGCGGCCGATGAAGCGGAACCCCCTGCGGCGCGAGCCATAGGAATCCCCCTCCTTCAGAAGGGGGAGGATGTCAAGAACTTAGGGAGTGCACATGGCCGATGCGGGATCGCGGGTCAGCGGGGGGCGAGCCGCCTCCGGCAGTCCGAGCGACGCGCACTACAACCGCATCAAGGACGACCTCGTCCGTGGTTCGTACCCACCTGGCACCGTCCTGCTGGAGACGGTGCTCGGCGAGCGCTACGGGGTCTCGCGCACTCCCGTACGCGAGGCGCTGGGCAGGCTCGCACAGGACGGGTTCATCGACCGCGGCTCACGCGGTTTCGTGGTGCGGAGGCGCACCCCCGAGGAGATCCTGGCGATCTACGAAGCGCGGATCTCACTGGAGTCGACGGCCGCCGGGCTCGCCGCGGAGCGGCGCACTCCGTTCGACCTGTCCCGGCTCGATCATCTGGCCGAACAGCGCCGCAGCGCACCGGAGTCGGCGGACCGGGCGACGCTGACGGCGATGAACGAGGACTGGCACCGGGCGTTGCGCGCCGCCGCCCGCAACGACATCGTCTCCGGCTTCCTCGACCGGCTCGACAGTCTCCTGGCCATCTACCGGCCCGCGACCGCGACCCCTGTCGACGCCGACCGGACCGTCGTCGAACACGACGCGATCCTGGACGCGGTGCACGCAAGCGACGGGGCTCGCGCGCAGGAGACGATGACAACTCACCTCACACGCATGAGGGACCTGCGGATCCAGGGCCTCGCCAGAGAACTGAGCTAGGGACCGTCTGTCTCGTGGTCATGTGACGGGGCCTTGGGGCCGGATGGGCGCCGTGCGGTGCGCGCATGCGCACCCGGCATCGATGTTCCCGTACGGGACCTGATCGTCTAGTGGAGGCGGGCCAGCACATGGGCGTCGAGGAAGCCCCGCTCGGAGGCCGGATCGTGGAGCAGCCGGGCGAACGGGACGAGCCCGGCCCCGGCCAGCAACTCGGCGAACCGGTCCACCGGCCAGCTATAGGCGGGCGTCACCTTGTGGTCGAAGCGGACCGGTTCCGGCCCCTCGGTCGCGAAGAACGAGGCCAGGAGCAGGCCCCCTGGTGCCAGGACACGTACCTGCTCCGCGAGCAGCGCGGGCAGTTCCCCGGGCGGGGTGTGGATCATCGAATAGTGGGCCAGCACCCCGCCGAGCGCGCCGTCCTCGACCGGCAGGGCCTCCATCCGCGCCTCGTCGAACCGCAGCGCCGGATGGGCCCGCCGGGCGTGGTCGACCATGGCCGGGGAGAGGTCGAGCCCGAAGGCGTCCAGCCCCAGCTCGTGCAGCATGGCCGTCAGATGTCCGGGCCCGCACCCGACATCGGCCGCCCGCGGGTTCCCCGTCCCGCGCACCAGCTCGGCGAAGGTGCCGATCATGTTCCGCGAGAACGGATGCGTCTCCAGCCGATCAGCGAACAGCGACGCGTACAGCTCGACGACCCCGTCGTAGGCCGCCCTGGTCTCGCCATGGTGCTCCATCACGGGAAAGGAAGGTAGCAGCCGCGTACGTCCGCGGCTCCTTCGGCCCCGTGCCGCCCCACCCCTCAGGGCCGACTTCCGGTCACATGACCACGGGACGACACCAGGAGCGGGCAGCACCTCGGGCAACGGGATCGGTTACCCACGCGGGCCTCGCTTCACAGAGCCGCGTCGAGTGCCTTCTCCAGATCGACGAGCAGGTCGTCGGCACTCTCGATGCCGACGGACAGGCGCAGGACATCGGGCTCGTCCACCGAGTCCACCAGGCTCACGACGTCACCGAGGCTGGTGGCCCTGATGAACTGCGTGAAGGTGTCGTAGACCGCGGCTTTGCGCTCCGGCCTGCGCAGTGCGAACGAGAGCATCCCGCCGAAGCGGCGGCCGCCCGTCAGCCGGCAAGCGAGCTCGTGCGCCGGCGCGCTGGGGAGCCCTGGATAGTTGACCATGTTCGTCGCATCGTGTGCGTGGGCCAGTTCGGCGAGTCGCAGCGCGGTGGTGCTGGCCCGGTCGACTCGCAGTTCAAGCGTGCTCATCCCCTCGATCACGGCGGCGGCGTTGTGCGGGGTGATGATCGTCCCCAGCCTGCGGCGCATCACGGCTATCGCGTCCATGGCCGGCCCGCTGCCGGCCAGTGCCCCGGCCAGCACCCGGCCGTGCCCGGCCAAATACTTCGTTGCGCTGTGGATCACGATGTCGGCGCCGAGTTCAAGCGGCCGAATCAGCACCGGCGTAGCGAAGGTGTTGTCCACCACCGCCAGCGCGTCGTGATCATGGGTGATCGCGACGATGGTCTCGATGTCGAGAACGTCGAGCAGAGGGTTGGTGAACTCCTCGAAGAACACCGCGCGGGTGGTGGGCCGGAATGCGGCCTCCAGTGCCGTCAGGTCTGTGAGATCGACGAACGTCACCTCGCATCCGAAGTCCGGAAGGTCGTGCGCCAGCCACTCACGGCTGTTGACGAACAGCTGGTCGGACGCGATGAAGTGCCCCCCGCGGCGGCCCAGTGCGAGCAGCGCCGTCGTGATCGCGGCCATCCCCGAGGCGAAGGCCAGCGCGCGTGGCGCTGACTCGATCGACGCCAGCGTCGACTCGAGCGCGGCGACGGTCGGATTGCGGACCCGTGAGTAGTAGTCATGGACCGACAGGTCCTCGACGGTCCGCTTGTGGGCGGCCATGTCCGCCATGGCGAACGACGCCGTGTCGAAGATCGGAGCCGCGACTGCCCCCAGTGGGTTCGCTCCCCGGCCGTGCAGCAACCTGGTCGCGAGCCCGCGGTCGTCCTGCTTCATTCAAGACCCTTCCGATGTTCCCGGCTGGCCGCCGGGAGGCGTGAGCAGAGCCGGTACGTCCACGACGCCGCCGGCGGCCTCGAACTCGAGGCGGCTGCGCTCCCGTAGTCCGGCGTCGGCGAGGAAGTCGAGTGCGGTCAGGGCCAGGGTCACCGCCCCGTCGACGACCGCCCGGTCGCCCCGCTCCGAGCCCGCGTATCCGGCGAAGGCGACGGTGTGGAGCGCGATCTCCGGCGGCGCGATGGCGAGGGTGGGATGGATCGCCGGGACGCGCAGGCTGATGTTGCCCAGGTCGGTCGAGCCCTGGGCGCTCTGGGGCGCACCCGAGGTCCGCCCGCGGGCGGCCATGTGTACGCCAAAGCGGGTGGAGAGTGCGTCGTTACCGCGCACCGGCAGGCATGGCTGGATCCGGTCCCACACCGCGTCGAGCCTGGTCTCGGTGATCAGCGCGGCACCCGAGAGGATGCGCTGTACCCGCTCGCTCAGAGCAAGGAGCGAGTCCAGCCGGGGGGACCGGATCAGCAGCCGCAGTGACGCTCTGGCGGGCACGATGTTGGCGGCCTCGCCCCCCTCGGTGATGACTCCGTGCACGCGGTCGGTCTGCGGCATGTGCTGACGCAGGGCGGCGACGCCCTGATAGGCGGCGACCACGGCGTCGAGAGCGTTGCGGCCGGCCTCGGGCCGGGCCGAGGCGTGGGCCGGGATCCCGTGGTAGGTCGCCTCGACCGAACGCAGCCCGAGCGCGGCGAAGTGGATGTCGTCGCAGTTGGCCGGATGGAGCATGATCGCGGCGTCGATTCCTGCGAACGCTCCAGCGCGGGCCATGATCTCCTTGCCGGAGCCGTTCTCCTCGGCCGGCGTGCCGAGCAGGACGACCGAGCCGCCCGTCCTGCCGATCACGTCGAGCAGTCCGAGAAACGCCCCGGCCGCCGCCGCGCCGATAATGTTGTGCCCGCAGCCGTGCCCGATGCCGGGCAGCGCGTCGTACTCGGCGAGGATCGCGATCCGGGGACCGGCCGGATCACCCGCACATGCCTCGAGCGAGGTCTCCATGCCGTGAACGCCCACCCGCGCTTCGATCCCGTGCGCCGTCACCAGTTCGGCGATGGCGGCGACGGATCTGTGCTCGGCGAACCCCGGCTCGGCCAACTCATGGATCACCCGGCTCAGCGCTGTCAACTGGGGAGCGAGCAGCTCGATTCGCTTCGTGACCTGCCGTGCCAGGGTTTCCCGGGCCGTCACAGCACCTTCCCCAGGAAAGCACGAGTGCGCTCGTGGTCCGGTGCGCCGATGACCTTTTCCGGTGGCCCTTGCTCGACGATGCGACCCTCACTCATGAAGACTGCGGTGCTGGCGACCTGACGGGCGAACCCCATCTCATGCGTCACCACCATCATCGTCATCCCCGAGGCGGCGAGGTCCCGCATCACGTCCAGGACCTCGCCGACGAGCTCGGGGTCGAGTGCGGAGGTCGGCTCGTCGAAGAGCATGAGGGTCGGCTCCATCGCCAGCGCCCGCGCGATCGCCACGCGCTGCTGCTGCCCGCCGGAGAGATGGCCGGGGTAGGAGTCCTGCCTGTTCCCGAGCCCGACCCGCCCCAGCAGCCGGAGAGCGCGCTCGATGGCGACTTCCCGGGTCTCCTTCTTCACCCGCATGGGCGCCAGGATCACGTTCTCCAGCACGGTCATGTGCCCGAACAGGTTGAACTGCTGGAACACCATCCCGATCCGGGACCTGCGCTCGGTGACGACCGATGGACGTGCCTCATGCAGACGTCCCCGGACGAGATCGGAGCCGATCAGCCGACCATCGACGAGGATGAATCCGCGGTCGACGGTCTCCAGGTGATTGATGCAGCGCAGGAAGGTGGACTTGCCCGAACCCGAGGCTCCCAGCAGGCACACCACCTCGCCGCGCGCCACGGTCAGGTCGATCCCCTTCAGCACTTCGAGGTTGCCGAAGCTCTTGTGCACGTCGTGGGCCTGGATGACCGGCCCGGCCGCGATATCGGTCATCGGGTGCCACCCACTCGGCCGAGGCTGCGGCCGAACCGCTTCTCCAGGCGCGCCTGCACCAGAGTGAGCAGCGTGGTCATGACCAGGTACCAGATGCTTGCGACGATCAGCAGTGGGATCTGCCGGTAGTTGCGCGAGTAGATCTGGGTAACCGATTCGAGCAGGTCCCCGACGCCGATGACCAGTACGACCGAGGTCATCTTCAGCATCGAGATGAACTGGTTCCCGATCGGTGGGATGATCGCTCGCATCGCCTGCGGCAGGACGACGAACCGCAGGGTCGCAAGCCGCCCAAGACCCAGTGCGTCCGCGGCCTCCGACTGCCCGGCCGGCACGCTGAGCAGTCCGCCTCTGACAATCTCCGCGACGTATGCGGCCTCGTTGAACCCGAGGCCGAGCACCGCTGCCGCGAAGATCGGGATCACCTCGTTCGTATCCCAGCTCACCAAGAACCTGCCCCCCGGGATGCCCAGCCCGATCCGAGGGAACAGCGACGCGGCGAACCCCCAGAAGAGCACCTGGACCAGCACCGGCGTACCGCGGAAGAACCAGATGTAGAGCGTCGCCGCGGAGCGGGGGATCGGGCCCCCCGACTGACGCAGCACGGCGAGGACGACACCGCCTGCGATGCCGACCGACATGGCGGCGATCGTCAGTTCCAGTGTCACGGCGATGCCCTTGAGGACACTGACGTCGAAGAGGTAGCGGCCGACCGTCGGCCAGTCGAAGCCCGGGTTGCTGACCAGGATCGCGACGACGAACCCGGCCAGCACCAGAATCACGCCGCCGCCGACTGCCTGCCCGGCAGCGCGCCGCCGGACCGGTTCGTGATCGGCGATGGCGGCGAGATCCGCCAGGTCGACCCGGTCGTGGTGGATACGGGTGTCGGTGCTCATACGTCTCTCCTCGCCGGCGTCGATCGATGGGCTCGTTGCGCTGTGCCGGTGGGGGCGTCGGCGGGCCCACTCATGAGGTCACCCGGTTGACCTGGGACTTCGTGATCGCAGCGTTGGTGATGTCCCAGCGCTTGAGGATCTTCGCGTAAGTGCCGTCGGCGATCAGAGCGTTGTAGGTCGCCGCGAGCGCGGTGGCGAGTTGCGAGTCCTTTTTGGGGACCGCGACTCCGACCGGCTCCGGGCTGAGCAGAATGGAGTCCACGGACTTGAAGAGATCGGGTTGGAGCTTTCCCTGGTAGGCGACCGCCGTGTTGTCGGCGAGCATCGCATCCGCGCGCCCGGTGGCGACCGCCTGATTGACGTTGGTCTGCTGCGGCACGATCATCGGCTTGATCGCCGGTTTGCCCGCCGCTTTGCACTGGTGCTGAAGGCTGTCCATGTTGCCCTGGGCCTGGGTCGTGCCGGTCTGTGCGGCGATGGTGCGTCCGCAGAGGTCGAGCGGTTTCTCGATCCCCTTGGGGTTCCCGGCCTTGACCAGTGCGGAAGTGCCTCCCTCGAGGTAGGTGACCAGGTTCAGCACTTCCGTGCGCTCGCGGGTGACCGTCCAGGCAGACCAACTGGCGTCGAAGCGATGTGCCTTCAGGCCCGCGAGCATCCCGTCGAAGGGCACCTCGACCCACTCGAAACGAAGGCCCGTCTTGGCCGTGATGGCCGAGGCGAAGTCGGCGCCGACACCGATGATCTTCCCTGAGGAACTCTTGAACGCGCTCGGCGGATAGTTGGGATCGGCAGCGACGCGCAGCACACCGCTCGTCCGGATGTCCTTGGGGAACCTCGCCTGCAACGTTGAGTCGACCGCGCGCTTCACCACGAGCGGAGTGGAGGGCAGACCCGCGTTCTTGGGCCGCGCGCCGGTGCCGGCACCGGCGCTGTCGTCGTTGGTGCATGCATTCGTCCCGAGCACCGCTATCGCGACAGCCGTCGCGGCGATGCCGTGAAGAACTCTCATCTGCTCACTCCTGTGTCGATGCTCTGACGAGCAGAGGTTCCCACCCACGAACACGGCGGAAGGATCATACCTATGATGGATATGGATGATAGGTATGATGCTTTCCTCTGACAAGGCCCTGCCAGTACGATCACTTCCGACGGCGCTGGCGCCGCCGCGTGTGGAGTTCCGCACAGGCGCAGGGCCGTCATACGAGGACATCGAGGAGAACAAGTGGGCAGGCTCAGCGACCAGGTCGTGGCACAACTGCGACAGGCGATCGTGCACGAGGAGTACGCGCCGGGCAGCCGGATGCCCACCGCGGAGTCGCTCGCGGAATCGCTCGGAGTCTCCCGGAGTGTCGTGCGCGACGCTCTGCGGACGTTGTCGTCCATGGGGTTGGTCGAGGTGCGGCAGGGGCACGGCATCTTTGTCGCCGTCCCGCGCGACGACATCCTCACCACCGCTCTGACGCTGCGGATGCAGCGTTCGGAGGTCACCATCGGCGAGGTTCTCGCTGCCCGGGTCACGCTCGAGTCAACACTTGCCGCCGAGGCCGCGCGGGTATGTGACGATGAGACATTGGAGCCGCTTCGCAGGCACTTGCGGCGGTTCGAGGACGGGGTCCGGGCCAAGGACTGGCCGACGGCGCACCAGGAGCACTTGCAGTTCCACCTGTCGATCATCAAGGCACTGCGGCTGCCCGCGCTGGAGTTGCTGATCGAACCGCTCCAGGAGCTGATCATCGTCAGCTCCATCCCCCCGGAGCCGGAGAGCGGGGAACAGTGGGGCATCGGCTCGCACGACCCGATCGTCGAGGCGCTGGAGTCCGGGGACCCCGAGGCCGCGCGGGCAGCGGTGCGTGATCACTTCCGGTACGCGGAGTCGCCTCCTTACCGTGAATACGGCCAGACGCTGTTCCGCGATGCCAGGTCGGTCCTCGCCGGTCTCCGTTAGGTCTTCCCGGCGGGCCGGTTCAGCCTGAAGTGAACCGGGCTCGGGTGAGGTTGGCGCAATACGTGGCAGACGTGTTCGCCTCGGTGCCGCGCGAGGAGGTGATCAGGCCGGCCGCACTGCCCTGCCTCCGAGGAACACCCTCACCGGCCGGAACTCGGGGTCGAGTTCGACCAGATCGGCGCGGTGGCCCGGGGTCAGGGCGCCGCGGTCGTCGAGGCCGAGCAGCAGGGCCGCAGCGGTGGCCGACATGCGGACCGCGTCCCCCACGGGCAGCCCGGTCACGGTGATCATCCGGCGCAGTGCGTGGCCGATGCACAGGGTGGAACCGGCGAGGGTGCGGGTGCCTTCGAGGAACGCCACCCCGCGCTCGACGGTGACAACACGGTCCGCGAACCGGTAGGTGCCGTCACCGAGACCTGCCGTCGGTATCGCGTCACTGACCAGCATCAGCCGCTCCGCCCTTGTCCGGGCGAGTGAGCCGGCGGCGGGCCGGAGCCGAGAGCGGAGATTCGTCCGTCCCGTACCTCCAGCCACCCGCCCGCGATACCGAGTCTACGAGCGGGCCCCGCCCCGGCCCGCACCGAACGATGGGTACGTGTCGCCCGGTTCAGCGGCCCGGTCGGGGCATCGGCCCAGTCGGGGCCCGGTTATCCGAACACCGCGTCGTGGAAGGCGATTTCCGCCTCCAGCATGCCATTGAACCAGTGGGTCAGCCGCTCCTGGGGGAGGTCGTCCGGCAGGGCGTCGACCTCCGCCGCGAGAGCCCGTACCCCGTCCCGGAACGCCTGGTCGGCGTGGAGCGCCACCCAGGCTCGTATCGCGCCGTCGGGGACGGCGCCGCGTTCATGTGCCCGGGTGCACCAGGTGAGGTAGAGGGTCTCCGCGGCGAACAGCATGGTCATCACCGCCGGGTAGCCGCCTTCCCGCGCCGCGTCGAGTGCGTACCGCGACAGCACCTCGGCCCGCCGGGCGGCGTCCGGCCGGGCGGGGACGGGCCAGGCGGCGCGGGCGTCGCGGAAGTAGTCCGCCTGGGTGGTGGTCAGCGCGTGGACCGCACGGGCGTTGCGCTCCAGCGCCGTCCGGTCCGGGGCGCCCCATACGGCCAGTCCGTGCAGCCGGGTGGCCGTCTCCACGAACGCGGCCTCGATCTCCAGGTAGTCGGCGTAGTCGGTGTCGCTGATCGTGCCGGCCGTGACCTCGGTGACGAAGCGCATGCGCAGCGCCTGTTCCATGACCGGAGCGGCGGCCTTCAGGAGCCGCTCGGACCGGCTCAACGGGAGAGCCATTCGACGAGGCCGCCGAAGACCCGGGCGTAGCCGTCCCACTGCTCGCAGAACGCCGCGGGCGCCCAGTGCGGGGAGCAGTCGGAGGTGAAGACGGCCGACCGCCCCGCGCCGTACTCGGCCACCGCCACCAGGGGGTCGCCGCCCAGGGTGGCCAGGACCTCGGTGCCCGGACGCGGCCGGACGCGGTTGTAGCCGAGCAGCGGCGGCCATTCGCCGGTCACCCCGCCGAGTGCGGGATGGCCGGTACCGACGGCCGACGGGCGGCCACCCGCGGGGAGTTCGACGCGGTCGTCCTCGGGCAGCAGCTCGACCGGCAGCACCTCGTGCAGTGCGGTGTTGCGGTAGGCGGCCTTGCCCTCGAAACCGGTGAAGGAGAGATAGCCGCCGACCATCAGCAGCCCGCCGCCGTCGCCGACCCATCCGCGCAGTGCGTCGATCCGGTCGGTCCCCGGCGTGCCCCGCTCGAACACCTCGGGGGAGAGCTGGAGGGAGTTCGCCCCGATGTCGGAGAGGATGACGACGTCGTAGCGGGCGAGCGCCTCGGCATCGCCCGGGAACTGCGCGGGTACCAGATGCGCGGGCAGGTGTGTGACCTCGTGCCCGCGGCCCTCCAGCGCCCGGCGCAGCGGCTCGACGCCGGTCACATAGGCACTGGTGGTGAACGAGTCGACCCCCTTGATGTGTGTGGACTGGGAGATCCAGCTCTCACCGGCTATCAGGACGCGGCTCACAGGGTGCTCCTTCGTGACGGGGATGGGGTGGAACGCCGGGACGGTGGTCAGGGCGTCAGGACGCGGCGGCGTGCTCGAACAGCCGGGCCGGGTTGGTGTGCAGCAGGCCCTCGGCGGTCCGCCGGGGCACGCCGTGCTCGACGAGCCGGGCGAGGAACAGCTCCGGCACATAGCGGAAGCCGTTGCCGCCGTAGGCGGTGAGCATGCTCTTGAGGAATACGTCGTGGCTGAGCAGCAGCCGGTCGCCGTGTCCGCGGGCGATGAGCCCGGCGATCGCGTACGCGGTTTCGTGGGGTGCCGGGGACTGCCCCTCGCCGGGGTAGCGGAACGGCATGCCGATCATGTCGAATTCGAGCCACACGCCACGGTCGGCCACCGACCGCTGATAGTCCGGGTCGGCGTGCGAGGGGTCCATATGGCACAGCACCACGGCGGCCGGCGCCACCCCGTACTCGCCCAGCACCAGATCGAGAACCTCATGGGCGCGGCGCTGCCAGCCGGGCAGATGGACGTAGAGCGGGACACCGGTCTCGCGCTGGGTGCGCGCGGCGGCGCGCAGCGCGGTGTGCTCGCCCTCGGTGAACCGCGGGGAGACCCCGATCTCGCCGATGACGCCCGGCCGGATCCCGGTGCCGTCGGCGCCCTCGGTGAACTCGGCAAGCAACGCGGCGGCGAGGCCGCGCTCGTCCGCCGGGGACAGCGGCCGGGGGTGGTAGGGCTCCAGGTACCAGCCGCTGCCCATGACCACACGTACGCCGCTGTCCTCGGAGAACGCGCGCAGCGCCGCCGGGTCCCGGCCCAGCCCGCCCGGGGTGACATCGACGATCGTGCCGCCCCCGGCGGCCGCGAACGCGCGCAGGTCGGCCAGCACACCTTCGGTGTCGTCGAGCACACAGTGGTCGAGGCAGGCGTAGGGCTGTTCGCGCAGCAGCCACGCCAGTTCGGGTGTGGTGCGGGCATCGCGCAGATGACCGAGCCGGGGGTCGGCCGGGGTGGTGACGGCCTTGCGGACGTCGTTGCGCAGATGCTCATGGGTGAGGGTGAGGCCGAGCCCGGTGCTGGGCACGGGCCCGGTCACCGTGGTCACGGTGCGGGGGGCGGGGCCGCTCATGAGCGGCCCGTCAGGTGGGCGAACAGATCGGCCATCGCCCGCCCGCGCAGGTTGATCCAGATCGCGGCGAGCAGCACCAGTCCGGTGACGATGGGGGTGAGGAACGGGCTCACGCCGAGCAGGTTGAGACCGTTGGCGATGACTCCGGTGATGAGGGCGCCGATGACGGTGCCGAGCACGGTGCCGCGGCCGCCGAACAGATTGGTGCCGCCGAGCACGACCGCGGCGATCACGGTGAGCTCGAAGCCCTGTCCTGAGTTGGCGGAGCCGGACCCCAGCCTGGCCGCGGTGAGCAGTCCGGCGATACCGGCGGCCACCCCGGTCATCATCAGGGTGATCATCTTGACCCGGGCGGTGTTCACCCCGGCCCGCCGTACGGACTCCTCCTGGGCGCCGATGCCGTTGACGTAGGAGCCGAACGGCAGCTTCGACAGCAGGACCGCTCCGACGGCGACCGTGGCCAGGGCGATCCAGGCCAGCGCGGACAGTCCGAGGAAGGAGGCGTCGCCCAGCTTGGCGACGAAGAGCCGGGCGTCGATGGGGACGGAGAACCCCTTGGTCCACAGCTGTGCCAGACCGCGGACGACCGACATGGTGGCGAGGGTGACGATGAACGGGGGGATCTTCTGATACGCCGACAGCCATCCGTTGACGGCGCCCCAGAAGAGCCCGGCGAGCAGCGCCACGATGATCACCAGCGAGGAGTCCCAGCCGGCCTGGAGCATCTCGGCGGTACAGGTGGCGGTGAACGCGAGGATCGATCCCACGGACAGATCGATCTGGCCGGTGCTGATCACGAAGGTCATGGCGACCGCCACGATCAGGGTGATCGCCACCTGGGTGGCCAGGTTGGCCAGATTGGTGAAGGTCAGGAAGTTGGGGGCGGCGATACCGAAGCCGAGGAAGAGCGCGACGCCCACGCCGAGCATGGCCAGGGTGGCCTTGTTGGCGCGCTGCCAGCGGCCCGGTGGCCGGCCCAGTACGGCGGTGGGGCGCATCGCGGTGTCGGCGCTCATATCAGGCCACCTCCTGGGTGTCGGGCCCGTTCGTGGCGCCGGATCGGGTGATCATGGCGACGAGCCGTTCGATGTCGAGATCGGAGATCGGGGCGTCCTCGACGCTGCGTCCCTCGTACATCACGGTGATCCGGTCGCAGACCTCGAACAGGTCTTGCAGCCGGTGGGTGATCAGGATGACGCCGACGCCCTGGGCGGCGACGTCGCGGATCATCTTCAGCACCTGCCGGACCTCGGCGACGGCGAGGGCGGCGGTGGGTTCGTCCAGGATCAGCACGCGCGGGCGGAACGACACCGCACGGGCGATCGCCACGGCCTGCCGCTGCCCTCCGGACAGCTCGCCGATCTCCTGGTAGGTGGATTTCACCCGGACATGCAGTTCGGAGAGGGTTTCCGCCGCTCGGGCGTGCATCGTGGCGCGGTCGATGAAGGGGCCTCTGCGCGGTTCACGGCCGAGGAACAGATTGCTGGCCACATCGAGGGTGTCGCACAGGGCGAGGTCCTGGTAGACGATGCCGACCCGCTCGCGGCGGGCGTCGGCGGGGCTGGTGAAGCGGACGTCGCGGCCGTCGATGGAGATCTGCCCGCCGTCGTGCTGGACCGCACCGGCCAGGACCTTCATCAGGGTCGACTTCCCGGCGCCGTTGTCGCCGACCAGGCCGAGCACCTCGCCAGGGGCCAGGGTCAGGTCGACGCCGCGCAGCGAGCGGACGGCGCCGAACGATTTGGTGATTCCTCGCAGGGAGACCAGCGCGTTCTCGCCCATCACTTCTCCAGGTAGTAGAGGTAGTTCTTGACGTTGTCCGGGGTCACCAGCTGGGTGGGAACGGGTACTTGGCGGCGGGCGGTGCGGCCGCAGGCCAGGTCGATCGCGGAATTCATGGCCTCGTAGCCGAACCGGAAGGTGTTCTGCTGGAGCACACCGGTGATCCAGCCGGCCCGCAGCCCGTCCACGGCCTGGCTGGACAGGTCCCATCCGACGACCTTGAGGTCCTTGGTGCGGTGCTGGCTGACCACGGCGGCGGCCAGGCCGATCAGGGCGGGCTCGCCGGTGGCGTAGGCGTACTTCAGGCCGGGGTCGCGGGTGAGCAGGTTCTCGGCGGCGGTCTGGGCGTTCTCCTGGATGTTGCGGCCGTCGACCACGTTCTGGATCTTCATGCCCTTGGCGGTGACGGTGTCGGTGAATCCTTTCTGCCGCTCGTTCTGGATGGTGCTGTTGAGCGCGCCGACGACGCCGATACCACCGCGGTTGCCGGCGGTCTTCAGCAGGGCCTCGCCGATCCGCCGGCCGCCTTCCGCGTTGCCGACGCCGACCTGGGTGGAGACCGCGGGGTCGTCGATGGTGGCGTCCACGGCGACGACCGGTACGCCCGCGGCCTTGGCCCGGCGGATGGCGGGCTTGATGCCCTCGGTGTCGACCGCGTCCACGATGATGGCGTCGTAGTGGTTGGCCACCAGGTCGTCGATGGCGTTGGCCTGGGTGGCGGAGTCGTCGTTGCCGTTGACGATCTGGGTTTTGACCCCGGCCTTGCGGGCCACGGTCCGGGCGCCGGTGTTGATCTGGTTGAAGAACAGCGCCTGGAGGTTGATGGGCACGATACCGATCTTCGGAGCGTGGCCGCGGACGGTACAGGAGCGGGCGACCTCCGCGGGTGGCGGCGGGCCCTGTTCGGTGGTCTTCTTCTCGGCCGCCATCTCGCGGCGGGCCTGGGTGTCGCAGCCGACGGTCGTCAGCAGCAGGCCCAGCGCGACCACGGCCGTCACTTTCTGGCGCATCTGCTCTCCTTGTCCTACGGGGTACGGGTCGGCTCCGGGACTTCCGGGGTGGGGTGGGCCGCGAGCCAGGATTCGACGGCCCGCCGGTCGGGCAGCCCGTCACGGGCGCCAGGGCGGGTACAGGACAGACCGGCGGCGACGGCGGCGAAGCGCGCCGCCTCCAGCGGGGACCGGCCCCGGTCCAGTTCGGCACAGTATGCGCCGGTGAAGCAGTCTCCGGCCCCGGTGGCGTCGACCGCGTCCACCTCGATCGCCGGACCGTCGTGGCGTTCTCCGGCCGGGGTCAGCAGGGTCCAGCCGCGCGAACCGTCGGTCACGACCAGATGGACGTCATGCTCGGCGGCGGCCCGGACCAGGGCCGGTTCTCCGCCCAGCAGCGCGACGGCCAGCGGCCGGCCGACGACGGCGTGATCGGCCGCGGACAGCGCGGTGCGCATCGCCTCCGCCCGGTCGCAGCCGTCGAGGTCCACCACCAGGCCCGGTCCCGGCGTCCCGGGCGGGGCGTCGGCGGCGGCCTCGGCCAGCGCGGCGGCGGCCTCGGGGAAGCGGTAGCCGTCGAGGTAGAGCCAGTCCGCCCCGGCCTCGCGCGCGGCCCGTACCGTACGGGTGATGTGCCGGGCGTCCAGCTCGTCGTCCTGGCTGATGACGGCACGTTCGCCGTCCGGGGTGAGCAGTACGACGGCGGTGGTGAGGGTGCCGGTGCGGGCGGTCCAGTCGGTGCGGACCCCGTCGGCGGCGAGTGCGGCGAGGAACGCCGTGCTTCCCGGATCCGGTCCGACCACACCGGCGAACCACGCGTCGGCCCCGGTCCTGGCCGCGGCCGCCGAGGCGTTGGCGGCCATCCCGCCGTGGCCGTGGCGGATGGCGGTCGCCTGCACGCGGTCACCGGGAGCGGGCAGCGCGGGCACACCGACGGTCAGGTCGATGTTGGCGTACCCGCAGAAGACGATCACGGGAGCACCACTCCGGCCTTGGCCGCCGCGGCGGTCAGCTCGCCGACCTTGGCCCGGTCGACCCGGCCCCACCAGCGGCCGTTGTCCTTCACCGAGGACGCGACGATCACTCCGTCGCAGGCGGGCAGCAGGCCGCCGATGTTGCCCGCGGTGATGCCGGAGCCGATCACCACCGGCAGGGTGGTGTGGGCGGAGATGCCCTCGACCTCCTCCAGCGAGGCGGCGTCCCCGGTCCTGGAGCCGGTGGCGATCAGCACATCGGCGCCGAAGAACTCGGCGTCCTCGGTCTGCTCGGCCAGGGTGCGGTCGGCGACGATGGCGTGCGAACCGTGCTTGACGTGCACATCGGCGAAGACCTTGACCGGGCCGGCGCCGATCCGGCTGCGATAGCGGCTGGCGTGTGCGGACTGGCCCTCGATGATGCCCTCGTTGGCGACATAGGCATTGGCCCACTGGTTGACCCGGACGAATCCGCCGCCGCCGGACCAGGCGGAGGCGATGGAGCACTCGGCGGCGTTGGACAGCACGCTGACCCCCAGCCTGCCGCCGGCCCCCTCCAGCACGGCGTGCCGCACCCGGTCGGTCACCACGGCCATCGCCGCCGATGTCTCATAACCGTGTTCGCCCGGCTTGAGGAACGGGATGTCCCAGTGGTTCTCCACGATCAGCCCGTGGCAGCCGCCCTCCAGATAGGCCCGCGCCTCCTCGACCGCGAAGGCGCAGATCTCGTCCAGCGGGGTGCCCTCGTAATGCGGGCTGCCGGGCAGCGGCGGCAGGTGCACCACGCCGATGACGACCTTCGGGGCGCCGAACAGCTCCTTGATCGCGTTCGGCCGGGGTGGGAACACCCCGAGGTCGCTCGTCTTCGTGGATGTCGTCATCACGCCACCTCAATGCAATCGATTACAGCTGAGTTGCGGAGGACCGTAGGCAGGGGTCAGGTGTCGTGTCAAGGCTCTATGCTGATTCAACGCGCCAGGTCACGTTGGCGTTGGAACCATGTGACGGACATGTTTCCCGGCAGGAAGGTAATCGATTGCAACGGGTTACGATCGCTCAGGTCGCCGAGCGGGCCGGTGTCTCCACCGCCACCGTGTCACGGGTGCTCTCCCGCCGGGGCCAGGTCTCGGCCGCGGTCGAACGCAAGGTCCGCCGCGCCGCCGACGACCTGGGCTACCAGGTCAATGTCATCGCCAGGGCGCTGCGCAACAGTCGTACCGACACCGTGGGCATGGTCGTGCCCAGCATCACCAACCCGTTCTTCACCTCCCTGGTGGAGAGCGTGGAACACGCCCTGGGGAAGGAGGGCAAGGAGCTCTTCCTGTGCGACGCGCGCTCCGATCCGCAGATCGAGGCGCGCCGGCTGGCCTCGCTCGCCGCGCGCAATGTCGACGGCATCATCGTCAGCCCGAGCCACGGCGTCGACAGCCGGCCCGCCGTGCAGCAGACCGCGGACCGGCTGCCGCTCGTCCAACTCGACCGATTCGTCGACGGCACCACCACCGACTGGGTGGGCGTCGACGACGTCGCCGCGATGCGGCAGGTCGTGGACCACCTCCATGACGGCGGGGCGCGGTCGGCGGCCTTCATCGGCTCGCTGATGACCCACTCCTCCACGGAGCAGCGGTTCGCCGGGTTCCGGCGGCGCGCCGAGGAGCTGAACATCGAGGTGAAGCCGGACCAGGTGCTGCTCGGGGACTACAGCGTGGAGTGGGGCGAGGCCGCCGTGGCCCGGCTGATCGCGGAGGGCGGCCTTCCGGACGCCCTCGTATGCGCCGACGACCTGATCGCGCTCGGGGTCACCCGCGCCTGCCGGGCCCACGGCTTCGCGGTGCCCCGGCAGGTGCAGGTGACCGGCTATGACGACATCGAGTTCTCCCGGCTGACCGAACCGGCCCTGACCACGGTCCATCAGCCCCGCGACCGGATCGCCGCGGAGGCGGTACGGCTGCTGGCCGCTGCGGGGGCCAAGGACGCCGAGCGCGGCCCGCACGCGCACATCTCACTCGTGCCGGCCCTGGTGGTGCGCGACAGCACCCGGGCCACGCAAGCGCCCTCGGACCGCATATGACGGGGGCTCACCACAACCCCAGGAGGACCCCGATGGACGACGCGGACGCATGGCGCGGTGCGACGGACCTCGCGCGGCGGCTGGTGCGGATCGACACCCGGGGCGGCCGGGAGGCACCGGCCGCCGCACTGGTGGCGGACCGGCTGGACGGCGCGGGGTTCGACGTCAGGGTCGAGGAGCCGATACCCGGCCGGGCCAACGTCCTCGCCAGGTTCGGGCCCGCGGTGCCACGGGTGCCGGTCACCTTCACCGGACACCTGGACACCGTGCCCGCCGACCCGTCGGGCTGGTCGTTCGACCCGATGAGCGGGGAACTGCGCGACGGCCGGCTGCTCGGCCGCGGCAGCAGCGATATGAAGGCGGGCGTGGCCTGCCAGGTCGAGGCGGCGATACGGGCCGCCCGGGAAAGCCCGCGGGACACCGCCGTACAGCTGATCTTCACCTTCGGCGAGGAGACCGGCTGCCATGGGGCCGAGGAGATCGACGCGGCGTCGCTCACCCCCACCGACCTGCTCATCGTGGCCGAGCCGACCGGCAACCGGACCGTCCTCGGCCACAAGGGCGTGCTCTGGCTCGCCGCCACGGCCCGTGGGGTCTCCGCGCACGGTTCCCGCCCGGAACTGGGCCGCAACGCGATCGCCGCGCTCGCCGCCGCGGCGAACAGGATCCATGGACACCGTGACTGGACGGTGAGCCCGACCCACGGCCCGGCCACGGTCAACATCGGCACGTTCCACGCGGGCGAGCAGCCCAACCTGGTGCCGGACCACGCCGAGATGCGGCTGGACGTGCGCACCGTTCCCGGCTTCGGACGGGACGAGGCGATCGCGGAGATCGCCCGGCTGTGCGGCGACGGCATCGGCCTCGAACCGCTGCTGGACCTGCCCGGCGTCGCCACCGACCCGTCGGCCGCCGCGGCCGCGCGGGAGCTCCTGGCCCCCGGCTCCTCGGCCCGCCCGGCCGAGTACGCGACCTACTTCACCGATGCCTCGGTGCTGACCGCCCGGCTCGGCGATCCGGCGGTGGTGGTGTACGGACCGGGCGACCCGGACCAGGCCCATGTCACCGATGAATCCTGCTCGTTGGCCGCCATCACCGAGTCCGCGGAGGCGATGCACCGGCTGCTGCGGCGCCTGTAACCCGACGGGCGCGGTGCGGTCCGGGGCCCGAGCACTGGTCATCGCTCGCGCCGAAGCGACACTCGCCCTACTTCGCCGGGGAGAGCCGCAGCTTCGCGGTGTCTCCCACGATGGTGAGAACGGCGATCGACAGCTCGTTGACGGTGGAGGGCCCGCCCTGGTCGGGGCGCTGCCCCAGCAGGTTGGAGGTGAATCCGCTCGCGTCGACCGAGCTCAGGTCCACGCCCTCGGGACCGACGTCGCTCACCGTGAACGGTCCCGCCCGAAGGGCGGCGGCGCCCGGGATCTCGGTGCCCTTCGTCACGACGACCGTGCAACTGCCGTCCGCACACGCCCGCAGCTCGGCCGGTGTTGACGGTTTCAACGGTTTCACCGCGGTCGGCGACGGCGATGAGGAGGGCTTCGTGGGCGTTGGCGAGGCGGACGACGGTTCGGCCGAACGCGAGGGCGCGGCCGACGCGGGCGCCCCGGTGTCGTCGTCCGAGTCGGAGCCGCAGCCGGTCAGCGCGGCGGCGAGGGCCAGGAGGGCGCAGACGGTCCCCGCCACGCCGCGCGCCGCGGACAGCCTGCCCCTGCGGCGGCGGACCGATGATTCCGATGTGGTCATGGGACCGTTCTACGCGCCGGTTCTCGGGAGGGGTCCCGAGCGCCCGTCCCCTCGCAGACCGCCTGCTGTTCCGCTGTGGCGTGCGCTCCGCCCTCCGCACGGCTCCGGGTGCCGCGCAGGTCAAGGTTGCCGTACGCCGTCACCGAGCATCAGTCGACCGCCGCATGTGGCATCGACCGGTCGTCAGGAACGCGGTGCTCGGACGAAAGGCACACGACGGTCGCGCGGATCGACGTCGGCCGTCACGCCCGTGCAGGTCATGGCCTGTGTTATGGTGCCGCGCCGGTAATCCTCGACTGCGACGACCAGGGTGATCCCGTGGCGACGCTCTCGCTGTTGACCGGGGACAACCTGGCTGCCACGTGACATGTGGTGAACCTCTGCTCGGAACGGGCGCTGAGGATCGAGGACGACGGCCGCCACACAGACGCCCTCAGGCACGATGGGCTCGCCGTCAGCAGCCACCAGCGGACCCGCCCGCCGAGGGACCGGGAGCCGTGCGGGACCCCCTTACCCGACCTCGGAGGTACCACAGCGATGACGTCGACCGACCCCACCGCTCAGAGTTCCGAAGCGCCCGCCCCGCCACCCGGGTGTCCCGCACATCGAAGCGGAGAGCTCCCACACGGCGGGGACCATGTCAGCCCTCTCGCCGTGCCCCTGAGCGGTCCGCGCTTCTACAACGAACCCAACCTCCTCTACCAGGAGATGCGCCGCGAACATGGTGCGGTCGCCCCCATCGTGCTCGAGGGCGGCGTCCCGGCGTGGCTGGTTCTCGGCTACCGCGAACTGCACCAGGTCGCTGCCGACCCCGTGCTCTTCACCCGCGACTCCGAGATCTGGAACCAGTGGGACCGCGTCCCCGAAGACTGGCCGCTGGCCCCGTTGATCGGCCGCGGGCAGCCGTCCATCCTGTACACGACCGGTGAGCGGCATCGCCTACGGGCGGCGATGATCAGCGACGCGCTGGAGTCGGTCGACCCCTTCGAGATCCGGCAGCACGCCGAGCGACTGGCCGACGAACTGATCGACGACTTCTGCGCCGAGGGCGGCGCGGACGTCATCGCCCGGTACGCGATGCCCTTCCCGGTGCGTGTCCTGGCGAAGATCTACGGCTTCCCCGACGAGCAGGGGCCCGGACTGGCCGCGGCGGCCATCGACCTGTCCGACGGCGGCGACCTGGCCCAGGCGGCCCAGGCCCACCTCGCCGGAGCCACGGCGGCCCTGATGGCCGAGCGGAGGGCGGGGGACGGCCCCCGGGACGTCGCCGCCCAACTGGTCGGCAACACCCTCGGCTTCACGGAGGAGGAGGTCCTCCACGATCTGATCGTACTGGTCATCGCGGGCCACACGCTGACCGCGGACTGGATCGGCAACTCGCTGCGGCTGATGTTCACCGACGAACGGTTCGTCATGTCCCTGGCCGGCGGGCGCAAGAGTGTCTCGGAGGCCATGAACGAGGTGCTATGGGAGGACACTCCCGCCCAGAACGGTGTCGGCCGGTGGGCGTCTCGTGACACCACGCTCGGCAATCGCCGGATCAAGGCGGGCGACATGGTGTGTCTCGGACTCGCCGCCGCCAACAAGGATCCGCGGATACGCCCCGACGGTTCGAGGCTGACCGGCGGCAACAACGCGTTCCTCTCGTTCGGGCACGGGGAGCACCGCTGTCCGGTCGCGGCGCAGGAGATCGCGGAGACCATCGCCCGTACGGCCATCGAGGTGCTGCTCGACCGGCTGCCCGACATCGACCTCGCCATCCCGGCCGAAGAACTCACCCGCCGTCCCTCCCCTTGGGCACGAGGCATGACGACACTGCCGGTGCACTTCACGCCGACGCCGGCGATGAGCGAGCGGGCCGGCTGACCCCACTCTCATCCCTCGACGGCGCGACGGCGCGACGGCGCCTACGGCGGAGCGGAGAGCCGGGCCAGGCCGTGTCGGACGCGGTTGTGCGCGGGTTCGGTGATGATGTCGATGGTGCGGGACAGCATGCTCGAATCGGCCGGGCGATTAGCAGCCGGTTGTCGGCCGCGCAATCCATGTGACGCCGACGGTGGCGAATCCGCTTGTGGTGCCCGGGGCCATGGTGACGGGCCACGCCCGACTCTACGGTTCCGGTCACGTCTGGTGTTTCCGGTGCGCGGCGGCGCGTCGGCGGCCTCAGCAACACCGGGAGCGCCTCAACCGAAGGAGCACTTCCATGTCAGTCCCCCCACGCCGCGCACTCCTGCGGAGTCGATGGAGCCTCCTCGCGGCCCGGCTACTCGCCGTCGCCGCCCTCGTGTTCGGAGCCGCTCTCGCCGGGCCCGCGCCCGTCGCAAGCGCCGCGGTCCCCCTCACGAAGGTGACCAACTTCGGCTCCAATCCCGGGGCGTTGAACATGTACGTGTACAAGCCGGCGTCGCTGCCCGCGAACGCGCCCGTGGTCCTCGCGCTCCACGGGTGCACCCAGAGCGCCCAGGTCTACGCCGACAACTCGGGGCTGCCCGAGCTCGCGGACCGCGACAAGTTCGTCCTGGTGCTCGCGGAGACCACCTCGTCGAACAACCTCACCAAGTGCTTCAACTGGTTCCAGGCCGGCGACAATCGGCGCGACCAGGGCGAGGCCCTGTCGATCCGGCAGATGGCCGGCCACGCCGTCTCGGCCTACGGCGGGGACTCCAAGCGGGTCTACATCACCGGACTGTCCGCCGGCGGTGCCATGACCTCGGTCATGCTCGCCACCTACCCCGATGTCTTCTCCGCCGGCGCGATCGTCGCGGGCCTGCCGTACAACTGCACGAAGGTCGACAGCCCTTACCTGTGCATGAACCCCGGGCTCGACCTCAGCCCGAGTGAGTGGGCCCAGCGGGTGCGCGAGGCGTACCCGTCGTACGGGGGACCCTGGCCGCGCACCGCCATCTGGTACGGCGACCGGGACACGACGGTCGTGCCGCGCAACGCCACCGAACTGCGCGACCAGTGGACGGCGGTGCACGGGCTGTCCCAGACGCCCACCCGTACCTCCAGCATCGGTCCCAACGCCACCCAGCACGACGAGTACGTGACATCCGACGGCACGGTGGCGGTCGAGGTCAACAAGGTCCCCGGCATCAACCACGGCACCCCGGTCGACCCCGGCACCGGCGCCGAACAATGCGGCAGCACCGGCGCCCCGTACTTCCTGGACTCGATCTGCTCCAGCTACTGGATCACCAAGTTCTTCGGTCTCGGAGGCTAGGAGGGCTGTCGCCGACCGTGGCCGCTCCGGCTCGCACACCCGCGGCTTTGGTACTCGGTGAGGTGAAACGGCCCGCCATGGTGTGCGGCGGCACCCCTGTCCTGGGCGCCGCCATGGCGGGCCCGCACATGTCCCGCGTGGTGGCCGTGCCCCTAGCCTCCGGCTCGTCCCCACTCGACTCGGAGGAGAATCGGATGTTTCCACCCCGCACGGCCTCCGCCCGACCCCACGGACGGCTTGGACGGCGTGCCGCCCTCGGAATACGGTCGCTCGTGGGCGCCTGTTCGCTCGTCGTCGCATCGGCCGTGGCGGTGCCCGCGGCCGATGCCACGGCGGTGCCCGCGGCCGGTGCGGAGGGGACACCGGGCGGCCGTTGCACCGGACACGCCCTGCCGCATGTACCCGGTGCGGCCCGCCAACAGGCCGACTGCCTGGACGAGTTGACCACAGCCGGTACGGTGGCCTCGGGCCACACCGATCCGGCCGACTTCGCGGGACTCACCCCCGAGGATCTGCCCACACCGAGTGGTGTTCCCGGGATCCAGATCGACGGCTACTTCCCGGACACATCGACCACCAACACCAACCACGGCTGGAACCACGACGCACAGTTCGTCATCCGGTTGCCCGACCGCTGGAATGGCGGTCTGGTGGTGTCCGGTACACCGGCCAACCGCGAGCAGTACGCCAACGACCGCGCCATCTCCGACTGGGTGCTCTCCCGCGGCTACGCCTTCGCCGCCACCGACAAGGGCAACACCGGCCCCACCTTCTACCGCGACGGCCGCGGGCCCGGTGACGCCATCGCCGAGTGGAACACGCGCGTCACCCAGCTCACGCGCGCCGCCGGATCCGTCGTCACCCAGCGGTACCACCGACCCCCCGTCCGCACCCTCGCCACCGGCATGTCCAACGGCGGCTACCTGGTGCGCTGGCAGCTGGAGAACCACCCCGAGCTGTACGACGGGGGAGTGGACTGGGAGGGCACCCTGTGGCGCTCCGACGGCCCCAACCCGCTCACCTTCCTGCCGCCCGCGCTGCGCGCATACCCGGCGTACGCCGCCGGCGGGGCCGGAGCCGAGGACGCCTGGAGGGCTATGCGCAAGGCCGGCTACCCGGCGGGCTCGGAGTTTCTGTGGCCGTACCACCACGAGGTCTACTGGGACCTGACACAGCGCATCTACCGCGAGGAAGCCGACCCGGACTTCGACGGAGCGACCGAGGCGGGAACCCCCTACTGCGCCCCCGGCACCCCCGGCTGCGACGCCGACTACGACTACGCCACCCGGCCGCCCGCGGTCCACCGCGCCGTCGACCGCATCGCACTCACCGGCCGCATCGGCAAACCGCTGATCACCCTGCACGGCACGCTCGACGCGTTGCTGCCCATCAGCAAGGACTCGGACGTCTACGCCCGCATGGTGCACCGGGCCGGTCGGGGCGCGCTGCTGCGCTACTACCGCATCGAGGACGGCACACATGTCGACTCCCTCGTCGACGCCTACCCCGACAAGCTCCGCCCGCTGGTCCCCTGCCACCGCTCCGCCTTCGAGGCACTGGAACACTGGCTGACCGGAAAGGCCCGGCCCCCGGCGGACCACACCGTCCAGCGCCCCGCCGACGCGGATCCCGCGACACTGCTCATGAGCTGCCCCCTGGACTAAGGGCGCCGCGGTGGGTTTCGGCCGACGAGCGGGTGCCGGGTACCGGTCGTGGGTCGGCGGTGGTCGCGAAAGGACGCCCCGGCCGCTCCGCGAGCAGGCCGCGGGCGAGGCGCGGTGCGACGGTGGCCGTCAGCCGAACCAGGTGGCCTGGAGCACCACGATGCGCTCGCCGCGTACGTCGGTGAGATACATGAGCATGAGCTGACCCCGGGCCTCGGTGCGCAGCCCGGGGCTGGCACCGGTGTACGAGGCGCCTTCGAGGAAGACCATGGATTCCCGCACGGCGATCTCCTGTGCCAGCTGCTCAGCCTCGGCGCGTGCCCCGGGAGGCAGCTCATCGAGAAGATCGTCCGGGTCGGTTTCCCAGTGCCAGTCAGCCACCAGCGACCTCTCGGTGCGCAGCCCGTACGATTTCCCCTGCCTCGCGGATGGCGCGGGCCCGCACGTCCGGATCGTCGCTGTCCATGGCGGCCTCGGCGGCGTGCAGCCGTTCCGCTGTCCGGGGATGCCGCTCGATCTCTACGATCACCCCCCACTGGCGGTAGAACATCCGGATCGGCACGACACTGTCCTCCTCGCCCGCCCGGATGAATGCCTTCTGCATGTCTTCGAAGAACTCCGGCAGGCGTGAAGGCGTCACTGTGGCCACGGCCTGGCGCAATGCGGGAAGCGTGAGGGCAGGCATGGGGATCAGCGGACCGTCGTTCTCTGTACGTGGCACTGTCATGGTCAGCCCCTTCCCCTCGCCCCGTGCGGGTCCCGCGTCAGCCTATCGCTCATCCATATCGCCAGCCGCTGCATTCGCTCCTCGTCACCCGGTCCACACGCTCTGGAGTTCCGATGACCGACCGGGTGAGCCGCCTCGTGGGACTCGAACCGAGCAGCGGAGCCACATGAAGGGGTGGCCGGGAGTGGACCTGGACCCGCCGGTTCCGCTGCCTCTAGCCTTGGCCGCGACCTGACGTCCCATCATGTGGCCTGAGCGGAGCCATCGTCGTGCCCTGTCGCGCCGCCTCGAGCCGTGCGCCGTGGGTGCGTACGGCCGGTGACCGCCGCCGCCCCGCCCAGGAAGCGCTTCGTCATGACGACCACCCCCTCCACGGCCCCCGACATCCTCTCCCCGGAGTTCGCGGCCGACCCGTACCCCGCCTACCGGATCATGCGCGAGGACTTTCCGCTGATCCACCACCACACGACCGATGGCTTCATCGTCTCCCGCTACGAGGACGTCGCCCGGGCCTTCAAGGACCCGGTGTTCACCAGCCACAACTACGACTGGCAGATCGAGCCGGTGCACGGCAGGACCATTCTTCAGATGGACGGGCGTGAGCACTCCGTGCGCCGCGCGCTGGTGGCGCCCGCCTTCCGGGGGAGGGAGTTACGGGAGAAGTTCCTGCCCGTCATCGAGCGCAACTCCCGGGAACTCATCGACGCCTTCCGGGGCGCGTCGGAAGCCGATCTGGTGGGACAGTACGCGACCCGCTTTCCGATCAACGTGATCGTCGACATGCTCGGGCTGGACCGGGCTGACCACGGCCGGTTCCATGTCTGGTACACCTCGATGATCGACTTCCTGGGCAATCTGAGCCAGGACCCCGAGGTCGCGGCGGCGGGGCTGCGCACCCGGGACGAACTCGCCGCATACATGATCCCGATCATCCAGGACCGGCGCGCGCATCCGGGTGACGATCTGCTCTCCGTCCTGTGCACCGCCGAGATCGACGGCACGCGCATGAGCGACGAGGACTTCAAGGCGTTCGTCAGCCTGCTGCTCGCGGCGGGCGGTGAGACGACCGACAAGGCCATCGCCAGTATCTTCCGCAATCTGCTGGCCCATCCCGAGCAGCTGGCGGCCGTGCGCGAGGACCGTACGCTCATCCCGGCGGCCTTCGCCGAGACGCTGCGCTTCACGCCTCCGGTGCACATGATCTTCCGTCAGCCACGTGAGGACGTGGAGGTGAGCGGTGGCACGATTCCGGCGGGTGCCACGGTCACCTGTCTGATCGGGGCGGCCAACCGTGATGAGAGCCGTTACGCCGACCCCGACACGTTCAACATCTTCCGTGCGGATCTGACGACCGCCAGCGCCTTCTCGGCCGCCGCGGACCACCTGGCGTTCGCGCTCGGGCGGCACTTCTGTGTGGGGGCGCTGCTGGCGAAGACCGAGGTCGAGGTGGGGGTCAACCACCTGCTGGACGCCTTCCCGGCGATGGCCTTCGCCGATGGTGAGGTCCCCACCGAGGCAGGGGTGTTCACCCGGGGCCCCGGCTCGCTGCGGGTGCGTCTCGCCCAGGAAGCGTAGGGGTGACGCACCGTCGGCCGCCTCGCTTGAGGAGATCGGCAGAATTTACGCGATGTTTCCCGGGTGGATAAAGCCGGTGCGCTGTCGGAACGACAGGTGGCCGACCGTCATGTCCGGGGGTGGCGTCCGGCGTCGGCGGTGGAAAGCGGTACGGCGGAATGGGGGTAAATCGGATATCCCTCCCGGGGTTCGTTCCCTTATTGCTTTCCGTTGATCAATAAATTACCGATCAGTATTGGTCCGCGCTCCGGATGGGCCTTGTCAGGCGTGTGCGCCGACTGATTTAGTGACGCTGCCATCCGATAGGGAATTCCCTAGCGGAGGGGCTATCACTTTAATGAACGGGGGCCACGTACTTCTCTACTGCTGTGGTGTACACCACTCGTCGCCGCCATGCGTCCATTGCGTATGCGTGCGCGATGTAAGGCAAAGCACGTTTCAAGTACGTGAGGTGTGAATTCGTGGATATAGCTATAGAGGCCGAGGGGATCCGAAAGAGATACGGGGGCCACGAGGCGCTGCGCGGCGTGGACCTGTCCGTTCCGGCGGGCACGCTCCTCGGCATCCTCGGCCCCAACGGAGCGGGCAAGACGACGACGGTGCGGGTGCTGGCCACTCTGCTGGAAGCCGACGAGGGCCGCGCCAGCGTCGCCGGATACGACGTACGCGCCCAGCCGCGCGAGGTGCGCCGCAGGATCGGCCTCACCGGTCAGTACGCGGCCCTCGACGAAAGGCTCACCGGCCGGGAGAACCTCCAGCTCATCGGGGTCCTCCACCGTCTGGGCCGGCGCGGGGCGAAGGCTCGCGCCGAGGCCCTGCTCGACCGGCTCGACCTGGGGCAGGTCGCCGAACGCCCGGTCAAGACGTACTCCGGTGGCACTCGCAGACGGCTGGACCTGGCCGCCAGTCTCATCGCCGACCCCAAGGTGCTCTTCCTCGACGAGCCGACCACCGGCCTCGACCCGACCAGCAGACTCGTCCTGTGGGACATGATCCGCGAGCAACTCGCCGACGGGGTAACGGTCCTGATGACCACCCAGTACCTCGAAGAGGCCGATCAGCTCGCCGACCGGATCGCGGTGATCGACGGCGGGCGCGTGATCGCCGACGGCACTTCGGACGAACTCAAGGCCAAGGTCGGTGGCGAACGCCTCGAGGTGACCGTGCGGGAGGACGCCGCGATCCCCGCGGCGGTCAGCGCCCTGCGCGAGGTCACCGCCATGGAGCCGGCCGTCGAAGGACACGGACGGATGGTGTCCGTATCCCTTCGCGACCAGCTCAAGACGGTCGCCGAGGCCGCCTCCGCCCTGGACGCCGCCCAGGTGCGGCCCATCGGATTCGCTGTACGGCGGCCCTCGCTCGACGATGTGTTCCTCGCCCTCACCGGCGGCACCACCGGCGAAGAAGGGTAGGGCGTGGCCGTCATGGAACTCGTCAGCGACGTCTCGGCACTGTTCGGCCGCCATATGCGGCATCTGGCCCGCATTCCGGAGAAGCTCCTCAGCGTGACGCTGATGCCGGTCGCGTACGTGGTCGTCTTCGGCGTGCTGTTCGGCAGCGCGATCTCCGTCCCGGGCAGCGATTACCGCTCGTATCTGATGGCCGGCATCTTCACCCAGATGATGCTCACCAATGTGGGCAATACCGCGCTGGGCGTCGCCGGAGACCTCGGCAACGGAGTGGTCGACCGCTTCCGCTCCCTTCCCATGTCCCGGTCGGCCGTACTCATCGGGCGCACTCTCGCCGATGTGGCGCTCGCCGTCATCGCCTGTGTCGCGATGGCCGTCGTCGGATACCTCATCGGCTGGCGGGTGCACAACGGCATCCCCAGGGCCATCGCCGGATTCGGCATCCTGCTGCTCCTCGGCTACGCCATGTCCTGGCTGGGCGCGCTCATCGGGCTGCTGGCACGCAGCGCCGAGGCGGTCAACTCCATCGCTTTCATGCTGGTCATGCCGCTCACCTTCCTCTCCAACGCGTTCATTCCGCTGAACGGACTGCCGGGCTGGCTGCGGCTGCTGTGCGAGTGGAACCCGGTGAGCGCCGTGGTGGCCGCCTGCCGCGAACTTTTCGGCAACACCTCGACGGGCACCGGCAAGAGCGCCCTCCCCGTCCAGTACCCCATCCCGCTGTCCCTCGCGCTGATCGCGCTGCTGCTCGCCATCGTCGTTCCCGCCGCCGTCGGCGCCTATCGCAAGGCCGCCGCCCGCTGAGGCACCGCGGGCCCGTTCGGGCCCGCCCGGAATGCGCGTGGAGCCCCCGCGCCGGGTTCTCCGTCCCCACCGCCATTCCCCGTGCCGGCGCTATGAATTCCGGCGTTCCCCGCCTGGTGTACAGCCGGCGGATCGATATCTCGCAGCGGAAGTCGATTTCACTTCCGTTGACCTGTCGAGATGGAATTGACTTCCGAATTTGTCGCGTCGGATGAATTGTGTGCCCCAAGCGATTCATCAGCGATGCGCCATCGCCCGATCAGGACGGATGAATCATGACCGGTTATCAGATTGCCAGCCTGCCGCTCACGGCCGCGCAGTCCGGTATCTGGCTCGCCCAGCGGCTTCAGCCGGCGAATCCCCTCTTCAACATCGCCGAATACATCGACATTCACGGGGAGATCGACCCCGCACTTTTCGAGAACGCGCTGCGCCGCACCGTGGCCGAGGCCGACACGCTGCGGATCCGGCTCCTGGAGGAGGACGGCAGGGCGGCGCAGAGGGTCGAGGAGCACATCGACTGGACCCTGTCCTTCGTCGACGTCAGCCACGAGGACGATCCCCGCGCCTCCGCCGAAAGCCATATGCGCGCCGAGATGCGCCGGCCGGTCGACCCCACCACCGGTCCGCTGTTCGCCTTCGCGCTGTTCAAGGCGGCGGACGACCGGTACTTCTGGTACCAGCGCTACCACCACATCGTCATGGACGGCCTCGGCCTCTCCCTGATAGGCCGTCGCGTCGCCGAGCTCTACACCGCCCTCGCGGCCGGGCTGCCCTGCCCCGAGGCGCCCTTCGGGTCATTGGCCGAACTCCTCGACGACGAGGCCGCGTACCGGGACTCCGACCGCTTCACACGCGACCGCGCGTACTGGACGGCACGCTTCGCCGAGCGGCCCGCCGCCACCAGCCTGGCCGACCGCACCCCGGCGCTTCCCGAACGGCTGGAGCGCCGGACCGCCTTCCTCGACGAGCCGACGCTGGCCGGATTGCGCGCCACCGCACGCGAGGCCGAGGTCAGCTGGCCCGCCGTCCTCGTCGCCGCGTTCGGCGTGTATCTGCACCGTATGACCGGCAACCGGCAGGTCGTCCTCGGCCTGCCCGCGACGGCCCGGTCCACCGGACGCGCCCGCACCATCCCCGGGATGATGTCCAACGTCCTGCCGTTCCGGCTGGATCTGCACCCCGGTACCACCGTGGCCCAGGCCGCGCGCCTGGCGTCGAAGGAACTGCACAGCGTGCTGAAGCACCAGCGGTACCGTGCCGAGGACCTGCGACGCGATCTCGAACTCTCCGGTGACGAGCACCGCCTCGTCGGCCCGCACATCAACATCGTCATGGTCGACTACGACCTGACTTTCGGTGGCCACCGCGGCACCGTGCACAACCTCGGCGGCGGTCCCGTGGACGATCTGTCCCTCGTGGTGGACGGGCGGGCCGCCACGGAGCGCGGACGGCCCGGAAGCGGCGAGGGCGCGTCCGGCGGGCTGCGCATCGACCTGGACGGCAATCCGGAGCTGTACGGCCCCGAGCGACTCGCCGACCACCAGCGGCGCTTTCTCGACCTCCTCGGCCACTTCGCCCACGCCGCAGCCGACACCCCCATCGGCCGGATCGATCTGCTGGCACCCGAGGAGCGCGAGCGCGTCCTGGGCGAGTGGAACGCCACCGCGCGGAAGGTGCCGGACTCCTCGCTGCCCGAGCTGTTCCAGGCCCAGGCGGCCCGTACCCCGCAGGCCCCCGCGGTGGTCTTCGAGGGCCGTACGCTGACCTACGCCGAACTCAACGGGCGCGCCAACCGGCTGGCCCATCTGCTGATCGGGCACGGTGCCGGTCCGGAGAGCCTCGTGGCGCTCTCCGTGCCCCGCTCCGACGAGATGATCGTGGCGCTGCTCGCCATCCTCAAGGCCGGAGCCGCCTACCTTCCGGTGGACCCCGGCTACCCCGCCGAGCGGATCACCTACATGCTCGACGACGCCGAACCGGCACTTGTGCTCACGGCCACCGGGGACACGGCGAGCGGCGATGGCCGCACCTCCCTGCGCCTGGACGCCCCCGAGACGGCCGAACGGCTCGCCGGGCAGCCGGACCGCGATCCTGTCGACGCCGACCGCACCGCCCCGCTCCGGCCACAGCACCCCGCCTATGTGATCTACACCTCCGGCTCCACCGGCCGGCCGAAGGGCGTCGTGGTGTCCCAGGCCAGCGCCGTCGACCTCGCCACCTGGGCGGTCACCGACCTCGGGACCCGGCGGCTGAGACGGGTCCTCGCCTCGACCTCGCTCAACTTCGACGTCTCCGTCTTCGAGATGTTCGGGCCGCTGTGCGGCGGCGGGAGCATCGAGGTGGTGCGCGATCTGCTCGCGCTCACCGAGCGCACGGCGGAGGGCTGGTCGGGCAGCCTGGTCAGCGCCGTCCCCTCGGCGTTCGCCCAGGTGCTGGCGCACGGCGAGATGAACACCTCCGCGGAGACCGTCGTCCTGGCCGGAGAGGCCCTCTCGGCACACGCCGTCGCCGCCATCCGGGACGCCATCCCGGGCTGCCGCATCGCCAACATCTACGGTCCGACCGAGGCCACCGTCTATGCCACCGCCTGGTACAGCGACCGTGATGCGGACACCCGCGACCAGGCCCCGCCCATCGGCCGACCGATCTCCAACACCCGTGTGTATGTGCTGGATTCGGGGCTTCAGCCGGTGCCCGTCGGCGTCACCGGAGAGCTCTACATCGCGGGCGAGGGCCTGGCCCGGGGGTATTTGCGGCGTCCGGGGTTGACGGCGGAGCGGTTTGTGGCGGATCCGTATCGCGGGGCGGGTGGGCGGATGTATCGCACGGGTGATGTGGTGCGGTGGCGGTCGGATGGGAACGTGGAGTATGTCGGGCGCGCCGATGAGCAGGTGAAGGTGCGTGGCTTCCGGATCGAGCTGGGGGAGGTCGAGGCGGTTCTCGCCCGGCATCCGGAGGTCCGTCAGACGGCGGTGATCGCTCGCGAGGACCGTGCGGGTGTCAAACAGCTCGTGGCGTATGTGGTGGCCGAGGGCGACCCCGATGCGGGGGAGTGGCGCAGGCATATGGCCGCCGAGCTTCCCGAGTACATGGTTCCGGCCGCCTTCGTCACGCTGGAGCGGTTGCCGCTGACGCCCAACGGCAAGCTGGACCGCAGGGCCCTTCCGGCACCGGATTTCGGGTCGACCGCCACCGGCCGGGCGCCCGCCACCGTACGCGAGGAGGCCCTGTGCGCGGTGTTCGCGGATGTGCTGGGGCTTCCCGGCGTCGGGGCGGATGACAGCTTCTTCGATCTGGGCGGGGACAGCATCGTTTCCATCCAGCTCGTCAGCCGCGCCCGCGCCGCCGGACTGGTCTTCACCCCACGCGATGTCTTCCAACGCCCCACCGTGGCCGCGCTCGCCGCGGTCGCCACCGCCGCGGACGCCACCTCGGCGCCGACCCCTGATCATGGCATCGGTGTGGTGCCGCTGACTCCGATCGTGCACTGGCTGCGGGAGCGTGGCGGGCCGGTGGCGGGTTTCCATCAGTCGATGCTGGTGCGTACGCCCACCGGACTGACCCTGGAGCGGCTGACGGCAGGGTTGCAGACGGTGCTCGACCACCATGACGCGCTACGGATGCGGCTCAGATGCGACGACGACGGCACCTGGGAGCTGGAAACCGGGCCGCGAGGGACGGTCGACGCGGCCGATGCGATCACACGGGTGACCGATCCGGAGGAGCTGCGCCGGGATCCGCTGGAGGACAGGCCGCTGAAGCCCGAGGCCGGTGAGATGGTCCGGGCCGTATGGCTCGACAACGGCGCGGACACCCCCGGTCGGCTCTTGTTGGTGGCCCACCATTTGGTGGTCGACGGGGTGTCCTGGCGGATCCTGCTGCCGGACCTGGCCGCGGCGGTCGAGGGCCGCGCGCTGGAGCCGGTGGGCACCTCGTTGCGGGGCTGGGCCGAACAGCTCACCACACTCGCCAGGCACCCCTCCCGAGCCGAGGAACTCCCGCTGTGGACAGCCATGTTCGAGGGCCCGGACCCGTTGCTGGGCCGCCGGGCGCTGGATCCGGTGCGGGACACCGCCGCCACCGTCCGCCACCTCCGGCTGACCCTCCCCCCGGAGCGGACCGATCCGCTGCTGACGCGGGTGCCCGCCGCGTTCCACGGCGGTGTGAACGATGTCCTGCTGACGGCCCTGGGCCTGGCGGTGGCCGACTGGCGGCGCCGACGCGGCCATGCGGACGCCACCGGCGTGCTGGTGGACCTGGAGGGCCATGGCCGGGAGGACATCGTCGGGGGCGCCGATCTGTCCCGTACGGTCGGCTGGTTCACCAGCCTCCACCCGGTGCGCCTGGAGCCCGGAGTGGCGGACTGGGACGATGTCTGGGAGGGCGGGCCGCAGGCCGGTCGGGCCCTCAAACGGGTCAAGGAGCAGTTGCGCGCCCTGCCGGACAACGGCATCGGCTACGGTCTGCTGCGCCATCTCAACCCCGACACCGCGGGCGAGCTGGCCGCCCGCCCGGCCCCGCAGATCGGCTTCAACTACCTCGGCCGCCTCGCGACCGGCACCGACACCGACTGGGCCGTGGAGAGCGCCTCCGGCGGCGGCGACGAGGACATGCCGCTCGTCCACACCGTGGATGTCGACGCGCTCACCATGGACACCCACGACGGCGCACAGCTGCACGCCACCTGGAGCTGGCCCGACGGACTGCTCTCCGAAGCGGACGTACGGGACCTGGCCGAGACCTGGTTCCGCGCCCTGGACGCCCTCGCCGCCCACGCCGAGGCACCGGACGCCGGCGGTCGCACCCCCTCCGACCTGCCGCTGGTCTCCCTCACCCAGGACGAGATCGACACCCTGGAGCACACCTGCCCCGATCTGGAGGACGTGCTGCCGCCCTCACCCATGCAGGAAGGGCTGCTGTTCCACGCCCTGTTCGACGAGGGCGGCGCGGACGTCTACACCGTGCAGCTCTTCCTCGGCATGGCGGGAGCGCTCGACGAACGGGCTCTGCGCGCCGCCGCGCGGACCCTGCTGAACCGCCACCCCAACCTCCGCTCCGGCTTCCGCCACGAACAGCTCGCCACCCCCGTCCAGGTCGTCCATCATGAGGTGGAGCTCCCCTGGGAGACCAGGGATCTGCGTGGTCTGGCCCCGGACGAGCAGACGGCCGAACTCACCCGGATCGCCGAGGAGCAGCGGGTCCGCGGATTCGATCCGGCGGTGCCACCGCTGCTGCGCTTCGTCCTGTTGCGGCTCGCGGACGACCGCTGCCGTCTGCTCCTCACGTACCACCACATCCTGCTCGACGGCTGGTCGATGGCGCTGCTGGCCCAGGAGCTGTTCACGCTGTACGCACGCGGCGGTGACGACACGGGACTGCCGCACACCACCCCGTACCGCGACTATCTGGCGTGGCTCGCGGACCAGGACCGGGAGGCGGCGGAGGAAGCGTGGCGGCAGGCGCTCGCGGGCATCGAGGAGCCCACGCTGCTCGCCCCGACCGGCACCGACACCCCCGCCCTGGCCCCGGAGCGGGTCACCCTCGACCTGTCGCCGGAGCTGACCACCGCGCTGACCGAACGGGCCCGCGGGCTCGGGCTGACCATGAACACCCTGGTCCAGGGCGCCTGGGCGGTGCTGCTCGGCCGACTCACCGGGGCCGAGGACGTGGTCTTCGGAGCCACCGTCTCCGGGCGGCCGGGCGAGATCGGCGGCGTCGAGTCGATGGTGGGGCTGTTCATCAACACGCTGCCCGTGCGCGTGGCGCCGCGCCCGGAGGAGAGCTGGGCGCTGCTGCTGACCCGCCTCCAGGAGCAGCAGGCGGCGCTGATGGAGCACCAGTACATCGGGTTGCACGACACCCAGCGGCTGGCCGGGGTGGGGGAGTTGTTCGACACCCTCACCGTCTTCGAGAACTATCCCCTGGACCCGGACATGCTGGACAGCGCCGGCAGCGGGCTGCGGGTCACCGAGGCCGGCGCGGAGGACGCCACGCACTATCCGCTCACCCTCGTGGCGGTTCCGGGCCCGCGGCTCGCCCTGCGCCTCGGATACCGGCCGGAGCTGTTCGCCGCCGACGGCGTGCGGGCCATCGGCACCCGCCTCAGCCGGCTGCTGGAAGCCATCGCCACCGCCCCCGATCAGCCCGTCGCCGACATCGACATCCTGGGCGCCGCGGAGCGCGAGCGGACACTGATCACCTGGAACGCCACCGAGCACCACATCCCCTCCACCACGCTCACCGAGCTGATCGAGGCCCAGGCGGCCCGTACCCCGCACGCCACCGCCGTGGTCTTCGAGGGCCGGACGCTGACCTACGCGGAGCTGGGCGCTCGCGCGAACCGGCTGGCGCGGCTGCTGGTCGAGCGGGGAGCGGGCCCGGAGGGGTTCGTGGCCCTCGCCCTGCCGCGCTCCCTGGATCTCATCGTCGCCCTGGTGGCCGTGCTGAAGTCGGGGGCCGCCTATGTGCCGGTCGACCCCGACTACCCGGCCGAGCGCATCCGCCACATCCTGGCGGACGCCCGCCCCGCGATGCTGCTCACCACCGCGGACGTCACCGAGGCGCTGCCGCCCGACGACGACACCCCCCGGCTGCCGCTGGACGCCGCGGACACCCGGGCGGCGCTGGCGGGCCACTCCGACCGCGATCTCACCGACGCCGAGCGGCTCGCCCCGCTGACCGGCCTCAACACGGCGTATGTCATCTACACCTCGGGTTCCACGGGCAAGCCCAAGGGCGTGCTCGTCCCGCACGAGGGAATCGTCAACCGGCTGCTGTGGACGCAGGCGCGCTACGGGCTCGACGCCTCCGACCGGGTGCTCCAGAAGACACCGTCCGGTTTCGACGTCTCGGTGTGGGAGTTCTTCTGGCCGCTCATCACGGGCGCCCGGCTCGTGGTCGCCCGGCCGGAGGGACACAAGGACCCGGCCTATCTCGCCCGGCTGATCCGCGACGAGGGCGTCACCACGGTGCACTTCGTCCCGTCCATGCTCCAGGTGTTCCTCGCCGAGCCCGCCGCCGCCCGCCGCACCGGGCTGCGCCGTGTTCTGTGCAGCGGCGAGGCGCTGCCCGGTGAGCTGCGCGCACGGTTCTACGAGATCCTGGACGTGCCGCTGCACAACCTGTACGGGCCGACCGAGGCATCCGTGGACGTCACCTCGTGGGAGTGCGCGGCCCAGGACCCGGCCGGGCCGGTGCCGATCGGCGCCCCCGTGTGGAACACCCGGCTGTATGTGCTGGATTCACGGCTGCGGCCGGTGCCCGCCGGAGTCGCCGGTGAGCTGTATCTCGCCGGTGTGCAGCTCGCCCGGGGGTATTTGCGGCGTCCTGGGTTGACGGCGGAGCGGTTTGTGGCGGATCCGTATCGCGGGGCGGGTGGGCGGATGTATCGCACGGGTGATGTGGTGCGGTGGCGGTCGGATGGGAATGTGGAGTATGTCGGGCGTGCCGATGAGCAGGTGAAGGTGCGTGGTTTCCGGATCGAGCTGGGGGAGATCGAGGCGGTTCTCGCCCGCCATCCGGAGGTCCGGCAGACGGCGGTGATCGCTCGCGAGGACCGCGCGGGTGTGAAGCAACTGGTGGCGTATGTCGTCGCCGAGGGCGATCCCGACGCCGGTGAGCTGAGGAAATACCTGGGCGCCGAGCTTCCCGAGTACATGGTTCCGGCCGCCTTCGTCACGCTGGAGCGGTTGCCGCTGACGCCCAACGGCAAGCTGGACCGCCGGGCGCTCCCGGCACCCGACTTCGGCTCGGCCGCCACCGGCCGGGCGCCCGCCACCGCACGTGAAGAGGCCCTGTGCGCGGTGTTCGCCGATGTGCTGGGCCTTCCCGGCGTCGGGGCGGATGACAGCTTCTTCGATCTGGGTGGTGACAGCATCGTCTCCATCCAGCTCGTCAGCCGCGCCCGCGCCGCCGGACTGGTCTTCACCCCGCGCGATGTCTTCCAGCACCGCACGGTGGCCGCGCTCGCCGCGATGGCGGGCGAGGTCCGGGCAACGGCAGTCGAGCCACCGGATTATGGCATCGGCGTGGTGCCGCTGACTCCGATCGTGCACTGGCTGCGGGAGCGTGGCGGGCCGGTGGCGGGTTTCCATCAGTCGATGCTGGTGCGTACGCCCGCCGGGCTGACCCTGGAGCGGTTGACGGCAGGGTTGCAGGTGGTCCTCGACCACCATGACGCGCTGCGGTTGCGGCTGAGGCGCAACGGCGATGACGCCTGGGAGCTGGAGATCGGGCCACGGGGCACGGTCGACGCGGCCGGTGTGATCACACGGGTGACCGATCCCGCGGTCTTGCGCGGTCAGCCGCTGCGGGACCGGCCGCTGAAGCCCGAGGCCGGTGAGATGGTCCGGGCCGTATGGCTCGACAACGGCGCGCACGCCCCCGGCCGACTGCTGCTGATACTGCACCATTTGGTGGTCGACGGGGTGTCCTGGCGGATCCTGCTGCCGGACCTGGCCGCGGCGGTCGAGGGCCGCGCGCTGGAGCCGGTGGGCACCTCGTTGCGGGGCTGGGCCGAACAGCTCACCACACTCGCCAGGCACCCCTCCCGAGCCGAGGAACTCCCGCTGTGGAAGCGACAGTTGGAGGGCCTCGACCCTCTGGTGGGCACACGGGCGCTGGACCCGGTCCTGGACACCGCCGACACCATCCGCCACCTCCGGCTGACCCTTCCCCCACAGCGGACCGATCCGCTGCTGACGCGGGTGCCGGCCGCGTTCCACGGCGGTGTGAATGACGTCCTTCTGACGGGTCTGGCGCTCGCGGTGGCCGACTGGCGGCGCCGCGGGGGCCACCCCGATGCCACGGATCTGCTGGTGGACCTGGAGGGCCACGGTCGGGAGGACATCGTCGAGGGCGCCGATCTGTCCCGTACGGTCGGCTGGTTCACCAGCCTCCACCCGGTGCGCCTGGAGCCCGGGGTCGAGGACTGGGCCGATCTGTGGGGCGGTGGCAGCGAGGCCGGGCGGGCCCTCAAGCGGGTCAAGGAGCAGTTGCGCGCCCTGCCGGACAACGGCGTCGGCTACGGTCTGCTGCGCCACCTCAACCCCGACACCGCGGGCGAGCTGTCCGCCCTGCCAACCCCGCAGATCGGCTTCAACTACCTCGGCCGCCTCGCGACCGGCGCCGACGCCGACTGGGCGGTGGCACCGGAGGCCGACGGGCTCGGCGGCGGGGCCGATGACGCGATGCCGCTTCCGCACGCGCTGGAGATCAACGCACTGACCGAGGACGGTCCGGGTGGCGCCCGCCTCGGCGCCGTATGGAGCTGGCCGGACGGGCTGCTGTCCGAGGAGGACGTACGGGACCTGGCCGAGACCTGGTTCCGCGCCCTGGACGCCCTCGCCGCCCACGCCGAGGGGCCGGGAGCCGGTGGACACACCCCCTCCGATCTCACGCTGGTCAGCCTCACCCAGGACGAGATCGACGCATTCGAAGACGAACTGGAACCGGGAACCGAGTGGGAGATGCCGAAGTGAGCAGCCAGCCGAGGGTCGAAGACATCCTGCCTCTGTCGCCCCTACAGGAAGGGCTTCTCTTCCACGCGGTGTACGACACCGAGGCCCCCGATGTGTACACCATGCAGTTCGCGTTCGACCTGGTCGGCCGGGTGGACCTGGCCGCCCTGCGGGCCGCCGCGGACGCCCTGCCGCGCCGCCATGCCAACCTGCGCGCCGGGTTCCGCAGACGCAAGACCGGCGAGGCGGTCCAGATCATCCACCGCGAGGTGGAGCTGCCCTGGGACGAGCGGGATGTGAGCGATCTGGACGAGGAGGCGCAGAACGCCGAGATCGCCCGGATCCTGGCGGCGGAGAAGGGCCGCAGGTTCGACCTCGCGAGCCCGCCGCTGATGCGCTTCGTCGTCGTACGGCAGACCGCCGAGCGGTTCCGACTCATCCTGACCAACCATCACATCCTGCTCGACGGCTGGTCGATGCCGCTGCTCGCCCGGGAGCTGTTCACGCTGTACGCACATGGTGGCGATGACTCGGGGCTGCCCCGGGTCACCCCCTACCGTGACTATCTGGCCTGGCTGGCGGGGCGGGAGCGGGGCGCCGCCGAGGAGGCGTGGCGGCGGGCGCTGGACGGGGTGGAGGGGCCCACACTGCTCGCCCCCGCCGCGGGCGAGCGGCGCGGCGCGGCCCAGCCGGAGCGGGTGACGCTGGAGCTGTCCGCCGAACTGACCGCCTCCCTGGGGCAGTTCGCCCGGTCCCGCGGGCTCACGCTGAACACGCTGGTGCAGGGTGTCTGGGCGGTGCTGCTGGGACGGCTCACCGGGCGCCGGGACGTGGTCTTCGGCGGGACGGTCTCCGGCCGTCCGCCGGAGATCCCCGGTGTGGAATCCATGGTGGGGCTGTTCATCAACACTCTGCCGGTGCGCGTCGTGCTGCGGCCCGAGGAGCCGCTGTCCGGGCTGCTCGCCCGGGTGCAGGAGCAGCAGTCGGCGCTGATGGCCCACCAGCACCTGGGGTTGCACGAGGTGCAGCGGCTGGCCGGGACCGGTGAGCTGTTCGACACCCTGACCGTCTTCGAGAACTACCCCCTGGACCCCGGTGGCCTGGAGCTGCCCGGCACCGGTGTGCGCATCGCGGGCGTCGACGTCGATGACGCCACGCACTACCCCCTCACCCTCGCCGTGATCCCCGGCGACCGGCTCACCCTGCGGCTGGACCACCGCTCGGATCTGCTCGACCACGACGCCGCCAGGCGGCTGGCCGCACGTCTGGTGCGGTTGCTGGAGACGGTCGTCGCCGACCCCGACCGGTCGGTGGCGGCGGTGGACATCCTGGACGCCGCCGAGCGCGAGCGGGTGCTCGTCGAGTGGAACGCCACCGCCCGCGACCTGCCGCGGGCCGGGCTCGGCGAGCTGTTCGAGGCCCAGGCCGCAGCGACGCCCGGGAACGACGCGGTGGTCTTCGACGGCGGCGCGCTGACCTACGCCGCACTGGACGCCCGCGCCAACCGGCTCGCCCGGCTGCTGATCCGGCGCGGTATCGGCCCGGAGAGCATCGTCGCCCTCGCCCTGCCCCGGTCCGTGGACATGGTGGTGGCGCAGCTCGCCGCGGCGAAGGCGGGGGCCGCCTACCTCCCGGTCGACCCCGACTACCCGGCCGAGCGCATTCGTTTCATGCTGGAGGACGCCCGGCCCGAGCTCGTCATCACCGGTGGTGGCGGCGCCGTCGTCGCTCACGAGAGGGAGCGGCTGGACCTCGGCGACCCCGCTCTGCCCACCCGGCTCGCCGCGCTCCTGGCCACCGGCATCGTGGACGCGGACCGTACGACCTCGCTGAGCACGGCCCATCCGGCGTATGTCATCTACACCTCCGGCTCCACCGGCACCCCCAAGGGCGTCGTGGTCTCCCACAGCGGTCTGGCCTCCTTCGCCACCGCCGCCGTGGAGAACTTCGACGTCGACGCCGGGGCGCGGGTCCTCCAGTTCGCCTCGCCCAGCTTCGACGCCGCGGTCCTGGAGCTGTGCATGGCGCTGACCTCCGGTGCCGCGCTCGTCGTGCCACCGCCCGGACCGCTGGCGGGGGAGGCCCTCGCCGAGGTGCTGGCCGAGCAGCGGGTCAGCCACGCCCTGATTCCGCCGGCCGCGCTGGCGTCCGTGCCGACGGCCACGCCGCTGCCCGGCTTCCGCTCCCTGGTCGTCGGCGGTGACGCGTGCTCCGCGGAGTTGGTGGCGCGCTGGTCGTCCGGCCGCCGGATGGTCAACGCCTACGGTCCGACCGAGTCGACCGTCGCCGCCACCATGAGCGGGCCGCTGAGCGGAGAGCGGACGCCCCCGATCGGCGGCCCCGTCGTCAACACCCGGGCGTATGTGCTGGACGAGGGGTTGCGGCCGGTGCCCGTCGGTGCCCCGGGAGAGCTCTATCTCGCGGGCGACGGGCTGGCCCGCGGCTATCTGCGCCGCCCCGGGCTGACGGCGGAGCGGTTCGTCGCCAACCCCTTCGACGCCCCGGGCACCCGGATGTACCGCACCGGCGATGTGGTGCGGTGGCGGGCCGACGGCACCCTGGACTACCTGGGGCGCGCCGATGAGCAGGTGAAGATCCGGGGCTTCCGGGTCGAGCTGGGCGAGATCGAGACCGTCATCGCCCGCCATCCGAAGGTCGCCCAGGTCGCGGTGGTCGCCCGCGAGGAGCGGCCCGGCAACCGGCGGCTGGTGGCCTATGCGGTCGGCGGGGCCGGGGCGGCCGAACTGCGCGACCACGTGGCCGAGGTGCTGCCCGCCCATATGGTCCCCGCGGCGTTCGTGCGGCTCGACGCGCTGCCGCTGACGCCCCACGGCAAGCTGGACCGCAAGGCGCTGCCCGCTCCCGACTACGCCGCGGTGACCACCGGACGGGCCCCCGCCACCCCGGAGGAGGCGGCGCTGTGCGCGGTGTTCGCCGAGGTGCTCGGGGTGGAGCGGGTCGGCGTGGACGACAGCTTCTTCGACCTGGGCGGCGACAGCATCGTCTCCATCCAGCTGGTCAGCCGCGCCCGTAAGGCGGGGCTGACGTTCACCCCGCGCGATGTCTTCCGGCTGCGGACCGTGGCCGCGCTCGCCGCCGTGGCCACGTCGCGGGAGGAGACGGCTGCCACCGCGGAACCGGACGACTCCGGTATCGGGGTGGTGCCACTCACCCCGATCGCACACTGGCTGCGGGAGCGCGGCGGGCCCATCGACGGCTTCCACCAGTCGATGCTGATCCGCACCCCCGCCGGACTGGACCGGACGAAGCTGACCGCCGCGCTCCAAGCCGTCCTCGACCAACATGACGCCCTGCGGCTGCGGCTGACCCGGGCCGGTGGCACCGTCTGGGGCCTGGAGGTAGCGGCGCGCGGGGCGGTGGACGCCACCGGCTGTCTGACCCGTGTCGACGCGGCCGGGCTGCGCGGCGAGGCGCTGCGCTGTGTGGTGGCCGGACACCAGGGCACGGCGCAGGCGCGGCTCGCGCCCGAGGAGGGGGCCATGGTGCGGGCGGTGTGGTTCGACGCCGGACCGCACGAGAGCGGCAGACTGCTGCTCGTCCTGCACCATCTGGTCGTGGACGGCGTCTCGTGGCGGATTCTGCTGCCCGACCTCGCCGCCGCCGGCGAGGCCGTCATGGCGGGCGAGGTCCCGCGGCTGGAGCCGGTGGGCACCTCGCTGCGGCGCTGGGCCGAGCAGCTCACCGCGCTCGCCCAGCATCCGGCCCTGCTGGCCGAACTGCCGCTGTGGACCGCCATGTTGGAGGTCCCGGACCCGCTGCTGGGCGGCCGCGCCCTGGACGCGGCGCGGGACACCGTGGCCACCGTTCGGCACATCGCCCTCACCCTGCCGCCCGAGCGCACCGAGCCCCTGCTCACCCGGGTGCCCGCCGCCTTCCACGGCGGGGTCGACGACGTCCTGCTGACGGGCCTCGCGCTGGCCGTCGCGGACTGGCGCCGGCGCCGGGACGGCGACGCGGCGGCCCCGCTCCTGGTCGACCTCGAAGGTCACGGCCGCGAGGGCGTCGTCGAGGGCGCCGATCTCTCCCGTACCGTCGGCTGGTTCACCGATCTGCACCCGGTGCGGCTGGACCCGGCGGTGGCGGACTGGGCCGAGCTGTGGGCCGGCGGCCCGCAGGCCGGACGGGCGCTGAAGAGCGTCAAGGAGCAGTTGCGGGCCCTGCCCGGCAAGGGCATGGGCTACGGCCTGCTGCGCCACCTCAACCCGCAGACCGGCCCGGCCCTGGCCCGGCTGCGCACCCCCCAGATCGGCTTCAACTACCTGGGCCGCTTCCCCGCCGCCTCCGCCGGGGACGGGGGCGCCGACTGGGCCGCGGCCCCGGAGGCCGACGGCCTCGGCGGCGGCGTCGACCAGGCCATGCCCGTCCCGCACGCGCTCGAGCTGGGCGCCCTCACCCGGGACCACGCCGACGGGCCGCGGCTGACCGCCACCCTGTCCTGGCCCGGCGATCTGCTGACCGAGGAGGACGCCCGCGATCTGGCCGAGACCTGGTTCCGCGCGCTGGACGTCCTCACGGCCCACACCGAGCGAGCGGGAGCGGGCGGGCACACCCCGTCCGATCTGCCCCTGGTCCACCTCGGCCAGGACGAGATCGACACCGTGGAGCGGGCCCGCCCCGGAGTCGCCGATCTGCTGCCCTTGTCGTCCCTCCAGAAGGGGCTGCTCTTCCACGCCGTCTACGACGAGCGGGCCCGGGACGTCTACACCGTGCAGCTGCTGCTGGACGTGACCGGGCCGCTGGACGCCCGGGCGCTGCGCCGCGCCGCCCACGCCCTGCTGGAGCGCCACGCCAATCTGCGCGCCGGTTTCTGGTACGAGGGGCTGCGCACCCCGGTGCAGTTCGTGCCCCGGGCGGGCGCGACCGAGCTGCCCTGGTACGAGTTCGACCTGTCCGGTGTCCCGGCCGACCGGCGGGAGGCCGAGCTGGAGCGGCTGCTCGCCGAGGACCGGGCCCGCCGGTTCGACCTGACCACGCCGCCGCTGCTGCGCATCACCGTGATCCGGCTCGACGGCGACCGCTACCGGCTGGTGCTGACCAACCACCACATCCTGCTGGACGGCTGGTCCACCCCGTTGCTCGCCCAGGAGCTGTTCACGCTCTACGCCTCCGGGGGAAGCGATGCCACGCTGCCCCGGGTCACCCCCTACCGCGACTATCTGGCCTGGCTCGCCGACCGGGACGGCGGCGCCGCCGAGAAGGCGTGGAAGCAGGCCCTGGAGGGCGCCGAGCCGACCCTGCTCGCCCCCGTGGACCCCGGCCGTGCGGCGGCGATACCGCGAAGGGTCACCGTCGAGCTGTCCGCGGAGCTGACCGCCGCCCTCACCGAGCGCGCCCGTGGTCTCGGGCTCACGATGAACACGCTGGTGCAGGGCGCCTGGGCGGTGCTGCTCGGCCGGCTCACCGGGCGTCAGGACGTGGTCTTCGGCGCCACGGTCTCCGGCCGTCCGCCGGAGATCGCCGGTATCGAGACGATGGTGGGGCTGTTCATCAACACCCTGCCGGTGCGGGTGGCACTGCGGTCCGACGAGCCGCTGTCCGGGCTGCTGGCCCGGGTGCAGGAGCAGCAGTCGCTGCTGACCGACCACCAGTACCTCGGTCTGACCGACATCCAGAACATCGCCGGTACCGGTGAACTCTTCGACACCCTCACCGTGTTCGAGAACTATCCGCTCGACCCGGCGGCGATGGAGCTGCCCGGCACCGGGCTCGGCGTCCTGGGCATCGACGGCCGGGACGCCACCCACTACCCGCTGACCCTCGTCGCCCTCCCCGGACTCCCCGGCCAGGGGCTCCAGCTGCGGCTCGACCACCGGCCGGACGCGCTGGACCCGGCGGCCGTGGCGGAGATGGCGGACCGGCTGCCGCGGCTGATGGAGCTCATCGCCGCGGACCCGGAGCGCCCGGTCGGGCGGATCGATGTGCTCGGCACCGACGAGCGCGCCCGGCTGCTGGCGCTGGGGACCGGGGACACCGGTCCCCGGCCCGGCGGGTACGGATCGATCCAGCGGCGGTTCGCCGACCAGCTGGCCCGTACCCCGGACGCGGTCGCGCTCAGCGACGCCGATGGGCAGGAGGTCACCTACCGGGAACTCGACGCCCGCGCCAACCGGTTGGCGCACCGGCTGATCGCCATGGGGGTGCGCCCGGAGAGCCCGGTCGCCGTGATGCAGAATCGTTCCGTCGGTCTTGTGGTCTCGATCCTCGCGGTGCTGAAGGCGGGCGGGGCGTATGTGCCCCTGGACCCCCGCTATCCGCGGGCCCGGCTGAGCCTGATCGTCGAACAGACCGCCGCCGGTGTGCTGCTCACCGACCGCGACCTGAGCGACGCCGCCCGCGCCTTCCCCCACCGGGCCCGTCCGCTGGTCGTCGACGACCCCGCCCTCGACGGTGACGCGCCCCTCGACGGCGAGCCGGACACCGACCCCGGTGTCGACGGACACCATGAGCAACTCGCCTATGTGATGTACACCTCGGGCTCGACCGGCACCCCCAAGGGCGTCGCCATCACTCACCACGATGTGCTCGCTCTCGCCTTCGACGGGGCCTGGGACAGCGGCCACCACACCCGGGTGCTGCTGCACTCGCCCCAGGCGTTCGACGCCTCCACCTACGAGCTGTGGGTGCCGCTGCTGCGCGGCGGCCACATCGTGGTGGCGCCCCCCGGGGAACTCGACGTCCAGGACCTGGCCCGGGTCATCGTGGCGCGGAAGGTCACCGGACTGTGGCTGACCGCCGGTCTCTTCAGGATCCTCGCCGAGGAGCGGCCCGAATGCCTCGCGGACGTATCCGAGGTGTGGTCCGGCGGCGATGTCGTCCCCGCGTCCATGGTGCGCCGCGTGCTGGCCGCCTGTCCCGGGCTGGTCGTCGGCGACGGCTACGGCCCGACCGAGACCACCACGTTCGCCGCCTACCACCGGATGCGGGCCGAGGACACCGTCCCCGACACGGTGCCCATCGGCGGGCCGCTGGACCGGATGCGGCTCTACGTCCTCGACGACAACCTCGCCCTCGCCCCGCACGGAGTCGCCGGTGAGCTGTACATCGCCGGGGCCGGACTCGCCCGCGGCTACCTGGACCGCCCCGGGCTCACCGCGGAGCGCTTCGTCGCCGACCCCTTCGGCCCCGCCGGGACACGGATGTACCGCAGCGGTGACCTGGTCCGCTGGACCGACGGCGGCCTGCTCGAATTCGTCGGCCGCGCCGACGAACAGGTCAAGGTGCGCGGCTTCCGTATCGAACTCGGCGAGATCGAAGCCGTCGTGGCCCGCTTCCCCGGCCTCGCCCAGGTCGCCGTGATCGTCCGCGAGGACCGGCCCGGGGACAAACGCCTGGTCGCCTACGCCGTCCCGGCCGGCGGACAGCCCGCACCGGACCTGGCCGCGCTGCGCGACCACACCGCCGCCGCCCTGCCCGCCTACATGGTTCCCGCCGCCTTCGCCGTCCTGGAGACCCTGCCCGTCACCACCAACGGCAAGGTCGACCGCCGGGCCCTGCCCGCGCCCGACTACGGTGCCGCCGCCACCCGCCGGGCCCCGCGCACACCCGAGGAGCGCACCCTCTGCGAGATCTTCGCCGATGTCCTGGGCCTGGCCGAAGTCGGCATCGACGACAGCTTCTTCGACCTCGGCGGCCACTCCCTGCTGGCCACCCGCCTGATCAGCCGGGTGCGCTCCGGATTCGGCGTGGAGCTGGCGGTGCGCAGCCTGTTCGAGGCCCCCACCCCGGCCCGGCTCATGGCGGCCGTCGCCGGAGCCGCCCGCGCCCGCGCCGCGCTGCGGCCCGTCGAGCGGCCCGAGCTGATCCCCATGTCGTACGGCCAGCACCGGCTGTGGTTCCTCAACCGGCTGGAAGGCGCCGCGTCCCCGTACAAGATCCCGATCGCGCTGCGGCTGAGCGGACACCTCGACCGCGAGGCCCTCCAGGCGGCGCTGGGCGATGTGGTGGACCGGCACGAGGCGCTGCGCACCGTCTTCCGCGAGACCGGCGGCACCCCGCACCAGGTGGTGCTCGGCACCCACACCGCCACCCCCGCCCTCACCACGGAGACCGTCACCGAGGAGGAGCTGCCCGAGGCGCTGCTCCGGGCGGTCGCGCCCGGCTTCGACCTCGCCGCCGACCCGCCCCTGCGGGCCACGCTGTACGCACTCGGCCCCGACCGCCACGTCCTGCTGCTGGTCCTGCACCACATCGCCGGTGACGGCTGGTCGATGGGCCCGCTCGCCCGCGACTTCTCCCTGGCCTACACCGCCCGCCTCATGGGCGAGGCGCCCGATCAGGACCCGCTGCCCGTGCAATACGCCGACTACAGCCTCTGGCAGCGGCAGGTCATGGGCGGCGAGGACGACCCGGACAGCCCGATCTCCCGGCAGCTCGCCTTCTGGACCCGCACACTCGCCGGACTCCCCGACGAACTGGAGCTGCCGGCCGACCGCTCCCGGCCCGCCGTCGCCACCTATCAGGGCGGCACCCTGATGTTCCGGCTCGAACCCGAACTCCACCACGGGCTGCTGGGCCTCGCACGCGACAGCGAGGCGAGCCTGTTCATGGTGGTCCAGGCCGGGCTCGCGGCCCTGCTGACCCGGCTGGGGGCGGGTACCGACATTCCGCTGGGCAGCCCGATAGCGGGCCGGACCGACGAGGCCCTCGACGAACTGGTGGGCTTCTTCGTCAACACCCTGGTGCTGCGCACGGACACCTCCGGCGACCCCACCTTCCGGGAGCTGCTGGCCCGGGTCCGGGACACCGACCTCGCCGCCTACGCCCACCAGGACACCCCCTTCGAGCGACTGGTCGAGGTCCTCAACCCGGCCCGCTCGATGGCGCGCAACCCGCTGTTCCAGGTCATGCTGGTGCTCCAGAACAACGTCCAGGCCGATCCGCGGCTGCCCGGACTGGACGTCACCGTGGAGAGCGCCGGAGCCCACGCCGCCCAGTTCGACCTGTCCTTCGACCTCACCGAGCGCTACGCCGAGGACGGCGCGCCGCAGGGGCTGGACGGCCGGTTCGACTACAGCACCGACCTGTTCGACCACCCCACCGCGCGGCGGCTGCTCGACTGCTTCGTACGGTTCCTCCAGGCCGCTGTCGCCGGGCCGCACCGCCCGGTGGGGGACCTGGACTTCATCGAACCGGGGGAGCGGCGGCAGCTGCTGCTCGACTGGAACCGCACCGAGTGCGACACCGGCATCACCGGGGTCGTGGAACGGGTCCGGGAGATCGCCGCCCGCCACCCGGAGGTCACCGCCCTCACCGACGACCACCACACCGTCGACTACGCCACCCTGGTGGCACGCGCGAGCGCCCTCTCCCGCAGGCTGCTGGCGAGCGGCGCGGAGGCCGGTGCGGTCGTCGCGATCCTCTCCGACCGCACCGTCCGGGTGCCCATGGCCGTCCTCGCCGTCCTCGGCATCGGCGCCGCCTATGTGCCGCTCGATCCGCGCGCCCCGCTCCGGCGCGGCGCCGGAATGCTCGCCGACAGCGGCGCCCGCCTGCTGCTGGCCGCGCCCGAACACATCGGAAAAGCAAGGGAGTTGGCCGAGGCCGCCGAGATCCCCATCGAGGTGCTGGCGCTGGACGACCGGGCCGACGACGCCGACGGACTGCTGCCCGTCGCCGGAGGCCCCGGCCACCTCGCCTACGTGATCTTCACCTCCGGCTCCACCGGCCGCCCCAAGGGCGCGATGGTGCACCGGCGCGGCATGGTCAACCACCTCCTCGCCAAGGTCGAGGACCTGGGGATGACGGACACCGACAGCGTGGTGGCCAACGCCCCGCTGACATTCGACATCTCGGTGTGGCAGATGCTGTCCGGCCTCCTCGCCGGCGGCCGGGTGCGGCTGGTCGGCGAGGACACCGCACTGGACCCGCAGGCGCTGTTCACCCGCGCCGCCGAGGAGCGGATCACCGTCCTCGAAGTGGTCCCCTCCCTGCTGCGCACCGCACTGGACGCCTGGGAGTCCGGAGCCGAACCCGTCGAACTGCCCCGGCTGCGCCGGCTGATGGTCACCGGCGAGGCCCTTCCGCCGGACCTGTGCGCCCGCTGGTTCGCCCGCTATCCGCACATCCCGCTGGTCAACGCGTACGGCCCGACCGAGTGCTCGGACGACGTCACCCACGCCGTCATCGACGCCGCCACCCCGCTCGGCGGCGTCCGGGTGCCCATCGGCGCCGCCATCCGGAACACCCGGCTCTACGTCCTGGACACCCGGCTCCAGCCGGTCCCGGTCGGTGTCCCCGGGGAGCTGTACGTGGGCGGCACCGGCGTCGGATACGGCTATGCCGGCGACCCCCGGCGCACCGCGGCCACCTTCGTGGCCGACCCGTTCGCGGAGCTGCCCGGCAGTCGGCTGTACCGCACCGGCGACCGGGTGCGCCGACTGCCCGACGGGCAGCTGGAGTTCCTCGGCCGGCTCGACCACCAGGTCAAGATCCGCGGACAGCGCATCGAACCGGGCGAGGTGGAGGCCGCGCTGCGCGCGATCCCCGCGGTCACCGACGCGGTGGTCACCGTCGGCACCGATCCCGCCGGGCAGAGCCGCCTCGTCGGCCACATCGTCGGCGCGGCCGACCCCCGGCGGGTGCGCTCCGAACTGGCCGGTGCGCTGCCGGAGGCGATGGTGCCGGCCGTCCTCGTGGCCATGGACGCCCTGCCGCTCACCCCCAACGGCAAGGTGGACCGCAAGGCCCTGCCCGCCCCCGACTTCGGGGCGTCGGCCACCGGCTCAGGACGGGCCCCGCGCACCCCGCGGGAAGAGCTGCTGTGCGATGTGTTCGCCGAGGTGCTCGGACTGCCCCGGGTCGGCCCCGACGACGACTTCTTCGACCTGGGCGGCCACTCGCTGCTGGCCACCCGCCTGGTGAACCGGATCCGGTCCGCCTTCGGGGTGGAACTCCAGGTCAGGACCCTGTTCGAAACGCCCACCGTGGCCGGGCTCGCCACCTCCCTCGCACCGGGCGCCGGAGGCCGGGCACCGCTGGTCCCGGCCGAGCGCACCGGGCGGATCCCGCTGTCGTACGCCCAGCGCCGGCTGTGGTTCCTCAACCGCTTCGACGGCGACAGCGGCGCCTACAACGTGCCGCTGGCGCTGCGCCTGACCGGTGACCTCGACCGCGAGGCGCTGCGCGCGGCCCTCGGCGACGTGGTGGCCCGGCACGAGAGCCTGCGCACCGTCTTCCCCGAGACCTCGGGACCGGACGCGGACGGCGGCGCCCATCAGCGGATCGTGGACGCCGGGACGGCCAGGCCCGCGCTCCCGGTCACCGACACCGACGAGGCGTCCCTCCCCGGACAGCTGGCGGCCGAGGCCGCCACCGGATTCGACCTCACCCGCGAACTCCCGCTGCGCACAAGGCTGTTCGCGCTCGCCCCGGACAGCCATGTGCTGCTGCTGGTGATGCACCACATCGCCAGCGACGGGGCCTCCGCGGCACCGCTCGCCCGCGACCTGGCCTCCGCCTACGAGGCCCGGCGGGCCGGTGAGGCGCCGCGGTGGACCCCGCTGCGGGTGGGCTACGCCGACTACAGCGTCTGGCAGCGCGAGGTGCTCGGCGACGAGAGCGACCCCGAAAGCCCCATCTCCCGGCAGCTCGCCTTCTGGACCGACGCCCTGGCCGGCCTCCCCGACCAGCTGGAGCTGCCCACCGACCGCCCCCGCCCCGCGGCCGCCACCGGCGCGGGCGACACCGTCCCCGTGCGGATCGGCCCCGAACTGCACCAGCGGCTGGCCGGACTGGCCCGCGAGAACCGGGCCAGCGCCTTCATGGTGGTCCAGGCCGGGCTCGCGGCGCTGCTGACCCGGCTGGGGGCGGGTACCGACATCCCGCTGGGCAGCCCGATCGCGGGCCGTACCGACGAGGCCCTCGACGATCTGGTGGGCTTCTTCGTCAACACCCTGGTGCTGCGCACGGACACCTCCGGCGACCCCACCTTCCGGGAGCTGCTGGCCCGGGTCCGGGACACCGACCTGGCCGCCTACGCCCACCAGGACATGCCGTTCGAGCGGCTGGTGGAGGTCCTCAACCCGGCCCGCTCGCTCTCCCGCCATCCGCTCTTCCAGATCGCCCTGGCCTTCCAGAACCCCACCGCGGTCGGCCAGGAGGTCACCGGTCTCACCGTGGCCGCGGAACCGTTCGGCAACGCCGGAGCCAAGTTCGACCTGTCGATCAGCCTCGGCGACCGGCGCGACGAGCACGGCGGCTGCCAGGGCATCGAGGGCCATGTCGTCTACAGCGTCGACCTGTTCGACGCGGATACCGTCACCGCCCTGGTCGCCCGGCTGATCCGGCTGCTGGAGGCGGCCGTCGCCGACCCGGACCAGCCGATCGGCCGGATCGGGCTGCTCGACCCCGCCGAGCGGAACCGCATGGTGGTCACCTGGAACGACACCGCCACCGAGGTCCCCGAGGTGACCCAGCCCGAGCTGTTCCAGGCCCAGGTGGCCCGCACCCCGGACGCTCCCGCGCTGGCCTTCGGCGACCAGGAGCTGTCGTACGCCGAGCTCAACACCCGCGCCAACCGGCTGGCCCGCCTGCTCATCGACCGCGGCGTGGGCCCGGAGCGGTTCGTCGCCGTCGCCCTGCCCCGGTCGGCACGGCTGGTGGTGGCCCTGCTCGCGGTGGGCAAGGCCGGCGGCGCCTATGTGCCGGTGGACCCGGCGTATCCGGCCGAGCGGATCGGTTTCATGCTCGCCGACACCGCCCCGGCGCTGCTGCTCACCGACGCCGACACCGCCGCCGCGCTGCCGGAGGGCACCGAGGACATCCCGCGCCTCCTCCTCGACGACCCCGCCACCGACGCACACCTCGCCCGGTTCGCCGCCACCGACCCCGACGACAACGACCGGCTCGCGCCGCTGCGCCCGGCCAACCCGGCCTATGTCATCTACACCTCGGGCTCGACCGGACGGCCCAAGGGCGTCGTCATCCAGCACACCTCGCTCACCGACTACCTGGTCTTCGCCGGGGGCGACTACGACGGAGTGCGCGGCACCGCGCTGCTGCACTCCTCGATCTCCTTCGACCTGTCGGTGACCGCCACCCATGTGCCGCTCACCGTGGGCGGCACCGTCCGGGTCGTCGGCGACCTCCAGGACCCGGACCCGGGGACCGCCGAGGCGCTGCGCGCCCGCCCGTGCACCTTCCTCAAGGCCACGCCCAGCCATCTGCCGGTCCTCACCACGCTGCCGGAGGAGTTCGCGCCCACCGCCGAACTGCTCCTCGGCGGTGAGCTGCTGCTGGGCGAGCGGGTCGACGCCTGGCGTGCGGACCACCCCGGCACCACCGTCCTCAACATGTACGGACCCACCGAGACCACGGTCAATTGCAGCCAGTACCGCATCGCACCGGACACCCCGATCCCGCCGGGCCCGCTGCCCATCGGCGGCCCGATGCCCAACACCCGGTTCCATGTGCTCGACGACCGCCTCGAGCTGGTGCCGCCGGGCGCCGCCGGAGAGCTGTACGTGGCGGGCGACTGCCTGGCCCGCGGCTATCTGGGCCGCCCCGATATGACGGCCGCCCGGTTCGTCCCCGACCCGTTCGGCGCCCCCGGCGCCCGGATGTACCGCACCGGGGACGTGGTGCGCTGGAACCCCGACGGCACCCTGTCCTTCCTGCGGCGGGTGGACGACCAGGTCAAGCTGCGCGGCTTCCGGATCGAACTCGGCGAGGTCGAGGCCGTGGTCGACCGCCACCCCGCCGTCGCCAGGTCCGCGGTGATCGTGCGTGAGGACCGCCCCGGCGACCAGCGCCTGGTCGCCTATGTGGTGCCCGCGTCCGGCGCCGAGTCGCCGGCCCCGGCCGAGCTGCGCCGCCACGCCGCCGTGGACCTCCCCGAGTACATGGTCCCGAACGCCTTCGTCCCGCTGGACGCGCTGCCGCTGACCCCCAACCGCAAACTGGACCGGCGGGCCCTGCCCGCGCCCGAGTCCTCCGCGGGCTCCGGCGGCCGGGCGCCCCGCACCCGTCAGGAGCGGCTGCTGTGCGAGCTGTTCGCCGAGGTCCTCGGCGTGGAGCGGGTGTCCGTCGACGACGGCTTCTTCGACCTCGGCGGCCACTCCCTGCTGGCCACCCGGCTCATCGGCCGGGTGCGCGCCACCTTCGGGGTGGACATAGCCATCCGCACCCTCTTCGAGGCACCCACGGTGGCGGAGCTGACCGAGCGGCTCGGCACCGGGGAGGACGACGGCCAGGGCGCCTTCGACATCCTGCTGCCGCTGCGCCGCAAGGGCGACCGCCCGCCGCTGTTCTGTGTCCACCCGGCCAGCGGTTTCAGCTGGTCCTACGCGGGGCTGATGCGCCACCTCGGCCCCGGCCACCCGATCTACGGCCTCCAGTCGCGTGGCATCGCCGAACCCGGTGAACTGCCCACCGGCGTCCAGGAGATCGCCGCCGACTACCTCAAGCAGGTGCGCACCGTCCAGCCCACCGGGCCGTATCTGCTGCTCGGCTGGTCCTTCGGCGGACTCGTGGCGCACGCCATGGCCGAACAGCTCCAGCGCGCCGGTGAGCGGGTCGCCCTGCTGGCCATGCTCGACTCCTTCCCCCGGCTCCCCGCAAGCCACGGCGGCGGTGCGGGGCGCCCGGCGGAAGACGCGGTCCTGTCCCAGCGGGAGTTCCTCGCCGGAATGCTCGACCTGGCCGGCTATGAGCGGGCCGAGTGGGACGGGGAGCCGTTGGAGTACGGCAAGGTCGCGGAGATCCTCCGCGGCCAGGGCGGCATCCTCGGCGGCCTCGAAGAGCGGCATGTCGCGGCGCTGTACGAGGTGTTCGAGAACAATTCACGGCTCGCGCGGGGCCATGTACCCGGGACCTACGTGGGTGACCTGCTCTTCTTCGAGGCGACGCTCGGAAAGCCCGGGAACGCCCCCGGGCCCGAGGCGTGGGCGCCCTTCCTCGAAGGCTCCATCGAACGCCACCCCGTCGAGTCCACCCATGACGACATGACCCAGCCGGAACCGCTCGCCGGGATCGGCCGGATCCTCGCCGCCCGGCTCCGCGACTTCATCTGAGACCCCTCCACGGAAGAGAGACAAGAGATGAGCAACCCCTTCGACGACGCCGACGCCAGGTATCTGGTGCTGGTCAACGACGAGGGCCAGTACTCCCTGTGGCCGGTCTTCGCCGAGGTCCCGGCCGGCTGGACGGCTGTCCACGGCCCCGACGGGCGGCAGGCGTGCCTGGATCACATCAACGAGAACTGGACCGACATGCGCCCGAAGAGCCTGGTCGAGGCCATGGACTCGGCCACCTCCTGACCGCCCGCGAACCACCCCCCTCGCACCACAGAGAACACCCACCCGAGAAACACGCCCGCAAGAACACCCACCCGAGAAACACACCCGAAGGAGCACACCATGTCCGAAGCGCGTGAGCAGCACCTGGACGAGCTGCGCGAGATCGTCGCCGAGGTGCTCGAGGTCGAGCCGGAGGAGATCACCGAGACCGGTTCGTTCGCGGAGGAGCACGAGGCGGACTCGCTGCGGGCGATCGAGATCCTCGCCCGGATCGAGAAGAAGTACAAGATCGACATCCCGCAGTCCGAGCTGCCCCAGATGGAGAACCTCAAGGCGGTCTACGACGTCGTGGCCCAGCAGGCCGGCTGGCAGGACTGACCCCTTCGCACACCACGGCGACGACGACGTCACGAGGGAAGAAAGCGGACCACCGACATGAACGCTCCAACAGCCCGGGACACCGGGGGACGGCAGATGGCCTGGGCCGGGTACACGGCCGCGGTACTGGCCGTCGTCTTCGGCCTGTTCAGCTTCTACTGGGCGGCCGGGGGCACCTTCGGCCTCGACACCCTGGGCGGCGCGATCCAGCGGATGGCCGAACGCCGCGACTCCGGCTTCATCGCGGTCGTCTGGATCACCGGCGCGCTCAAGGTGGCGGGCGGTCTGTTCTCGTTGTCGCTCGTCCGGCCGTGGGGCCGCGTCGTCCCCCGCCCGCTGATGCTTCTCGCGGGCTGGGGCGGCGCGGCGCTGCTGACCGTCTACGGCGCTTTGCAGGTCGGCAGCCTGTCGCTCGTGGCGTTCGGCGTGCTCACCCCGTCCGACCCCGTCGAGTGGAAGCCGCTGCTGTGGCGCCTGTTCGTCTGGGACATGTCGTTCCTGGTGTGGGGAATCCTGATCTTCCTCGCCACCCGGACCTATGTCATGAACCATCCGCGGCGCCCGGAAAGGCGCGGAGGAAATTGATGTACGACAGCGCGCAGGACCTGGTCTTCGACCGTGTCTTCCTGCGAATCGACGGACTCGTCCCCGAGATCCGGCTCCTGCTCAAGATCGAGGGTTTCAATCCGGCCGGTTCGATCAAACTGAAGACCGCCATCGGACTCGTCGAGGACGCCGAGCGGTGGAATCTGCTCAGACCCGGCGGCCACATCATCGAATCGTCCTCGGGCAACCTGGGAGTGGCGCTCGCCTCCGTGTGCGCCGCCAGGGGATACCGCTTCACCTGTGTCACCGACCCGAACACCTCGCCCCAGAACGCGGCCCTGATCCGGGCCTTCGGGGCGACGGTGGTGGTCGTCGACACGAAGGACGCCAACGGCGGATATCTACAGTCCAGGATCGACTACATCCACGACCGGCTGCGGGAGGACCCCTCCCTGTTCTGGCCGAACCAGTACGCCAATGAGGCCAACCCCCGCATCCACCGGGACCGCACCGCCGCCGCCATCCTCGACGAGGTCCCCGAGGTCGACCACCTGTTCATCGGCGCCGGTACCACCGGCACCCTGATGGGTTGCGCGGCCCACTTCCGCGAACGTTCCCCGCACACCCGGATCGTCGCGGTGGACACCGCCGGATCCGTCACCTTCGGCTTCCCGCCCGGCAAGCGGCATCTCCCGGGACTCGGCACCAGCCGCAAGCCCGAACTGTGCGACCCCAGGCTCGTCGACGACATCGTCATCGTCCCCGAGGCCGAGGCGGTCCGTATGTGCCGCACCATCGCCAGAAGCCGGGGCATCGCCACCGGCGCCTCCACCGGCTCGGTCCTGGCGGCCGTGGTGCGCAGGGGCCCGGAGCTGCCGCCCGGATCCACCGTGGTGGCCATCGCCCCCGACACCGGGGACCGCTATCTCAACACCGTCTACAACGACACCTGGGTCGAGGAACGCTTCGGACACCAGGCCCTGCTCCCGGCGGGCGCGGACGACCATCCGGACGCCGACGGCTCACTGCTCCTGAAAGGCTGACATGTTCGACTTCCACGTCGTCAGCGGCGAAACCGCCCGCCGTGTGATCGGCCGGTCCCGGTCGCACATCGTCGACCAGGTACGGGACACCTATCTCACCCATGACCTGGGTGACTCGGTCAATCCCAACAGCTACTTCCTGCGCTTCCCCGACAAGCCCGACAGCCGCATCATCGCCCTGCCCGCCTATCTGGGCGGTGAACACTCGGTCGCCGGCATCAAATGGATCGCCAGCTTCCCCGCCAATATCGAGCGCTCGGTGCCGCGCGCCTCGGCGGTCCTGCTGCTCAACGACCACGAGACCGGCTATCCGTTCGCCTGTCTCGAAGCCGCCCAGATCAGCGCCGCCCGCACCGCGGCCTCCGCCGTGCTCGCCGCCGAGACGCTGCACGGATCGCGGACCGCCCGGCGGCTGCTGGTGATCGGCGCCGGCATCATCGCCCGCAACATCCTGGAGTTCTTCACCGACCGCGACTGGCAGCTCGACGAGGTGCTGGTGCACGACCGGGACCCGCGCTACGCCGAATCGCTCACCGAGCATGTGGCGGGCGCACTCGGACACCGTGCGCGCGTCGCCCCCGACCGTGACAGGGCGATCGCGGAGGCCGATCTGGTGGTGCTCGCCACCACGGCCGCAGAGCCCCACATCACCCGGCCGGGCACCTTCGCCCCCGGTCAGATCGTCCTCAACATCTCCCTGCGGGACATCGACCCGGAGATCATCGTGGGCGCCCACAACATCCTGGACGACATCGACCACTGCCTCACCGCCAACACCTCGCCGCATCTGGCCGAGCAGAAGTTCGGCCACCGGGAGTTCATCAACGGCACCCTCGCGGATGTGATCCGCGGCCGTCGGAAGCTGGCCACCGACCGGCCCGTCATCTTCTCGCCCTTCGGCCTCGGCGTGCTCGACCTCGCCGTCGGCGCGTTCGTGCACCGGGCCGCCCTGGAGGAGAACGAGGCCACCGCCATCGAGGGGTTCTTCGGCGAGACCACCCGCTGGTGAGCGTCACCCGCTGGTGAGCGCCCCCTGGTGAGCGCGCCCGCTCATGACCCGCCGTCCCGTACCACCCACTGAACCGTATCCGGACCCGACCCACGAGGTAATTCCCATGTCCACACAACGCCGTGCCCTTGTCACCGGGGGATCGCGCGGTATCGGCGCGAGCGTCGCCCTCCGCCTCGCCCAGGACGGAATGGACGTCGCGTTCTGCTACCGCAGCGAGAAGGAGCGCGCCGAGGAGACCGCCGAGCGGATCCGCGAGCTGGGCGTGCGCTGCTTCCACGCACCCTGTGACGTCGCGGACTTCGAGGCCGTGCAGTCCTTCATCAAGGAGGCCGAGGCCGACCTCGGCGCCATCGACACCCTCGTCAACTCGGCCGGTATCGTCCGCGACAACCCCCTCGTGCTGATGCCGGTGGAGGACTGGGACGCCGTCATCGACGCCAGCCTGACCGGTGTCTTCCACTTCTGCCGGTCGATGGCGTTCGGCTTCATGAAGCGCAAGCGGGGCGTCATCGTCAACGTCTCCTCGGTGGCCGGCGTCTACGGCAACAAGGCGCAGACGAACTACTCCGCCGCCAAGGCCGGTATCAACGGCATGAGCAAGGCGCTGGCCAAGGAGCTCGCCCCCTACGGCCTGCGGGTCAATGTCGTCGCCCCTGGATTCATCGAGACCGACATGACCGCGGGCCTCACCGACAAGGTGCGCGCCCAGGCGCTGGAACTGGTCCCCCTGCGCCGCTTCGGTACCCCCGAGGACGTGGCCGAACTGGTGTCGTTCCTGGTGTCCGACCGGGCGGGCTACATCACCGGGCAGATCCTCCAGGTCGACGGGGGCATCGTCCTGTGAGCCGCCGGTTCGCCGCCCCGCTCACCGCCGTCGACACGGTGGACATCGCGGACACCCCGGCCGGCACACGGGTGGAGGCGGTCAAGCGGATCACCGGCGACGAACCGTATCTCGTCGGCCACTACCCGGACTTCACCATCTACCCGGGGGTGTTCACCCTCGAATCCGTCCACCAGGCCATCCGCCACTGGGCCACCGAACGGCACGGCCCCGGTGCGCTCGCCGAACTTGCCACCATCACCTCGATCAGCTTCGCGGCCCCGCTCCTGCCCGGGGACACCCTGCGCATCGGCTGCGAGCTGACCGAACGCGATGACGCACCCGCGACGGTGCGGGCCAAGGTCCGCTGCCACCGCGGCGACGGCGCCCTGTCCGCCCGGATGACCCTCGAACTGCGCATCGACCGGAGGGACGGCGATGACCACGCTTGAACACGCCGAGATCCGGCGCATCCTGCCGCACCGCCACCCCGCTCTGCTCGTGGACCGCGTCCTGGACCTCGAACCCGGGGTGCGCATCGTCGCCACCAAGGCCGTGACCGGCGGCGAGCCCTGCTACGCCGGTCTGGACGAGGACCTCCCCGTCTCCGCCTACGCCTATCCGGCCTCCCTGCTCGTCGAGTCGTTCGGCCAGACCGGCGCCGTGCTGTGGCTGTACTCGGCAGCCACCTCCGGGGAGCGGCGCGAGGGCACCCTCATCTTCGGCTCCGCCCGCGAGGTGACGATCACCGGCAGCGCCTACCCCGGCGATGTGCTGCGTCACACGGTCGAGATCGACCAGCTCATCGGCGACAACGCGTTCATGCGCGGCGAGACCTGGGTGGGCGACCGCCGTATCGCCACCCTCGGCTCGGTCCTCGCCGTCGTACGCGAAGGGCTCGCCGCCGGCACCGGCTCATGAACCCTCCGCACGCTCCCCAGGCCCAGGTTTGTGCCCGCCACCCCCGTCCCCGCCAGATTCAGGAGAAATCCCATGTCCGAAGTGCGTCAGAACGGTCCACGACGTCGTGGCCACCCAGGTCGGCCGGCAGGACCGATCGGCATGAACCGACGGGTCGTCATCACCGGGCTCGGCCCGGTCTCCAGCATCGGCACCGGCGTCACGGCGTTCGGCCGGGCCCTGCGCGCCGGCACCAGTGGCATCTCCGCCATCTCCAGCTTCGACTCCTCCGGCTTCCCGCACTACATGGCCGGTGAGGTCCCCGACTTCGACCCCAAGGCGCTGCTGCGCACCCTCTCCACCGCCGAGTGGGGCCGCACCAGCCTGTTCGCCGCCGCGGCGGCGCGGCTGGCCGTCGCGGACGCCGGAATCGACGAGAAGGTGCTCGCGGGCGCCGCCGCCGGCTCCAGTATCGGCACCACCAGCGGTGAGTCCCAGGTCATCGAGGCGCTCACCGCCGAATGGGTGCACACCGGACTGGCCGAGGTCACCCCCGCGTACGCCGCCCAGGTCCCGGCCTCCCGGCTGGCCACCGCCGTCAACCAGGAACTCGGCCTCACCGGCGAGGCCGTGACCCTGTCCACCGCCTGCTCGGCCAGCAACTACGCACTCGGCTACGCCTACGACCAGATCGTCACCGGCGACGCCGACTACATGATCGCCGGTGGCGCGGACTCGGTGTGCCGCTGGGCGCACGCCGGTTTCTACCGGCTCGGCGCGCTCACCGAGAAGGTCTGCTCACCCTTCGACAAGGACCGCTCCGGCATCCTCACCGGCGAGGGCGGGGCCGCCCTCTTCCTGGAGACCCTGGAGTCCGCCACCGGACGCGGCGCCCACATCTACGCCGAGGTGCTCGGCTACGGCCTCAACTGCGACGCCAACCACATGGTCGCCCCCGACCCGGTGAGCATCGCCGAGTGCATGCGCCGGGCCCACCACAACGCCGGTATCGCGCCCGGCGACGTCGACTACATCTGCGCCCACGGCACCGGCACCCCGGCCAACGACGCCATGGAGGCCCAGGCCGTGGTCGAGGTCTTCGGCACCCGGCCCCCGCCGATCAGCTCCATCAAATCCATGCTCGGCCACACCATGGGCGCGGCCAGCGGATTCGGCGCCATCGCCGCCTCACTCGCCATCGACACCGGCTTCCTGCCCCCGACCACCAACTACCGCACCCCCGACCCCGCACTGCCCGCCATCGACCCCGTGCCGAACGAGAGCCGCCCGGCACGGCCCGAGGTCGTGCAGAACAACGGCTTCGCCTTCGGCGGCAACAACGCCATCACCATCCTCGGACGGGTCGCATGAACGCCACCGCCACCAGCCCGGACCCCACCGGCCACGGGGACGTCCGCGGAAACACCCTGGCCATCACCGGCTGGGGCGTCGTCACCTCCCTGGCCATCGGCGCCGAGGAGTTCACCACCGCCATCGGCGAGGGCCGCAGCGGGCTGCGCGACGTCACCGGCATGTTCGACGAAGAGCTGCCCGAGAACCAGGCGTTCGCCATGCCCGACTTCACGGTGCGCGACCACCTCGGCCGCAAGGGCACCAGCTTCTTCGACCGCAGCACCTCCCTCGGACTGCTCGGCTGCACCCTCGCCCTGGACGACACCGACCTGACCGTCACCGACGACAACCGCGACCGGTTCGGCATCGTCCTGGGCACCACCGCCGGCAGCATCAAGGCCACCAGCGACTACAGCCGCGAAACCCTGGAGGGCGACCGGCCGTTCCTGGTCAACCCGGTGCTGTTCCCCAACACGGTGATGAACTGCGCCGCCGGCCAGTCCGCGATCTGGCTGGGGCTCAAGGGCGTCAACGCCACCGTCGCGGGCGGTCGGCTCGCCGGGCTGAGCGCCCTGCGCTACGCCCGCAACCAGATCCGCCGCGGCTACGCGGACGCCCTGCTCGTCGGCTCCGTCGAGGAGTTCAGCCCGCACACCGCCTGGTTCAGCCACCGCCAGCACTCCGCCGAGGAAGACCGGGTCACGGTCGGCGAGGGCTCCGCCGTCTTCGTCGTGGAGAACGCGGAGGCGGTGCGCGCCCAGGGACGCACCCCCGACGCCGAGGTGCTGGCCGTCGAGGTCGGCACCTACGGCGCCCCCGGCCGGGAGCCCGACGCCGGAGCCGGACTCGCCGACCGCATCGGCCGCGCCCTGCGCCGCGCCGGAGTGGAACCGTCCCAGGTGCGGGCGGTCGCCACCGGCGAGAGCGGAATCGCCCGCCTGGACGGCATCGAGCGCCGTGGCATCGAGAGCGCGCTCGGCGCCGACGTGTGGCGGGTGCGGGCCAAGGAGTGGGTCGGCGAGTGCCAGAGCGCCTCCGGTTCGCTTCAGATCGCCGCCCTGCTGGCCGGTCACCGCGGCCACCCGGAGCTGGACGGCGCGGTGTCCGTGGTCACCTCGGTCTCTCCCGACGGCGGTGTCGGCGCGGCCGTACTGAGGGGGTGGCACCGTGCACGTGGCGATCACCGGAGCTGATCTGCTCACCTGCCACGGCGGCACCGACTCCACCTTCGCCGCCCTGGCGAAGGGCGTCGACGGCAGCCAGAACCTGAGGTTCTACGACACCGACCGCATCAACGTCACCCGCGGCTATCACGTCGAGGACTCCACCGACGCCGAGTCCGAACCGCCGCTGCGGGCCGGGCGCTGGCTCGCCCGCTGCGTCCTCGGCGCCGTCCGCCAGGCCGGGGTGGACCCGGCCGCCGAGCGGGTGTCCGTCATCGTCGGCACCGGACTGCGCGAACTGCGGGCCATGGAGCGCTGGGCCCTGGACGGGATCCCGGTGCGCCGCCGGGATCTGCACTTCACCACCGCGGTGCGCGAGGTGCTGCCGGAGGTCACCGAGGTGATCACGGTGTCCAACGCCTGCTCCGCGTCCGGCCATGCCCTCGCGCTCGCCCAGGACCTGCTCGCGGCGGGCGAGGCCGACGCGGTCGTGGCGGCGGGCTGCGACGCGATGAGCGAATCCATGCTCACCATGATCGGCCGGGTGGCCGACGCCCCCACACCCGCGCTCCGGCCCTTCCAGGAGGGCCGCGCCGGTGTGCTGCTGGGCGAGGGCGCGGTGGCGGTGGTCCTGCGGCGCGCCGCCGACGCCGGGCCCGGCGCGCTCGCCACCGTCCTCGCCACCGGGCTCTCCTGCGACGCCCACCACGAGACCGCCCCGGACGTGGACGGGATCGTCGCGGCCATGCGGGACGCCCACCGCCGCGCCGAGGTCACCCCGCACGACATCGGCCTGGTCCTCGCCCATGGCACCGGCACCGCGCTCAACGACCCGACCGAATCCGCCGCTCTGGACGCGGTCTTCGCCGGTGCCGCCCCGGGCCCGCTGGTGACCGGCATCAAGGGCGCCATCGGGCACACCTCCGGCAGCGCGGCGCTGATGAGCCTGCTCGTCGCCGCCTGGGCGATGCGCTCCGGTTCGGTGCCCGCCACGGCGGGGCTCGCCGAGCCGATCGAGGCGGCCGCCGGACTGCGGCTGGTCATCGGCGACCCCGCGCCCTGCGACGCCCGGGTGGCCCAGGTCAATGCCTTCGGATTCGGCGGAGTCAACGCCGTCAGCGTGATCGGGGTGGACCGATGACCATGAACCCCGACGGGGTGACCGTCACCGCACACGCCCTCCATGTGCCCGACCCGATCGGCGGCTCCGTGGCGACCGCGGCGGGGGACCTCTTCTCCTCCGTGGCCCCGGAACCGGCCTGCCGCCCGGACCGGGCGCACACCGTACTGGGCCGCAAGGGGTTGCTGTTCAAGGAGGACGCGACCCGGCTGGCGCTGTGCGCGGTCCACCGTGCCTTCGGACTGCCCCCGGGCAAGCTCACCGAACCGCTCCCCGGAGCGGAACACACCGCCGTCGTCGTCAGCTCCAACGTCGGCAACGCCCGGACCGTCCGCGACATCGTGGCCGGGATGCGGGCCGGCTCCGCCCACGACGTCTCCCCGCTGAACGGCCCCAACGCCTCCAGCAATGTGATCGCCAGTACCCTCGCCATCCGCTACGGCTTCACCGGGCCCAATCTGATGGTGTGCTCCGGCGCCACCTCCGGCCTGGACGCCGTCCGGCTGGGCGCCCTGCTGCTGCGCGGCGAGCGCGCCCGCCGGGTCGTGGTGGTCGGGGCCGAACCCGATGACGAGGTGGCCCGCGGGCTGGCCGCCCTCCGCCCGGCCGTGCCCGGCACCACGCTGCCGGTCCCGCTCCGGGCGGCCGCCGCCTGCGTCGTACTGGAGCACGACGGGTCCGGGCCGCGGCTGGGGAACGTACGCCGCCACATCCGGCCGGACGACATCGCCGACGACCTCGCGCCGCCCGCCGCGCTCCGGCTCACCGCCCCCGGGGCCCCGGGAGCCGGCGGCGGCATCGACCTCACCGCGCATCTGGGGGAGGTCTACGGAGCGCTCGGCGTGGTCCAACTGGCCGTGGCCGCCGCCTGGTTGGGCTCCGGGCAGCCGTCCGGACCGGGCGGGGCGCTGATCACCTGCGGCGACGGCGAGGACGGCTACGCCTCGGTGCGGCTCGACCCGGCGGACGTCCCCGCCCTCGCGGGGGGAGGCTGACATGGCGGAGCCGAACGGGCCGCGCCCGGGACCGCCGCCCGACCGGTGGACAGCGGTGGCCGAGGCCCGCGGGGCGCGGGAGCGGCTGGCCGTGCTGGGGACGCCGTCCCCGGCACCGCACCCCGCCCTCCCCGTGGCGGCCCTGGTGCACGGTCTCGAAGGCGGGTGGGCCGGATGGCAGCCGCTGGCCGGAGAGCTGGCGGGCCGTTGCCGGATCTACGCGCTCGACCTGCCGTGGCGCGCGGGCAACCGCTACCGCTGGCGGCACCACGGCACCCCCGCGCACTGGCTGCGCGAGGCGCTCGCCCTGGTGCCCGAGCCCGTCGACGTCCTGATCGGCCACTCCTTCGGCGCCAACGCGGTCCTGGAGCACCTGGCCGACCGGGACGGCGCGCCCCGGCCGTGTGCCGCGGTGCTGCTCGCCCCGTTCTACCGCCCCGAAGCCCTCCGGGTGGACTGGCCCCTGTACGACGCGGCGCTGGCGGGCTTCCGGCAGATCATCGCCGACGGCGTACGCGTCGGACTGGGGAGGCGGGCCGGGGACCTGGACCCCGAGGTGCTGGCCGCCATGGCCGACACCACGGTCGAGCGGATCGGCCCGGTCGGATTCCTCAGCCTGTTCCTCCAGTTCACCGGCACCACCGAACTGGACCTGGGCGCCGTCACCGTGCCCACCCTCGTCCTGGCCGGACACGGCGACGCCTCGCTGTCCGAGGACCGCGCGGCGGCCCTGGCCGCCGCCATGCCCGCGGCGACCGTCCGCAGACGCCCCGGCTACACCCACTTCTGCCATGCGGAGCAGCCCGGGGACGTCGGCGCGGACATCGCCCGCTTCCTGGACGGCCTCGCCGCCCTCCCGGCGACCACCCCCCTCGCCACGACCCTTCTCACCGCAGAGGAATGACCATGACGGAGCTGCTGGACGGCACCCTCACCACCCCCGTGGGCAGGCCCCGCTACGAGGGCGCCAACATCCGCACCTGGATCGGCTTCAAGCACTTCATGTATCTGACGGAGGAGGCGGTCCTCCAGTACTTCCGCGAGCGCGGGGTGGGCGCGGAGACGCTCCACCACACCTACGGCCTCGGCCTGGAGATCGTCGACCACTCGGTCAGCCTGCCCGCCACACTCGGCATCGACGACGAGGTGACCGCCGTCGTGGAGCCGGGCAAGCCCAAGCCCGGCCACGGCGCCCCGTTCAAGGTCCGGCTGACCGTCGAGCGGGACGGCGCGACCGTCACCGTTCTCACCGGCAGGGTCCGGGTCGCCCTGGTCACCCTGAAGGACGCCCCCGCCGGCGTCCAGCCCGTCCCGGCCCATCTGGAGCCCTACACCGTCCCCGAGGTGGCCGCCCTCGCCGACGTGGCGGACCACGAGCCCAGGACCGTCGCCGAGAGTGACCTGCCCGCCGTCCTCGCCCCGGCCGATTCAGGCGCCTTCCTGTGGTCCTGGCGAATCCCGTACTTCTACTGCCACTTCTCCGACCGGCTCCAGCACTCCGGCTACGTCCGGGCCATGGAGGAGGTCGTGGACCGCTTCCTGGCGGACCGCGGCATCTCCATCCGCACCATGCTCGTCGAACGCGGCTGGATCCCAGTGGTGTCCCGGGCCCGGGTGCACATGCTCGCCGACGCCCTCATGGAAGAGACCCTGCACACCGTGTTCACCGTCCAGGAGATCGTCAAGGACGTGATGTACACCGCCACCTTCGACACCTATGTCCACCGCGACGGACGGCTGGTGCACACCGCCACCGGGACCATCATGCACGGCTACGCCGTCAGCCGCGGCGAACTGGCCGGCACCCTCGCCGAGTTCGACGACACGACCCGCGCAGCGCTGCTGGGGGACCCCCGATGAAGCGACCGCCCCGCCTGTACTTCAACCTGCGCTCCCCGTTCAGCTGGATGGGGCTCAAGCGGCTCGAGGAGCGCTTCCCGCAGGCCCCCGAGGTCATCGAGTACTACCCGTACTGGGATCCGGACGAGAAGACCCGGGCCGCGCTGGAGGAGCGCGACTCCGGCTTCCACTACACCCAGATGAGCAAGGCCAAGCACCTCTACATCCTCCAGGACACCAAGCGGCTCTCCACCCGCTTCGGATACACCATGTCCTGGCCGGTGGACATCGACCCGTGGTGGGAGGTGCCGCATCTGGCCTGGCTGAAGGCGCGCCACCTCGGCCGTGAGCGCGAGTTCTACACGGCGGTGACGGCGGCCCGCTGGGAACGTGGCGAGAACATCTGCGACGCCGCGGTGCTGCACCGGGTGGCCGAGGCGGCCGGGTTCGACGGCGATGCGATGGTGGCCGCCGTCCACGACCCCGCACTGCGCGCCGAAGGCGTGGACGCCCTCGCCGCCGCCTACGACGACGATGTGTTCGGCATCCCGTACTTCAAGGTCGGACGCCACCGCTTCTGGGGCCTGGACCGGGTCGACGGCTTCCTCGACGAGCTGATCCCGGCCCTGCGGAAGGCCGGGGTGGACGTGGCCGATCCTGAGTTCGCGGACGACGAGGTGCCGGCCGCGCTGCGGGAGCGGGTGGGCGCCTACGACTCCGACTCCGCCGGCGGCTGCGGCTGAGGCCAGGAGAGAGATCCCATGCTCATGAACCCCGTCAACGCGGCCGTCGCCCCACGCGGCCGCACCATATTGCTCAGCAGTGTGTCCTCGGACTCCCACACCTGGAACCTCGTCTTCCTTCAGCTGCTGCTGGAGGAGACGGGCCACCGTGTCATCAACCTCGGCGCGTGTGTGGCGGACGAACTGCTGGTCCAGGAGTGCTCCGCGATCCGTCCCGACCTGGTGGTGATCAGTACGGTCAATGGCCATGGGCAGGTGGACGGCCTGCGGCTGATCCGCAAGCTCCGGTCCGAGCCGCGGACCCGGGACACCCCGGTGGTGATCGGCGGCAAGCTGGGCATCACCGGGGGCGCCGAGGCGGACGACAGGGCGCGGCGGCTCGTCTCGGCGGGCTTCAGCGCCGTGTTCCAGGACGACGCAGAACCGACCGAGATCGGCCGGTTCCTGGCCTCCCTGGACCACCCCGCCCCCCGCCACCCGGTCGCCACCTCATGAGCACATCCGGCTCCTTCGCCGGACTCGCCGCCCGCCGGCGCTCGGCGGGGCCGCTGGTCCAGCCCCGGATGGGCTTCAGCGGCCCACGGCGGATGCGCGCGGGGCTGGAGGCCGTCCGGCGGGCGCGGGCGGCCACCGTCGGCACCCTCACCCTGGACAGCTATACGCGGGTGAAGGACTACGCCTCGGCCGAGCGCGCCCTGGCCGATGGCTTTCCGCTCAACGGCTATCCGCTGGTCACCCATGGCCCGGACACCACCCGTGCCGTGCTCGACGGCATTCAGGGCCCCGACTTCCCGGTCCAGGTCAGACACGGTTCCGCGCTGCCGGACGACATCATCGCCGCCCTGGTCGCGGCCGGGCTTGATGCCACCGAGGGCGGGCCCGTCTCGTACTGCCTGCCCTACAGCCGGGTGCCGCTGCGCGAGGCCACCGTGAGCTGGGCACGCTCCTGCGAGCGGTTCGCGGAGCTGCGGGACCGGGGCGTCGAGCCCCATCTGGAGAGCTTCGGCGGGTGCATGATGGGCCAGATGTGTCCGCCCGGACTGCTCATCGCCATCACCGTGCTCGAAGGGCTCTTCTTCCACCGGCACGGGCTGCGCAGCATCTCGCTCAGCTACGCCCAGCAGACCGACAGCCGGCAGGACGAGGAGGCGGTGGCCGCGCTGCGGTCGCTGGCCACCGCGTTCCTGCCGGACGACACCGACTGGCACATCGTGGTGTACGCGTACATGGGCAAGTATCCGCGTACCCATGGCGGTGCCCTGCTCGTGCTGCGCGCGGCCGCCGAACTCGCCGTCCGCACGGGCGCCACCCGGCTCATCGTCAAGACACCGGCCGAGTCGTACCGCATCCCCACCATCGAGGAGAACGTCGAGGCGCTGGAGTTCGCGGGCGCCGCCGCGGCGGCCGAAGCCACTCGGACACCCCCGGACGCGGCTCCGGCCCCGGCCCCGGACACCGGTATCGCCGCGGAGGCCCGGCAGCTCATCGAGGCCGTACTCGGCCTCCACCCGGACATCGGTCAGGCCCTGGTGCGCGCCTTCGCCAAGGGCTATCTCGATGTGCCGTACTGCCTGCACTCCGACAACCACGGACGCTCCCGCGGCTATATCGACGAGGCGGGGCGGCTGCGCTGGGCATCCGTCGGCTCGATGCCCATCCGGGGTATCACCGGTGGGACACGCGAACACACCGTCGGCAGCGCGGAGTTGCTGTCGGCGTTGTCATACGTGGAACGCACACACGATCTGCTGGCCCTGCGGAGCCAGGACACGAGGACAAGCGATGAACTGGACGCTGGAACGACTGCTGCCGACCTTCGACAAGCGTGAACACCACAGCCGCCGGATCGACGCCCCGCCGGAGCGGGTCTGGCACGAACTCATGGACCTGCGGGTCGGCGAACTCGCCGTGACCCTCGGCCTGATGCGGGTGCGCGGTGGCCCCAAGACCTGGGTCAACGGCGTTGACACCGGCGCCCACCAGGGCATGGACCTACGGGTCCTGGAGTCGATGGCCCCCCGGGAGATGGCCGCGGACCCGCCCCGGGAGGTGGTGCTCGGCGATATCGCCCGCTACACCGCGCTGCGCCCCGTACGCCCGGACGTCGAACGAGGCGATCCGGAGGCGTTCGCACACTTCGACGAAGCGGGCTGGTCGAAGGTGGTGATGAACTTCCGGCTCACTCCCGAGGGATACGGCACCCTGCTGTCCACCGAGACCCGGGTCCTGAACACCGACCCCGCCACCCGCCGCGCCTTCGCCCTGTACTGGGGCTTCATGCGCGCGGGCAGCGGCATGATCCGCCATGACCTCCTGCGGGCCATCGCGAAGAAGGTGGCCACCGTGGGCTGAGGCGTGTCCGTGAAGTCGTGGATCATTTACTGGACAGCGCTTACTCGCCGACGGCTCCGTCTATCGCTTCGCGCAGTAGGTCGGCGTGGCCGTTGTGCCGCGCATACTCCTCGATCATGTGGGTGAGGACGTAGCGGAGCGAGATGGACACGCCTCCGCAGTTGACGGTGTCGTCGAGGGAAGCGAAGGAAGAAGCGACCGCGCGGGCACGGACGCACTCCTCGCGCCAGACCTCGAACGCCTCGTCCACATCGGCGTCCTCGACGTGGAACTCGGCGGCCGCGCCGTCGACCTGGCCGGGCCACAGCGACTTGATGTCCTCGGCGTTCAGGGCGAAGCGGAACCAGCTTCGCTCGATGGAGGCCGCGTGGCGTACCAGGCCCAAAAGTGTGAGCCGTGAGGTCGGGATCGCCCTCTGTTTCAGCTGCTCGCCGGTCAGCCCCCGGCACTTCATGGCCAGGGTGGCCCGCTGGTAGTCGAGGAACGAGGTGAGCGACGCACGGTCGTCGGCCACCTTCGAGGGGGGTGTGCGTTGGTCATCGGTCACCGAACGATGATGGCAAGGACACCCTCCCGCGGGCCACCCCCGCATGTGAAAAGCCCGGATACCAACGCCCGGATACCAATGCCCGGCTACCCCGCCGCTGCCCAGGCCCGGAGGGGCCGTTCGATCCTGGCGTGAGTGCTCAGCTGGACGGGCCGCCGACGAGGACCGACCAGCCGCCGTCGATCCGCAGGGTCGTGCCGGTGGCCGCGCGGAGCGCGGGGTCGGCGGCCAGCGCCACCGCGGCGGCGACGTCTTCGGGCTCGAGCACCCGGCCCAGCACGGACTCTCGGGCGAGGACGGCGCCGCGCTCGCCGGCCAGGACTTCGGCGGTGGCCGGTGTCCGGACTGCCCCGGGGGCGACGACGAGCACGCTGACGCCGTCGCGCGCGCTCTCCGCGGCGACGTGGCGGGCGAAGGTGGCCAGCGCGGATTTCGCCGTGCCATGCGCGAGTCGGCCTTCGCCGACATAGTCCGCGGCGGTGCTGCCGATGTAGATGATCCGGCCCGCACCCTGCGCCCGCATCGGTTCCAGGACCCGCTTGGTGAGGTGGAAGGCACCGGCCAGCTCACCGGTGACCTTGGACGCGAAGGCCGTCCACGACAGGTCGGCCAGCGCGGCGAACGGCGGCGGGGCGGTGTTGGCGTTGACGACGACCGTGTCGATCCGACCGTGGGTGGCGAGGATCCCGGTCACCATCTGATCGACGGCGAGCGGGTCGGTGACGTCGGCCCTGGCACTCGACGCGTTGCCACCGGTGGCCTCGATGTCACGCACGATATCGGCCGCGTCGGCGGCACCGGTGCGGTAGTTGACGATCACGTGGTGCCCGCGCGTTCCGAATTGCCGCGCGATGGCCGCCCCCAGGCCACGGGCGGCTCCGGTGACGAGTGTGGTCGATGGCACGTTTCCTCCTCGGTCGTGAGCAGGTCACTAACCTAGGGAGAGCGCAGGTGCGGCGGAAGGCGCTCACCACGCGGTGCGGTGCTCACCTGGTGGTGAGCGCGCAGTCCAAGAGCCCGGGAGAGATGTGATGGGTGATGTGTTCCACAAGGACTGCCCGGCGCGCGAGGTGTTGGGGCACCTCGCCGGCCGGTGGACGATCCTGGTCCTCACAGCACTGCTGGCCGAACCGCGCCGCTATCACGAGCTACGCATGGTGGTCGAGGGAATCAGCGACAAGAGCCTCGCGGCCACACTCCGGTCGCTCCAGCAGGACGGCCTGGTGCACCGCCAGGTCGGCACGGGACAGCCGCCATCGGTGACGTATTCGGTCACCGAGCTGGGCCGCGGCGCGGCGGCGGCACTGGACCCGCTGCTGCAATGGATCCGTGCCAACGCGGCGGAGATCACGGCACGCCACGAGAAGTGACCGAACCATCGGCCACCACCGAAACTCTCTTGACCCGCATCCGCCCGGAACCCATCGCTCGACCCAATTCATCATATCCATGAATGAGTAAGCTCGAGAAAACTGAAACATAGTGTTCATAATGCGCGGCGTGAGGTCGTCGATAACCCTGTATCCGCATGCGCTGAGACCATTGCCATATCTGCTGGATAACTGACTCACGACACCAGTCGACGTGTAGGCTCAATGTCTTGGTAGCTGGGAAAACAGGTTACCCGGATCGACCATCGAGCAAGAGCGGAGGCCCCAATGCCCGTCACTCAGCGTATCTACGGAGCATTGCGTTCGGGCATACGAGACGGCCGACTGCCTTCCGGCTCGCGGTTGGACGAGGGCAACCTCGGCCGTATGCTTTCCGCTCCGCGTGATGCCGTCCGCGCCGCGCTGCAACGGCTACGAGACGACCATCTGGTCGAACGAGCGCCGCGCCGCGGCACGGTGGTGATGCGCGGCCCGAGCCGTGTGGACGTCGGACAGCTGTTCCATGTGCGCAACCTTGACTCCACGACGGTCGTGCTGGAGATCACCACCTGCCCCACTCCGCCCGGACTGTTCGACGCGGGACCCCTCGCGACCGAGGCGGTGGTGGTCGAGCGTCTGTTGGGTCATGGCGACTCGCTCTGCTTCGAGATCACTTTCTCCCGAGTCATCGACAGTGGACTGCACGCCAGGCTGTCTGCGATGTATTCACAGGACCGCCAGCGCTGGCAGGCCAGCCAACCCCTCGGAGAGTACTTCACTGAGGCTTACGGAGCCGCGCTCGGCAATGTGGCCATCACGGCCGAAGTGGTCGAGAGTGACCGTCAATTGGCCACGCTCATTCACATCGACGCCGGGAAGCCGGTATTCCGTTTCGAGCGACGCCTATCCGACTCTGCCGGTACACTTGTCGAAGTGTCGCATGCGTACTTCCCGGCAAGTGCGAACTTCCTTGAATTCACCGAGGTCGCTCATCGCGTCAGCTGATCTCGGCCCCGCTTGATCTGGCCCGAACGCCTTCCGTTGCTCCGGGAGCCAGCCAGTACGCCCTTCTTGTGGATCGGTGCGAGCTTGGAATCGGCACCGCGCATTACCGCGTAATCACCACCGCACCCCAGTGTTCTCAAGGAATCTTGTCGGCGGACTGGCGCGCATTCCAGACTGTGAAACCGTCTACGAGAAGTGCCTGGTCAGGGGCTACGATCCTGCCTGGACTCCACGGTCCGCTATCCCTGGGAGGCTTGATGTCGGATTGGCTGTCAAGGGGCGTTTCTCGCGCGGTGGCAATGGTCGTCGTCACGGGATGTATCGCATCCGTTTCCGGCTGTGCGAGCGATTCCCGGGGCTCCTCGTCCAAGGCCGCGCTGCCGTCCCTTTCCGAGCTGGGAAATCCGGACCGGAAGGTGACAGTGACATGGCTGGACGCAGCCAATACAAATGTGAACGTGGGCTCGGTCATCAAGAAGTTCGAGGCTGAATACCCGAACATCGAGATCAAGTACGAGCCGGTTCCGTACGCCGACTTCGAAACGGTGCTGCCTTCTCGTTTGAAGTCGGGAAAGATCGATGTCATCACTGTCGACCAGCAGCTGACGGCCCGCTACGTGGCGGCCGACTACCTGTCCGACATCACCTCCGTGTTCAAGAGCGAGTTCGACGCCCTGGACGATGCGTCCCTCGCCGGCTCGACGATCAAGGGAAAGCTCTACAACGCGCCGGAGCAGTCGGACACTTCATTCCTCTTCTACAACAAGGAACTCCTCAAAAGGGCGGGTGTCTCGGTGCCGTCGTCCGCCCCCTCGAAGCCCACGACGTGGGAGCGGATCACCTCGGATGCCAAGAAGGCTCAGAAGGCCGGGGCGGAGCACGGCATCACCTGGGAGCGCATCGCCAACTGGTACTACCAGTGGATCCTTCCGCAGGGACTCGGTGGGGGATACGGAGCCGACGGCTCGGGCAACCTGACCCCGAGGCTGGACAGCGCGGCGGCGGTGAAGGCGTTGAGGTGGTACGCCGGCCTCTACAAGGACAAGGTCAGCCCGCAAGGCGACGCCAACAGCGTCTACACGAGCCTGTTCGCCTCCGGGAAGTCGGCGTTCCACATCGGCGGCGACTGGGACATCGCCGAGCTGAACAAGAACAAGGATTTGGACTACGGCATCGCGCCGATGCCCAGGTTCACCGACGGCGAGCCCGTCTCGAACGCCGGTGGAGTGGGCCTGGGTCTCTACATGGGGTCGAAGAACAAGAACGCGGCCCTGACGTTCATCAACGCGATGGTGTTCAAGGGTTCCGGAGCGGCCGCGTACAACCCCGAGACCAGCTCGCCGCCGGCCAACGACGAAGGCAAGAAGCTGTACTGGGAGCAGAAGGCGTTCCAGGACCCGCGTGCGGCCGACGCCCGGAGGATCGTGAACCACCAGCTGTCCCACGGTATCGCCAAGGAGCGGGTGTCCACCGTCGGCTGGAACGAGTTGAGCGCGGCGCTGTCCTCGGCGCTGCTGTCCATCACCAACGGTGAGGACGTGGAGAAGTCCCTGAAGTCGGCGCAGTCGACAGCGGACGCGGCACTGGAGAAGTACAGGTGAGCGGTCGTACGTACGGAGTACGGCGCGGGGCCCGGGCCGGTGTGCTGCTGGCTTTCACCGGTCCGGCCCTGGCCGTGCTGGTCCTCACCAGGCTCGCTCCCGAGGCCCTTTCGCTGTTCGCGTCCCTCGAGAAGGTCGATCCGTTCGATGACGGCTCGCGGACGTTCGCGGGGTGGGACAACTTCCGGCAGCTGTTCACAAGCCCCGCGTTCTGGCAAGTGCTCGGGGTGACGGTGTGGTTCGTGGTCCTGGCGAGCCCCGTCATCGTGGTGGGGTCGCTCTACCTGGCCTGGATCTACACCAGAACGATGCCGATGCGGGGGCTCTGGCGCACGGTGGCGTTCCTGCCCAGCGCCATTCCCAGCCTGGGGCTGACCGTGATGTGGGGAGTGGCGCTGAAACCCACCGGGGTGGTGAACAGGGCCCTCGAAGGGCTCGGTCTGCCCGCTCAGGGCTTCTACAGCTCCGCGGCACAGGCCCTGCCGACCATCGCATTGATCACTGCCTGGGGCGGCGTCGGCTACTGGATGGTCTTCCTCATCGCCGGCCTCCTGGACATCCCGCGTGAGATTCTCGACGCCGCGCGGATGGACGGGGCATCGGCGTGGCAGGAGTTCTTTTCCGTGGTTGTGCCTCTGCTGCGCCGGCCTCTGTTGTTCGTTCTGGTCGCCAACACGGTCTGGGTGTTCCAGATCTACGCCCCGATCCAGGTGCTCACGAGCGGCGGCCCCTCGGGGGCGACGTCGACCCTGATGTTCGACACCGTCCGCACCGCGACGGTCTACTCCAACCAGCAGCAGGCAATGGCCCAGATGGTGGTCCTGCTGGTGCTGCTGGGCGCCACGGTCGCCGCGCAGTTCGCCCTGCTCGGGGAGCGGGAATGACGGCCCGGGCGCAGAGACGGGTACGGCGACTCGGCCTGACCGCACTCGGCGCGCTCAGCGGGCTCGTCTTCCTCGTCCCGATCTGGTGGCTCGTCGTCGCGGCGTTCCGGGACCCGACGGAGGCGCTCAGCAGCACGTCGGTCCTCGACACGCTGATCCCCCGGTCCTTCTCGCTGGACGGTTTCCGGTCGGCGGTCGAGGACGGCTACCTCCGCGCCGTGGGCATCTCGCTCGCGGCGGCGGTCGGCACGGTCGTGGGCGGGCTGGTCGTATCGTCCCTCGCCGCGTACGGATTCGTCGCGGTGCGGACCCGGCTGTCCAAGGTGCTGTTCGCGGTGGTCGTCGCCAGCTTCCTGCTGCCGTTCGAGACGCTGTCGGTCCCGCTGGTGTCGGTCTTCTCCGACCTGGGCCTGTCCGATGGGCTGCCCGCGCTGATCCTGCCGGCGCTCGGCAACGGGCTGGCGGTGTTCAACCTGCGCCAGGCATTCCTGAACGTCCCGCTCGAGCTGGCCGAGGCGCAGTACATGGACGGCGCCGGACACCTACGCCGGTTCTGGCACCTGTATCTCCCGCTGAGCCGCCCCGCACTGATCGGTTCGGGAATGATCCTCTTCGTGTCGCAGTGGGACTCCTATCTGTGGCCCCTCCTGATCATCTCCGACAGCGACAACGTCACGGCGAGCGTGGCGATCGCCTCGAACTTCGGGCCCCTGTCGTCCAACACGCAGCAGGCGTTCGCCGAGGTTCTCGTCCTCATCGTCATTCCGGCGATCCTGCTGCTGTTCACCCAGCGCCGGCTCATCGCCTCGTCCTCGACCAGCGGTATTCGATGACATCCAAGGAGCACACCATTCCGGGACGTGACCGCCCCCTGATCTTCAACGCATTCGAGATGACCGGCGTCGGCTACTACGCGCACGGCACTTGGACCCACCCCCGCAGCCGACGGGAAGGCTTCACCGACCTCGCGTTCTGGCTGGAGCGCGCCCGCCAGTTCGAGGAGGGCCTGTTCGACGCGGTGTTCTTCGCGGACGTGCTCGGGGTCTACGACGTCTATCGGCAGTCCGCCGACCCCGCGATCCGCAACGCCGTCGACTTCCCCCTGCTGGACCCGGTGACCGTCATCCCGGCCATGGCCGCCGTGACCCGGCACCTCGGGTTCGCGGTCACCGTCTCGACCACGTACGAGCATCCGTATCCCCACGCGCGCCGATTCGCGAGTCTCGACCACCTCACCGGTGGCCGTATCGGCTGGAACGTCGTGACGTCCTACCTGCCGAACGCCGCCCGCAACTTCGGTCTCTCCGAGATGCCGGGGCACACGGCGCGCTACGCCCGCGCTGAGGAGTTCCTGGAGGTCTCCTACAAGCTCTGGGAGGGCAGCTGGCTCGACGACGCGGTGCTCTACGACAAGGAGAACACCGTCTACGCCGACCCGGCGAAGGTCCGGCGGATCGACCACCATGGGCAGCTGTTCGATGTGCAGGGACCCTCGCTGGTACCGCCGTCGCCGCAGCGCACCCCGGTGATCTACCAGGCCGGGGCCTCCGAGCGGGGACGTGCCTTCGCCGGCCGCCATGCCGAGGCCGTCTTCGTCAACGGCACCAACCCCGACGCCCTGGCCGCGGCGATCACCACGATCCGTGACGCGGCCGCGGCCGCGGGGCGCCGTCGCGACGACCTGAGGGTGGTCACCGACCTGTCGGTGGTCATCGGCCGGACCGAGGAGGAGGCGCGGCACAAGGCGGACCTGGTGCGGCGTTCCCAGTCGGTCGAAGGCGCCCTGGCCGGGTTCGGCGGTGCCAGCGGCATCGACCTTTCCACCGCCTCCGGGCAGGAGCGGCTCAGTCCCGCGCCGGGCGAACACTCCCAGTCCGAGGCCGCGCGGTTCACCCGGGAGAAGCCGGCTCCCGACAGGGTGGAGGACGTCGTCCGCCGGCTGACCGACCTCAGTCCGTACTCGGAGACCCTGGTCGGCACACCCGCACAGATCGCCGACGGCATCAGCCGGATCGCGGAGACGACCGGAGTCGACGGCTTCAACCTGCATGAGTTCGTCACCCCTGACGACTTCACCGAGTTCATCGAATCCGTCGTCCCGATCCTGCAACGGCGGGGCCTGTACCGCACCGCGTACGAGCCCGGCAGCCACCGCCACCGTCTGCTCGGCGCCGGCGACCGGGTGGCCGCCACCCATCCCGCCGCGGCTTTCCGGGAGGTTCCGGCATGAGTTCCGCACCCGTACCCGCACCCGCACCCGTACCCGTACCCGTACCCGTACCCGCACCCGTCCTGGCATCGGCCTCCGAGGCCGTCCGGGCAGCTCACAGCCTCGCCGCCGAACTCGCGGCGGATGCCTCGGCGCGAGACCGGGAGGGAGGCTTCCCGTACCGGGCGGCACAGTTGCTGTCGAGGTCGGGGCTGCTCGGCATCCGCGTTCCCGCCGAGTACGGAGGCGCGGGCGTGGACCAGCGAACCGTCGCCGAAGTCTTCCGCATCCTCGCGGCCGCGGACGGCGCCCTGGCACAGATTCCGCAGAGCCACTTCGCCTTCGTCGACGCGCTCCTCGTCGCCGGCGCGGAGGAACTGCGGCGTGAGGTGTTCGGCGCGGTGCTCGCCGGCGCCCGGGTCGGGAATGCCGCCAGCGAGCGGGGCGGCAGGACCGCCGCCGACTTCCGTACCCGGGTCCTCGAAACCGCGGACGGTCTGCGGCTTCAGGGCACCAAGCACTACGCCACCGGGGCGCTCGGCGCCGAGTGGATCGCCGTCTACGCCCTTCTCGACGACGAACTCGCCATAGTCTTCGTGCCCGGCGACACTCCTGGTGTACGTCTGCTGGACGACTGGACCGGCATGGGACAGCGCGCCACCGGAAGCGGCACCGCCCGGTTCGACGACGTACCCGTGGCCGCCCACCGAGTGATCAGACCGTGGGCCCAGCCCGCGGCGCGCCGTGGCTGGTGGCTCGCCGGACGGCTCGCGCACACCGCCATCGACGTCGGCATCGCGGAGAATGCCCTCGCCGACGGGCTCGCCTATCTGGCCGCACGGGCGCGGGTCTCCCCAGGACTGCCCTTCGACACCCCTGGCGACGATCCGCTGGTCCAGCACGGCGTCGGCGTAGCCGCCACCCGCGCCCGTGCGGCACGGCTGCTGCTGGCCGACGCGGCCCGCGCCATCGACCTGGCCTGGGCCGGCGATGACGACGCGGACGTCCGTGACGCGCGCCTCGTCCTCGACCAGGCGAAGGCGTTCGCCGCGGACGTCGCGGTCCAGGTGTCGAGTGAACTGTTCACCTGGACCGGCACCAGCGCCACCGACGACCGGCACAATCTGCACCGGCACTGGCGCAACGCCCGCACCCACACCCTGCACGACCCGAACGGCTGGAAGTACGCATCCGCCGGTGCGGCACTCGTGCGGCAGACCCACGAGAACATCGCAGCGAGCGACATCAGCTGACCATGTCGCCCCGGTCACCCCACAGGACGGCCGCTCCACTCCACGCACCACGCCTGCTCACCCATCCCCATCCCTCGCGGAGAACCATGTCGAACACCGCCACCTTCAACGACGAGCGTCCCGACCCGCATGACGTCTTCCGCGCCGACCCGCGCCGCGCCGCCGGCGTCGAGTACCGGCGCGCGGGCCGCAGCGGCCTTCTGCTGCCCCCGATCAGCCTCGGCCTCTGGTACGGATACGGGGACGACCGGGCGTTCCAGACCCAGCGGGACGTGATCCGCTGCGCCTTCGACCACGGAGTCACCCACTTCGACCTGGCCAACAACTACGGCCCGCCACCGGGCGCCACCGAGGAGAACTTCGGACGGGTGCTGCGCAAGGACCTTCGTCCCTACCGCAACGAACTGGTCATCACGACCAAGGCCGGCTGGCCGATGTGGCCCGGTCCCTACGGCCGCCTCGGCTCGGCCAAGTACCTGCTCACAAGCCTCGACGAGTCGTTGGAGCGGCTCGGCGTCGACCACGTCGACATCTTCTACTCCCACCGCTACGACCCGGACACCCCGCTGGAGGAGACCATCGGTGCGCTCCACGCCGCCGTACGCGCCGGCAAGGCCCGGTACGTGGGCATCTCCTCCTACTCGGCCGAGCGCACCGAGGAGGCGATCGCCGTCGCGCGGCGCCTCGGCACGCCGCTGACCGTCCACCAGCCGTCGTACTCGCTGCTGAACCGGTGGATCGAGGCGAAGCTGCTCGGCACGCTGGAAGAGGCCGGGCTCGGGGCCGCCGTGTTCACACCGCTGGCCCAGGGGCTGCTCACCGACCGCTACTTGGGCGGCTTCGACGGTGTGCGACGCAGCGGCACGCGTCCTACGCTGCCGGAGGCGGCGCTGACCGACGCGACGCTCGCCAAGCTGCGGGCCCTGAACGCGATCGCCGAGCGCCGTGGCCAGACGCTGGCCCAGCTCGCCCTCGCCTGGGTACTGCGTGACCCCCGGGTCACAACCGCCGTGGTCGGCGCGACCAGTGTCGAGCAGCTCCGTGACAACCTGAGCACATTGGCAGATCTCTCCTTCACCGAAGAGGAACTCGCCCAGATCGACGAACACGCCACCGAGGCCGGGGTCAATCCCTGGGTCGCCTCGTCCGAGCTATGACCGGCAACAGCGGTACGGCGGCCGAGTCCTTCGAGCCCGTACGCACGGATGTCGTGGTGATCGGCCTCGGCGCGTTCGGCTCGGCCGCTCTGTGGCGCCTCGCCGAGCGCGGGGTCCGTGCCGTAGGCATCGAGCGTTTCGGGGTGGGGCACCCATTCGGCTCCTCACATGGCGTCACCCGTCTGTTCCGGGTCGCCTGCCAGGAACATCCCGGGCTTTCCCCGATCGCCGGCAGGACCCGCGACCTGTGGCAGGAACTCGGCGGCCGGTACCGGCACGAACTGGTGAGACAGAGCGGATGCCTGAGCGTCGGCTCGCCCACATCGACCCCGATCGCCGGAACCCTCGCCGCCGCCGGGGCCGCCGACCTCCCGGTCATCCGTCTGGGACATGACGAACTCGCCGCCCGCTATCCCCAGCATGCCCATCTGGGAGCCTCCGACGAGGCGGTCTTCGACCCGGAGGCCGGGATTTGCTTTCCCGAACGTGCCGTGCGCGCCCATGTGCGGGCGGCGGCGGGGCATGGGGCGGTGGTCTACCCGGACACGCGGGTGCTGAGTCTCGAACTCACCGCTGACGGTGTCGTCGCGCATACCTCCACCACGCGTGTGGTCGCTCGGCAGGCCGTTGTCACCGCCGGGGCCTGGCTGGGCAAGCTCGTCTCCGGACTGCCGCTGCAACCGCGCCGCGTCCCTCTGTTCTGGTTCCAGGCCCGTGACCCGCGGGACGAGAGGTTCGCCCTGGAGCGGTTCCCGGCCTTCATCCGGGAACTCCCTGATGGCCGGGTTCTGTGGGGGCATGGCTCGGACGGCCATCAGGGGTTCGGCATCAAGATCGGCATGGCGGACCAGGGACACAACTTCACCGACACCGACCCGGACGCACTCGACCGGACCATCCACCCGGCCACGGACATCGCCCAGCTGTCCGAGTGGGTCTCCGACGCGTTCCCCGGCATCGACCCGGTGCCGACCAGCGCCGCCCCCTGCATGATCACCACAACCCCGGACCACCAGTTCGTCGTCGGGCGGCCCCATGACGACCCGCGCCTGATCGTCGCCGGTGGCGACTCGGGCCACGGCTTCAAGCACGCCGCAGGCATCGGCGAGGTACTGGCCCAACTCGCGGTGGGCGAGACCCCCTACACCGACGTGGGCTTTCTCCGCCCCAACCGCTTTCTCCGCCGAACATCCGCTCGGCCACCCCACGCCGGGCAATCACCGTGAGCCCATTGACCCCGGAGGTGGGGTGCATGCCGACGTGCGCAATGGCGCACCGCTCGTCTTCTGGACGGAGTGCTTGTCGGCGCGTGCCGAGCGGGTCGCGTGCAACGACGCCAGAAGCTGGAGCCGGTCCGCGTCGGGGCTGCCCGGTTCGACGGTGAAGGCCAGCATGACCGGGCCGGGTCTGCCCGGCAGCGGATAGGTGTCCCAGTCCAGGACGATGTCGCCGACCTCGGGGATCCGGAAGGTCTTGGAGCCGCTGACCGACGCGCGTACGTCGTGCCGGGCCCACAGCCGCCGGAACTCGGCGCTGCGGATGCTCAGCTCACCCACGATCGCGGTGGCGCGCGGATGGGTGGGGTCGGTGGCGACGGCGGCGCGCATCATGCCGATGTAGTCCAGGGCCTGCCGCTCCCAGTGCGGGCAGCTCCGCTCGCCGGTCAGCGTGTCGTCGAACATCAGCAGGAGCATGTTGAGCCGGTCGGACGGGTGGGCGCCAGGGCTGCCGAGCAGCGCCTCCGCCATCGGGTTCCAGGCGAGCAGATCGAGGTGGCGGCCGAGTACGAGCGCCGGGGTGTCCATCACCCGCAGCAGCCGCCGGGTGCTGTCCGGCACCCTTTCCGGACCGTGGTCCACCTGGGCGGGCACGGGCCGGCGGGCGGCGTGCGCCAGGGTGAACAGGTGCCGGCGCTCCTCGTCGTCGAGTCCGAGCGCGTGGGCGAGCGCGTCCAGGACGTCGTCGGACGGCCGTACCTCCCGGCCCTGCTCCATCCGCTGGTAGTAGTCGGTGCTCAGCCCGGCCAGCAGGGCCAGCTCCTCGCGCCGTAGCCCGGTGACCTTGCGCCGGCCGCCGGGTTCCAGGCCGACGTCGTGCGGACGCAGCCTGCCGCGCCGGGCGCGCAGGAAATCTCCGAGCTCACGAGCGTAGGGATGGCTCATGCCCCAAGTCTGCCGCGTCGCCGGACAGCCAAGGTAGGTCCCGCGGACCTAGGCAACCGGGAACGACCGATCCGGCGCGCACCGCTCCTAGCGTCGTCGGTGTACCGCACCGACACCCTCAGGAGCAGCGGATGACCGCATGGACCGCCGACCGCATTCCCGACCAGCACGGCCGGATCGCCGTCGTGACCGGCGCGAACTCGGGCCTCGGCCTGGTCACCGCCACCGAGCTGGCCCGCCACGGCGCCCACGTCGTGCTCGCCGTCCGCGACACCGCCGCCGGTGAGGAGGCCGCCCGCCGGATCGGCGGCGATGTCGAGGTGCGCGAGCTGGATCTGGCCTCCCTCGGTTCGGTACGGGCGTTCGCCGCGGGGCCGGCCGCCGACCACCCGGCGATCGACCTGCTGGTCAACAATGCCGGCGTGGTGTTGCTCGGCCCGCGCCGCACCTCCGTCGACGGCTTCGAGTTGCAGCTCGGCACCAACATGCTGGGCCACTTCGCGCTGACCGGCCTGCTGCTCGGCAAGCTGGCCGCGGCGCGGGAACCCCGGGTGGTCAACCTCAGCTCGATCACCCACAAGAACGCGCATCTCGACTTCGACGATCTGATGTTCGAGCGTGACTACCGGGCCGCTCCCGCCTACGGCCGGTCCAAGCTCGCCACGACGATCTTCGGCGTCGAACTGGACCGCCGCCTGCGCGTCGCCGGATCGCCGATCGTCAGCACGCTGGCCCACCCCGGTCTCACCCGCACCAATCTGACCCCGCGTGCCTGGGAGCACCGCGGCCGGTTCGGGCAGCTGATCGCGCGGGTCGGCCTCCTGGCCACCCAGTCCGTGGAGCAGGGCGCGCTGCCGCAGTTGCGCGCCGCGACCGAACCTGGCCTGCGGGGCGGCCAGTTCTTCGGGCCGTCCGCGCTCTGGGAGACGAGGGGCCGGGTCACCGAGGCCCGGCTCAGCCGGGAGGCGGCCGACCCCGCCGTCGGCAAACAGCTCTGGGCGGCGGCCGAAGAACTGACCGGCATCAGCTACCTCTGAACCGGCGGCCAAGACATCGGCTGAGGTCGGTGTAACGGAGTGTCAGGCCGCGGGTTCGACCGCCACGTCCAGGTAGTCGAGACCGCGCAGCCCGTTGTTGATCAACGGTCGGCGTTCGAGGATTTCGAAGCGGGCGACCCGGTCGGCGAGCCTTTCCAGCAACGTGCTCATTTCCAGCCTGGCGAGGTGCATCCCGACGCACACGTGCTCGCCCCGCCCGAAGGCAAGGTGGTCCGAAGGGCGGCGGGTGATGTCGAAGCGCGTCGGGTTCGGGTAATGGCGCTCGTCGCGGTTGGCGGAGGCATAGAGCAGCGCGACCCGTGAGCCGGCCGCCAGCGGAACTCCGCCGATCTCGTGGTCTTCGGTGAGCACCCGGCTGAACTGGGGCACCGGGGATTCCAGGCGTAACGACTCGTTGATCGCGTGCGGAATCAACGAGCGGTCCTCGCGCAGCAGATCCCACTGGTCCGGGTGGAGGGCGAACAACGCGACCGCGTTGGCGATCGCGAGGATTGTCGTGTCCAGGCTGGGAGTGACGTAGTCGAGCATCATCACCGGGCACTTGTCGTGCGGGATCTCGCCACGGTCGGCGGCCTTGTAGAGCTGCGCCGCCCAGCCGTCGGGGTCGATGCTTCCCGGCACGGCGTCATGTATGGCGAATGCCATGAACTCCTCGACGGCCGGTCCCGCCGCGGCCGCCCGGCCGTCGGCGGGTCCCTGGGTGTTCCAGATGGCCGCGGCCCACTCCAGCATCTTTTCCCGTCCGTGATCGGGAAGCCCGACCAGGTCCGACACCACGGTCATGGGCAGGTACTCCGCCAGTTCGGTGACGACCTCGAACCGGCCCCGGCCGACGACCCGTTCGACGACCTGGTCGGCCTCGGCCTCGATCCGCGGAGTCACCTCGCGCATCCGATCCGGCCGCAGCGGCCGCCCCAGCACCGAACGCATCGCCGTGTGCTCGGGCGGATCGCTGCACAGCGTGATCCCCTCCAGTTGGGCGTTCACGTCCGGATCCACGAACACTCCACGCGCTGACGAGAACGTCTGCCAATCCATCAGTGCCGTGCGCACCTCGTCGTAGCGGGGCAACGCGTAGAGGTCGTAGCGGGACAGGTGCACCACGGGCCCGAGATCCCGAAGCCGGGCATAGATCTCGTACGGGTCGGTGCGCGCCGATTCGGTGTAGAGATCGACGTCGCTGGCAGGTATCTGGGACAACGGTCCTCCAGGAGACGGCTGTGGCGAACACCGCGACGAGCAACTTACTGGTGTCGCGCGACTGGAAGGGGTGAAAGGTCCGGTACGGCTCGATATGCCCGGCCTTGATCAACTGCGCTTGGTGATGGGCGTGGGCGTGCGGTCCGACGATCGGCGCGCGAAGCCCGGCGGTCGATGGGCCAGTGCCGGGGCATCCGCGCTCATGAGCATCTCAGGGCGGAGGACCGCGGCCAAGTACGCGGCCGTCTCCTCCCCGCCGCAACCGCGATGCCGAGCCGCTTCCCGGACCGGCCGTCACTCCCGCGGTCTGCGCGCAAAGCGGTCCTCCAGGGCTCGGATCTCGCGGTTTCAGATCTTGACCATGCCGTAAATGGCGACTTGCGCTTCTGAAACGCCGCGCCGACATCACGCCCTGGAACTTCCCCCTGTGCCAGGCCGCGATCAAGCTCGCACCCGCGCTGGCGGCGGGGAACGCGGCGGTGCTCAAGCCCCCGGAGCTGACCTCGCTGTCGGCCGAGCGCCTGGCCGAGCTCGCCCTTGAGGCGGGGCTTCCCGAGGGCACCTTGAACGTGGTCACCGGGGCCGGGGCGACCACCGGTGAGGCGCTGGTGACCCACCCGCTCGTCGAGAAGATCTCGTTCACCGGGTCGGAAGCTCGGCCAGCCTTTCACTCGCTGGTCGCTACGCAAACTCGTCGCCTACCTGCGCACAGTCCACGGCCGAGTGATCCGTATCGGCCGTGAGGCGTTACGCGGCCTGCTCGCCCGCCGTGGAGTCACCTTCCAGCGCACCAAGACCTGGAAGGAATCCACCGACCCCGACCCCGACCCCGACCCCGACCCCGGCCGCGAGGCGAATGGGCCACAAAGCACCGAACGCAAGGAACGCGCCCGCATCCGAAGCGAGAAGGGCATCCGTTGGGGTGGACGCCCCTCAACCCCGCAGCCTGACCAACCGCGAACTTACACAGCCACAGCGCATCATCGGTCCGCTCGTGGCCAAGCGCGGACGACCGAGGCGTTGTGAAGACGATCTCGGCTGGGCAGACCCGGAGCCCCGAACGGGGCCGGTTCAGGAGAAGGACGGCGCCAGAGGAGAATGACTCAGGAGGCGGACGGCTCGATCTCCCCCGCGAAGACGATGACCTGGTCGATGAGGCTCCGCCGCAGATGGACGACGTCCGTTCCCGCCAGGCGGGGGCCTCCATCCGGCGTCGTGAAGACCCACTGGTACCGGGCCCACTCGCCCGGCATGTCCACCGCCGAACAGCGCACCATCGTGCCGGTCCCCGCGGGGTGGCGCCGGATGTCCAGCACGAACCGCTCGACCGCCTCGACCCCCTCACTGCGGCCCAACGGCCCCCAGAAGACCACGTCCGAGGTTAGGGCCTGGGAGAGCAGTGCAGTCACATAGCTGTCGTCCGAGGCGTTGAACGCGGAGATGAACGTGTCGATCGCGGACCGCGCGGTCTCTTCCTGCATGCATCAGTAATACCACTCGCCTCGCGGACCGCGCTCGTCCCGTGAGCCGTCTCCCGACCACGGTGAACCATCCCGATCACAGCACTAGCCACAAGGAGGCGCTTGACAAGCAGCGGCGCACGACGGATAAGGGGATCGAGTCCTTCCGGCATCTATCGGGCTCGGAGCTGCAAGCCGAGCACCGGCACAAGTGGACGTTCATGGAGCGGGTGTACCGGGAGCTCGACCGCTTTGAGGAGGTCCGCCGCCAGGCCGATGACCGCGCTGCGGCGAGATCAGAAAGCCGGCACGGGCAGTCCCGGAGTGCTCTTGACCGTCTTCATGGTGAACTGCGAGTTGGTTCGCGCCACTCCCGGCAGGCCGGTGAGTTGGGCCAGGTAGAAGCGCTCGTACTTCTCGATGTCGGGTACGGCGACCCAGAGGACGTAGTCGGGCTGTCCGAACAGTCGCAGGCAGTGCACCACCTCATCGAGATCCGCGATGGCGGCCTCGAACGCCTCGATCGTGCTTCTGTCCTGCACCGCCATTTCCACATGCACGAGCACGTGGAACCCGCGGCCGATGGCGGCTGGATCGACCGACGCATGGTAGCCCGTGATCACACCGCTGCTCTCCAGCTGTCGCCAGAACTGCAACTTCTGGCAGCTCTCGCCGGCCGCGAGCGTGGTCGAGCGGTCCGTGATCACCTGGCTGGGCGGGCTCTTCGGCTACGACGAGCGGGCGGGTGGCATTCTCACCGGCGGCGGTTCGATCGCGACCCTCAACGCACTGACCACGGCCCTGCACGCACGCCGCCCCGGCTTCCGAGAACAGGGCCTTCAGACCCCGGCGCCGCGGCTGGTGGTCTATACCTCCGCCGAGGCCCACCGGTGTGTCGACAAGGCGGCCGCTCTCCTGGGTATCGGCACGGACAATGTCCGCCACATCCCCACCGATGGCCGGTACCGCATGCGTGTCGAGGCATTGGAGGCGGCTATCCGCGCAGATCGGGCGGCTGGTAGGGAACCGTTCTGCGTTGTCGCCACCCCGGGGACGGTCACCAGCGGCTCCATCGACCCGATCGGTGACATCGCGGACGTATGCGAGCGGGAGGAACTGTGGCTGCACCTCGACGGTGCGTACGGCGCGCTGTTCGTGTTGTCGGAACGCAAGCGCGAAGAGTTCGCCGCGTGCGCCCGGGCGGACTCCATCGCCCTGGACCCGCACAAGCTGCTCTTCACCCCACTCGAGGCAGGCTGTCTGCTGGTGCGGGATCGCGGCCTGCTGGCGAAGGCGTACGCCTTCTCCGCTTCGTACCTCACCGTCGAAGAGGACCCGCTGATGCTCGACTACATGGACTACGGCCCCCAGCTTTCCCGCAGCTTCAAGGCCCTCAAAGTCTGGAGCGCCTTGCGGACCTTCGGCGTCGACGCCTTCCGCCAGGCGGTGGATCACACCCTCGATCTCGCGCGATACATGGCCGATCTCATCGAGGCGACCCCGTGGCTGGAGCTCATGGCGCCTGTGTCCCTCACTGCCGTCTGCTTCCGGATCAAGGGCGCGTCCGAGGCGGATCACACCGCCGTACTCGCCGAGCTGATCGGTGAGGGCACCGCGCTCCTCGGCCCTGCCCACCTGGACGGCCGCCGGGGGATGCGGGCTTGTGTGACCAACTACCGCACCACTCGGGGCGACATCGAGCTGATCGTCGGCCGCCTGTCCGCCATCGCCCGCCGCCGTGGGGCCGTCGCCCGAACCTCGGACGAGTTCCTGTGACAAGCCCGACCTTTCGTACGCCGGAAGCAGTTGACGCGCGTAGCGTCGGGGCCTCACTCTGGGCGCGGCCGCTGTTCGCGTGGCGGCGTGTCACCACCATTCGAGTTCTACGGTCGGGGAGGCCGGAATGCTCAGACGGGCAGTACGAATGCTGATGTCTGTCATAGTCATGACAGGCGCCATCGTCGGGGTGGGCGCCACCTCGGGCACCGCGCACGCCGCCGGGTGCTACACCTGGAACCGCACCCTCTCCGAGGGCTCCTCCGGCGCCGATGTGACGCAGCTACAGATCCGCGTCGCCGGCTGGGTGACCTCGGGCGAGCGGCTCTCGTACGACGGCGTGTACGGCGCGCGGACCGCCGCCGCGGTCAAGAAGTTCCAGTCCGCGTACGGTCTGCCGGCCGATGGCGTCGCGGGCTCGCAGACCTTCAGCAAGATCTACGCGCTCCAGGACGCCGACTGCACGCCGGTCCACTTCGCCTATTCCGAGCTGAACAAGTGCAACTCCGACTGGTCCGGCGGTGCGGTCTCGGCGGCGACCGCCAAGGCGAACGCTCTGAAGACCATGTGGAAGCTGGAGGCGATGCGGCACGCGCTCGGCGACGTGCCGATCACCATCTCCAGCGGCTTCCGCTCCTACGCCTGCAACAGCGCGGTGGGCGGCGCGTCCACCAGCCGTCACCTGTACGGCGACGCCGCCGACCTGACCGGCTCGCCGAGCTTCTGCACACTCGCCAAGGAGGCGCGGGTGCACGGCTTCTCGGAGATCCTCGGTCCGGGCTACCCCGACCACAACGACCACGCCCACGTGGCCCTCGACCCGTCGCCGTACTGGTCCGCACCCAACTGCGGCATCTGACGACCCTCAGTGCGCGGGCCACTGGCCGGCCGGCCAGTGGCACCGGCTCGTCCGGGGTGGGGGCTGGTAGGGGAGCGGCCGACCGAAGCCGGGAGCCCACGCCCCACCCCCGCCCCCGCCCCCGCTCATGGCTCCGAGCTCACGTCCGCGGTGGCGCGGTGCTCGCCCGCACCACGAATTCCACCGGCGGGAGCTCGGCCGCCTGGAACTCTGCTCCCTCGGTGAGCGAAACCAGTGCCTGCGCGGCGGCGCGCCCCCAGGCCAGCACGTCCTGGCGTACCGTCGTCAGCGGCGGCGCGATGCAGTCGGCGAGCGGGATGTCGTCGAAGCCCACCACCGACAGGTCCTCGGGGACCCGCAGCCCGCGGCTGGTCGCGGCGGTGATCCCGGCGATGGCCATCAGGTCGTTGGCGTACACGATGGCGGTCGGCGGCCGGTCCAGGTCCAGCAGCTGATGCGTGGCCTGGGCGCCGGCCGCGCCGGTGAAGTCCGCCGCCACGGGCGGGATCTCGGGCAGGCCGGCGTCCGCGAGCGCACCGCGCCAGGCGTTGCACCGGGCCTCGGTGTGCACATACCCCGCGGCGCCGCAGACGTGTCCGATCCACCGGTGGCCGAGCGAGCGCAGATGGCTGACCGCACGCCGCACCCCGCTGCCGTCGTCGACCCCGAGGGCCGGCACCCGGCCGCCGTGCCGCGGCGGTCCGACGATCAGTGCGTCGATGCCCAGCTCCGTCACGAGTGCGGGCCGCGGGTCGTCGGTGCGCAGATCGGTGAGGAACACGCCGTCGACCCGGCCGTCACGGGCCAGCCGCTCGTACGCCTGCCGTTCGGTTTCCTCATCGGGGACGACCTGGAGCACAAGCGCGTAGCCGAGCGGCGCGAGGCCGGTCTCGATGCCGGCGACGAACTGCGGGAAGAACGGATCGGTACTCAGCAGTTCCGGCGGTCGGCGCATCACCAGGCCGAGGGTCTGGGACCGCTTGGTGGAGAGCGCCCGGGCGCCGGCGTTGGGCTGCCAGCCCAACTGGTCGATCGCGTCCAGGACCCGCTGACGCGCTTGCGGGCTGACCCCGGGGCGGTCGTTGATGACGAAGGAGACCGTCGCCTTGGAGACCTGGGCCAGTGCGGCGACATCACCGATCGTGGGCCGACCGCCCCCGCCCCGGCGTGGCGGCTGAGCCATCGCCTGGCGGGAACCGCCCGCCGATCCACCCGCTCTGTCCTGGCCCCGCACCATACCGCCTCGCCTTCCATCGATTCGTGACGATGTACGGCCCCTGGATGGCAGGAGTGCGCCACCCAGGCTACCGAAAACGTTTCGCAGCTGTCCTTGACGCTTAGATATTAAACCGGTTTGATGACGCTCGTAACCCCGCGGTGATCATTCTGACGGGGTCGGGCCGGCGGCGACGGGAGGGGAGTCGCTTCGGACCCTCAATCACCCGCATGGAAGGGAGTTGGGCACAATGAGGCGTTTTCCGCGCGTTACGGTGCTGGCCGCCGCCGCGGCGGTCGTCCTGCCATTGTCCGCCTGCGGTTCGGGCGACGCCGGCGGCAAGCCGACCTCGGGACCGATCGACATCTGGTACTCGACGAATGAGCAGGAGCAAGCCTGGGCCAAGGCCACAGTGGCCGCCTGGAACGCCGATCACCCCAAGGAGAAGGTCACCGCCAAGGCGGTGCCGTCGGGCAAGTCCACCGAAGACGTCATCGGGGCCGCGATCACCGCGGGCAACACCCCGTGCCTGGTCTACAACACCGCTCCGGCGGCGGTCGCCGCGTTCCAGAAGCAGGGCGGCCTGGTGAATCTCTCGGACACCTTCGGCGATGCCGAGTCCTTCATCAAGCAGCGCTCCGGCGGTGCCGTGGACGGCTTCCGTTCCCCGGACGGCAAGTTGTATCAAGTGCCGTGGAAAACCAACCCGTTCATGCTCTATTACAACAAGGACGTCTTCAAAAAGGCCGGCCTGGACGCCGAGAATCCGAAGCTGAGCACGTACGACGATGTGCTGGCCGCGGCGAAGAAGATCAAGAGCAGCAAGGCGGCGAAGTTCGCCCTCTATCCGCCGGCGACCAGCGACTACACCAATGCGCTGTTCGACTTCTATCCGATGTACCTGGCCAACTCCGGCGGCAAGCAGCTGGTCAAGGACAAGAAGGCCACCTTCACTTCCCAGGCGGGACAGCAGACCCTCGGCTTCTGGCAGCGGATGTACGCAGGCGGCTACTCGTCCCCGGAGGCGTACAGCGGCGATATGTGGGCGGGCCCGTTCGCCGACGAGGTGGCCGCCATGGGTATCGCCGGGCCGTGGGGCAAGGGACAGTTCGACGGCAAGGTGAAGTACGGCGTGGTGCCGCTGCCCACGGCCGCGGGAATACCGGCGGACAAGACATCGACGTTCGCGGACTCCAAGAACGTCGGCATGTTCACCTCGTGCAAGCACAAGCAGACCGCCTGGAAATTCACCAAGTTCTCCATGAGCGCGAAGAACGACGCGGCACTGCTCAAGGAAACGGGGCAGTTCCCCACCCGCGATGACGTGTCCGCCGTCGCGGGCGGCTATCTCAAGGACAACCCCTTCTACCAGCCCTTCGCCGACGCGGTGCCGCGGGCGGTGGACGTGCCGAACATCGCCGGCTCGACCGAGGTGTGGAAGACGTTCCGCACGGCCTGGGAAGACGCGGTGCTGCCCGGGAAGGGCGATGTGAAGTCGACCTTTGACAAGGCCGCGCAGCAGATCGACGACCAGACCGCCGGCTGACGAGGCGCACCGTGACATCACTCCGCGACAGCCGCGATGGGACCAAACCCGCAGGTGATCCGCCCCGTGGCCGGCACCCCCGGCCATCGACCCACCAGCACGCACCGCCGGCAGCCGCGCCCGAACGCCGTAGCCCGGGTCGCCGGCCCGGCATCTCGCGGCTCGAGCGCCGGCTGGGCAACAGCCCGCTCGGGCTCGTCCTGACCGCGCCGTACACCGCCTACGTCCTGGTCGTGTTCATCATCCCGTTCGGGGTCGGCGTATGGATGGCCTTCCACGACTACTTCTTCACCGCGCCCGGCGTCTCCGTGCCGCACCCGTTCGTCGGGTTCGACAACTTCACCGAGGTCCTCGGCGAGGAGAGGACCCGGCGCGCCTTCGCCAACCTCGGGTTGTTCATGGCGATCAACATTCCGCTGACCGTGGTGCTGGCGCTCACGCTGGCCTCGGCGCTGAATGCCGCGACCCACTGGCGCGGATTCTTCCGGGTGGCGTACTACGTGCCGTATGTGACGGCCTCGGTCGCCACCCTGGCGGTCTGGCTGTTTCTGTTCAATGGCTCCGGCGCCGTCAACAACGTTCTCGGCCCCTGGGCCCCGGACCCGTCCTGGCTGGCGAACAAGCACCTGGTGATGCCGCTCATCGCCGTCTACGTCACCTGGAAGCAGCTCGGGTTCTACGTCCTGCTCTACCTCGCCGCGCTACAGAACGTGCCCAAGGAGCTGCACGAGGCGGCGGTGACCGACGGAGCCGGGCGCTGGCAGGCGTTCCGGGCCGTCACCCTGCCGGCCGTCCGGCCCGTCACCTCGCTCGTCATCCTGCTGTCGATCATCACCGCCGGGCAGATCTTCACCGAGCCGTTCCTGCTCACCGGCGGCGGCCCGAGCGGCGCCTCGCTCACCCCCGCGCTGCTGGTCTACCAGCGGGGCATCGAGCAGGGCGAGCCGGATGCCGCGGCCGCCATCGGACTGATCCTGGTCACCGGCGTGCTCATCATCGCGACCGTCGCCCGGCGCGTCATGGAGAGGGACTGATATGGCCCGCATCCCGCGTATCACCCGCATCCTGCGCTACGCCGCGCTCGGCCTCGGCGCCATCGCCGCGCTGCTGCCGTTCTACTACATGCTCATCGGGGCGTTGCAGAAGAAGCGCGACACCAGCCTCGGCGGCCTGCTGCCGAAGCCGGGCAACCTGACCCTGGACAACCTCGCCGGTATCGACGACTCGTTCAGCCTGCTGGGCGCCCTGGCCAACTCGCTGATCATGACGGTCGGGGTGGTGGTCTGCACGCTGGTCTTCGGCCTGTTGGCCGGATACGCGCTGGCGATCCTGCGCTTCCGCGGCCGTGGCATAGTGTTCGCGCTCGTCCTGCTGGTCCAGGCGATCCCGTTCCAGCTGCTGATGATCCCGCTCTACGTGATGGTGGTGCGCTACTTCGGCCTCGCCGACAGCTACGCCGGAATGATCCTGCCGTTCGCCATCAACTCCGTCGCCGTGCTCATCTTCCGCCAGTACTTCCTCCAGATCCCGCGCGAGATCTTCGACGCTGCGCGTATGGACGGAGCGAGCGAGCTGCGCATCCTGCGCTCGGTGGCGGTGCCACTGGTGCGCCCGGCGATTCTCACGGCCATGCTGGTGACCTTCATCGGCCCGTGGAACGAGTTCCTCTGGCCGTTCCTGGTGACCAAGGACCAGGGGATGCAGCCCCTCGCGGTCAGCCTGGCGAACTACTCCCAGGCCAACTCCACCTTCCAGGCCAACCCCATGGGCGCTGTGCTCGCCGGTGCCTGCGTGCTGGCGGTGCCGGCCGTCGTCCTCTTCCTGCTCTTCCAGCGCCACTTCACCTCTGCCAACCTCGGATCCGCGATCAAAGGCTAGGTATGACCCAGCGCAACACCGAAACCGCGCTCCCGTACGCACTCAAGCGGGTCGGCGTGCTCATGAACGCCGATCCCACCGACCCCCTGGAGGCCGAGGGCGTCCTCAATCCGGCCACCGCCTGGGGACCCGACGGCGAGCTCTATCTCTTTCCCCGCATGGTCGCGGCCGGCAATGTCTCCCGGATCGGCCGCGCCCGTGTCGTGATCGAGGACGGCGTACCGGTCGGCGTCGAGCGCCAGGGTGTGGTGCTGTCCCCGGACGAGGGCTTCGAGCGGGGTGCGCACAATGCCGGCGTGGAGGACCCCCGCATCACCTTCATCCCCGACCTGGGCGTGCACGTCATGACGTACGTCGCCTACGGTCCGCTCGGCCCGCGGCCCGCGTTGGCCGTCTCCACGGACACGGTCAGCTGGCGCCGTCTGGGCCCACTGCACTTCACCTATCAGTCACACCTGTCCACCGACTTGAACTTCTTCCCCAATAAGGACCTGGTCTTCTTCCCCGAGATCGTGCCCGGCCCCGACGGCCGTCCGAGCTTCGCGATGCTGCACCGGCCGATGTGGGACCTGGACTGGCTGCGCCCGGGCGAGGGCGCCCCGGCCCCGGCCGGGGTGGCCGACGGCCGCCCGTCGATCTGGATCGCGTACGTGGACGCCGAGGCGGCCCGCCGCGATCTTTCGGCGCTGACCTCGCTGCGGCACTCCGCTCCGGTGGCCGCTCCGGAGATGCCGTTCGAGGCGGCGAAGATCGGTGCGGGTCCGCCGCCGCTGCGGGTGCCCGAGGGCTGGCTGCTCATCCACCACGGGGTGACGGGCCCGGTCGCGAGGGGCTTCGAGCTCAGCCATGGCGCCGTCTATCGGGCCGGGGGCATGCTGCTGGACCTGGACGATCCGGCGCGGGTGCTGGCGCGCTCGCAGGAGCCGTGGCTGTCTCCGGAGATCCGCGAGGAGACCGTAGGAACGCTTGGCAACGTTGTCTTCCCGACCGCCATCGAGCGCATCGCGGGGACCGTCCATGTGTTCTACGGGATGGCGGACAGCGCGATCGGCGTGGCCGCTCTGGAGCGGACCGCGGACTGACGCCTCCGACCTGAACCGGCTCTTCGCAGTCGCGGGTGTACGGTCCCCACGCACGGCACGGCTTGCGGCCGGCGGCGAGAAGCCGCCGGCCGCAAGCCGGTTCACGCCTGTGCTGTCATCTGAGGGGCTGTGTCACCGTCTTGCCGAGGTTCGGGCCGGAGCCCAGCGGGAAGGCGGCGCGACGGGTGCGGCCGGGTGCGGCGAGGGTGACGGAGACCGTCAGACCGGGCTGGTCGGGGTTGGCGACGCTCACCACGGCGGAACCGCCGTCCTCCTTGAGCATGACGATGGAGGGCTGATCGACCCGCAGCGTGCGGCCCGACCCCAGGTCGAGGGAGCCCGCGGCGTGGAAGGTCGCCATCGTCAGCCGCAGCCGCGGGTGGCGGACCGCTTGGACCTGCTCGTCGTTGCGCAGGATCCGGACGACCGGCTCGGCCGCGTAAGAGCGGACCTTCTCGGGCGCCGCGCCGGGCAGGAGGACGTAGGCATATTTGGCTCCGTCCGGGGTGATGCCGTGGTCGAAGAAGAGGGTGAAGGCATTTCGCTTCACCGGATCACGGTCGAGCCAGTTCCCGGTCTGCTCCTTGTTCGAGACCTTCAACGGCCCGCCCTCCGGGAAGACATAGCCGATCTCGTCGTTGTACGCCCATGAGGCGCCGGTGGCGGCGGAATCCGTCCCCGGGCGTACGGCCTTGCCGCCGACGGAGGCATTGGACCTGGCCGCTCCCTGATTGACCGTCGTATGGACGGCATGCTGTGAGGTGGAACTGATCCCGGCACCGAGCGCGACCACCTCATCGTCGAAGTAGAAGTAGCTCTTGCGCCCGGTGGTCGAGAACCGGTCGAGGGTGAAGACGCTCGCCCCGTAGCGCCCGTCGGAGACACCGCCGGTGAAGCTGCCGCGGTTGGCGGGGCTCGACTGCGTCGTCACCTTGGTGTAAGGCGCGGTGACACCCGGGTAGTGGAACCAGTCGAAGGCGGGCACGAGGTCGTCGTATTCCCGGTTCGTGACCTGGATCGAAGTGGCTCCCGCGGCGTTCCAGTCGATCTCGTTGCCGACTTCGGGCCGGAAGGTGGAGCGGTACTCGCTGCCCTTCATCCGAGGGGAATTGACCCTGGTGAAGATTCCGTACTCGTCCCGCAGATGCGAGGAGAACTCCGAGCGCCAGAAGTACTTATGCCCGGTGACGCCGTTCTCCCGGCTCTTCCCGCGGATATTGTCGGCGAGCCGCTGATACGCCGCCGAGTTTCTCTCATCGGCCCGGACCATCCGGTCGAGCGGCTCGAGGAAGTCGGCCGCGTAACTCGTAATGCCATCGATGGTGTTGGGGGGACGGTACCCGAGGTACATCATCCCGATCTCCCCGCGGATCAGCCAGCGGGTCCCGCCGAGGATGTAGAAGGCGATGGCGTCGATGTCCTTGGACGAGAAGGCGAAGCCGGTGCCGCGCGCGACATCGGCCCAGGCCGCGACGATGGTGAACAGGGCCATGCCGTAGCCCTCGCTGTAGAGCTGCGCCCCATGTGCCCAGAAGGACGAGTCGACCTGCACGGACTCGGTGACCTCACCGCTGCTGTCGACGGCGATCGTCCGCGACATGGTGGCGTAGCCCTGCTCGATGTCGGCGGTCGCGTGCTTCGCGACGGCCTCATAGAGGTAGTTCTCGGTTCTCCAGGAGCCGTTCGCCCCGACCGGGTCCAGACGGCCGGTGTTGTGGGCGTAGGTCACCTCCCGCGCCTCGGCGCTGAGTTCGTCGCCGACGAAGATCGACACCCGGCCCATGGCCATCGACTTGCCGATCTCGACTTCCCACCAGTTCGTGCTGGTCGGTTTGACACTGTCCCAGTAGAGAAGCGCGCGGTTCAGGGCCTCGATCAGCTCCGGTTTGCCGTAGCCCGCGGCATTCGGATCACGGTAGGCATGAGCCATGGCGATCATGCGGTACAGCGCGTGATACGGCGACCAGACCCGGCCGTTGGCGGAACTGGTGGTGTCGGCGTAGTCCACATTGGGCCACGAGCCGTCGGCGCGCAGGGACTCGACATAGGCCAGGGCCTCGGACGTACGGGCGAGGAAGATGCCATTGGCGATCCTCACCTGGTCACCCTGGGCAAGGAACCGCTGTTGCAGGCGTTCGATGATGAGCTGAATGTCATCCGTCACCGCTTGACTCCCACCGGCTTCGGCAGCCCGCGCGAGAGCCGGCACTGACAGCGTCAGCCCGGCGACACCGGCGGCGAGCCCGAGGCCCCCCAGCAGGACGCGACGTCGATCGGGGAGGGGTACGACTCCGTTTTCTGTCATGCGGACTCCTTTGGGCGCACTCAGATCCTGACAACGTTGCCGTGGGGGGTGTGTGTCGGTTGACGAGGTCTTCCGGGTGCTGATTCGGTCACGGCTTCGGCTTGGTGCACGCCGACGTCTAAACCGGTTTGAAGATGACTCGTAAACAGTTACCGGCTACGGCCTGGGTACGTCAACAGTCGCGGCACTGGATGGACGAGGTCGGCGTGCCGGGCGTCCGTGGGATGGGCGTCGAGCGCGGTGATGTCGTCCTCGAACGGTGAGAGGCGGCGGGCGCGGACCGCAACGAGCTTCGCCACTCGGAGAGTTGCGCGATGGCCGCCCCATGGCAGGGGCCATCCGGAGAGCGCCGCGACACCACTTGGCGGGACACCGTTTCATCGCGTCGAAGCTGAGTGATGTTGCACACATTCCGGTCGGCGGCTCCGGCTCCGGAGGCTCCAGTCCCAGGGGCGCGGGTCCGTCAACGCTCCGATGGGAGAGGGCAGCTGACGGCACGTCGGGGAGACCTGTGACGCCCGTACGGGTGGGCCGCCCGGGTGATCCGGTGGCTCCTTGCCGCGGGTATCGTCCTGAATATGAAAACCATTCGCATCAAGGGGCTGCTGGGTGTCTGCCTGCTGCTCCCCGGCCTCGCCGCCTGCGGCGCGAGCGGAACGGCCGCGTCCGGGGCCCGGGACACGGCGCGGCCGTCCGGCGCGGTCGTGACCAGCTGCGGCCTGGAGACGAGAGTGCACGCTCCCCCCGAGCGGGCGATCTCCCTGGAACAGAACGCGACGGAGATCATGCTCAGCCTGGGGCTGGCCGACCGGATGATCGGCACCTCCTACCAGACGGATCCCGTGCTCCCCTCGCTGGCCAGGGAGTACAGGAAGGTCCCGGTGCTCGCGAAGCAATACCCCGACCACGAGGCCGTCCTCGCCAAGGAGCCGGACTTCCTCTACTCCACGCTCTCCTCGGCATACGCCGACGAGGCGGCGGGCCCCCGGGCCGACTGGAAGAAGCTCGGCGTGCCGGCCTACCTCTCCGCCCACGACTGCGAATCCCCCGGACTGACACCCGACGAGGTGCGTTTCGACGCCGTCTTCGACGAGATCAAGGACATCGCCGCCGTCTTCGGCGTCGGGCCGCGCGGGGAGAAGACCGTCAAGGACCTGCGCGCCCGGCTCGACCGAGCGGTGCGCGAGGCACCGAAGAACACCGGCGCGAAGCTGATGTGGTACTACTCCGGCACCGCCACGCCCTACATCGCCGGACACGGCGGACTGCCCTCGACGGTCAGCGAGCTGGCAGGGGTGGACAACGCCTTCGACGACATCCACCAGAAGTGGCCGGCGGGCAACTGGGAGAAGATAGCCGAGCGCGACCCCGACGTCATCGTGCTGGCGGATCTGACCCGTGGAGGGGACGGGGACAGCGCCGAGGCGAAGAAGCGGTTCCTGCGCGCCAACCCGGTCACCTCACGGCTCGACGCCGTGCGCAACAACCGCTTCATCGTGGTCCCCGGTTCGGCCATGGACCCTTCCATTCGCAGCGTCGGCCTGGCGGAGGCGCTCAGCAAGGGACTGACCGCACTCTACGGCTGACGCCACCCACTCCCACCGATCGAAGGACACCCGCATGACCGACACCGCCGCTCTGCCCCCGCGCGCTCTCCTGGAGCGCTGGGACGCCCAGCAAAGCGCCTACGTCGCCCACCGGGAGCTGCGCTTCCAGGCGATGCTGGACGTACTGCGCCTCGGCCTGCCCGAGTCGTTCCATGTGCTCGACCTCGCCTGCGGCCCCGGTTCCCTGGCCGACCGCGTCCTGCGTGCCTTCCCCCAGGCGCGGGTGACGGCCGTCGACTACGACCCCGTGCTGCTACGGCTCGCCGGTGACGTGCTCGCGGAGTACGGCGACCGGGCCACCGTCGTGGACACCGACCTCGTACGGGCCGACTGGGCCGACCCGCTGGCCGGGGAGAGGATCGACGCCGTCGTCTCCTCGACGGCCCTGCACTGGCTGTCCCCGTCCCAACTGCTGCGTGTCCACACCGCGCTGGCCGGCCTGCTGCCGCCGGGCGCGATCTTCCTCAACGCCGACCACCTGCGCTACGGGCCCGGGAACGAGACCCTGGGCGCCCTGTCCGACCGGCACGACGCCGAGGTGCGGCGCACGGCGTTCGCCGCCGGGGCCGACACCTGGGACGCCTGGTACGAACTCGCGGTGGCCCAGCCGGGCATGCCCCCGCTCGCCGCCGAACGCGAGCGGCGGTTCACGGACCGCCCGCCGCAGCCGCTGGCCCCGCTCCACTTCCACCTCTCGGCCCTGCGCACCGCGGGCTTCGCCGAGGTGGGGACGGTATGGCAGTACCTCGACGACTACGTGGTTTTCGCCCGCCGATGACAACTGCCACCACGAGGGCAGGGGATCGGCGGGGCATGCTCGCCCGGAGCACGCTCGTCCTCGTCTGCTGCGCCGCTCTGCTGCCCTTGTCCGTGCTCGTCGCCGTCGGCACGGGCAGCGCCGACATACCGCCGCTGGACGTGGCCCGCACCATAGGCGCCCACCTCGGGGCGCCATGGGAGGCGATGCCGCCGCTGCGCGACAGCATCGTGTGGAACCTGCGGCTGCCGCGCGTCCTGTTGGCCGCGCTGGTGGGGGCGGGACTCGCGGTGAGCGGCACGGTCCTTCAAGCCGTGACCCGCAACCCGCTGGCCGACCCCTATCTCCTCGGCGTTTCGGCCGGAGCGTCCACCGGAGCGGTCCTGGTCCTGGTGCTCGGCGTCGGCTCCCTCGGCCTGCCCCTCGGAGCCTTCACCGGTGCGATGGCGGCCTTCGGCTGTGTCCTGCTCCTGCTCGGCCGCTCGCTCGGCTCGGCGACCAAGGTGGTGCTGTCGGGTGTCGTCGCGTCCCAGCTGTTCAGCGCGCTCACCAGCCTCGTCGTCGTCCGCTCCGGCGACGCCGAACGCACCAGGGCGGTGACCTTCTGGCTGCTCGGCTCGCTCGCCTCGGCCGACTGGACCTCGGTGGGAGTGTGCGCCGCCACCACCGCCGCCGGTCTGCTGGTCTGCCTGCGGTACGCCCGCCATCTCGACGCACTCGCCTTCGACCGGGAGACCGCCTCGACCCTGGGCTTCTCGCCGCGCCGCACCGAGATGGCGCTGTACGGGACGACCGCCGTCGTCACCGGCGCACTCGTCGCGGCGAGCGGCGCCATCGGCTTCGTCGGCCTGCTGGTCCCGCACGCGGCACGGATGCTCACGCGAGCGTCCCACCGGATACTGCTGCCGTCCTCGGCCCTGCTCGGCGCGGTCTTCCTGATATGGGCGGACACGGCCGCCCGCAGCGCCTTCGGCGCCCAGGAGATGCCGGTCGGCGTGCTCACCGCGCTCATCGGCGTTCCGGCCTTCGCGGTGCTGCTGCGCAGACGAACGGCCACGCCATGACGGGCCCCGGCACCGCGCACGCCGCCCGCTCCCTGGAGTGGACGGCAAGCGGCCGCGCGGTCGTCGACGGCGTCACCTTCGCCGTGCCGCCCGGGCGCTTCACCGCTCTGATCGGGCCGAACGGCTCGGGCAAGTCCACCGTGCTGCGCCTCCTCGCCGGTCTGCGCCGCCCCTCGTCCGGGCAGGCGCTGCTGGACGGGTCCGACGTCACGGCCCTGAAACGGCGCGACGTCGCCCGCCGACTGGCCTTCGTCACCCAGGAGACCGCCCCGGACCTCGACACGACCGTGTCGCAGGTCGTCATGCTGGGCCGGGCCCCGCACCGCGGACGCTCGGCCACGACCGAGGAGGACGTCCGGGCGGTCGGACAGGCCATGGCGGCGATGGACGTCACGGCGCTCGCCGAACGGTCGTGGGGCACCCTCTCCGGCGGCGAACGGCAACGGGTGAACATCGCCCGGGCATTGGCCCAGCGGACCCCCGCCCTGCTGCTCGACGAACCCACCAACCACCTGGACATCAGCCACCGGCTCGACCTCATGCAGATGCTCTCGCGCACCGATGCCACGGTCGTCGCGGCGCTCCACGAACTCGACCTGGCCGCCCGCTACTGCGACCACTTGGTACTTCTCGACGCCGGCCGCGTGGTCGCGGCCGGCCCTCCCACCACGGTGCTCACCCCGCGCCTCCTGGAACGCGTCTACCGAGTCCACGCCACCGTGACCCAAGGGCCGGACGGCAGACCGGACGTGCGCCTGGCCCCGCTGCCCCGGCGGTGAACGCCATCGGCCCGGCGTATCGGCCACGGTCGCCACCCGCGGGCCATCACTATTGAAAATGATTACCATCTCATCTAGGGTTGCCGTGGTCATGCCGAGGCCAGGGGTCGTGTTGCCCTACCCGCGGCGCTGCGTATGAGCGTTCCGCCGACGATCACGTGGCCGCGTGCGGGGGACGGAGGAAAGGCCGATTCTTGGCGCCCGACCGATGAGGGCGGCCACAACAGCGGATGAGGGGCAATGAGATCAGTTACGCGATCTGCGGGTGTGGTGGGGGTGCTGGCCCTGGTTGCGACCGGGCTCGTCTCGGTGGGGGCCGTCGCCGAAAGTGGACCCGCCTCGGCGGCGGAAGCCGCGGCCGGTGACGTACTCGACGAGCGCATCGTCATCGATGGTGGTCATGTTGACGCGATCGCCGGGAAGATGGTGAGCGGCAAGCTACGAACCCTGTTCAAGGACAGCCGCAACCCGGCCGACGTCATCTGGCGCGAACCGTCCTCCGTCGTGCTGCACGTCAATCCGAAGGCGAAGGAGAAGGTCCCCGCCGGCCGTGCCTACTCCTTCCTGGGGAAGACGGGAAGCGACTTCTGGCTCATCCCTCAGGTACAGAAGCAGGGTGTGGTCTGGGCAGGATGGAACACCGAGGCTCTGGGTTCCGGTGACCTCAAGGGGCCGGTCGATATGAAGCTCACCAAGGTCGATGGCCCGGGTCCGCTGGCGATCTGGGAGACCGCCGGACTGGGCGGCGCGCATGTCCTCTACAGCAGCGAGGACGGGCTGCCCGACACCCGGAAGGTCGACCTCGGTGTGCACGCCCACGCCAACTGGGGCTTCGGAGCGGAGGGTGTCTACTCGGTGACCTTCCAGCTCAGCGGTACTTTGCCGAACGGGCGGACCACGTCCGACACGCGGACGTACACGTTCGCGGTCGGTGACATCGATCCGGGGGCCGTCACTCCGGGAGGCGGTGACCGCGATGGCGGTTCTCCCGGTGGGACCGGCGATGCCGATGGTGGAAGTGACTCCGGGTCTCGCGCGGACAGTGGTTCGACCGGTTCGGGCAGCAGCGGTGGCGGCTCGGCGGCGACTGGCGGCGGTGACCGTCCCGGCGGCAGCCTCGCCCACACCGGCGGCGCGGCGGCGATTCCTCTTGCCCTGAGCGCCGGTGTCCTCGTACTGGGCGGCGCGGCCGCGGTCGGGATCAGCCGCGGCAGGCGCCGTATGGCGCCCGCCGGCAAAGACCACCGGTAACGGAACGGAGCGTTCGCGGTGCCGTGTCTCGCGGCGCGAACACTCCGTTCCCTCCGCCGGGCCGGGTTCTCCGGCCCGGCGCCGCCCCCTGCTCGCTGGGAGTTTCTTCATCATGCGTACAGCCGGATCCGCCCTACGGACGCTGGCCGCCACCGCTGTTCTCGGTGTAGCGGTGGCAGGGTGCAAGGGCAACGCCCGCCCCGCCGCCGAACCCGAGAACCCGGACGCGGCACTGCGAGTGGTGACCACCACAGAAGTCCTCGCCGACCTGGTACGAGAGGTCGGTGGCGACCGCGTACAAGTCAACTCGATCGTGCCACCCGGCGGCGACCCGCATTCCTACGAGCCCACCCCGGCGGATGCGAACGCGGTCTCCAAGGCCGACGTCACGTTCACCAACCATCTGCTTCTCGAAGAGCACGCGCTGATCAAGACGGTGGATTCCAACGCCCGTAAGGGCACCCCGAACGTCTCACTCGCCGAAGCGTCGGAAACCTACGGTGCCAACGTCATTCCCCTGGTCGAGGACGTCGGCCTGGACGTGCTCTGGCTGGGTCTGCGCGTGCGCGGTGAAGGTGAAGCGCGGGGCGCTACCCGTTCCTCGGACATCCTGATGTCGGCCACCGATGTGCAGGGACCCGGTGAGCTGGTGGCCTATCTGACGGAGTCCCTCGGCCAGCCGAACGTCTACTTCAATTCGGCGGACGGCCTCACCACCAAGGACACCACCAGTCTGCCGCCGGCCGCGCACACCCATCTGAACTGGGCGTTCACCAAGCCCGGTGTGTACAAGCTGAGCCTTGAGGCGAAACTGCGGAATCCCGGCGGCAAAGCCCCCCAGCCGATCGGCACGGGCACGTTCACCTTCGCCGTGGGCGTCGACCCGCACACCGCGGCCGGTCCCGGGGACACCATCCTCGACGACGGACACACCGACCTGACGGTCAACATCGACTCCGGCGAGATATCGGCATTCACCGACCTGCGCGCCAAGGGCGGGAAGCAGGAGGAGATACCTTCCGGCGATGTCGTCATCGACGTGCCGAACCGGGCCCTGGAGAAGGTCCCTGCCGGGAAGCGGTTCGCCTTCCTCGGCGAACCGGGGTCGGAGATCTATCAACTGCCGCAGGCCGTCCTGGGCAAGCATGTGCACGGTGAGATCGACCCGCACCTGTGGCAGGACGTACAGAACGCCAAGGCATACACGCAGTTGATCCGTGACACCCTGAAAAAGGAGGATCCCAAGGGCGCGCGGATCTATGACCGCAACAGCCGGGTCTATGAGCAGGAACTGGATCGGCTGGATGACTACGTCCGCGCTCGGATAGGGCAGATCCCCGCGCACAAACGGCAGTTGATCACCACCCACGACGCCTTCGGATACCTCGCCGACGCCTACGGCATGAAGGTGGCGGGGTTCGTCGTGCCCAACCCGGCGCAGGAACCCAGCGCGGACGATGTGGAGAAGCTGTCCCGCACGATCAAGAACCTCAAGGTCCCCGCCGTGTTCATGGAACCCAACCTGGTCCAGCGCGCGACAGTGCTCACTCAGGTGGCCCGGGACCAGCACGTGAGGGTCTGCACACTCTACGGCGACGCCTTCGACAAGGACATCCGGCACTACACCGACATGATGCGGCACAACGCCGACGAGCTTCGCTCCTGCCTCGGAGGCACGAAGAAGTGAACACCACCACGATGCGCACGGGTGCCAGGGCCTCGGCTCTGGCGCTCCTGGTGGCATGGACCCCGGCACTTTCCGCGGCCGCCGAGTCTCCGGCCCCGGGGGCGGGGGCCGAGGCCATGCCGGACACCGGCACGGGGCGGACGGTCATCGCGGACGGCCACGTCGATATCGGCCCGCGATTCGACCACGGTCGCTGGACCGTGCAGATCCGCGACGACACGACCAAGCCCGCGACGTGGCGGGAGGCCGCTGATGTCGTTCTTCATGTCAAGGACACGGCGAAGATCGAAGTCCCCGAGAGCAAGGAGTTCGGCTTCCTCGGCGCACCGGGTGACCCGGTGTGGCTCCTGCCGCAGGTTCAACAGGCCGGCGTGCTGTGGCCCGGCTGGAACAGCCAGGAACCCGAGGTCGCCGCCTCCGTCGACCGGGAGGTGAACTGGCGGCTCACCAGCGTCAAGGGGCCCGGGGACTTCGTGCTGTTCCTCAACGGCAGCTTCGGCACCCCGAAGATCCTCTTCGATGGACGGAAGGAACTCCCGCAAGAGACCGGCATCGAGGCCAACAGCCACGTCCACGGCAACTGGGCCTTCACCGAGCCCGGCACATATCTCCTCGGCGTGAGGATGTCGGCGAAGACGAAGGACGGAAAGAGCCACCGGAGCGAGCGCACGCTGCGGTTCTCCGTCGGACCTCAGGACCCGCGGCGGGCATTCGTCGCCAAGTCGCCCGCGGAGAAGAGGACCACACCGCCGATCGACGCCGACACGGCGGAGCCATCGGACACCAACGATTCAGCCGCGCCCCTGTGGTGGGGTGCGGGCGCCGCCGCCGCCGCGGTGGTGGCTGTCGCCGCCACCCTGACGTGGCGTCGCGGCCGAAACAGAGGACGGACCGCACCCTCCCGAGCCGAGAACGCCGCCCGCGAGGAAGGGGAGGGGCAGTGACCGACACGGCCACGAGCGAAACCCCGGTGCTGGACGTACGCTCCGTCGCCGTTGATCTGGGCGGCCGTCTCGCCCTGAAGGACATCGACCTCACGGTGCGTGTCGGCGATCTCGTAGGACTGATCGGGCCCAACGGCGCCGGGAAAACCACGCTGCTGCGCGCGATCCTGGGCCTCCTCACCCCCCGCACCGGCTCCATCCACCTCGACGGACAGCCCGCCGACCGCAGCCGTGGCACGGTCGGCTACGTCCCCCAGCGTCATGAGTTCGCCTGGGACTTCCCGCTCCCGGTGGCCAAGGCCGTACTGACCGGCCGCACCCACCGCATCGGATGGCTGCGCCGCCCCCGCGCGGCCGACCGCGAGGCCGTCGACGAGGCGCTGGAACGCGTGGCCATGACCGAGTTGCGCCACCGGCCCATCGGCGAGCTGTCCGGGGGACAGCGCCAGCGTGTCCTGGTCGCCCGCGCCCTGGCCCTGCGGCCGAGGCTGCTCCTGCTCGACGAGCCGTTCACGGGCCTGGACGTCCCCACCCAGGAGCTTCTGACCTCCCTCTTCTCACAGCTGAGCGACGAAGGCAAGGCGCTGCTGATGACCACCCATGACCTGCCCGCAGCCGCGGACTTGGCCACCCGGCTGTGTCTGCTCAACAAGACCGTCATCGCCGAGGGGCCTCCGGACACCTTGCGAGACCCCGCCGTCTGGCTGCGCGCGTTCGGCGTGGCCAAGTCCGACCAGCTGTTGACCTCTTTGGGGGTGACCCGATGAACAGTGTCGTGGACTTCCTGACCGGCCCATGGGAGCACCTGTTCATGCGGCGGGCCTTCGCGGTGGCCGTCATGTGCGGCATCGTCTCGGGTGTCGTCGGTGCGCATGTCGTTCTGCGGGGGATGGCCTTCATCGGGGACGCCGTCTCCCATTCGGTCTTCCCCGGAGTGGCGATCGCCTTCGTGTTCCAGTTCAACCTGGTCCTCGGCGGTGCCGTCGCCGGGCTCCTCACCGCACTCGCGGTCGCGGTGTTCTCCCAGAACCGACGGCTGAAAGAGGACACCGTCATCGGCGTGTTCTTCGCCGCCGCGTTCGGGCTGGGCATCGTCATCCTCAGCACCGCGCCCGGCTACAGCGGTTCGCTCGAGTCGTTCCTGTTCGGACAGATCCTCGGCATCAGCGACGGCGATGTCGTCACCGTAGCCGTCATGGGCCTGATCCTTTTGCTGATCGCCGGGGCGGTACACAAGGAACTGGTCACAGTGAGCCTGGACCGGGAGACGGCGACGGCGATGGGTCTGCCGGTCTTCGCCCTGGACGTCGTGCTCTACGCACTCGTCACGGTCACGGTGGTGATCTCCCTCCAAGCGGTCGGGAACATCCTGGTCCTGGCCCTGCTGATCACCCCTGCGGCGTGTGCGCGACTGCTCACCGACAGGATCGGCGTCATGATGGCCCTCGCACCGGCCATCGGCGCCGGCTCCGCGGTGCTGGGCCTCTACCTGTCGTACGCCTACAACCTCGCCGCGGGCGGGCTCATCGTCCTCGTCGTCACCGGGGTGTTCATCGTGTGCTGGCTTCTCGCTCCGCGACACGGTCTCCTCACGGCCAGGACACATCGCCGCGGACACGCACTGGCACCCGACGACGTGGCGGCGGCCACGGCGCAGCCGACGGACAATACGGCGCTGGTCGAGCGGACTCCGGCCGGATGACGCCGGTGCACCGACTTGGGCCCGCGATGAGCGATATCGCGGTGACGCCGGGCCTGCTCATGGTCCTGTCCGCCGTCAATTATTGAAAACGATCACCATTACTCCATCGCTGCGGTCCGTTCGTGTGGAGGGACCGCCTTTCGGAAGGAACCCATGGCACTGTCTCCGGGGCGCATCGCTCTACGCGCCCGTCATGCTCTTTCACTGCTCTCGTTGGGGGGTGTGCTCGCTCTCGCGGTCGCCGCGCCGGCCCACGCGGCATCCGGGCCGGCCGACCATCGCGGCCTGCTGGGCGCCGGTGAACATGTCGACGCCGTCTACCCCGTCATCAAGGACGGTGACCTGGACATCCGTTCGCTGACGGATGACGGCGAAGCCGATCCCGACGAGCTGGCCCTGCACATACCCGACACCAAGACCTCGCGCATCACCTTGCCGGAGGAGTACGCCTTCCTCGATGAGCCGGGCTCGGACGCGTGGATGAGTTCACAGACCCAGGACATGTCCGTGGTCTGGCCCGGCTGGTCCTTCGAGGGCATTCCTCAGGGAACGCTCAAGGGGACGGTCGGCATGGATTTCGCGGGCTTCTCCTACGCGGGCGACGCGAAATCCCCGACGTTCGCCGTCACTCAGCCCGGGGGGTTCGGGAACAAGAAGGTCAGCCAACTGATCGTGCCCGGCTCGGCGTTCACACATGTGTCGGGGGAGGTCGGGTCGCATACTCACGCCAACTGGATCTTCACTGACCAGGGGACGTACGACATCGACTTCACCGTCCACGTCACCCTCGCCAACGGCAAAGCTCTCGAAGACACCGCCACCGTACGCTTCATCGTCGGCCCGGTCCCCGCGGAACAGAACGCGCCCACTCCTCAGAAGGTCAGGCACTACAGCAAGGACGCGGATGGCCTTCTGCTGACGCCGGACAAGGTGGACGGGGAGTACTTCGTAGGACAGACGATCAACGTCACGGCCGCCTCGGGCATGGCCGACGAGGACACCCGCTACCGCTGGTTCCTGAAGAAGAAGGGCGAAAGGGCCTTCGCCCAGGATCCCGAGCAGGACACCGCGACCTACACCACGAAGCCGGACCGCGCGCTCGACGGTGCGCGGGTGTACGCGCAACTCCTGCGGGGCGGTAAGGCCGTCCAGACCTCGAAGCCGACCACTGTGCACGTACGGGCCCTCGAGCCCACTACGCGGCTCGGTGTCAAGTCGGACCGCGGGACGTATGAGGTGGGAGACACCGCTCGCTTTGTGTCCGAGCAGAGCCCTGAGACTGACGACGAGCACTACCACTGGTACCTGAAGCGGCGGGGCGAGAGCGCCTTCGAGTGGATCGAGGAATCCCGGCTCGCGGACCAGGAACTGCCCGTGACGGCCGACCTCGACGGCGCGCAGATCGTCGCCCGCCTCTTCAACGCGGACCACGCGGTACTCGCGGAGTCCGCGCCGGTCACCCTGTCCGTGGGGCAGGAGAGCGGTGACTCGTCGGCCGCTGTCGAGGTCCAGGGCGCCGACACGCTCAGGGCCGGTGAAAAGGCGGAGTTCACCGCGAAGGTGAAGGGCGCGGGGAAGGACTACTCCATCTCGTGGTACGTCCGCCAGAACGCGGAGAACCCCTTCACCAAGGTCGCCCATGCCCGCGGGGTGACGATGGAGCGCACCGTACCCGCTGAATGGAATGGCGCCCAGATCATGGCCTCTGTCACTGACGCCCGCGGAGAGGTGATTGCCGAAGGAGGCGTTCCCGTGCTGAAGGTGGCAGGCGCGGAGAGGGCCGCTGCCGCGGACGAGAAGGGGTCCGGCTCGTTGTCGGTGGTGGCCTGGTCGGTGGGCGGGGGCATCGCGGTGGTCGTGCTGGCCCTCCTGGCCGTCGTTGCGGCGCGGCAGCGCAAGGGCCGTCCGGCGGCTTCCGCCGCTGAGAACGCGAACGCACAGGATCGATGACCGCTGCGGGCGGGCGGCGCGGCTGACGGGCTCGGCCCTCCGACCCGCCGCCGGCCCCTGCTCTGTGCGGGCGCTCGACCGAGCGCATGGTGGGGCCGGGTCACGTGAGTACTTCGTGACCCGGCCCCATGTGCGGCAGCCGCGGGGAGGCGATAGGACGAGCGGCTGCCGCGATCACCCCCGGGGTGGAACGGTGCGGGCCGGGGATGCGGCTGTCAGCCGACGGTGAAGTGGTGGTCCACGGCCCCGGAGTTCACCGTCGTGCCATCCGTGAGCGTCCCGGTGGCCTGGAAGGTGAGTGTGTAGTCGCCCTTGGCCTCGAACGCCCACGTGCAGCGTGACCTCGGCGGGGTCACGCTCCACCGGGGTGCCGGTCGTCTCGTCATGCAGGTCAGCAGTCGCGGAACTCGGGGGACTGGTTGAGGATCTGGGACCGTGTCGAGGTGAACCTCGTGTAGGTCGGACCTTCCTCGGTGCCCGGACGGAAGACGGCCACCCGGTGGCAGTTCATGAAGGCCAGGGTGACGCCGAAGTGGCGTTCCAGGCTGCCGCGGATGGCGTCGCTGGCGAGCGCGCGCAGTAGCTGGCCACGCTCGGCCTCGGACGGGGGCGGCGTCTGGTTGTCCGCGAACTCGGCGTCACCCTCGCGGAGCGAGCCCGCCAGTCCGGCGATGAGCTCGTAGGCGTACGGCAGCGATTCCCGGACGGTGGCGACGAAGTCCTGTTCACGGATCTCGCCCTGCTCGGCCTGGGCGAGGAGTTCCGGCGTGACGTTCAGCGACATGGCGGATCGGTGTCCCATCGGTCGGTTACGGGGTGATGAAGCGTGGTGCTCAGCCGGGGGTCCCGGCGTGGGCCCCTGGTGTGTGATTTCCGGGCAGTGCGGTCGGCCCGTGCCGGAAGTCCGGGTCGATCTGGGTGCTCAGGTCCTGGCCCGTGGAGCGGTTCGCCCAGGCGTGAGCGTTGCGCAGGTGGAACTCGATCGCCTGCCGCTGGAAGGTCTCCCAGTCCTTGGTGCGCGAGTCCACGGCGGTCCGCAGCTCATCGAGCGCCAGGCGGTGTTCGGGCTCGAGGACGCCGGTGTGGCGGCCTTGCTCGCGGGCGCGGACCCAGTCGGAGTGGCCGAAGCAGACCAGCAGGTCGTCGCCGATGTGCTCCTTGAGGAAGAGCCGGTCGTCCTCGCCGGTCACCTTGTTGCCGACCACGGCCAAGGGCACGCCGAACTCGGTGGCGTGATCCCTGTACTGGTGGTAGACGGACACGCCCTTGCGGGTGGGCTCGGCGACCAGGAAGGTCATGTCGAAGCGTGTGAAGAGCCCGGAGGCGAAGGAGTCGGCCCCGGCGGTCATGTCGACGACGACGTACTCCCCGGCGTCGTCCACCAGATGGTTCAAATACAGCTCGACGGCACCGAGCTTGGAGTGATAGCACGCGACGCCGAGATCCTCCTCGGTGAACACACCGGTGGTCAGCAGCCCGACTCCGGCGACTTCCCGGATGTGGCGGGTGTGCACCGGATCGGTGCCGAGCGGGCGCAGCAGACGGGAGCCGGTGCCCGGCGGAGTGGTCTTGACCATGGCCTCGGCGGAGGGGATGCGGGGGTTGTCGCCGCGCAGGTACTCCTTGATCTCGGTGAGGCGTGTGCTGAGCGGGACGGTCTCGCGCAGCTCGTCCTCGTCCAGCCCGAGGGCGGTCCCCAGATGCTGATTGATATCGGCGTCTATGGCGACGACCGGGGCGCCGGAACGAGCCAGATGCCGGGCGAAGAGGCCGGAGAGGGTGGTCTTTCCGCTCCCGCCCTTGCCGACGAACGCGATGCGCATGGCCGTGCATCACCTCCAGGTGAATGTGAATGTCATGTTCGCTTGATGAGGTTTTCCGAGATGTGGCCTCCCTGTCAAGTCGCCGCCGGGGAAGGGGGGATGGGTGCCCGGGTGTTGCCTCGTGAGCGTCGGCGCTCGGGTCAAGTTCCGGCAATGGGTTTCATCTCGGGGGAGGGCGGCGGCGCCGGCGGCCGCCGCGATCTGCGCGTCCGTGGCGCTGATCGCACGGCCGTTGCTGTTCGCCCTTCACCGTGCCGTCCCGGCGAGGCCGCGCGGTGACATCGCGGGCGGTACGGGGCAGGGCATGGTGGTGAAGGCCCGCCCTCCCGGCTCGACGCCGGCTCGGTCACAGGAGGCCGCCGCCATGCGGGGCGTAGAGGGCGAGCAGCCGGGTCCGGGCCGAGCGCAGGCGGTGGGCGAGGACATCGCCCACCCACTGGGTGACGCTCGCGCCGAGCGCGGGGTCGTCCCGGCACATCGAGCGGATCGCGGTGGCGTCGAACTCGTAGGCACGTAGCGGGCTCGTCGTCTCGGCGCCCATGTGCCAGCTGTGCGGGGTGAACAACCAGGAACATCCGATGAGTTCGTTGTGCCGGAGGGTTTCGATGACGGCGGCCCGGCGGCCGGGCACGTGCATGTCGAGGGTGACGCTGCCGGTACGGATGATCCAGAATCGATCCGCCTTGCCGCCTTCCTCGAAGAGCCGGGTGCCCTGCGGGAACGACACCTCTCGGGCGAAACGCATCAGCCGGTGGCGGTGCTCGGCCGGCAGCGCCTGGAGCATGCCGGCCGTGGCGGGAGCGTTCATGACGTGCCTCCAGTCAGGGCGTACGAATCTGCCACGTCCAACGTGCTCCGGTGCCCCGTGCCGGGCGATGGGCCACCCGGCCCCGTGGCCGGGCCGCCCGGCACGACGTCCGGGGCCCACGAAAACGCTCGCGCGACGGAAGCAGCGGCGTCGTGTCGAACCCTGGACGGCAAACCCCTTGCCACACGGATCGCCGTGGAGTCGGCGGACACGACCATGGAGGCGGAACCAGCGGGGTGCTCGAACGGCTTGGCGCCGCAACGCGCGGGTGTCACCCGGTCCTGTGCCCCCATCGCGGGCCGACCAGGTCCCAGTCCGTGCCCCACTGGTCGATGCGCCGCCGGTCGAGCCTCCACCGTGCGAGGGTTCCGGCGCCGAAGGCGATGCCGGCGAAGGCGAGAGCGGCCACGGTGGCCAGGGCGCCGGCCTCGATGGACGCTTCCATCGGAGTCAGTGGCTCGGCGGTGATCTCGTCCCGGCCATCCGTCCAGATGACGGTCCTGGTGCCGGCTTTCAGCCCGGATTCCACCAGGGCCTCGTCGGTGTGGGTGGAGCCTTCGGGGCCTGTTCAGCGAACTCGCGCCGTGATCCGGTCACCGGCGGCGCCGTCTCCCGTGACATTCCGGGGTACGTCGTCGAGGAGGACAGCGCGCACGGAATGGCGCTCGGCGCGCTGCCGGGCGAACACCTCGTCGGCCGCGTGCGCCGTCACCAGTCCGATGACGGTACCGCCCACCGCGATAACCGCCCACACGGCCAGCATGATCCAGGCTTCGAGGATGTCGTCGCGCCGTCGCAGCGGGTTGTCGCGCCATCTCCAGAGCCGCTTCGTCGCAGGTCTGCCGCCGTCCATCGATCCGCCCTCCGTCCTCGTCGTGACGTTCACGAAGGTGACAGTCGGGAGTGAGTTCTCACATGGGTCGACCAGCCATCGGGGGAAGGCCGACCGGGGACCGACTCACCACCGGGGTCGGGCCGTTGGGCCCACGCCGGACGCCGGCAACTTGCCGCGTCCCGCCGTCGAGTGGGTCACTTCACCAGTGCGGTGGGGAACGGGGATCGGACCGGCCCCGCTCCCCGCCGGATCGGGTGCGGAGACCGGGCGCTTCCACTACTGCTGCGGGCCGCCGCGCCACGGGGGTGGCGCGGCCGTCCTGTGGGCAGTGTTCCGGCGGCGCCGAGCGCGTTCCATGCGGCCGCGCAGCCGGTCGTGCAGCCGGTCGGCGAGTTCCCGGGCGCTCGCCTCGCGGGCGTGCACGACGACGAGGTCGGCGCCCATCTGGATCTCGGCGACGGCGGCCCAGGGAAACTCGACGTGGTGGGCTGCCGCCCTGGTGAGGTGCACCTCACCGCTGACGGGCGGAAGTCCGGGACGGCCGAGTACGGCGCCGACCTTCTCTCGCAGGTACGCGAGCGACTCCTCTTCCACATCGCCCTCGGTCCGCACCCGCACGGCTGCGCCGACACCCTCGATGTCGATGTCCTCGGCGGTCATGTGTCCGACTCCTTGTGATCGTTCCGACGATGCCTCAAGGCTGCTGTGCGCACTGCCCTGCTTCCAGGACCCATCCGGCCCTGACAGCAGGGGCCACGGGGCCCGGCCACGGGGGGCTGTAGCGTCGCCAGTCGCTCCCGGGGTCCCGGTCGGCCCTGGTGTGTGCCCTCCGTACCCGCGGGGCCGGAGGGCCTCGTACCTGAGCTGGACGGCCCCTGTGCCTTCCCGCATGCCGACGGGATGCTCGAAGACATCTGGAAGTCCACGGACTCGGGAGGGGACGCGTCATGCCGCATGCCATCGCGGTGGGGGTCGACGGATCGCCCACGAGCCTCGCGGCCGCCCACTGGGCGGCCCAGGAAGCCCAACGGCGGGGCACCGGGCTCAGTGTGGTGCGCGCCTGGCACCGCCCCGCCCGCCCCGCCCCATACGTTCCTTCGCACCGCACCGAGCACGACTGGGCCGAGCTGACCCTCGCGGAGGCCGTGCGCAGCGTTCGCTCGGCCCATCCCGGTCTGCGAATCACCGAGCGCCTTGTGCGCGAGGCGACGGTTGCCGCGCTGGTCGCCGCCGCGGCCGATGCCGACATGCTGGTCCTCGGCTCACTCGGGCTGGGGCCGGTGGGCGGGTTTGTGACGGGGTCCGTGTCCCAGCGCGTTGTCGCCCGGTCCGCCCACCCCGTGGTCCTGGTACGGGCGGGGCGGAGCGCCGCCGACGAGCACTTGCCGGCCGTGGACGGCATCGCTCCGGAGGAGATCCCCGGAACGCCTTACCGTGAGGTCGTCCTGGGGCTGCACATCGGGCATCCCTGCGACGAACTGATCGAGTTCGCCTTCGACACCGCCCGGCGGCGCGGTACCGGTCTGCGGGTGATCCATGCCGTCCGGACACCGCTCCGGCCCACCCCCGGTCCGTCGGTGCCCCTTCGGCTCGCGGCCCCCGAAGCTCCGGCATCCGACCCGCAGCCGCCGGCGCGGGCGCCTGCCGACGTGAAGGGCATCCTGACAGCGGTGCTGCGCCCCTGGCGGGAGCGGTATCCGACCGTCCCCGTGACCGAGACGGTCACCGAGGGCCGGGCCGCCGCCACGCTGGTGCACGCGGCGCGGGACGCCGGGCTGCTCGTGGTGGGCCGTCGCAGGAACGGGCACGGGATCGGTGCCCACGCCGGTCCCGTCGTGCACGCGGTCCTGCACCACGTCGGCTGCCCCGTCGCCGTCGTCCCCCACGACTGAGCCTGCTGCGGCTGGACGACCCCCTGGGGGAGTTGTGAGCCCGTCCGGACGAGGCAAGCACCGGTGCGTCTACGAGGGGCTCCACGGCCTGGCGAGGGTCCGGACGGCCACGGCCCCCGGGTGTGGCCGAACGTCCCTCTGCGAAGGGCCTGTTCGGCCAGCGATCGCGGCCCGCCGGCCCCCGGCGCGCGATCGGTTCCTGTACCAGAGTGAGTGGTGTCGGGAACCACCCCGGACAGTCCCTGAAGGGATCACCATCATGGCCGTGCACGGGCACTCCCACCGCGGCGCGGGCACCCATCTGCCAGCTTTCCGCCGGAACCGGACGGCTTTGGGCCCGGCTCCCGTTCGTCCGTGGCAACGGATGGCTGCGCCGAACACCGCCGTGCGGCGGACCTACCGGCACTGGACCGAGCGGGTCCCCCGCGAGGCCGCCGAGGACCTGATACAGCGTCATCCGGGAGTCGAGGTGTCCACCGAACAGCGGGCCGGAGCCCCGGCCGACGTCCTCGTGGAGGCCGCCCGCGACGCCGATCTGCTGGTGCTCGGCTCCCGCGCGCCGAGCGGGCTCGGCGGATTCCGCGTCGGATCCGTAGGACAGTCCGTGGTGCGCCGCAACCCCTTCGGCGCCCACATCGGCGCTGTCACCCACGCGGTGCCGCACCACGTCACCGCACCCGTCGCCGTGGTCGCGCACGACTGACGCTCGAAGGGAGCAAGACCGTGACTCTCCGTCATGTGGCCGTCGGTGTCGACGGCTCGGTAGTCGCTGTACGGGCGCTGGACTGGGCCACCGAGGAAGCGTTGCGCCGCGGCACCGCGTTGCGCATCGTGTACGCCGTGACTGACCGCGACGAGGCCGGGCCGGTTCTGGCATCGGCCGCCGCACGGGTCCACGAGCGTCGTCCCGGTCTTCCGGTGGAGACCCGGGCCGTGGAGGACGGCACCGTGCGGGCGATGGCGCGGGAGAGCGAGCGGGCCGTCCTCACCGTCGTGGGCACCAGGGGGCTCGGCGGTGTCACCGGCCTGCTGGTCGGCTCGGTGAGTCTGCGGCTGGCCGCGCACACGCACGGCCCGCTGCTCGTCGTCCGCGGGGACCACCCCTGCGCCGGCGGGCGCGAGGTACTGCTCGGCCTGGAGGGCGACGCCGACGCCGACGCGGCCGCGGCCGCCTACGCCTTCGAGGAGGCCGGGCGTCGCGGGACCCGGCTGCGCGTCCTGCACTCGGCAACGCACCGGCACATCACACCCGAACCGACCTCGCCGGTAGCCGTGACGAGTCTCGATCGGCAGCGCAAGGCGCGCGACGACCGGGCGGATGAAGCCGTCGCGCGGTTCGGCATCGCCCGACCGCGGCAGGAGTACCCCGAGGTCGACGTCGACAGCCGCACGGTCCGCACCGGTCTGGCCCACGCCCTGCTGGCGGCTACCCGTGGGGCCGGTGTCGTGGTCATCGGCGCGCACCACCGCGCGGGACGGCTCGGTCTGGTCGCGCACACCCTGTTGCACCACTCCCACTGCCCGGTGGTCCTGGTGCCGACGGCCTGATGCGGGCACCGCCGGCCGTCCAGGGAAACAGGCCGACGTCCACCGCGCGCGCGTGGCGTCGGCATGGGCCAGGGCAGCCCATGGGCGTGTCCTTGGGACAGGCGTCGGGAAGGGGGCCGTCCTGACAGGGACCTACGGCCCGGCACGAGAGGGACGGGTGGCGCCCCACAGGTGCGCCGCGAGGCCCTCCGGACGGGCATCGCGAGCGACGAGCATGCGAAGCGGCGGAGTTCCGCGGACGGAGTGAGGGTGCTACGTCCTCGTGCCCGGCTGGACCGACGACCCGTTGGCCGTCGACGGGCTCGGCGGGTTCCTCGCCGGTCTGGGCAACGTCGACCGGGTGGACATCCTGCCGTTCCACAAGCTGGGGGCCCACAAGTACGACGCACTGGGGATTCCCTTCCCCCTGCGCGACACACCCACGCCGCACCCGGACCTGACGGAGCGGGTGCGCGAGCGGTTCCGGGAACACGGACTGCGGGCGCTCTGAGAGAGGAACCCATCACGGCGTGAGAGGCTCGCCCGGCCATGGGGCGCCGTCACCGCGCGCGCCCGGCGCCGCCGGGGTCAGTAGCGTGTGCTGCTGGCCGTCAGCTGGGGAAACGGGACGTGGTCCTGTCCGTCGACGGTGGCTCCGGCGTACTGGAGCATCGGGGCCAGCATCGTGTTGTTCTCGGCGGGGAAGTTCAACGACGGGGCCGATGCCCGGTCCAGGGCGGCGAGCTGGTCGTCGGTGAGTTGGACGTCGAGGGCGGCGATGTTGTCCTCGAACTGTGAGGGGCGGCGGGCGCCGATGATGGTGGAGGACACACCGGGCCGGGACGCCACCCAGGCCAGCGCGGTCGCCGCGGGGGTCGCGCCGGTCTCGGCGGCCACGCGGATGAGCGTTTCGACGATGTCGAGTTCCCTGTCGTCAGGGGCGGGAAGGCCGTCGTCGCGGGGCCGGTCACGGTTGTCGCGGGTGTATTTACCGCTCAGTACGCCGCGGCGCAGCGGGCTCCACGGCATGACGGCGAGCCCGGCGGACCGGGCGAACGGGAGCAACTCGCCTTCGCCGGTTCGTTCGATGAGCGAGTACTCGATTTGCAGCGCCACGGCGGGCGACCAGCCGCGCAGCAGGGCGATGGTCTGTGCTTCGGCGGCCTTCCACGCGGGCAGGTCGGAGAAGCCGACGTAGCGGATCTTCCCGGCGCTCACCAGGTCGTCGAGGGCGCGCAGCGTCTCCTCGACCGGGGTGCCCTGGTCCCAGTTGTGGATCCAGAGGATGTCGACGTAGTCCATGCGCAGCCGCCGCAGCGACTCTTCGAGCTGCCGGTGCAGCGCCTTCCGGCCGGTGCCGCCACCGTTGGGGTCGCCGAGGTGGAGGTTGCCGAAGAATTTGGTGCCGATCACGGTGCGGTCGCGCAGGGCGTTCCGGCCGGCGAAGAAGTCACCGATGATCTTCTCGGAGTGGCCGTTGGTGTAGATGTTGGCGGTGTCGACCGAGTTCCCGCCCAGTTCCAGGTAGTTCGCCAGGATCGCGGTGGACTCCTCCTCGCCGGTGCCCCAGCCGGCGTCGTCGCCGAAGGTCATCGTGCCGAGGGTCAGCGGGCTGACACGCAGTCCGCAGCGGGGGAGTGTCACGTAGGAATCGAGAGGCACGGCGGTGGCTCCTCATGTGTGTCGTGCGCCGTCGGGCGCGTCGTTCTCAAGGACTCCTTCATCCCACACCGGCGATCACCGCACACCTAGACCGATGCGATCCCACCCTTGCACGATCCGCTCCCGCCGGCGCGGATCGGTTGCCCCCGGTTGCCCCGCGTGCTCGACTGGGACCATGGCCACGCTGGACGACCTGTGTTCCGAGATCACGCGGCTGACCGCACGCGGGCCCGGGTCCCTGCCGGTCGAAGGCGCCAAGGTGTTCTCGGCCGACCGCACGACACGGCCGCTCGGCGACATCGTCCGCCCGGCGCTCGCGGTCGTCGCCCAGGGGGCCAAACGCACCGTGGTCGGGGACCGCGTCTTCGACTACCGCGCCGGGCAGTACCTCGTGGTCACCGTCGATGTGCCGGTGACCAGCCAGATCACCCGGGCGAGCACCGCCGAGCCGTTCCTCGCGTTCGGGCTCGCGCTCAAGCCGTCGGTGATCGTCGAACTCCTGCTCCAGGTGCCTTCGCGCAGGTCCCGGCAGGGTGGCGGCGCCGGGGTCGTGATGAGCGACGCCGACGAGCTGTTGCTCGATCCGATCGTGCGCCTGCTCAGGCTCATGGACCGCCCCGACGACGTCAGGGTTCTGGGCGCGGCCGTCGAGCGGGAGATCCACTGGCGGCTGCTGACCGGACCGCACGGTGCCACCGTCCGGCAGGTCGGCCTCGCCAACAGCGGCCTCGCGCTCGTCGCGCGCGCCGTCGAATGGCTCCAGGCCCGCTACGACCAGCCGATCCGGATCAGCGACCTCGCCGACCACGTCGGGCTCAGCGCTCCGGCGCTCAACCGGCACTTCCGGGCGGCCACCGCCATGAGCCCGCTGCAATACCAGAAGCAACTGCGGCTCCAGCAGGCCCGGATGCGGCTGGTGGCCGGTGCCCGGGACATCGCGGAGGTGGGACACGCCGTCGGCTACTCCAGCCCGTCCCAGTTCAGCCGGGAGTACCGTCGGCTGTTCGGCGTGCCGCCCGGCCAGGACGCCACACGCTTGCAGGGCCAGGTCCTGGCCGACTATGTGTGATCGCCGAGCCGACCTGAGCTGATTGCTTGCGTTGAGGGATGGTCTCGGGGCGTTTGGCCGTGGAGACGTTCGCGGCCCACCGGCGTCGTCTGGCCCGCTCCGAAGCGGACAACAAGACCAGCGGGAACCGCGGGCCCTCAGGACCAAATGGCCTGGGCGAGCGCCGCTCCGGTGAAGGCCGCTCCGAGCCCGGCGGCGATGCCGGCGATCGTGTTGGCCGCGGCGAAGAATCGGGCGCCTTCCTCCGTGAGCCGCAGCGTCTCGTAGGAGAGTGTGGAGTACGTGGTCAGCGCTCCGCACAGCCCGGTGCCGATCAGCAGCTGGACGTCGGAGGAGAGCCCGCCGGCGACGACCGCCCCGGTGACCAGGCCGAGGATGAGGCAGCCGACCACGTTGACGGTAAAGGTGCCCCACGGGAAGACGGTGTCGTGCCTTGACTGCACGGTGCGGTCGGTGAGGTAGCGCAGCGGGGCCCCGACGGCCGCGCCGACCATGACGAGCAGCCAGTTCACGCGCCCTCCTTCTTGTCGCCCTCGACGCCGCGGAACACGCTGGCCCCGGCAAGGCCCGCTTGGTGTGCCCGGTGCACGATCTCGGAGAAGTGGGGCTTGTGGTGCCAGGTGTCGTTCTCGCCGATGAAGATCGTCACCCGTAGGGCAGTGCCGGTCAGCCTCGTCATGACCGCCTCCGTCCGATCATGCGGCGGGTGAGGTTCGCCGTCGTCCACACGGCCGCCAGCGCCGCGAGCATGGTGGCCGCCAGATAGAGCAGACCGGTACCGGCCCGACCGTCCTCGACCAGGCGCTGGATGTCCACGGCGTAGGTGGAGAACGTGGTGAAGCCGCCCAGGACCCCGGTGCCGAAGAAGGGCCGTACCAGTCGGTGTGCGGCCCATACATCGGTGATGATCACCATGAAGACGCCGATGACGCCGCAGCCGATCACGTTCACCCAGAACGTGGTCCAGGGAAAGCTGCCCGGTGCGGTCGGCCACAGCAGGGCCGCGCCGTAGCGGGCACAGGCGCCGATGACACCGCCGACGGCCACGGCCGCGACGACCGGCCACTGTCCGCGCCGCGGCGCGCCCCGCCGCGCGGGCACGCGCGGATCGACATCGGGGTCGGTGGGCTCGTTGAGCACGGGGGATCGGGACTCTCCCACACGGGTCTCCTACTCGCACAGCGCCCGGGCATGCCGGAGCGCATCCATCGCAAGCAGGGACCGTTGGCGGCGACAGTGCCGCGGTTGGGTTACGGCGGGCCCCACCGCCGCGCGGCCCCCAGGGGGAACCGCAGGGCTCAAGGGTAGCGCGAGACAGGCGTGGACTCCCGCCGGATCCGTCGACTACCGGGTCCGTCGACTACCGGGTCCGTCGACTACCGGGTCCGTCGCCGTGGAACCCGCCCGAGGTCCGTTTGAGGCGGCCGCCGCGGCGCGGGACACTGGACGGACAGGGCGATGAGGCTCGCCGCCGACCGCACCCGGACAGGTGCTGATGGCCTCTACGTGATGCAGGAAAACGCTCGCGGCACGGAGGTGGCACCCGATGCCCAGGCACTCGATGCCCAGGATCGCCGTTGCGGTCGACGCGACCGTCGCCGACACCGCCAGGCGTGACGATGAAACCGCCGGACCTCTGGCCGATGCTTCGCCATCGGCGCATGGCAAGGCGGGCCGGGCGGTGAGCCACGGACGCGTGCCGGACACTCCCGGCGACGATGGCCGCCCTCTTGAGGCCCTGGTCCTGATGCGCGAGCCCGCCATCCCCCGTGACGAGGCCGCCGCCCGGCCGATCGCCGTCCTCCACGCCGCCGCGCGGGACCGCGTCGCGGGCGGGGTGCTGTGCGTGGCCGAAGCCGCCCCCTGCACCGACCTGGTGGACCTGCCCGACCTGCCTCGTCGGCACGCCCGGCCCGAAGCGTGGGCCGAGATTCTGACCCGGCTCGTCCCCGACCGCCACCGGAACGCCGGGCTCGGACCGGCCGGGGTGGCGGATGAACTGCTGAACACCGCCTGGCACGCCCGCCTTCCGCGTACGGGGCGCCTGGAATGACGCCCCGCCACAGCCCGTGCCCCGGGCCCGGCCCGTCCCGACCGTCATGACCATGCTGTACGTGACGGACGGACACACCCGCCGCCGCACCGACCTCCCCACCAGGCGCCGCGGGATCCTGGTCCTGCGTATCCATCTCGGGCAGGCGGTCCTGGACGCCACCGGTATGCGCGCCCTGCTCGTCGCGGACGTGCTGCGGCGCGCCCTGGAAGTCCACGGCGTGCAGGTCATGGCCACGCTGGCGCCCGATGGCCCGGCCCACCAGGACGCCCTGTCGCGGCCCGTCCTGGACGGCTTCGGCATCGACACTCCCGGGGCCGGTACCGACACCGACCCGCCTGCCGACGCACACATCGGCGCCGCCCCGCCGCCCGCCGCCTCAACAGGGGTGTGGATCCGGGTAGGACGCGTACGGCAGACCATCGACGCCGTCGCACGGGACGCCACGGATGCCCCGGCGGACCGTGCGGATCCGCTGGCCGTACGGCTGGCTCTTCTGGCCGGCCCCCACGCGCAGCCCGTCGACCTGACCGGCCCCGTACTCGCCACCGCCACGCACGCGCTGGAAGGCTGGCGCCGGCAGGTGGCGCGGTGGGCGTGCGCGCCGTCGAGGCCCGTGCCCGCCGACATCGCCCAGGCGGCGGAAGCGGCCATTGCCCGCGACCTGGCCACCCCCGCCCTGCTGGAACTGCTGCGCGACGTAGCGGCGGCGGACACGTTCCCGGACGGCGCCAAGTTCGAGACCTTCGCCCTCCTCGATCGTATCCTCGCGCTGGAGCTCACCCGGGAGATCGGATATGTCTAGACACCACACGGGGGTGGCCCGATGGCTACGGAACCGCTTCGTCTGATCGTGCTGCGGCACGCCAAGTCGGCCTGGCCCGAGGGGGTCGCCGACCACGACCGGCCGCTGGCACCGCGGGGGCGCGGGGACGCCCCGGCCGTCGGCCGCCGGCTGCACGAGGCCGGGTGGGTTCCGGACACCGTCGTCTGCTCACCCACCCGCCGCACCCGCGAAACCTGGGAACTCCTGGCGCCCGAACTGGATGCCGTGCCTGCCGTGACCTACGACCCGCGGGCCTATGGCGCCGGCACCTCCGAACTGCTCGCCGTCGTGCGCGAGACCCCCGCCCGGTGCCGCACGCTGCTGCTGATCGGACACAGCCCCGGGGTCCAGGACCTCACCTTGGCACTCACCCAGGACACCGCGGCCGACGAGGCCCTCACCCGGGCCCGCGACAAGTTCCCGACGGCCGCGATCGCCGTGCTGGCCCTGCCCGGCCCCTGGCAGCAGCTGGCGCCCGGCAGCGGTCTCCTCATCGCCTTCGCCACCCCACGCGACCGCGGCGACTGAGCCCCGCGGACAGGGCGGCGGGCACGGCGGAGCCGATGGACGCGTCGCCCACCGACGGGCGGCCCACCCGGATCAGCCGGTGGCGAGGCCGAACGGCAGCCAGGCATTCCCGCCAGTCCGCGCGGCCATCGCCGCCGCCGTGGCGGCTTCGGCCCGCCGGGCCGGGGGCGGGCCCGTGGGAGCGGTCGTACGGCGGGACACCGGCCCCGCCGCGCCCGGTGCCGGTGGAGCGTCCCGGGACGGCGAGTGGCACGGCGCGGGAAGCACGCCCGTACGCTGCCCGATCAGGCAATGTGCAGCCACACACCGATCCAGGTCACGGCCACCCCACCGCACCCCAGCGTCGCCGCCCACCGGATCCGGCTGCTGGCGAACAAGTGCCCCAGCGCGGCCCCCAGCACCGTGAGGGCGAGCACGGCCAGGACGACCACGATCCACGACAGACCCGGCAGGGCGGCTCCGGCCAGCAGCGGGAGCATCGCGCCGGTGAAACTCGCGGTACAGGCGATCACCGTGGCCAGCAGCGAGCGCGCCACCGCCAGGCGGCCGAGGTGGGTCGTAGCCAGTTGCCCCCGCGCGGTCAGGTTCAGCTGCCGTGAGGCACGCATCAGATAGGCCCGGCGGTCGGCGTAGTCGGCCACGAAGACCGCGAACGCGGCCGTCGTCAACGCCACCAGCCCCACCCGGAACGCCAACGAGTAGCTGACCGGCGCACCGGAGCCCACCAGCGAGGCCGCGGCGAGGGGCAGCGACGGTCTCGATATCGATCTCGGTGACCGCGATGTTCACCGCCTTCACCCCGGACGCGGCTTCGATCACCGAAGCGAGACGGATCAGATCGGGCTCATTGACCGTCTTGTCGACATCCAGGACCAGCCGCCGCACAGGCATCGCCGACTCCTCACCGTGTCGGTTCCCCACCCTCAGGGTGCCCGGAACCCGGCCGGTGCCGCATGCGCAGCGCCGGGCCCGGGATCTGGACCGCGGGCGCGCGAATGGTCTGGGCCATCCCACCGGGCCGACAGTTGACGGTGCGGTGCCACCGCCGCCGTCCGGCTTGCCCGGATGTCCGGTGCCGACCGAACCCTCAGACTGGGAGCGGAGGGCTGCTCGTCGGTGTCGTCCCGGGCAGGCGGTACGCCCAGCCGGTGACAGGCAGCCGGTGGTAGGCCGCTTCCGTCCCGGCGACGACCGACGACCGACGACCGACAACCGACGACCGACGACCGACGCCCCGCACCACGCCGGGTCGGGTGACGGACGGCCTGGCGACGGGGACACCTGGGAGGAGCGTGATGATGCGGGAGTCCCTACCGCCGGGAGGACCGTCAGGGGAGTCCGCACCGGAGATCGCCGCGGCCCGCCTGCGTCTGCTCGCCGAGGCGAGCCGCGCGTTGGCCTCGGGCCTGGACGCGGAGGAGTCGCTGCGCCGACTGGCCCGGCTGGTGGTGCCGCATCTGGCCGACGCCTGCGTCGTCGACGTGGTCGAGGGCGAGGGGCTGCGCCGTCTCACGGTCATGGACCGGGACCCCGAGCGAGTGCTGCGCGTGGTGCCCGGCGGGTTTCTGCCAGGGCCGGACGACTCGGCCGCCGCTCTGGCGAAGGTGCTGCGCGGCGCGGGACCCGTGGTGGTGACCGATTTCGGCGTACCCGATCCGGACGACTCTCTCCTCGCCGCCCAGCGGTCGTTGTACCGCGCGCTCGACGCCGGGACCGCGCTGATCGTGCCCATGCGCGTACGACGTCGGACACTGGGCGCACTCACCTTCGTCCGACGCGCCCCGGCCGTACCCTTCGACGAGCAGGAGCGGGCCCTTGCCGCCGACCTGGGACATCGTGCGGGTCTCGCCCTGGACAACGCACGTCTGTACGCGCTCCAGCAGTACACCGCCGAACAGCTCCAGCTCTCCCTCCTGCCCGACCTGACCGGCCTGGCCCACCTGAATCTCGCCGCCCGCTACGTGGCCGCCCGCGAGCGGGCCGAGGTGGGCGGCGACTGGTACGACGCCTTTCCGCTCCCCGACGGTTCGGCGATCCTCGCCATCGGGGACGTGGTCGGCCACGATCTGGCGGCCGCCGTCCGCATGGGACAACTGCGCAATATGCTGCGCGCGCTCGCCTACGACAGGGGTGACGACCCGGCCGGAATCATGAGCCGCCTGGACACCGTGATGCTCGGCCTGACCAGCATCGAACTCGTCACAGCCGTCATCGCCCGCATCGAGACACCCGCCGAGGGCGCGTGGCGACTGCACTGGACCAACGCCGGCCACCTTCCGCCCCTGCTGGCCCAGCCCGACGGCCGCACCCTTCTGCTGGAGGAAGGCCATGCCCCCATCCTGGGGGTCGACCCCGCCCTCGAACGAGCGACCGCGACCATCGCCCTGCCCCACCTCGCCACCCTGCTCTTCTACACCGACGGCCTCATCGAGCGCCCCGGCGAGGACATCGGCCGTGGCCTGACACGGCTGCGCCAGCACGCGGCCACACTCGCCCGCGAACCGCTGGCCGTCTTCGGCGACGAACTCCTCAGCCGGTTGAGCGACAACCAGCACGACGACATCGCCATCCTGGCCCTGCGCGTCCCCTGAGCCGCCCGCGCCGCTCACCGGCGGCACACCAGAGCCCTCCCAGGCACCTCGCCCCGGAAGCATTGACCCGGTGCACGCACCGGGCCGGGAGCTACAGTGTGTACCGCGCCCACGACACGACTTTGAGATGTGTTGACAGACCATCATGATCAACCGGTGACCGCACCCTTCTCCATCAGCCCCCGACAGCGAGATCACGATGTCCGGCTGGGGTACTGGGCGGGCGGCGCGAGGCCGACCCCAGGAGGCAACCAGTGCCCAAAGGTGACTCCATCTCCGCTGTGCTCGAGCGGTTGGGCAACTCGCTGCTGACCCACGAGGCGGGTCCGGCGGGGGAAACTCACGTTTTCGAGCACGTCACGGTCCTTTCCCCGATCGACGATGTGCCGATTCCCACCGGAGCTCTGGTCCTGGGCGTCGGCGTCCAGGGGGCGCACGGCATCGCGGAGCTGTTGGGCCGGATCGGCGCCGCGGGCGCCAGCGCTCTGGTCGTCCGCGCCCCGGCCGAGATCGACTCCGACGTTCACGCGCTGGCCACAAAGGAATCCATCTCCGTCCTGAGCCTTGTCGGCGGGGCGTCGTGGCTGCACCTCGCGACGCTGCTGCGGCCGCAGTCGGCCGACGGGGAGGACAGATGGACGGCGGTGGGAACGGCCGACGCCGAGCTCGATCTGTTCAAGATCGCCAACAGTCTGTCGGGGTTGCTCGACGCGCCCGTGACGATCGAGGATCGCGGCTCGCGCATTCTCGCCTTCTCAGCCGACCAGGCACGAGCCGACGAGGCCCGCAAGGCGAGCGTCCTCGGTCAGCAGGTGCCCAACGTGTATCAGACCTCCCTCACGAGCCTCGGCATCTTCCGCAAGGTGTACACATCCGCCCGGCCGCTCTTCATCGAACCGTTCGTGCCCGGCGCTCAGCCGCGTGTCGCGTGTCGTGTGGCCGCCGGTGACGAGCTCCTCGGATCGATCTGGGCTGTCGCCGAGGAGCCGCTGTCCGCGGTGCACGAGGAAGCGATGATGGCGGCCGCCAACGTAGCCGCCATCGCGATGTTGCGCTCACGTATCGCCGCCGACGCCGCGCACCGCATACGGCTCGCGACTGTCGCCGCTCTGCTCGAGGGGGGACACCCGGCATGGCAGGCGGCTCAGAAGCTGTGTTCCCCGAGAGCGGTCGCCGGTGGCTACGTCCTGGCGGCTGGTTTGCCCAGCGAAGGGCGCGCGCCCTCGTCGCCGACGGCGACGGCCGGTTTGGAGCATGTCGCCAATTCGCTCATGATGCTCTTGCGCGGGGAACTGCCGAGCACCATCTGCGCATTGCTCGGGGAGACCATCTATGGGGTTGTTCCCACGTACGCGGACGAGACCGTTGATCTGTCCGCGATTCGCCGCCTCACGTCCGGGTTCGTACAGCGCCTCGGCCGTGACTGGCGGCGACTGGTGATCGGCATCGGTGTACCCGTCGATCGCCTCGCCGACCTGAACCGTTCGCGCGACGACGCGGACCTCGTGCTGCGGGTGCTCCGCTCCTCGGCGGGCACGAGCACGGGCGCGGGCACGGGGACGCCCCAACTCCGTGTGGCCACGCGCGAGGACGTGTATGCCCGTTCCCTCCTGCTCCGCCTCTCCGATCTTCTCGCCGGCGACGTGCCCGGCTACGCAGGGCCACTGGACCGGCTGCGGGACTACGACCGGACGCACGACTCGGCGCTCTTGCAGACGCTTCGCTGTTGGCTCGACAATTTCGGCGATATTTCCGCGGCCTCGGAGCGCCTGCACATTCACAAGAATACGTTGCGGTATCGACTCAAGCGCATCGCGGAAGTCACGCGGGCGGACTTGAACGACGCCGAAACGCGGTTCGAGCTCATGCTCCAGTTCCGCCTCGAGTACTGACGCCGGGCGGCCGTCGGATGAGGTGACTCCCGTGCCTCCGAGCTCCGGTCTCGTAGCAAGGGCTAAACATATCCGCACTGTTTTGGCCGATCAAACCAACCTCGGCGGGCTCCGCGCGGTGGATGATGCTTCACCACAGCGCAGGCCACCGCCAGGGCCTGAGCTGTGGGTCGCCCTTCAGAAGGAGCCCCAGATGACGACCAGAACAGTCAGGCGTCGCGGTCGCGACCGCCTCCATACGGCGCTTATGACGTCGGTGCTTGCGTTCCCCGCTCTGGCTGGGTGCGCCGGTCAAGGTGCAGCTACCGGCGGCGATTCGGCCCGGGGAAATTCGCGTGTCATGACGATCCAGTTCGTCAATCCGTTGCCCAGTTACCCGACGTGGCGGCAGATCGGAGACTGCATGAAGGATGAGGCGAAGAAGCTCGACGTCGACCTCACCGAGAGCGGCCCGACCGGCCAGGCATTGGACGCGACCGCGATGATCAAGCAAGTGAATCAGGCCGTGGCCAACAAGAAGGACGCGATCATCACGTTCCCGTCCAGCGTGGGCTTCACCCAGATCCTCAAGCAGGCCCAGGACGCCGGCATTGTCACCGGGACCCTCTATGGTCCCGGCGGCAAGGAATTCGGCGCCGACTACAACATCGCTCCAGACTTCTCGGTGATCGGCGAGAGCCTGGTGAATGCCGTCTCAGCTCTGCCCGGAAAACATGTGCTGGGGCTCGTCGCGGCGGCCAACACCGGACTCGGCAAGTCGTGGATGGCTGGGGTCAAGGCCGCGGCCGCGAAGGCCGACAACGTCTCCATCGCGGGCGAGGTGTACACCGGCGACGACGCGGCGAAGGCACTTCCGCAGGTCAGTGCGCTCCTCACGGCGCATCCCGATGTCACCGAGATCGTCACCCATATGGGCACCACCACGCCGGGCGCGGTTTCCGCGATCAAGTCCCATGGACTCAAGGGCAAGACCTTCCTGCTCGCCGGCGGTCACGACAACGGCGGGTCCAAGGCTGTCGATGACGGCACGGCGAACCTGATCCTGCTACAGGACGTCTGTACGCTCGGGAAGCAGCTGGTCGACGGGGTCGTCAACATCAAGCGGGGCAAGCCGGTGCCCGAGGTCCCCGTCAAGATCAAGGTCGTCGGCAAGGACCAGCTGCAAGCGCTCCTCGGCCAGGGATGGGTCTGATGAGTGCCCCCGCGCTGCGACTGCGCGGAGTCCGCAAGTACTTCGGCTCCGTATCGGCGCTCGAGGATGTCCGCTTCGACGCCTACGCGGGCGAGGTGCACGCCATCGTCGGTGACAACGGGGCGGGGAAGTCGACGACGATCAAGATCGTCACCGGCATTCACCGGGCCGACGCGGGCGAGGTGCTCGTCAACGGCGAAGAACTGGGCCATGTCACGTCAGCAGCCGCCGCTCAGGAACATGGCATCGCCGTGGTGTACCAAGACCTCGCTCTCGTCGAGTGTCTCGACATCGCGCACAACATGGCGCTTGGCAAGCTGCCACGCAAGTTCGGCATCGTGCTCGATCGCCGCCGAATGGAGCGGGAGGCAGCCCAGGTCCTCAAGGACCTCAAGGTGCGGGTGGGCGACGTGCGCACACCAGTCGGATTGCTGTCCGGCGGTCAGCGACAGGTCGTCGCGGTCGCCCGCGCCGTTCGGATGGACAAGCCGATCATGCTCCTCGATGAGCCGACGGCCGCCCTCGGCGTCCAGGAAACCGCGCACGTCGGCGGAATCATCGACGAACTCCGGGCGTCGGGGAAGGCCGTCATCATCGTCAGCCACGATCTGGACTTCGTCTTCTCCCACGCCGACCGCGTGACCGTCCTCCGGCTCGGCCGGACCGTCGGCACCCGGCGGGTCACCGAAGTAGGCCGCGAGGAGATCGTCGGCATGATCACCGGCGCCGTCCAGCCCGACCGACCGGACGACCCACTCCACGACTACGAGGTGGCGTGATGGCTGTGACCACGAAATCCCCGACCGCGCGAGACCGAGGCACAGCCCCCGGACGCGAGCGGGACAGCGTGTTGACGAAGATCCTGGTGCGACAGGAGACCACGCTGGTACTGGTCATCCTGGTGATCGGAGCCTTTGCCTCGTCGCGCTCCCACCTGTTCTTGTCCCAGAGCAATCTGACCGAGATCCTTCGTAGCAGCGTTATCTATTTCGTGATGGCCTGCGGTGCCGCGCTGCTCATCATCGGCGGTGGTCTGGACTTCTCGGCCGGTGCCGTCTTCACCCTCGGTGCGCTGTCGACTTGCAAGTTGCTCGTCGAGGGGGTTCCCTGGCCGCCGGCGATACTCATCGGGATGGCGATCTGCTGCGCGTTCGGGGCGGTGAACTTCCTGGTGATCACCTACCTGCACGTGCCGCCGATCATCGCGACCCTTGGGACGTTCTACATGCTCACGGGCCTCAATAACCTGGTGACGAGCGGCAACGACATCATCCCCCTCCCACAGAGCTTCCAGCGGATCGCCCAGGGCAGCGTCGCCGGTCTGTCGAGCGACGTGGTCATCGCCGTCGCCGTCGGCGTCCTGTTCTGGTTCGTGCTCGAGCGCACCCGATTCGGAGTCAACGTCCGCGCCCTCGGCGGCAACCGTCAGGCCGCGGTCGGGAACGGACTGCGAGTGCTCCGGCTCGACTTGGCGCTCTACGTGATCGCCGCCGCGACGGCCGCGCTCGCGGGGGTGATCTACTCCGCCCAGGTGGGCGCCGGGCAGGTCACCGCCGGAGGTACGTCGACCACCCTCAACGCGATCACCGCGGTGCTCATCGGGGGCGTCAGCCTGATGGGCGGCATGGGCAACATCCAAGGCATCGCGGTGGGCGCCGTCCTCCTGTCGCTCATCGACAATGCCCTGGTCCTCACGAGTATCCCGCCGCAGTACAACAGCATCGTGGTCGGCGCGATCCTGGTCGGCGCGGTAGCGGTCGATCACCTTCGCCGAGCGCGCATCTACCGCAAGAGGTAGGGACGGGCCAGGACCGTTTCGACCGACACATCCACGAGCCTCGCGTGAAGTGAATGGCTCGCCGGCCACGACCGCTCTGTGAGCGACATGCCGACGGCACCGCACTTTCCGCGGCGGCGCGGAACCCGATATCACGATCCGACTCGGAGAAGCGATATGAACGAGATACCCATCGATCCCGACGTCATCAGCCTGCTGGCGGAGTTCGGACCACCCGCACTCGTCACCGCCGCGGACCTGACCGCGGAGGAGCACCGGCAGGGAATGCGCCACGCCATCGAGGTCTTCACCCGCGACGCCGATCCCATCGCGGTGCACCATGTCGCCGACGAATTCGTGCGGGGTCGCGGCGGGAAGATACCTGTACGCGTCTACAGCCCTGAGACACCCACCTCGGTGATCGTGTACATGCACGGCGGCGCCTGGATCGCCGGTGACATCGACACCCACGACCTCGTCACGCGGCGGCTCAGTCGGGACACCGGAGCCGTTGTGGTCTCGGTCGACTACCGGATGCTGCCGGAGCACCCTTTCCCGGCACCGGTCGACGACGCCCACGACGCTGTCGTCTGGGCCGGTTCGCTGCGACCCGGTCTGCCCCTGCTCGTCGCCGGTGACAGCGCGGGCGGCACCCTCGCGGCGTGCGTCGCGTTGCGGGCGCGAGACGAGGACGGCCCCCGCATCGACGCCCAAGTGCTGGTCTACCCCGGCATCGACGACGACCTGGACACACCCAGCATGCTCGCCTTCCGTGACGGTCCGCGCATCAGCCGCGAAGACCTCCGGTTCTTCCTCCACCAATACGCCTCGCACGATGCGACGCTCGGCTCGCCGTACGCCTTGCCGGGGCGGGCGACGTCGCTGGCCGGGCTGCCACCCGCCGTCGTCGTCATCGCCGGGCACGACCTGTTGCGGTCGGCCGAAGAGGACTACGCGCGGCGGTTGCAGGACGATGGGGTGGCCGTGACGGTCCAGGTCGATCTCGAGCTGGTGCACGGCTGGATCGAGTTCGCGCCACGTGTGCCGTCGGCCGATCGGGCCTTCACCCGCCTCACCGACGCCGTCAACGACCTCATCGGCCGAGTAACCCTGCCGGCCTAGCTCCGAAGTCCGACGACGCCCGGCAGGAGTATGAGCACATGAATCATCGCAGCCATCCCGACCCGCCTGAGCGTGTCGCAGTGATCGGTGCCGGTATGGTCGGCCTTTCGACTGCTTGGTTTATCCAGGGCCTTGGGGTGGAGACCGTCGTCTATGACCACCACGATGTCGGATCCGGTTCGAGTTGGGGTAACGCGGGTTGGCTGACGCCCAGCATCGCGACACCTCTACCGGAGCCCGCAGTACTCAGGTACGGGATGCGTGCGATGGTCAGTCCGTCATCACCCGTGTACGTACCGGCGTCCGCCAATCCGAAACTCCTCCAGTTCCTGCTGCAATTCGCCAGCAATTGCACTCAGGCCCGCTGGGAACGAGCGATGTCGGCTCTCGCCCCGCTCAATGAGGGTGCGCTTCGTGCGTTCGAGGAGATGGAAGCTCCGGAACTCGGAGTCCGCACGCAAGCGGCAGACCCACTCCTTGCCGCCTACCGCGATGAAGGTGTGCGAGATGTGCTCATCGAGGAGTTCCGTCACATTGGGAAGTCGGGACGGCGAGTGCGATACGACCTGCTCAGCGGAGACGAGGCACGCTCAATGGAACCGGCGCTCTCCCGCGAGATCGTTGCGGCGATCCGGATCGATGGTCAGCGTTTCCTGAATCCCGCTGCCTTCGTCAACGGTCTGGCCGAGGCCGTCAAGCGCCGAGGAGCACACATCCGAACCCGGTCCCGTGTCCGAGCGGTCGAAGGCGGTGGACACGGTGCCTGGATCGACGGCGAGCGGTTCGACGCCGTCGTCATCGCCACCGGTGCGCGGCTGAAGGAACTGGCGCGCCCGCTGGGTGTCAAGCGCCTTGTCCAGGCGGGCCGCGGCTACAGCTTCACGGTCGCGGCCGACCACCTGCCCAAGGGGCCGATCTACTTCCCGGCTGAGCGCGTGGCTTGCAGCCCGGTCAACGGGCGACTCAGGCTCGCCGGCATGATGGAGTTTCGCCCCGTCGACGCACCACTGGACAAACGCCGGATCGAGGCGATCAAGAACGCCGCGGCTCCGCTGCTGATGGGCGCGAACCTCGAGGACCGGCAGCACGAATGGGTGGGTTCCCGTCCGTGCACCACGGATGGGCTGCCGCTCGTCGGCCGGACTCGTCACCCTCGCGTCTTCGTCGCAGGCGGGCACGGCATGTGGGGCATCACCCTTGGTCCGGTGACGGGCAAGCTCCTCGCGCAGCAGATTGTGACCGGCCGGACGCCCGCGGCACTGCGCGCTGTTGACCCACTGCGCTGATGGGAACCACCCTGAGTCGTCGGGAGACCAATCTGTTATGGCTGCGCACACAAACTCCGGTAGCTCGAAGAACGCAGGCAGCGGCGTGACCTACGACGTCGTGATCCGAGGGGGCCGAGTCATCGACCCCGAGAGCGGACTGGACGGCGTTCGTAACGTCGGCATAGTCGGCGATCAGATCCTTGCTGTTTCCGAGGCGGACTTGATCGGCCTGAGAGAGATTGACGCGCGCGGCCTCGTGGTCGCCCCCGGGTTCATCGACTTGCACAGCCATGGACAAGGCGTTGGCGAATGCCGGCTCCAGTCACTCGACGGCGTCACCACGGCCCTCGAGCTCGAAGCGGGCGTCGCGCCCGTCTCGGTTGCGTACACGAGGGCCGCCATGGAGGGCCGCCCCATCAATTACGGGTACTCGGCCTCTTGGGCGTCCCTGCGCATGCACGTGATCGGCGGCGCACCGCTCTCGGGAGGAGCGAGCGGGCCTCTCGACGGCCTCGGATCAGACGCGTGGCGCGCGCCCGCCTCACCCGCTCAGAGCGCCGCGCTGATGCACATGCTCGAACGCGAACTCGTCGATGGGGCGCTGGGGATCGGCATCCTGCTGGGATACGCACCCGCGACGGATCCGGCCGAGTATGTCGGCGTCGCGAAGCTGGCGGCAGCGGCCGGCGTGCCGACGTTCACTCATGCGCGGCCACTCATCGAACAGGATCCCGGAGTCGTCATCGACGGTGCCGAGGAGCTTACGAGGGTGGCCGGCCAGACCGGGGCACATATGCACTACTGCCACATCAACTCCACCTCGACGCGCCACCTGGACAGAGTTCAGGCGTTGGTGGAGGCGGTCCGTGCCGAGGGCGCCACGATGACGAGTGAGGCCTATCCCTACGGGTCCGGCATGAGCTCGATCGGGTCCGACTACTTCCATCCCGACCGGCTCCATGTCCTGGGCGCGACCGGTACGCCCCAGGACGTGATCTACGCACCTACCGGGGAGACGGTCGCCTCGGTCGCTCGGCTCCTCGAATTGAGAGCGACCGACCCATCGGGTCTGGCATTCATCAAATTGTTCGATGAGGAAAAATTCGCGGACCGTATTGCCCGAATCTGCGCACTGCCTCACACGGCCATCGCCTCCGACGCCGTTCCCTTCGTCATCGAGGGCGGCCACACCTATGACCCCATGCAGTGGCCGCCACCGGATTTCGTCAGGACTCATCCACGAAGTGCCGGAACCTATGGTCGCACCCTGAGGGTCGCGGTGCGCGAAACGGGCGCCTTGTCACTCCCCGAAGCGATCGCCAAGTGCACCGTTCAACCGGCGCGAGTCCTGGAGGAGACCGCACATATGATGCGGCGCAAGGGCAGGATTCAGTCAGGTTGCGATGCGGATGTGGTGGTATTCGACGCGGAACACGTCACCGATTCCGCGACCTACCAGCATTCGGTGCGTCCTTCGACGGGATTCGCCCACGTGATCGTCAACGGCGTATCCGTCGTCAGTGAAGGCAGGTTGGAGGAGCATGCCCTGCCTGGGCGACCCGTAAGGGCTTGGCGGTGAACGTGTGCGCACACTATTCGGCCGCCGCTGAGTGACGGTATCGACGGCGAAGTATTTCACCACCGGAGCAACCGAAGGAGCCCCCGTATGCAGGTCGCGATCGTTCTCTATCCCGGGTTCACCTCGTTGGACGTCATCGGACCGTATGAGGTCTGGGGCCGCCTCCCGGACACCGAGGTCGTCTTCGTCACCGAGCGTCCCGGCCTTGTCGTCAACGACTTGCGGAGCCTGTCGGTCAACGTCGTCGCAGGCTTCGGCGACGTGCCGAACCCGGATGTGGTGCTCATCGGCGGCGGCCCGGGTCAGACGGAGCAGATGTCGGACGGGAACCTGCACGAGTGGTTGCGAAGGGTCGATGGGGCCTCCGCGTGGACAACGTCCGTCTGTACGGGGTCCTTGATTCTCGCCGCCGCCGGAGTCCTCACCGGCCGTCGGGCAACGTCCCACTGGGCTGCGCTCGAGCACCTCGCGGAGTTCGGTCTGACGCCGTCGAAGGAGCGGGTCGTCATCGACGGCCACTACGCGACCGCGGCCGGCGTTTCCGCGGGCATCGACATGGCTTTGACCCTGGCTGGTTTGCTCGTGGGCGACGACGTGGCACAGACCGTTCAGCTCATCATCGAGTACGCACCTGAGCCGCCCTATCACGCGGGAGCGCTGGAATCCGCCCCAGCGAGAGTCGTCGAGAGCGCGATGGAGAAATTGTCCACGCGGTTCCCGTCTCGGTAGTCGTTTCCCGGACGGGCGTCTCGCGCAGCACCCGCGGTCCGATCAGCGTCATCTCCGGGCGCCATGAGTAATTCGCATATCCATTATGCCGGACCTTCGCTGGCGGAATGCCCTCCGTGTTCCTAGCGTGGAGGGCATGAACGAGCACCCCACCAATAAAACGTCCGGACTGGGCGGCCGGTTGCCCCTTCTTCCTCCCGACACCCTCGATGAAGCGCAGCGCGCACTGTATGACCGCCTGTCGGCCACGCGGGCGCGCAGCGCGGAAGAGGCGGGCTACACGGCCGCCCTGCCCGACGGGCGGCTCATCGGCCCGTTCAACGCCCTGCTGCGCACTCCGCACATCGCCCGGCCTCTGCTGGAGTGGGCCCAGGCGCTCACCCGGGCCGGCATTCCGGCAGATGTCCGAGAGGTGGTCATCCTCACCGTGGCCGCTCACTGGCGGGCCGATTACGCGCTGTACGCCCACACCGCGGCCGCCGAGAAGGCCGGTCTGCCCGACCTGGCCATCGCGTCTCTGCTCCATGGTGAGGCTCCCCGCGGTCTGCGTCCCGACGCCGATCTCGCCCACCGTCTGGCCACCGCGCTGGTCCGCGACCATCGCGTGCGGGACGACCTCTATGACGAGGCAGTGGCGGCGTTCGGCACGAACACCCTCATCGCCCTGGTCAGCCTCGTCGGCCAGTACCTCAGCACCTCGGCCTTGCTGGCCTGCTTCCAAGTACCGGCTCCCTCCTCGGACCGCACCGAGGAGCCCGCCGCCTAAATCTTTTGCCCGTGCCGCCGTCCGGATGATGAGGTGGCACGGTGACCAACCACGATGAGGTGGCGGCCGTCCGACCGTTGACACTGGCCTGGGTGAGCCGACACCTGGAGGTCGGCGAACGGATCGTCGGAACCGAGGGGCTGCACGGCGGCATCACCGCCGAGATGCGGAGGCTGACCATCGGCACGCGGGACGGAGGCACCCGTGACCTGGTGCTGCGGACCTTCGTCGACGTGGAGCACGCCGAGGACTGGCTGAACAGGGAGGTCGGCGCCCTGACCCTGCTCAGGGGGACCGGCGTGTCGGCTCCTGGACTGGTCGCGGTTGATCCGACCGCCGCGCACTGCGAGTATCCATCGCTCCTGATGACCCATCTGGCAGGCCGGACGGTCCTCGACGATGAAGGGGTGGAGACGCGCGTTCCTCTGCTGGCCCGTCAGCTCGTGGCGATCCACGCGGTGCGGCCCGCCGAGCGGCCCCGGGGATACGTGGCGTTGACGACCGCCGACACCGTCGTCGTTCCGAAGGGCGCCGACGCGGCGGCATGGGCCGCGGCGATCGACGTGATCCGCGAGCCCGCGCCGCCCTATGAGGGGCGGTTCCTGCACCGGGACTTCCAACCCGGCAATGTGCTGTTCGATGTGGAGCCCCCTGGGCCGGCAGGTGCCCGGATCACCGGCGTCGTCGACTGGGCGGGGACCTCCTGGGGCCCGGCGGATCTCGATGTGGCGCACTGCTCCACCAATCTCGCGCTGCTCCACGGCCCGGCATGGGGGCTGCGGTTCGCCGAGGCGTATGAGGAGGCCGGCGGGGTGCTGGCCGCGGCCCCGAGCGAGCGGCTGTACTGGTGGGTGCGGGACGCACTGGCGTTCTCGGAAGAAGTGCGGTTGGTGTCGCGGCCATGGCGGGAGGCAGGGAGGACGGAGCTGACGGCGCGAGCCGTGGAGGAGCGGCTGGACGCCTATGTCACCGCCCTGATGGACGCGCTGGGCTGAGCCGAGGCGGACCCGGGCGCGGGCCCGGCGGCGAGCGCCGGGCCCGGCTGCCACGTCCGCCGGCCGCGCGCACCGGACGCCGCTCCTTCTCCGGCGGAGATCCGGCGGAGGCCCCTGGGCAGGCAGATCAGTCGAAGAGGGAGAGGTCGATGGATTCCGCGAGGGCCGCGTAGCCTGCGTCGTTACCGTGGAGGCAGTCGCCCATGTGCAGGTCGCCGCGGATGCGGGTGGGGTCGGCGGGGTCGCGCCAGACGGCGTCGAAGTCGAGTACGCCGTCGAAGGCGCCGCTCGTGCGGATCCAGGTGTTGAGCTGCTCGCGCGCCTTGTCGCCCTCGGGGGAGTACATCTCCGAGCCGCCGTAGGGAGCGACGGTCGCGGCATAAGCCTTGGAGCCGTGGGCGCGAGCGCGAGCGGCCAGCTGGAGGTGGGCCGCGATGATGTCGTCCACGGTGACGGGCGCGCCGGGGAACATCGCGAGGAATCCGGCGGTCTCCTCGGTGCGCGGGGCGAAGGCGAAGACGAGGTCGTTGCCCACCGCGATCACCACGTGGCCGAGGCCCGGCGTGGCGAGTACGTCGCGGTCGAAGCGGGCGAGGGCGGCGGTGCCGATGCCGTCGGCGAGCATGCGGTTGCCGCCGATGCCCTGGTTGAGCACGCAGAGCGGCTGTCCGCCGCGGGCGGCCAGGCGCTCGGCGAGCAGGTCCGTCCAGCGTCGGTCCGCGCCGGGGGTGGAGCCTATTCCGTCAACGCGAGAGTCACCGATGACGGCGATGGCCTTTGTCGGTGTGTCGGGCCGCACTTCCACGGCCGTGATCAGGGCTTGCGCCGGCAAGGGGGCTGCGTCCGTGGGAAGAGACGTGAGTGCGGTCGTGTCGCCGGGGATGATCCAGCCGAGTGCGTTGAAGGTCCCGTGGCAGGTGCATGTGTCGACTCGGTCGGGTAGGTAGAGGCTGATCGTCAGCCGCGACAGTGCGGGGGTACGCAGCTCGACGGGGTCGCTGAGGATCGGCGCGCCCGTCGGGACGGTGGTGGTCGGCTCGCCGCCGAAGGTCACCGCTTGACCGCTTCCGTTCTCGGTCCCGCCGTCGGAGTCCGCGATGGCGACACGGGCGGCGCCGATGGTGAGTGGCGCGGTTCCGTACTCGTTGCTGATGCGGATACGGATGCTGTGTCCGCCGCCGCTGACGCGGACGACTTGCCGCAGCGTCGCGTTCTCGAAGGGTTCGACGCAGCTGACGGAGTTGTCCGGTGCCTGCGGCGAGGCACTCCAGGTGCGGACCCATGCGGACGTGTCCGCGTTCGACCCCTCGGAGCCGGAGGGTTGGGTGATGGCGGCGGTCATGGTCGTTGTCCTTCGGTTGTCGGTATCGCGGCTGGTGTTCAGGTGAGCGGTGCTCGCGGAATGCGGGGTCAAGCGGCTCAGCTCGTGGTGCTGGAGGGTGCGAGTGGCGCGTTCACGGTCTGCCGCTTCCGGAGCGATGCTCCGGCGCAGATGAGGCCGATCAGGAACGGGTGAACGGCGCCGCGTTCGATCAGGCCGATGATGCCGATGGGGGTTTCGCCCGCGGTGAAGATCATCGCGAGGTAGAGCACCGTCGACAGCAGACCGATCACGCCTACCGTGATCAGCGCCCTTCCCATGCGCGGAGAGCCGCCGATACGCCGCCATCCGCGTCCGAGCACGATGGCCAGCGCGTTCCCGCCGATGAAGCCGGCGAAGGCGCCCATGCTGTGGAACTCGCCGGTGCCGTCTTCGAGCGCCTCCCCGGAGCCGGGAAACAGCGCGAGCAGGACACCGCCGACGGCCAGCAGCGTCGCGGGTACGAGCGTTGCCCAGCGGCGCCCTCCCGACGGATCGCGCAGCGTGGCGACCCCGGCCAGGATCGTGATCCCGAAGAGGAAGAAGCCGGTGTTCATCACCCAGGCGAGGGGCGAGTACATGTACTGCCCGAACAGGGTCGAGGGCCCGCGGACTCCGAGGTTGCTGATGAAGTGGTGCGTATAGCTGTAGGACGGGTCGGTCCACGCCGCGGCCGCGATGAACTCCCCGAGCAGGAAGATCGCCGGCCCGGCGACCAGGAACGCTCCCGCGGTTCCGCGCCGCGGCGGCAGGTGCGCGTCGGAGGCGGGCATCTCGTGTCCTGCGGCGTTCATGGGTCCTTCCGGGGTGGCGCGCGAGTGGGTGGTCTCGGTCATGGCCGTTGTCCTTTTCCGCTGGTGGTGCCGGAGTTGGCGCGAGGATCGCCGGAGATCGGCGTGGACTCGGTTGTGCCTGCGGCGTCGTTCTCCCGGTCAGCGATGACAGTGGCGGCCATGGCGGAATTCGTCGGCGCCGGAGCTGTCGCGCGACGGGGCCAGGACCTCGTGGCCAGGAGTTCGGTAACCATCAGAGCGATGAAGGCGGCATGTATGTGATCGAGGCCGCCTTCGCTTCACTGACACGATTACTATATCGAGACTACTTTTACTGTCAATGTAGGTAGTGTTCGAGGGTAGAGTGAACGCATGGTGGATGGAGCGGCGGTTGGGCGACGCGAGCGCAAGAAGGCGGCAACGCGGGCGGCGATCCTCGAGGCGGCGACGACACTCTTCCTCGCACGCGGCTTCGACGCGGTGACGGTGCGCGAGATCGCGGATGAGGCCGATGTGTCACCCAAGACGGTCTTCACGCACTTCCCCCACAAGGAGGCACTTGTCTTCAGCGACGAAGGCGAGCGGCATGAACGCCTCATCGCCGCGGTGAGTGGCCGCTTGCCGGGCACCACGATCTCCGACGCGCTGAAGGCCCATTACCTCTCCGAGATCGCCGAGCTCCAATCCGAGCCCCAGCGCCAGATCCTCGCCCTCATGGAGGACACACCGGCCCTGATCGACTACGCGGAGAAGATGTGGTTGCGCCACGAGGATGCCCTGGTCGCGGCGATCACCGAGGAACTCGGGCTGGAGGAGCCGAGCGACGAGATCCGCCTCTACGTCCGGTTCGCCTTGCAGATCCAGCTCGTAGCCGTCCGCGAGGCCGATCCCGCGCCGACCATCGACGCGGGATTCCGACTCCTCGACAAGGGCTGGGCGTCCTACGGCGACCCCGGAGGGGACGACGCACAGCCGTGAAGGTGCGCGGAGCAACGTCATCGCTTCGGCGATAAGAAGCTCGCTGCTCGCCCCCGCCCCGGAGGCTGTCAGGAACCGGCCCGTCCGGCCGGGGAGTTGGCAGTCGCTCTAGTTCTCCGGGTTGCCGAACCACTGGGCGGCGATCTGTTCGAACGCGTCTCGATCGGGGGTGTGTTCACTCGCCCAGGCCACCACGCCGTCAGGGCGGATCAGCACGGCACCCAGCCCGAGGTCATCGCGCACCGAACCGGACGCGTACCGGATCCGGCCCTCCCACCCCTGGGCTGTGCGTCGCAGCGCGCGGTCGCCGCTGAAGTCGAGCGCAACGCCCCGGCCCTGGTGCATCAGGTTACCGAGGCGGGTGCCGTCAGCGAAGCGGAAGTCCGGGGCGGTCCGACCCACGAGCGGCTGCTCGTTCCCCAGGTCGTAGCGGTTGAACAGCCCCGATGTCCTGCGGTAGACGTGGGTCGTTCCGTCGGGGGTGCTCATCAGGTCGCGGACCAGCTGCCGCAGTGCGGGGGCATTGGGGCCGGGCTTCATGGTCGCCACTTGGGCCCGTGACCAGTCGAGCACCGATGCGCCGACGGGGTGGCGCTCGCCGGTGTAGCTGTCGAGCAGACCGCCGGGCGCGTAGCCGTGCACGGTGGCCGCGAGCTTCCACCCGAGGTTCACGGCATCGCCGATGCCGAGGTTGAGCCCCTGGCCGCCCAGCGGTGAGTGGATGTGCGCGGCGTCGCCGGCGAGCAGAACGCGGCCCTGCCGGTAGGTGGTCACCTGCATCGCGCGGTCGGTGAAGCTGGAGGCGAGAAGGACCTCGTTCAGCGTCACGTCGGTACCGGAGACGCGGCGCAGAACCGTCTGGAGGTGGTCACGGGTCAGCGGCCGCGAGCGGTCGAAGGTGCCGCCGTCGAAGTCCATCATGCCCAGGTGCCCCTCGAAGGGCGTGCGCAGGTACATGCCGGTCGGTGTCAGGTTGAACCCGAGGGGCAGCCGCTGCGGGTCGGCGAAGGTGACGTGTGCGACGTAGCCGGTGAACAGCGGCTCGGTGCCGACGAAGTCGAAGCCCGTGAGCTCGCGTACCGCGCTGCGGCCGCCGTCGCATCCGACGAGCCAGCGCGCCCGGTGCTCCGTCCCGCCCGCTGTGACGACCACGGCCTCGTCGTCCTGCGCCACGGCGGTGACGGGAGCGCCCCGGACGATCTCCACACCGAGCGCGGCGGCCCGCTCGGACAGCACCGCCCCGACCGCTTCCAGGCTCGTCATGAAGCCCTCCATCGCCGGACTGGGCAGCCGGAACGGAAGAGCGGCCGCGTCGATGTCGGCCGCGTCGAGCGTCATGCCCGCGAAATGGCTCACCTCACGAGGAGCCGGTGCCTCGATCGCCTCGGGGTCCGCGCCGACCTTCTCCGCGGTGACGCCCGAAGCCTTCACCATCGCTTCCAGCAGGCCGCGGCGGTAGAACGTCTCGGCCGAAGCGGCGGTCAGACCCCGCATCCCGAGCGGGAGCGCCTTCAACGGGGAACTCGGTTCCCGGTCCCGTTCGAGTACCAGGACAGAACAGCCGGACAGGGCAAGTTCGTTGGCCAGAAACAGGCCGACCGGGCCGGCGCCCGCGATTATCACGTCGTACATAAGAGGCTTCCCTTGTGAACGGTCATCGATGGACCCGATCGGGTGCGGTGGGTCAGCGGAGGTTGGTGATGCCGTCGAGGACGAGGGCGATGCCGGTGAGGAACTGCTCCCGGTCGTCGTGCTCTCGCATCTGGTCGACGATGGCGTGCATGAACGGGTAGTCGTCGGGGTCGAGTTCCTGCCACGCCCTCGACGCCGCGCCGAGGAACTCCTCGCGGTCCACGCCGACTTCGACGCCCGAGGTATCCCCGTCGACGCGGGCGTTCTGGCTGACGGCCCCGAGGATGTAGTGCACGAGCGTGGCGGTCGCGTCGAACCAGGCGGCTTGCGGCACGCCCAAGGCGCCCACCTGCCGGCCGATCCGCTCGAAGATCCCCACCGTCACCGGACCGACCGGGTTGCGGATGATCTGGAGGGTCAGCCGAGTGGCGAGCCACTGGTGTTCGGCGATCGCGTCGAACAAGGCCAGCGCGACGGCGCGGATCTCCTCCTCGGGTGTGACCGAGGCCCCGCCGGGCTTGGTCGCCAAAGCGGCGGTGACGACGGTTTCCGTCGCCGTGTCCAGGAGCTCGTCCCGGGTGCCCACGTGGTAGTAGATCGCCCCGGACCCGGTGGCCAGGCGCTCGGTCATCGCCCGGACGGTCAGCGCGCCCTCGCCGCCCGTATCGAGCAACTCGACGGCGGTATCGATGATCTGCTCCCGGGAGAGCACCTGGTTGCGCCGCTGTGTCCGGCGCGCTCGCGTTGCCATGCCTCGATCGTGCCACGCTTGGAGCAGTGAACCAAATTAGAGTGCTGAACTAATTTGGCGTACCGCACCATTTTAGAGCGGTGCACCAAAGGTGTCGAGCTCGGTGGCGAGGGCGTAGTTTGAGATGTCCACGACCTGGGAGGGGGCCCGATGAGGCGTACGGAAGCGGCCAAGCGGTTGGGCAGGTTTGTGCGGGAGCACCGTACCGATGGCGCGCGACGCCTGCGGCAGGCTGGTATCTGGCTGGTGGTCGGGGCTGTGGGCACGGCCTTCGGGGTGCCGGTGGCGGTCGCATCGGTGGGCACCACCGAAGGGGCCCCGGCGCTGGCGGGGTTGCTGCTCGGGGTCGGCCTGGTGGGGTGGGGCCTGGGGATCTGGCGTCTGGTGCAGGCGTTCCGTACCCGGGAGCAGAGCTTCGACATTCATGAGCGGGGGTTCACCTACCGGGTGGCGGACACCGCCACCGTGATCCCCTGGGAGGACGTCGCGCAGGTGAGTACCAGCGGCGGTGACGGCCGGCCGCTCGCCGACGCCCGGGGCATGGGCTCGATGTGCGAGATCCGGCTGCACAGCGGACGCCGGATCCGTGTCGATGCTTTCACCGAGGACATCCGGGGCCTGGCCACGGTCGTCCATCATGCGGTTCACCTCGGGCAGTTCCCCCAGGGCCGGGGACGCTGACCGGCCCTGGCGCGGTGTGCTCGCGCCCGGCGGCAGCATGCGGTGACCTTGCTCACCGCGTTGCGAGGTCGTGAGCGGTGCCGTCGGCGACGGCCCGGAGTTTGTCCGGGTTGGCCACGTTGTGGATGGCGGTGATACGGCCGTCGGCGTCGAAGTCGAAGGTGACGGTGGCGATCACCCGTCCCGGCCCGCTGAACACGATGCCCGGCCCGCCGTTGATCTCGGCGACTTCGGCTTTCATGTCGGCGGGCCCGACGCCCTGGTAAGTGACAGTGCCGATGGCCGCGAACCAGGCGGCCGCCGTGGTCGCGCCCACCACCGGGCGCAGGGCCTGGCGGACTTTGCCGCCACCGTCGGTCCACAGGGTGACATCCGGAGCGAGCAGTTCCATCAGGGCGTTGACGTCTCCGCCGGTCGCGGCGGCGAAGAACCGCTCGGTGGCCTCGCGCTGCCGCGACCGGTCGGCGGCGAAGCGCGGCCGCCGGGCCCGCACATGCTCACGGGCCCGGTGCGCGGCCTGCCGCACCGCGGCTTCGGAACGCTCCACCGCCTCGGCGATCTCGGCGTGGCTGAAGTCGAAGACCTCCTTCAGCACGAACACCGCGCGCTCCAGCGGGCTGAGCGTCTCCAGCACCACCAGCATGGCCATGGACACCGACTCGGCGTCCGCGACGACCTCGGAGGCATCCCCGCCGGTGAGGATGGGCTCCGGCAGCCACGGCCCTACGTAGGTCTCCCGTTTGTGCCGGGTGGAGCGCAGCCGTTCCAGCGCCAGGTTCGAGACGATTCGCATCAGGTACGCCTTGGGGTCGGCCACCTGCGAGCGGTCCCCGGCGGACCATTTGATCCAGGCGTCCTGGACCGTGTCCTCGGCATCGGCCGCACTGCCGAGGAGGCGGTAGGCCACGGAGAACAGCAGCCGCCGGTGCTCGGTGAAGACCTGCTGGTCGGGGTGGGGGAACGGGCCGGTCACCTGTCCCCCCGGACCCGGGTGAAGCGGCCCCCGCGGGGCCAGAACGCACCCGAGGCGGGCACCTTCTTCATACGGCCGTACGTCGGCCAGGGCGAGGCGGTCACCGTCTCCTTGTACCGGACGGCGGTACGGCCGGTCAGGCAGATCCGGCGCGGGCTGTCGTCAGGCCGGGTGAACTGCACCACGGCGTCACCGCGTCCCAGGCTCACCGGCGTGTGGTAGTAGCCGAAGCGGAACGGCTTGGGCTGCTTGCCCCTGAGCACCCGGTCGATCGACAGCGCGGCGTGCACCCCGGTCGGCATGCCGCCCTGGCAGGTGCCGTGCATGATGCCGTACCCCTGGCGAATCGCGGCCGCGTCGCCGATCGCGTACACCTCGGGGTGCGACACCGATCGCAGCGCGGCGTCGGTGACGATGCGTCCGCGTTCATCGACGGCCAGCCCGGCGGCGGCCGCCAACGGCGACACCCGCGTGCCGCTCGTCCACAGGATCGCGTCGGCGACGATGTTCTCCCCGCCCGCCAACTCGACCGCGTCGGGCAGCACCTTCACCACCTCGACACCGGCGCGCACCTGGACTCCCAGCCGGTCGAGCGCGGCGCGCAGATACGACGTGGCCTTGGGATTCATGGCCGCACCGGGTTCCGCCCGGCCCAGCAGCACCACACTCAGCCGCGGGTGCCGCTCGGCGATCTCCGCCGCCGACTCGATGCCGGTCAGCCCGCTGCCCGCGACCACCACCGTGCCGCCGCCGAGCCGCGCCAGCCGGTCGGCCAGCGCCTCGGCGTCCTGGGCGCCGTTCAGGGTGTACGCGTGGTCTTCGGCCCCCGGCACCGCCGAGGTGTCGGCGACGCCGCCCAGCCCGTACACCAGCGTGTCGTAGCGCAGCACCCGGTCGTCGTCGATCCGCACGGTCTTCGCGTCCGCGTCCACCGCCGTCACCCAGCCGGGCACGAACCGCGCGCCCGTGCCCGCCAGCAGCTCCGGGACGCTCAGCTCGGCGAGCCGCTGCCCGGTCGCCGTCATATGCAGCCGCATGCGCTCGGTGAACCGCTCCTGCGCGTTCACCACCGTCACCCGCACCCCTTCGCGCCGCTTCACCCGGGCCGCGAGCTGAACCGCCGCGGCCATGCCCGCGTATCCCGCCCCCAGGATCACCACGCGGTGCCCGGTCGCCGTACCGGCCTCCTGCCGTGCGCTCATCGTTCCGTCCTCCTCGGCTCGCTTGCTGACGCCCACCAGATGGGAGCGGGCGGCCTGGATGTGACATGGGTCTGATGTGATGCACGTCATAGGCCGAATCCGGGGGCCGGAAGGTGGGCGAAAGGTCCGCGAAACGACCGCCAATTCCCTTCGGGGCAGGGGTCGGTAGGACGTTTCCACGCGTCATCGGCGGTCTCCTGGTCACGCGGCTGGAACCTCCGCGACGTAGGTTTCCTACACTCACGGTATGAACAACTACACGTGCACCCATTGCGGCACCGTCGGTCTCTCGGAAGGTTTCATCGAGGACGCCGGCGAGCACTCGCGCGGGTACGCGCGCTGGATCGAGGGCGCGATGGATCGGGGACTTTTCGGGGGCGCCAAGCGGTTGGGCCGGACCCGGCGGCAGATAGTGGCATTCCGCTGCCCCAAGTGCGGGCATCTCGAGCTGTTCGTCACCGACGAGGCGTAGATCGAGAGCGGGTCGGACGTTCCGTGCCGTCCAGCCCTCGTCCGGCCCGCTGACCAGCTTGGAGGGCTGAGTAATCCGCTGGAGTCACCCTCTAATCGGCGCGCCGGAAGCGGAAGGGCTTCCCGTCCCGCTGGCCCGTGGGAGTGGCCTCCAAGGTGTCTCCGTCGACCACGACCTCCAGGCTCACCGGAACGTTGACCGTGATGCACGCGGGACTGAACGCGATGCGGTACTCGGCGCCGTCCCCCTCGCCCTTGGCCGTCACCTTCGCGTCCCCGCACAGCTTCATCGGCGAGGTTCCGAGTACGGCCCCGCCGTCCTTGTCGACGCGGATCATCGCCCGGTCCGCGAAGTCGGCGAACCCCGGTGGCTGCGGCCCGTCCGCGACCCACTCCCCGGTGATCGGCTCCGACTTCTCGGAACACCCGACGAGCAGCAGTCCGACGGCGAGAGCGTTCACAGCGAGCGTTCGACGCATATGGGTCTCCCGGTGACGGACGGCAGGCTGAGCCGCATTCAAGCAGATGCGGTGCGAGGCGCGTCAGCCCGCCGGCAGAGCGGCGGGCTCGAGGAGAGACGCGGTGCTCCAGCAGCACCACACCGTTTCGGCTGAAGGGCCGCGGCCGCTCGGGGCAGCGGCCCTTCAGCCGAAACCCGGTGCCGGGCGCTACCCCAGGTCGAAGGTGTTGGGCAGCCCCAGCCGATAGCGCACCTCGTCGATCCGCTTCAGGGGCTCCATCTCCGGCGGCCGGAACAACTCCCAGATGTGACACCGCTCGGCGCCCGAATCATCGGCGTCCAGGAGCGCGTTGACGGCGCGTCGCGCGGACTCGTTGGCGCCCTCCATGGTCGCCAGGTCCACATCCGTACGGACGTAGTCGCCCGCGAGGAAGAAGTTCGGCACCGCCGTTTTCGCCGACGGGCGGTTGTAGAGCGTGCCGGTGGGGTGGATGAGGAGCTGTTCGCGGTTCCGCGGGTCGGGGCCGCCGAGGCCCGTCACCGCGGGGTCCATGAACCAGCCGAGCCGGTCCTCGTCCCTGAGCGTCGTCTTGCCCGAGTCGTTCAGCCCGTCCTTCATCTGGGCCCACAGTTCGGCGACGATCTCCTCCTTGGTGCACTCACGGGCCGTCTTGCCGTACAGGATCCCGGGCTTGTCCCACTCGGAGATGATCGTGGACAGGCACTCATGGGCCTGCCCGTCCCCGTAGTCGCGTGAAAAGTCCCGTACATCCCAGAATTGGGACTGCCCGATGCCGGTCACCGCCCACGGCGAGTCGAGGCAGTTGATGTGGCCGTGCACGACGGGAGTGGGCGTGCGCAGGTAGAACATCACGCCGGTCATCCAGTCCGTCTTCAGCGCGTCGCACCGCCCGAACTGCGGGTCGGCGGCGCGCAGGGCCGGGCCCCAGGTCGCGCGCGCGTGCTCGACCGGCAGAGCGGAGACGTAGTGGTCGGCGGTGATGGTGCGCTGCCGGCCGCCGTCGCGCGCCGCCACCCGTACGCCGGTCACTCGGCCGCCGTCGTACACCACCTCGCGGACCTCGGTGCCGAGCACGAACTCGACGCCCCGCGAGCGCAGATGCGTCTCCCAGGGGTCGATCCACGCCTCGCTGGTCGGGGCGTTCAGCACCCGGTCGATGTCCGCGTCGCCGTCCATGCCGCGGCCGAGCAGGCCCCACAGGAGCAGGGCCTCGATGATGACGCGGCCGACGGTACGGGTGGAGGCGATCTCGGCGCGGGTGGCGACGAGGTTGCGGGTCTGGCCGATGCCGAGGAGCACCTGGTACTCACGGCTCATCTCACCGGCCCGGATGAAGTCCCACCAGGCGACCTTTTCCCATTGGCCCTCGCGGCGGGCGTCGCAACTGGTGAGGTGGACCAGGAGGCGGCCGGCGAAGTAGGCGGCCTCGTCGGCGGGCAGATGGGTGGCGAGGTCCAGCACCGACAGGATCTGGTCGCGGATCCAGGACGGGGTGAGGTCGCCGGGGGCGGGCGGGGTGGTGGCCCGGCGGAGTGGGAAGTGCAGGTCCGGGCGGCCGGAGGCATGTGCGAACAACGCCTCCGTGCCGCTGCGGAGATTGCCGTGGACGCCGTTCGCGTTGCCGGGGAAGGGGATGCGGCGCATGGTGTCCGGCAGATTCCGGTAGAAGCCGGGGAAGAAGCGGAAGCCGTGCTCGCCGGGCAGCGGCTCGCGGCCGCCCGTTCCGGTCCCGGGGACGTCCATGGAGCGGGCCTTGCCGCCAAGAGCGTCGTAGTACTCGTAGACCGTGACCTCGTAGCCGCGTTCGGCGAGTTCGTGGGCGGCGCTGAGGCCGGAGACTCCGCCGCCGAGGACGGCGACGCGCTTGCCGGAGGAGGCCGCGGCCGCGCTGCCGGCCGCCCCCAGGGCGCCCATCGTTCCCCCGCCGACGACTCCGGCGGCCGCTCCTCCGGTCGCCGCCAGGAAGCGTCTGCGGCTGTGTCCGTCGTGCCCCTGAGACTGTTGCGCGTGTTCTGTCGCCATGAGCACCGGAGAGTAGGGAGGGGTTCGGGAAGCCGGAAGCCCTATTTCCCGTCACCCACAGTATCCTCACAAACACTCGGCGAGCCTGTTGGTGCAAGGCCGACCCGTCGACTCGTATCCGCGGGCTCGCGACGGAGGCGCGGCGCGGCGGGCTGTACGTGTTCGAGTTCCGTTCCGAATCCGACCTGCGACGCACACCTGCGCCTGCCCGGCCGGTCTCACGGTCATCGTCACCCCATGCGTCTCGGCCGGTTCGTCAGCCCCATCCATGAGCTCGACCGGGCCCCCGCGATCACCGCGGACGGCCTCCGGGTCGGTGCTGAAGCGGGCCACGCGACATCGTCGATCGCGAGCCACGGCGCGACGGCCACGGCCGTGGGCGTGAGACCGGTGAACGCCTTGACCTCGCGGCGGAGGTGGGACTGGTCGACGTAGCCACTCACGATGGCAACGTCGGCCGGGGCGTGACCTGCCGCGAGGAGGTGAGCCGCGTGGTCGAACCGCACCAGTCGAGCGGCGTGTTTGGGCGTGATGCCAAGCTGGGACCGGAAGCGCGCCGACAGGCGCTTGCGGCTCCAGCCGACCTTTTCCGCCAGGCGCTCGACCCGTCATATGACGCCGCGGGCGGGGACTGGCCGCAGCCCGGAAGGTCGACCCGAATGACGTGATGGTGGCGAGCGAGTGCCGGGACCACCGGGCTCCAAAAGCTGCCCCCGCCGCTGTGTTCACTCATTTCGCGGCGGGTTGAGCGTTATCACCGAAGGTTGGTGACCGATTGGCGGGCGGGCCAGGTCAGCTGTCGGTGCACGAGGGCCATTTGGCCACTGCCCACTCCGGCCAGCTCGGCCAGCCCGCCGGTGGGGTGGGAATCTCGCCGCCGTCGAGTTCGGCGGCGTCAGGCACCTGGAACTGCTCCCGCCAGGCATCCAGGTCGGCCTCGCTCATCGGGAACGTCTGATGCGGTGTTGTTTCCTGGCGGTGCGCGACGCGGGCGAGCTGCACGTCCTTGTCCACGGGCAGGTAGACCACCTGGCATGATGCCCCGACCGACCGGGCCAGCCAGCGCAGTGCCGACCGTTCATCGCGGCTCCAGAGCCCGAAGTCGAGCACGACGCTGGTCCCCAGCCTCAGCGCCTGTAGGGCGACCGAGATGAGCCGCCCTTCGAGCACCCAGCGCTTGCCGTCGGCCATCGAATCGCCGAACAGCGGGATCATCCAGTGATCTGGGGTCAGCCGCAGCGCCCGGTGGGTTGCGGCGAGCTCTTTGGCGCGGGTGGTTTTCCCGGCCCCGGGGAGCCCGACCATCAGGAGCAGGATGGCAGCACGTGGGTGCTGCGCAGCGCCGGGTCCGGCTGCATGCGGATGCTGTGAATCGAAATGCTGTGACTGAGACATGACTTCCCTGATCAGGCAGGACGACCCGGCGTCACAGGAATATGAGTGACTGCCGGCAGGACACTGATCCGGCGGTACGTCCTGGCACTGCCCCATGCGGGGGCAGGCAATGGCCGCGGTTACAGGAACCGCGGTACCGCCGCTAAGCGGCGGTTGTCGTCATGGGAGCACAGCAGCACATGCCCTGATCATAGCGGACCGACTGTGCCCCGGGCGGCGTGGGCGCCCGGGACCGCCGGGCTGTCGTAGCCGTATGACTCGCACCAGCCCAGCCACGACTGCGCCGCCGCCCGGCGGGCGTTCCAGGTGCACAGCAGTTCCAGGGCCTTGCCGAGCGGTCGGGCCTCGCCGATCCGCTCGGCTGTCCTGCCGACGCCGGTCGAGTAGCCGCGGACCGTGTTCGGGTTACCGATCCGGGGACGGCGAGTCCGGGGCGGGCCGCGGTTCGGCTGCCCGGGGCTGCCCGGGGGCGGCCCGGCATGGACATCGACCACTAGCTCGCCCGGTTGATCCCCCCCGGCCCCGTCGTAGCGTTCCCGCCCAACGGCCCTGCCCGGGGTTGTCCGGAGACTGACGTCCTCGCAACCGACACGCTACCGAGCAGGGACCATGAGCTTTCTCAGCCGCCCCGGGCAGGCGGGCGGATCAGCGCAGACCGGCGAAGAGGTCGTTCTCGGGCACGGCCGCGCCGGTGGTGTCCCGGACACGTACGAAGGTCTCGAGGCCCATCAGATCCGTGAACCTCTTCTGGCCCATCTTGAGGAAGAAGATGTTCTCGCCCTGGCTGGCGTGCGCGGCCAGCGCGTCGAACTTCTGACCGCCGAACGCGGTGGTGTCCACCCAGGTGGTGATCTCCTCGTCGGGTAGTCCGATCTCGGCCATCGCGGCGGCCTCGGCGGGGTCCGGCTCCTGCCAGTCCGCGTCGAATTCGCGCAGCGCCTCCCCGAACCGCTGCATCATCCCGCGGGGCGCCGTCGTCCAGTACACCTTCGGTGTCAGCTCGACCATCGTCAGCGCGGCCATCGTGATGCGGTTCGCCTGGATGTGGTCGGGGTGGCCGTAGAAGCCGTTCTCGTCATAGGTCACGACCACATCGGGCTGGTAGCGCCGCATGAGTTCCGCGAGCCGGGCGGCGCCCTCATCCACGGGTGTCTGCCAGAAGGATCCCGGGGTGTCGTTGGTCGGCCAGCCCATCATCCCGGAGTCGGTGTAATCCAGCGTCTCCAGGTGACTGATCTTCAGGAGTTCACAACTCGCTTCGAGTTCTTGACGCCGCATCACGGCGATGGCCGCCGGATCGTGCCCGGCATCGCCCGGCTTGACACCCCCCGGTCCGTCACCGCAACTACCGTCGGTACACGTCACGAGGACCGTGCGAATGCCCTCCGATGCGTACCGGGCGAGGACACCTCCCGTACTGGTGGCCTCATCGTCGGGGTGGGCGTGTACCGCCATGAGCGTCAAGGGCCAGTCATTCATGAAACAGTCCTCCGGTGTGAAAGGGCCTCGGTCCGAGTCCGCGGCGGGGTCGCCCCCAATATCAAATAGCGGATGACCGGACGTACCGCGGACCCGAGGGCCCCGATCACGTCAGGGTGGACGACCTGCTGGTCGATCGGTTCCTCGCGCGCGCGGCGCCGGTCTTCCGGCAGGTGCAACAGTGACGGCCGGACCGGATGTTCCCGCCGCGCACGGGAACATTCCCGGGCCGGGGCGTCGGCGGGGACGGAGAAGGCGCTGAGCGCGGAGCTGGCCGGTTCCTTGTGGCGGAAGGAACTGGTCCGCGGTGGCCGAATGTCCATCCCCCCAAGGAGCCGCCTTCCGTACGTCAGGAGGGACGGCGACATTCGTGGAACGGGGGACGAACGGTGACTGACACCGGAGAGCGGTTTGCGGAACTCTTGTACTCGGGAGGCGGGGGACCCGGCGACGCCGCGGAGACCATGGCGGGGGAGGGGGCGCCCGACGTCGGGCCCGCCACGCTGACGCCATTCGTCGATGCCCTGCCCATTCCCCCTCTGCTGAGGCAGAGCGCCCAGCGGGACCGGGAGAGGATGACCATCGATCTGCGTGCGACCTGGGTGCGGTTGCACTCCCAGCTGCCGCCGACACGGGCATGGGGTTACGAGGGACATGTCCCTGGTCCGACGATCGAGGTGTGGCGAAATCAGCGGCTGACCGTGGCCTGGCGCAACCGGCTGGCCGGTGAGTACCCCGTCGCCGCCTGGGAGGTGCCGATGGAATTGCCGCCGGCGTCCAACCGGCCGGGGCGCGCGGAGGTGGGCGCGAAGGAGGTCAAGGGGGTGGCCGACCTCCCGCCGTGGACGGTGACCCATCTGCACGGCGCGCCCACCAGCGGCAGTAACGACGGCTGGCCGGAGAACGCGGTATCGCCCGCCGAGATCCAGTATGCGACGTACCCGAACAGCCACCGGGCGTGTGCGCTGTGGTACCACGACCACGCGATGCACATCACGCGCTGGAACGTCTACACGGGTCTGGCGGGGATGTACCTCGTACGGGACGAGGAGGAGACGGCGCTGGGGCTGCCGCGTGGCAAGCATGAGATCCCGCTGATCCTCGCCGACCGCAACCTCGACACCGATCACCGGGGCCGTCTCACCGGCCGGCTGCTGCACAAGACCGAGATCATCCAGCAGAACGAGGCGGGCGACAATGTCACCCTGCCGTTCAGCGGACCGTACACCCTGGTCAACGGGGTCGTTTGGCCGCATCTCACGGTGTCCGCGCGCTGGTACCGCTTTCGGCTGCTGAACGCCTCCAACGCGAGGGTCTACCGGTTGGCGCTGATTGACGAGGCGACCGGCGAGCCCGTCAGCGGCGCCGTCCAACAGATCGGTACGGACGGCGGGTTGCTGGGGCGGCCGGTGCCCGTCGACGCCCCGCTGCCGGTCGCCCCCGCGGAACGAGTGGATCTGCTGATCGACTTCTCCCGTCTGCGCGGTCGCACACTACGGCTGGTCAACACCACCGCCGCGGCGGCTCCCGGGGAGCCGGACCCGGCGAATGGGGTTCCGTATCCGCAGGTCATGCAGTTCCGGGTGGCGCGCGAACGCGTCCATGACTCCTTCACGCCGCCCGAGGTGCTCTCGCCGTCGTTCCGCCGCATCACCCACGACAACTCGCGGCACGAGCATGAGCATGAGCACGAGCACCGGCTGGTGGTCCTGACGCCGCCGGGGACCGTCGGGGGCATGGGTCACCCGGAGATCTGGGAGATGCGAGAGGTCGATGCGGATCATGTGTCGCTCCCCGGCGACGGAGTGATCCAGGTCCAGGACGAGACGGGGCGCACGAGGACGTACGAGCGGACCGCGCGCTCCTTCCAGGGCCCGCCGGGATTCACCGTCGAACAGGGCGCATGGGAACAGTGGACCTTCTTCAACCTGGCGTCCAACCAGATCAATCTGCCCGCGGCGGCCGCCACCCCGATGCATCCGATGCACATCCATCTGATCGCTTTCCAGGCGGTGGGCCGGCACGCCTATGACATCAGCGGTTTCGATCCCGCGCTGGGCGGGACCCGGGCACCACTCACCCACCGGGGGGCGGTGCCGGTCGCCCCCTACGAGGCGGGGTGGAAGGACACCATCCAGGTGCCCGGCGAGCAGCTGGTCAGCGTGCTCGGGCGGTTCAAGGGGGGTGCGGGCCGCTTCGTGTACCACTGCCATGTCCTGGAACACGAGGACACGCACATGATGCGTCAGTTCCTCGTCCAGCCCGCCGAGGTCATGCGGTTGGGCACGCACCTCGGAGATCACGGTCACGGGACCTCCGAGGGCACTGACTGAGCGCCCGCTACACGGAGTAATCGACCGGAATTCCACTCGGCGCCCAGACGCGCGCCGGACTCGGCCTTTCCCGGAACCACGCGTTCGGCGTTTCCGGGGGAGGCCGAGTCGTATGTCTGCGTCGATATTCGCCCCAACAGCCTCGATCGTCTCATCCGCAACAAAAGAAACAGCGAAACTGGGCGACACGCCGAGAAAAAATCGGGAGCGCGATGTCCATTGCGCTAGCCTGAAAGAGGTGCTGATGATTCGGCGCCTGCGAGACGAACAACGGGGGAAAGCATGAATGGATCAAGTCTCTTATACGTGCCCTCGGCCGTGCCGGTTCTCCATGATGGAGATCCGTCGGGCGTCGCACACTTTAATCCTCAACAAATCTGATGTCCGGCGCTGCGGACTCCGTCGACGTGGTGATCGTCGGCGGAGGGATAGCAGGCTGCGCCCTGGCGATAAAGCTCGCCGAAGCCGGGTTCAGCGTCGTCCTGCTGGAGAAGAGCACCCGCTTCCGGGATCACGTACGCGGCGAAGCCCTTCTGCCGTGGGGTGTCGCCGAAGCTCGTGAATTGGGTCTGGAACAAGCGCTGCTGGCAGCCGGTGGCGGCTATGCCGGTGCACTGGTCGCCTGTGGCGACGGCGTCTCGTACCACGAGGCCGCACAGTCCGCCGTCGACCTCTCCAAAGCGGTGCCCGGTGTGCCCGGGGCCTTGAACGTCGGGCATCCCGACGCCTGCGAGGCGCTCTTGCGCAGCGCCGAGGCCGCCGGTGCGCAGATCCTGCGCGGCGTTGTCGACATCGAGATACCCGCAGGTGAAGAGGGTGCGATCCGGTTCGCGGTGGCGCGGAGGAAGCGCCGGCTGCGGTGCCGGATCGTGGTGGGCGCGGACGGCAGGCGCTCCGCGGTCCGGCGGCAGACCGGGCTGCGGCTGATGTCCTCCACCCCACGTACCTACGGCGCCGGCCTGTTGCTGGGAGGACTGCCCTGGCCGACCGGGGAGAACGCCGGAGGCACCGAGGGCGACCTGCACTATCTGGCGTTCCCCAGGGAATCGGGCGTGGTGCGAACCTATCTTTTCTGGGACGCCGCGCGCGGAAATCTGGTCAGCGGATCCAGTTCCGCCCAGGACTACCTCCACCTGCTCTCGAGTCAGTTTCTGCCCGATGGTTGTGATCTCGGCGGGGCCGCTCCCAAGGGCCCGTGCGCCGCCTTTCCCATGAATGACTCCCGGTGTGATCACATCAATCCCCCCGGAGCCGTTCTGGTCGGAGACGCGGCCGGATGGAGCGATCCCCTCATCGGACAAGGGCTCTCGATCGCTTTGCGGGACGCCCGCATGGTCGCGGAAACGCTGATATGGAACCGGAATTGGCACCCCGATATATTCCGGGGTTACTGCGCGGAGCGCGCGGAGCGCATGCGACGACTGCACATAAGCGCGAGGCTTGCCACCGAATTGCGCTGCGGCTTCACCGCTGAAGCCCGGAACAGGCGTCGCAAGTGGAACGAAGAGGTTCAACGGGACGTACGGCTGTCCGGCCCTCTCCTCGGCAATCTCGCCGGTCCGGAGACCGTGGCGGCGGAGGCGTACGACCCGAGCGTCATCAGGAGGATCCTTGCACTCGGTGAATACTGACGGTGACCGTTCCATCGCGATCGTCGGCATCGGATGCCGGCTGCCGGGGGGCATACACGGTCCGGAGGCACTGTGGCGGCTGCTCGCCGAGGGGCGGGAAGCGCCGCCCGACGAATCCGTGACCCGGCCGTGGCCGGGCCGGCTCGACCCACACGACAGGCTCATCGAGGACGTCGACGCCTTCGACGCGGGCTTCTTCGGCATCGCGCCACGAGAAGCCGACTGCATGGATCCGCAGCACCGGCTGCTTCTGGAGGTGGCCTATGAGGCACTCCAGGACGGTGGTCTGCCGCTGGTGCTGGGACCGCACGTCTCGACGGGTGTCTTCGTCGGCACGAGCACGGAGGACTACGCACGCGTGGTGGCCTCGGCGAACCGGACCGATCTGCTCGGGTGGGTCGGCGCCGCCCGTGCGTCGGCCGCCGCGCGGCTCAGCCACCACCTGCGCTCGTCCGGTCCCTCTCTCGTGCTCGACACGGACCGCTCCTCTTCCCTGACCGCCGTCCATCTGGCGGTGCGGAGCCTGCGTGAGGGGGAATGCGACCTCGCGCTGGCCGGGGCGAGCAACCTCATCCTCGCCGCGCACACGGGGACCGCGTTCGGGGCGGCCGGGCTGCTGGCCCCGGACGGCCGCTGCCGGTTCGGATCGGCCGCCGCGTCCGGATTCGCCCGTGCGGAGGCCGTGGTCGTCGTCGCCTTGAAGCGGCTGCGGGACGCCAGGGCGGCGAACGACAGGATCTACGCCATCATCGCGGGCAGCGCGGTCAACCACGACGCGGGCCGCAGCGACGACTTCCTCACTCCCAGCGCCCAGGCACAGTGCGCCGTGATCCGGCGCGCCTGCGCCGACGCGGGCATCGGCGTCCATGAACTGCGCTATATCGAGGCCCACGGCACCGGGACCCCGGTCGGCGACCGGGTCGAGCTGTCCGCGCTCGCCGCACTGCCGCGCTATCCCGCCGCGCTCCGGCTCACCGGTTCGGTGAAGACCAACCTCGGCCATACCGAGGCGGCGGCCGGCCTGGTCGGACTCGTCAAGACGGCCCTGATGCTCGACCACCGCCGGCTCGTACCAACGCTGCACACGCGCCCGATCTCGTCGGCGGTCGACCCCGAAGCCATCGAGCTCGTGGCGGACATCCGGCCGTGGCCCGACTCGGACGGGCCGCCGTACGCGGGAGTGAGCTCCTTCGGGCTGATGGGCACCAACGGCCATGTCGTGCTCACGGCGCTGTCGACGGGGTGGCTCGCCGGCCCCGAGAACCACGGTCGGTCGGCGGACGGCCAAGAGGGCCGGCAGGGGGCCGGCCACGAGGACGGGCCCGCCCATCTGATCCCGCTGTCCGCGCGGACCCCCGAGGCCCTGCGGACCCTGCGGAGCGCCTACGTTCATATGCTCAAGGCCGCCGACGATCCCCCGGAGCTGCGGGACATCGCCTGGACCGCGGCCTGCCGCCGGGATCACCACCCCTTCCGCACCGTACTGACCGCCCGGAGCCATGACGAGCTCCTGGCGGCCCTGACCCGCGACGACCGCGGCGGGGAGGACAACGGCGACGCGGAAGCCCTCGTCGAGCTGACCCGCCGTTACGAGGCGGGAGAGAACATCGACTGGGTCGCCGCTCAGCGCCCCGGCCGCACCGTGCGCCTGCCCGCTCACCCCTGGCTTCACGGTCGCCACTGGGTGACCGATGAGCAGGGCTCGCCCCGCGCCGGCGCCTGCCCGCCGACCGCCTCGTCCGCCGACGACCAGGATCCCGAAGCGTGGACACGGGCCCAGGTCACGGCCGCCGTGGCGCAGGTGCTCGGCCATGTTCCCGACGCCTCTCTGCCCCTGTCGGACGGCGGAATCACCTCACTGATGGGCTTGGAACTGCGTCAGATCCTCATGGAGAGCACCGGTGTCGAACTGGACACCACCTTCGTCTACGAACACCCGACCATCGATGCCGTCTGCCGCCACATTCTCGGTCGGCGGGCCCGCCAACCGGGGACACCGCAACTGGACGACGACCTCGACACGGCCCTGGCAATGCTCCAGCAACACCTCGGTCCGGATGAGTGCGAACGGCTGTTGCACGCCGAACTGCGCGAGCTGACCGAAGAGCGCACCCATGAGGAGAACGTCTGATGCCGACCACTGCGGAGCAGCTTCATCACCTCAGCGCCGAACAGCGAGCGCGGCTCGCCGCACGGCTTCGCTCCAAGTACGACCGGAAGGACACCAGCGAGCCGATCGCCATCGTGGGGATGGCCGCGCGGCTTCCCGGCGCGGCGAACGTCACCGAGTTCTGGGACCTGTTGCGCACCGGCGATTCCGCCGTCGGTCCGCCGCCGCCGGGCCGCCAGGGCGACCGCCCCGGTGGCTATCTGTCCGACATCGCCCACTTCGACGCGGAGTACTTCCAGATCTCCCCCCGCGAAGCGGTGAGCATGGACCCGCAGCAGCGTCTGCTGCTGGAGACGGCCTCGGACGCGCTGCACGACGCGGGCATCGAGGCCGGATCGCTCGCCGGCTCACGCGTCGGGACGTTCATGGGGCTCATGCACGACGACTACGGCCGGATCGGCGCGGAGCAGGGGCATATCGACGGACACTTCGTCACGGGGACGAACCCCAGCCTCGCGGCGGGCCGGCTGGCCTATGTGTTTGACTTCCACGGGCCCGCCATCACCGTCAACACGGCGTGTTCCTCATCGCTCGTCGCCATGCATCTGGCCCGGCAGAGTCTGCTGCTCGGAGAGTGCGACCTCGCCCTGTCGGGCGGCGGAAACCTGCTGCTGCACCCGGACAGCACGCTCATGTACGAGCAGGCCGGCGCTCTCTCGCGCACCGGCGCCTGTCACACCTTCGATGCTTCCGCTGATGGCTACGTGCGTGGTGAGGGTGTGGGGGTGGTGGTGTTGCGGCGGTTGTCGGATGCGTTGGTGGCGGGGGATGTGGTGCATGGGGTGGTGCGTGGTTCGGGGGT
>NZ_JBEZNG010000023.1:0-202580 GCF_040653035.1 Streptomyces malaysiensis subsp. malaysiensis
CAGCTGTGGTCCAACGCGCAGCTGATGCACCGGCTGCTGAACGAGCGTGGCATTCCCTTCATCTCGGACCAGACACACATCGTCTCCGTCCTGGTGCGGGACGAGGCCGTGTGCAAGCGGATGTCCACGCTGCTGCTCGACCAGCACGGAATCTACGTACAAGCGATCAACGCGCCGAGCGTGCGGATCGGGGAGGAGATCCTGCGGGTCGCCCCCGGAGCCGTACACACCGCCGACGACGTACACGGATTCGTCGACGCCCTGGACCAAGTCTGGAAGGAAACGGGCCACCCCCGGATGCCGGCGACCCAGGCCGCTCCAGCCCACTGATCTCGGTCACCGAACTCCTCGTTGTGATGCCGATGCGCGGCCGCAAGGCCGCGTCCATCAGGGGCTCGCCGCGTCGAAGCCGTACCGCAGCGGTTCGTGTTCCACACGGAGGTCCCGGCGGTAGATGTACAACGCCTCCGCGCGCACGCCGCCGAGCGAGGCATCCGCCTCGCAGGGGTAAGTGACCTGAATCGCCCGCGGTCGGCCGGTGACCCGGATGCGCAGTCCGTCTGCGGGGCCGTCATCGAGTACCGCGGTTTCCTGTCCCGTCGCGTCGCTGGTTTCCATTCAAGACAGTTTAGTGGTTGCGCAACTATGGAATTGTTGTGTTCTGGGTCACACGCGCCGTTCGGCGCTTCGGGTGGCGTCCGGGCCGATCGGCGTGGCACGGTGTTCGGCCTCCGGGGCGCCGGGTGTCACTCCTTGCCGGGGGCTTCCGGACCGGTGAAGTCGGGGCCGGCGAAGTCCGGGCTGCTGAATCCCAGCCGCGGCCGGCGGCCGTCCGATGTGTCGCCGGGGGAGGGGCCGGAGGCCGGTTCATGGCCCAGCTGTTCGCGGAGGAACGGCAGCATTCCCCGCTGGAGCAGGGCTCGCCGCCAGACATCCCTTGCCCGGGCCACTGCCGGTGCCTCTTGGGGGTTCGACCCCGCGGGCGGTGAGCCCTCCGGAGGGGAGGAGCGGTGGCGCGCCGCGATGGTCAGCACGCCGATCAGGCCCGCCAGCCCGGCCGCCGTGGCGCAGGCGGCCGCTATCCAGCCCGCGCTGACGAGGGTGTCGGCGAGTTCGCGCTGGGAGCCCGAGAGCCTCAGGCAGTAGCCGAGCAGGAGGAAGACGACGCTCGCCCCCGCGGTCACCAGCGGTACGAGGACGGTCACCGCGGCCAGCGGCCCGTGTTTCGCGCCGGGCGCCGATGGCGGCGTCGGCGTCCGAGGCGGGCCCGCTGCCGGGCCGCCGCTTTCGCGCAGCCGCCGGTAGGCGGCGTACTCATCGGCCGCCGCTGCCGTGATCTCGGCGCTCCGCTCGTGCGCGCGGTCGCGCAGCCGTCTGACGAGGTCCTGCGCGCCCCCGGTGCCTCCGGAGCCCAGAGCGGCCACGATCTCGGGGGTTTCCAGGGCCTTCCGCAGAGCCTGTTCGAAGTCCGGTCTGTCGTCGGGGTGCAGGGGAGGAGGGCTGGTCATGGATGCCTTCTGAGCGTGGTGTGGCGCCGTTGACGGGTCTGGTGCCCCCGGCCTCACCGAGGGGCGCCCGGGGCGCGGGGCTGGTGGCGTCAGGCGTTCGGCGACACATTGCCGCCCTTGGGCAGGGAAACTCCCACGTTCTCCTCCGGAGTTGAACCGCTGGGTCGAGCGAAAATCTACAGCAGTGTAGAAGTTGTCCGCGCGGTTCTCGCGCACGGATGACCCGAGTGGGGGTCGGGGGTGCGGTCGGGTTGTACAGTTGCGCAATGCCGCAAGCATCACAAGGGGCGGCGCCGGTGGCCGACGAAGAGGAACGAGGTGAGTGTGGTGCTTCGCAATGGACTGGAACCCTGGCACCTGCTGATCGTGGCGATTGTGTTCATCCTGCTCTTCGGGGCGAAGAGGCTGCCCGACACCGCTCGGTCCCTGGGCAAGTCCCTGCGCATCCTCAAGAGTGAGACCAAAGCCATGACGGAGGAGGACGGGCGGGCGGCCGAAGCCTCGTCGGGGTCCGCTGCCGCCGACGAGGCCGAGCGGCCCTCAAGTCGCGTTATTCAGACGGCCTCCGGCGAGACCTCCTCGGCGCGCGCGGTCCCAGAAGATCGCACCACGGGGCGATGAGTCCTGTGCGGTGCTCGTCGCCTCCTTCTCGCCTCCACCCTCGATTTCGTCGTACCTCCGCGTACCTCCGCCCGGGGCGTGGCCCGGCAGACAGGTCGGGGCCGGCTGTCCCCTGCGTAGGGCCGGACGCACGAGGGGTGTACGGATGACCAACAGCCGCAAGAACACGGCGTCCAGGCGCCGCGCCCCGGCGCGGCCGGCCGACCGGGGCCGGGACGCCTCCCGCGCCCGGCGGCGCAAACGGAGCCGTACGCGGATCGCGCTGACCATAGCGCTGTCGCTGCTGGTGCTCATGGCGGCGGGTACGGGCTGGCTGTACCTGAAGTTGAACGGCAACATCAGCACCTTCGACGCGGACGGCATCTCCGGGGACCGGCCGGACGACTCCTCCAAGGGCCAGAACATCCTCGTCATCGGCTCGGACGCGCGTACCGGAGGCAACAGCGAACTGGGCGGCGGCGACAAGGGCGACATCGGGCGCTCCGACACCGCGCTGCTGCTGCATGTGTACGCCGACCGCAAGCACGCCGTGGCCGTGTCCGTCCCCCGCGACACCCTCGTGGACATCCCGCCCTGCAAGCTGCCCGACGGGAGCTGGACCAAGACGCGGCACGACGTGATGTTCAACGCCGCGTACTCCGTCGGACAGACCGCCAAGGGCAATCCGGCCTGCACGCAGAACACCGTGGAGCACCTCACCGGCCTGCGCGTCCATCACACGATGGTGGTCGACTTCAAGGGCTTCGCGACCCTCACCGACGTGGTGGGCGGCGTCGAGGTGTGCGTGCCGCAGGACGTCTACCAGAAGGACCTCAACCCCAACCGAGCGGACCGCGGCGAGCGCATCTTCGCCAAGGGCGAGCAGAACGTCGCGGGACAGCGGGCCCTGGACTACGTCCGCATCCGGCACGGCATCGGCGACGGCTCCGACATAGGCCGCATCAAACGCCAGCAAGCCTTCATCGCCGGCCTCATCAAGAAGATCAAGAGCGACGGGCTCACCCCCACCAGGCTGCTGCCCCTCGCGAACGCCGCCACCAAGTCCATGACGGTCGACCCCGGCCTGGGATCCGCCAACAAGCTGGTCTCCTTCGCGATGTCGATGAAGGAGATAGACCTGCACAACACCAAGTTCATCACCATCCCCTGGCGGTACCAGGGGGAGCGGGTCGCCATCGTCGAGCCGGAGGCCGACGCCCTGTGGGCCGCCCTGAAGGCCGACCGCACCCTCGACGGCGAGGACGCCGGCGGCAAGAACGGCGACAAGAAGCCCGAGCCGGCACAGAGCGCCGGGCCGGTCTCCGGCGACGGCATCGCGGTGACCGTCCACAACGGCACCACCACCGGCGGCCTCGCTTCACGCGCCGCCAAGGCGCTGACCGACCACGGCTTCACGGTCACCGGCACCGGCAACGCCCCGAGCCAGGACCACTCCACGACCACGATCGGCTACGGACCCGGCCAGAAGGCCCGGGCCGAAACGGTTGCCCGGCTCTTCGCCGGGGCCGCGCTCGAACCGGTGTCCGCCGACGGCATCACCGTCACTCTCGGCGAGTCGTACGTGGACAGCCCCTCGGCCGCACCGTCGCCCGGACCGGCCACCGTCCCCTCCAAGGTGGCCGACGGCGCCCGCTCCGCCGACGACGACGCCTGCTCCAACCTCTCCTACGGATGACCCCGGAACGGGAACCCCGAGGAACCCCACCGAAGTTGTGGGGCCGCCCGGCACACCGGGCCGCACACACAGCGCGCCCGCTAGGGGGAAGCGGGATCAGCGTGCGACCGCTGACCCTGCCTTGTCCCAGTTGTTCCGCAGCCGGTCGAGGTAGGACTGAGCCTGGTTGCCGGGCGTCACCCCGCGGGCGAAGGCGAGCATGTTGCTCGCGCCGGTGTTGTAGCCGAGGGCCAGCAGCTCGTCCCTCGTGCACGCGCCGGACCGCCGCGCGGGGAGCTGGGCCGCGAGGTCGTGCAGATGCCAGGCGGCGGCCTCGATGGCGAGGCCGCGGTCGTCGGGCAGCTCTTCCCATCGGCGGTGCGCGAAGTCCCGGCCCCGTTTGGTGGCGTCGAACGCGGCCCGGTGCATGTTGGCGATGCCGAAGGCCGCTTCGGGCTTGTAGCGCTGCCAGGCCCGCTCCAGTTTCGGATCGTGCGGTTTGTAGGACTCGTTGTAGAGGATGGCCATCAGCAGCCGGGCGCTGACGCCGGCCTCGGCGGCGTACGCGCGCACCGGCCGCGCGTAGTCGGCGGGGTCGTACGAGGCACGGGGCCGCGCGGACGGCGCCGGAGCGGTGCGGGAGGCGCCGGGCTCGCTCGCGCCCGGGGAGGCGGAGGGCGCGTCGGACGACGACGGGGCCTCACGCGTCATGAACCACAGGGCCAGGGCGATGAGCGGCACGGCCGGCCACCACCGGCGCTTCGCCTGGTCAGCCATGGTTCGCTCCAGGCGCTGATCGGCCGGATTCCATCACGCCTCCCGTTCCGCGTGCCGTCGTTCGAGGCGCCGCATGGCCATCGCCAACGCGGCCGCGTACAGCGTCAGGACGGCGGCGAGCTGCGCGTAGTACGAGAGCGGCAGTGCCGTCATGCCGAGCGGTGGCCCGAGCGGGGACAGGGGCAGCAGGACGCCGAAGGCGGCGAGGACGGCGGCCGCCCGGCCCACCGGGCTCAGTCCGCCCCCGGCGCCGCGGCGGCCCGTGTGCAGCAGGACCATGACCAGCGCCTGGGTGAGCAGGTTCTCGGTGAACCAGCCGGAGTGGAAGACCGCCTCGTCGTCGCTGCCGGGGCCGTACATGGCGAGGGCGAGCAGGGCGAAAGTGGCCAGGTCGGCCAGGGCGTTGAGGGCGCCGAAGCCGGTGATGAAGCGCAGCAGGCCACGCGGGCGCAGCACGGCGGGACGGCGCAGCGCGGCCGGGTGGGGGCGGTCGTAGGCGAAGGCGAGCTGGGCGGCGTCGAAGCACAGGTTCTGCACCAGGACCTGGGCGGGCAGCATCGGCAGGAAGGGCAGCAGCACGCCCGCGGCGAGCATCGCGATGACGTTGCCGAGGTTGGAGGAGAGGGCGATGCGCAGGTACGCCGTGATGTTGCCGCTGGCGTGCCGTCCCGCCGTGACGGCGCGGCCGATGGCCGTGAGGTCCTTACCCCCGTTGTCCTGTTTCCGCTGTCCGGCGAGGACCACATCGGCGCCGTCCCGGGCCACGGCCACCGCGTCGCGCGGGCAGATGCCGATGTCGGCGGCGCGCAGGGCGGGCAGGTCGTTGGCGCCGTCGCCGAGGAAGCCGACCGTGTGCCCATCGGCGCGCAGGGCGGTGACGACGCGGGCCTTGTGGTCGGGCGAGCAGCGGGCGAAGACGGTGGTACGGCGTGCGGCGGCGGCCAGTTCGGCGTCGGTGAGCGAGTCGAGGCGGTCGGCGGTCAGGACACCGTCGACCGCGAGGCCGAGATCGTGGCAGGCGCGGGTGGCGGTTCCCGGGTGGTCGCCGGTGAGGATCTTCACGCTCACCCCGCGGTCGGCGAGGTCGCGCAGGGCGGTGGCCGCGGTGTCGGTGACCTCGTCCCGCAGCGTCACGAATCCCCGGAAGGCGAGACCGCGCTCATCGGCGTGGGTGTAGGCGCGGTGGTGTGCGGCGCGCTCGGCGGTGGCGACCGCCAGCAGGCGCAAACCGTCGGCGGCCCGGCGGTCGGCGAGCGAGTGCAGCCTCGCCCGCTCCTCTTCGCCGAGCGCACACCGTTCCAGGACGGCCTCGACGGCACCCTTGACGACGAGGGTGTGGGTGCCGAGGCGGCCCGGGGTGCTGACGACGGCGGTGGCCAGGCGGCGTACCGGATCGAACGGCAGCGCCGCCACCGGCTCGTGGGCCATGGCCTCCGTCTCGTCGACGGCATCGAGCAGCGCCTCGTCCAGCATGTCGGGCACGGGCAGGTCGGCGAGTTGCAGAGTCCACCAGGCGTTGACGGCGGCCCAGCGCAGCACCTCGGCGTCGTCCTGGCCGTCCGCGTCCAGGGCCCGGTGCACCACGGGCCGGTCCTCGGTGAGGGTGCCGGTCTTGTCCAGACACAGCACGTCCATGGCGCCCAGGTCGTGCAGCGCGGGCAGGCGTTTGACGATCACCCCGTGGGCGCGGGCGAGGAGCGCGGCGCCGCGGGCGAGACAGGTCGTGACGACGACCGGCAGCATCTCGGGAGTCAGCGCGACCGCCACCGCCACCGCGAACGGCAGGGTCTCCAGGCCGCGTCCGTCAACGGCGGCGTTGGCCATGAGGACCAGCGGCGGGGTCAGCAGCATGAAGCGGACCAGAATCCACGAGACGCCGTGCACCGAACGGTCGAAGGCGCTGGGGCCGCGCCGCCGGACCCCCGTGTGCGTGCTCGCGAACTCCGTACGCGCCCCGGTCGCCTCCACAACGGCCGTGCCACTGCCCGACGCCACGCTGCTGCCCTGGAAACACAGGTGCGGCTGCCCGAACACGCCCCGGCCGTACCGGGCGTCGGGCACGTCGACCGCGTACTTGTCGACGGGCTGCGACTCCCCGGTGAGCGCCGCCTGGTGCACCCGTAGGCCACTGGCGCGCAGCAGACGTACGTCCGCGGGCACCAGATCCCCGGGACCGAGACTGATCACATCGCCCGGCACCAGCTGGTCGACCGGGATCTCGCGCACCACCGGAGCGGCGTCCCGCGAGTCGGCCCGGCGCAGCACGCTCGCCGTGGTGGCGACCAGCTCGCGCAGATGGGCCATGGACCGGTCGGCCCGCAGCTCGCCGGATATACGCAGCCCGCAGCTGACCACCACGAGGAAGGTGATCACGGCCGCGGTCGCCCAGGACGCCACCGCCGCCGACACCAGACCGAGCACCAGCAGCACCGCGGTGAACGGATCGCGCAGGCCCAGCAGCAGCCGCCGGGGCCAGGGAGTGACGCGCTGAGTGGGCAGGACGTTTTCGCCGAAGCGGGCCAGACGGTCCTCCGCTACCCCCTCGGTCAGCCCGCGCGGCCCGCTGTCGAGGGCGCGCAGCACTTGCAGCGCGGTCGGCGCCGCACTCGCGCCGCTTCCCGGGGACGGTGCCGCGGCGGTCGAGGGGCCGCCCCCCGCGGCCACGGCCCGCTCAGGCACCGGTTTCGTGCACCAGACGCACCGGCGCCGTGGCCTCGTGCCGTGCGCGGTCGGCGAGCTGGCCGACCATGAGACGCACCACGGTGACGACGTCGGGGTCATCGACGAAGTACACCTGGCGGCGGCCTTCCCGCCGCGAGCGGACGAGTCCCGCCAGCTTGAGCTTGGTCAGATGCTGACTGATCGCGGGCAGCGCCCCGCCCACCCGGTCGGCGAGGTGCGTCACATCGCTTTCCCCCTGGGCGAGAGCCCACATGATGTGCAGCCGCGCCGCCGATGCCAGCAGTCCGAAGGCCGCCGCCGCCTCGGCGAGGACATCGGCGGAAGGATCTTCAAACTCGTGCACATCGCCCTTCGCCATCGCCGACCTCCGTCGCCCGGAACCACCCGTTCACAAGGCTCCCCAGTCTAGGCGCCGCGGTCTAGGCGCCGCGGTCTCCACCGCCGGGGCGGCCGCTTGGAAACCGCCGCCGGTGACCTTCGGCCGAACCGCGCCTCGCCGCCGCCGGGCAAGGCCCGCGGCGGCCGATCTTCGCGGCCGAGGTTCAGCCCGACGCCCGGCATGTGACGTCCTTCTCCGGCATCACTCCGTCGGCCAGCCATGCCGTGCCCACGTTCAGCGCACACGCGTTGCCGCCGTAGACGTAGACACCGTGACCGCTTCCGTCCGCGGTCACCAGACGTGAGCGATCGGTGAACTTCTTCCGGAACAGCTGTCCACCGAGCAGCGGCGTGACCGGGTCGTGCCGGTTCTGCATGATCAGGATGTTCCTCGGCCCATCATCGTTGATCTTGACCTGCGGCTCGGACGGCCCGTGCGGCCAGAACGCACACGGCAGGATGTTGGCCGCCCCCGCACCGAACAGCGGATACTTCTCGCGGTCCGCGGCGACGCTGTGCTGGTACGCCCGGACATCGCTGGGCCACTCCACGTCGTTGCAGGTCACCGTGAGGAAGACGGACCACGAGTTGGAGTACGAGGCCCCCTCGGCGGCCGCCGCCGGTGCGCCGGGGGTCTCTGCCATCAGCCTTTTGGCCCTTTTGACCGCGGTCTCGTCGGCGTCCTTGATCGCTTCCCAGAGCTGCGCCGTCCGGCCGTACGTCCGCTTGGCGTAGAGACCACCGAAGGTGGTGAACCGGAACTGACGGCCATCGATACCGAAGACCGGTTTCTCGTCGAGCCGTTCGGCAAGCGAGAAGTACGTCTCGCGCACTTCTTCCGGAGTCCGTCCGAGCCCGTACGCGGAATTCCGTGCCGCCGTCCACTTCGCGAAGTCGGGAAACGTCTCCTCCATGCCCAGCGCGTACCGACGGAGGCCGGCGCGGTCCAGGGCCGTGTCACCGAGGTTGCTGTCGATGAGCACCCGGTCGGTGGTGTCCGGGAACATCGACGCGTACGCGGCGCCCAGCGCCGACCCGTACGAAAGGCCGAAGTAGCTTGCCTTCTTCTCGCCGAGGGCGGCCCGGATCCGGTCCAGGTCCCGCGCCGTGTTGGCGGTCGTGATGTGGGCCATGCGGCCGTCGGTGTCGTTGGCCGCGCACTGCTCGGCGACGCCCTTGGCGATCTCGGCCTGCTCGACCACCGCCGCGTTGTCCACGGCGTACGGCGGGACATTGCCGATGTAGTCCTGGCCGACGGTGAACCCGCAGTCGATGGGCGCCGAGTGTCCGAAGCCGCGGGTGTCCATGCCGATCAGGTCATAGGTGTCGAGGACCTTTGACGGGATGCCCAGGTCGGCCAGCTCGGCCGGCATCGTCAGCGCGGACCCGCCCGGCCCGCCCGGGTTCAGCAGCAGCACACCGCGCCGCTTGTGCGGGTTCTCACTCGCCAGTCGCGACACCATGAGGTCGATCTGTGTGCCGTCCGGGTCGTCGTAGTCCAGCGGCACCGTCACGGTCCCGCACCGCACATTCAGGTCCGGCGCCTTGGCCGTGACGTCGTCCGGACAGGCACCCCACTCCACTTGACCTACGTCGTCCCGATCGGCGGCGGCGGGCGGGGCCGACGCCAGCGACCCGGCGAGGCCGATCGCGACTGTCAGGGCCAGACCACGGCCCACCCTGTGCCTACGATCCATGTACGTTCCTCCGAATGTGATCGGCGATGTGCTTCCTGGCGTCATCCAGGGCACCCCCTGCCCTTGGGGCCAGGTCAAGCCGGACGAGCGTAGAGATCACATTCGGTGTGGTCGTTCTGCCGGAACATCAGCCTCAGCGGTGCTCGGTGGCGTCTTCGAGGGGGCGTCCGACATCACGGATCGGCCTGCCCAGCGCCGACGCGGTGCCTGCCGCGGACCTGAACTCCTGGTTGAGTGCGTGGGCCCGGGCGAGGGCCTTGAGCTGGGCCCGGTTGAAGAGTTCGGCGAAGGCGGGGCCCATCACGGCCTCGGCGAACCGCTTGCCTCGTGGTGCGGCACTGCACGGGTCGCTCAGCCACGGGAATCGGTCCTGATGGGCGCGGATCGCCACGGCCAGACGCCCGGCCAGTTCGTCGATCGTCGCGTCGTCCGCGTCCTCGGGGAGGGCTTCGAAGTCGTCCTCGTAGTCGTCGCGTTCCGAGATCAGCTCGCGCAGATCATCGAGGGCGTCTTCGTCGAACACCTGCGAGAGGACGGTGACCAGGGCGTGGCCTCGCTCGCCCAGCTCATCGGCGACGGGACCGAACGGCGGTGGAGTGTCGAGCGGCGCCCGGTGCTCGAGGATGACGGCCAGCTCAGCGCGTATCCGTCGCAGGCGGTCGATGGTGTCCGCCAGTTCGGCGTCCAGGATACGGATGGCCTCGTCGGGTTTTGCCCCCGCTCGTCCCATCGCGCCGATCTGCGCGAGGGAAACACCGAGGTTGCTCATCCGCTTGATCTGAAGCAAGCGGACGAGATGAGCCGGCTTGTACTGCTTGTAGCCGTTCGAGGTGCGTGCGGGTTCGTCGAGCAGGCCGATCCGGTGGTAGTAACGCACCGTTTTGACGGTGGTATCGGCGAGATCGGCGAGTTGCCGCGTGCTCCACGCCATGACGTTCGGCCTTTCCGGTCTCTCGGTCTCGGTGCTGCCCCCGGTGGGGCGGTCGCGTTGGTCCACCGGGCCGCCGAGGAAGGCCGCGAGATCACGGACTCCGACCTCGACGGCATCCGCAATATCTGCCGCTGCGGCACGTACTTCCGGATCCGCGCGGCGATCGAGGCCGGAGCCGAGAAGATGTGAGGCACAACCTCCGCGAACACCGCATGCGTACGGGTGCTGCGAAGGCGGTGCCCAACAGGCGGGCTTCGTACGGCTCCGGCAACTCGTCGGGCGTCAGCCGGCCGGCTTCTGGACAGGGGCCGGCTTGGCGGTGAGCAGTGCGGTGATCTCCTGGGCGAGCTCCGGGCCGAGTTCGCCCCAGCCGTCCTTGTAGCCATAGACGCTGGCCAAGGTGCGGGCGTCGTAGTCGCCGTTCATGATCTCGATGTCGTTGGTGGTGATGAGCGCCGGATGGGCGACGCCGACGGCTCCCGAGACCTTCAGCAGCTCCTTACGCAGGGTGCGCAGATAGACAGCGGCCCGGGTGGCCTTCGAGGGTGCGTCGATACCGCGCCCCAGCCACGGGTCCTGGGTGGCGATGCCGGTGGGGCACTTGTCGGTGTGGCATTTCTGCGCCTGGATGCAGCCGATGGACAGCATCGCCTCGCGGGCGACGTTGATCATGTCGACGCCCAGGGCGAAGGCGGTGGCGGCGTTCTCGGGCAGGCCCAGCTTGCCCGAGCCGATGAAGGTGAGGTCGTCGGTCAGACCCCGCTCGGCGAATGTGCCGTAGACGCGGGAGAAGCCCATCCGGAACGGCAGCGACACCGAGTCGGTGAAGATCAGGGGAGCCGCCCCGGTGCCGCCCTCGCCCCCGTCGATGGTCACGAAGTCGACCCCGCGATCACCACGCGCCATCAGCGTGGCCAGCTCCTGCCAGAAGCTCATCTCCCCCACGGCGCTCTTGATCCCGACCGGCAGACCGGTCTCGGTGGCGAGCAGCTCCACGAAGTCGAGCATCGAGTCGACGTCGTGGAACGCGGTGTGCCGGGAGGGGGAGGCACAGTCCTTGCCGACCGGGATGGAGCGGATCTCCGCGATCTCGGGGGTCACCTTCGCGCCCGGCAGCATCCCGCCGAGCCCCGGTTTGGCGCCCTGCGAGAGCTTGATCTCTATGGCCTTGACCGGGGCGCCGGCGACCACGTCCTTGAGCTTGTCGAGGTTGAAGGCGCCGTCCTCGTCGCGGCAGCCGAAGTACGACGTCCCGATCTGGAGGACGAGGTCACCGCCGTTGCGGTGGTACGGCGAGAGGCCGCCCTCGCCCGTGTTCTGCATCGCGCCGGCCAGCGCCGCGCCCTTGTTGAGCGCCGTGACGGCCGCGCCGGACAGCGAGCCGAAGCTCATCGCCGAGATGTTCACGACGCTCGCCGGCCGGAACGCCTTGGCGCGCCCGCGCGGGCCGCCCAGCACCTTGGCCGAGGGCAGCGGGGCCTGCGGGTCGTGCAGATCGGGCAGCGTGCCGGCGAACGTGCGCTGCTTCACATACGCGTGCCCTTGCACATGCTCGACATCCACGTCGGTTCCGAACCCGAAGTAGTTGTTCTCTTCCTTCGCCGACGCATAGATCCAGGTGCGCTGGTCACGGCTGAACGGGCGCTCTTCCTCGTTGGAGGTCACGACGTACTGCCGCAGCTCCGGCCCGATCGTCTCCAGCAGGTACCGGGCGTGCCCGATCACGGGGAAGTTTCTGAGCAGCGCGTGCTTCTTCTGGACGAGATCGCGGGCAGCCACCAGCGCCAATGCTGTCGCCGCCGCCGCGCCGATGCTCCGAGCGCGCATGAACGTTCCTCTCCTCGACTGCTCGATACCCGACTCCATCGCTGTGCGGCGGACGTCGCGGGCGTTGGGCGGCGGACACGACCAGGCAGGCATCGGCCTCCGACGCCGAGACGCCACACGCGATGGTAGAGGTCGCGCGGGTGGGCGGACGGGGCAGGGTGTGTGAGTCCCGGTGACGGCCGACAACGCGGCGAGCGTGCGTGCCCCGCCCCGCGAGCCCAGATCACAACCCCGGACAGGCCCTAGCGCAACACCTGCGCTCCTATGACGGACAGCAACCGCAACTTCTCGTAGCTCTCACTGCCGGGAATGGCGGTGTAGACGATCAGGAGCTGCGACTGGTCCGGATCGAGCAGCGTCTGGCAGGTCAGCTCCAAAGCGCCGACCTCGGGGTGGACGAAATGTTTCACCTCGTTCGGCCGGATGCCGACCTCATGGTCGTTCCACACCCGACGGAACTCCTCGCTCTGAGCGAGCAGCAGCTCGGCGTAGTGGGCCGCGCGGGAACCCGGACCCCGCAGGGTGGCCACCCCGCGCAGGCCCGAGACGAACATGCGGGTGAGGAACGGATGGTCGTCGGGGGCGTAGAGCCGTCGCGCGGCGGGGTCGGTGAACCAGCGGTAGCCGAGGCTGCGGGACGGGCCGCTGTAGACGGTCAGATCGCCGGTGAGCGCGATGCCGAGCGGGGTCTGCCGCAGCGTCTCGCCAAGCTCGGTGACGATCTCCGCGGGTGTGTCGTGCAGGCGGTCGAGGATGCGCAGCAGGCCGGGACCGATGTGCTCGCTGTCCGCGCCCCGCGGGGGCGGGGTCTGTCCGGCGAGCCGGAACAGGTGGTCGCGCTCATCGAGGGAGAGGTGGAGTCCTTGCGCGATGGAGGCGATCATCTGCTCGGACGGCTGGGGTCCGCGCTCCCGCTCGAGCCGCGCGTAGTAGTCGGTCGACATATGGCACAGCGCGGCCACCTCCTCCCGCCGCAGCCCGCTCGTCCTGCGGCGTGGTCCGCGCGGGAGGCCGACGTCCTCGGGTTGCAGCGACTCCCTGCGGCGCCGGAGGAATTCCGCCAGTCCGGTCCGATCGATCACCATGCGGCCTCCGTCACCGTGGGTGCCTCCTCAGGCGCTCATTTCTACCGCCCGCGCGTCTCGACATCCACGGATCGTCAATCCCCCCTTCACCAGTTGCCGCCGCCACGGCGCCACCCGAACCTCGGTGACGTGCCCACGCGCGAAAGAAGCGGGGGCATGACTGATCCCACCGGGACCCGCCGGAGCCCGGACTTCCTGATCAGTGGATCGAGCGGCCCTGAACAGCGCCGCCGTCTTCCACGACGGTGGGGGCAACGACACAACCCAGGAGTGAGCACATGCCACGCAACCCCATCGACATCACCGTCCCCGACCTGTCCGGCAGGCTCGCCGTCGTCACCGGAGCGAGCGACGGCATCGGGCTCGGCCTCGCCACGAGGCTCGCCGCGGCCGGGGCCGAAGTGCTCCTGCCCGTTCGCAACCCGAGCAAGGGCGAGGCCGCGCTCACCACGATCCGCCGGACGGCCCCCCATGCGAACGTGTCGCTCCGGGAGCTCGACCTGTCCTCCCTCGCCTCCGTCGCGGCCCTCGGCAAGACCCTGCGGGAGGAGGGCCGGCCGATCCACATCCTCATCAACAACGCCGGTGTCATGACCCCGCCCGACCGACAGACGACCGCCGACGGGTTCGAGCTTCAATTCGGCACCAACCACCTCGGCCATTTCGCCCTGGTGGCCCATCTGCTGCCGCTGCTGCGGGCCGGCCACGCCCGTGTGACCTCACAGATCAGCGTCGCGGCGAATCAGGGCGCCATCAACTGGGACGACCTGAACTGGGAACGCTCCTACGACGGCATGAAAGCCTATAGCCAGTCGAAGATCGCGTTCGGGCTCTTCGGCCTCGAACTCGACCGGCGCGGTCGGGCGAATGGCTGGGGCATCACGAGCAACCTCTCCCATCCCGGGGTCGCCCCGACGAACCTGCTCGCCGCCCGCCCCGAGGTCGGACGCGACCGGGACACCCGGAGCGTGCGCATGATCCGGACCCTGTCCGCCCGCGGCATCCTCGTCGGGACGGTCCACACCGCGCAGCTTCCCGCCCTGTACGCCGCCACCGCGCCCGACGGCGAGCGTGGCGGGTTCTATGGGCCGCGCGGACTCGGGCATGTGGGCGGCCCTCCCGGAGCGCAGAAGCTCTACTCGCGCCTTCGCGGCACCGAGGAGGCCCAGCGCGTCTGGCAGGTCTCCGAAGCGCTCATGGAGGTTTCCTTCCCCGACAGCTGAGCCGCCGCTGCTCCCGCCGCCGTGGCCGGGAATTCCCTGGAACTCGGGACCCCTTCGGCCCGACTACCTGAAAGACACCTTTCAGCCCGAGGAATACCTTCCGCACGCAGGGAGCCCGCATGCCAATGAACCGGCCGGCCACCACCGCTCTGGCCGCAGCCCTCTGTCTGCTCACGGCGGCATGCGGCGGTTCCTCCGACGACGGCAGGGCGAGCACACGGGCGACCGGGGCCTCGAAGGCCGGATATCCGGTGACCCTGGACAACTGCGGCCGGAGCGAGACCTTCAAGAAGGACCCCGGCCGGGTCGTCGTCATGAACGGCGCCTCGGTCGCCGAGGTCTCCACCCTCCTCGCCCTCGGCCTCCAGGACAAGATCGTCGCCAATCAGCAGACCTACGGCATGTCCGAGGTCGCCGGCCGGGCCGCCGCCATCAAGGCCCTGCCCACCGGCGACGTCGAGCTCAACGAGGGCTACGACATCCCCCGCGAGGCCATGTTCGGTCTGCGTCCCGACCTCGTCCTGTCCGTCACCACATACGGCTTCGACCAGAAGAACGGGTTCGCCACCCGCGATCAGCTGAAGCAGGTGGGAGCCAACAGCTACGTATCCCCGCAGGGCTGCGACGACGACCCCTCCAAGATGACCGTCGCCGACAGCTACCGGCTGCTGCGCGATATGGGAAAGATCTTCAACGTCGGTGACAAGGCCGAGAAGCTGATCGCCGAATCGGAGAAGAACATCGCGGCGGTCTCCGAGAAGGTCAAGGGGAAGAAGCGCCCGAAGGTCATGGTGCTCTTCTCCAACATGTCCATGGGCAGCAACGACTTCAGCTCGGTCTTCAGCAACGGCATCGCCAACGACATCCTCGCCAAAGCCGGCGGCGCCAACGCCTTCGCGAACGCCTCCAAGACCCTCTTCGCCGATCTGAGCAAGGAGAAGGTGGCCGCCACCGATGTCGACGCCCTCGTCGTCATCAGCTACAACGACCCCAATCCGGCGGCGTACGCCAAGAAGCTGCTCAAGGAGTTCCCCCAGTGGTCAGCCGCCAAGAACAACAAGTACGTCGTCCTGTCGGACTCGATGTACCTCGGCCCGAGCAACGACCTGGCCGTGGAGAAGGTCGCCAAGCTGCTGCACCCCGAGGCGTTCTGACCCGGCTCAGGGCTCCGCTGGCGTTCACGCTCCTGCCCGTCGCGCTGGTCGTCACCATGATCGTGGGGATCAGTATCGGCGCGGTCAACGTGCCGCTCGGCGATGTGTGGAGGATCGTCCTCCACCACATCACCGGCGCGGGGTCGGCGCACTCCGACCCCGCGCTGGACCAGATCGTCTGGAACTTCCGCACCCCGCGGGTGGTCCTGGCGGCCGTGGTCGGCGCGGGCCTCGGAGTGTCCGGCGCCGTGCTGCAAACCGTGGTGTCCAACCCGCTGGCCGACCCCATCGTGCTGGGTTTCTCCTACGGCGCCACGCTCGGCGCGGTGCTGGTCATCACCCTGGGCGGCGGCGCCGCGCTGGCCGGGCTCGGGGTGTCGGCGGCCGCCTTCCTCGGCGCCATCGCCGCCGGTGTGCTGGTCTTCGCCCTCGGACAACGGCGGGGACGCCTGGCGCCGACCCGGCTGGTGCTGGCCGGAGTCGCCGTCGGCTATGTCTTCCTCTCGGCCACGAGCTATGTGCAACTCCAGGCGACACCGGCGGAGTTGCGGACGGTCATGTTCTGGATGCTGGGCAGCGTCACCGGCGCCCAGTGGAGCCAACTCCCCACCGTCACCGCGGTGGTGCTCGTCACCACCACGCTGCTCACCCTCTTCGGCCGGCGGCTCAACGCCCTGCTGGCCGGTGACGAGTCCGCCACCGCGCTCGGCGTCGACGTCAACCGGCTGCGGGCGGTACTCCTGGTGCTCACCGCACTGCTGACGGGAACCGTCATCGCCGTCGCCGGCAGCATCGGCTTCGTCGGCCTGATGATCCCGCATCTGGTGCGCCTGACCACCGGCGCCGACCACCGCCGGCTGCTCCCGCTGACCGCCCTGCTGGGCGCCGTCTACCTGGTCCTCGTCGACCTGCTCTCCCGCACCCTCAACCGCCCCAACGAAATCCCCCTGGGCATCCTCACCGCTCTGCTCGGAGCTCCCTTCTTCCTGTGGCTGCTGCGCCGCAACAAGGGCTTGGACTAGACGCATGAAACTCACCGTCGACCGGCTGCACGTCACGCTCGACCGCAACCCGATCCTCCGCGATGTCAGCCTTCAGGCCCGCAAGGGCGACATCGTCGGTCTCGTCGGCCCCAACGGCAGCGGCAAGTCCACCCTGCTGCGCACCGTCTACCGCTCACTGCGGCCGGCGGACGGTGTGGTCAGGGTGGGGGAGGACGACGTATGGGCCCTGTCCCCGCGCACCGCGGCCCGTCGCACCGCCGCCGTCCTCCAGGACGGCGGCGGCAACACCACCGGACTGACCGTCACCGAGATCGTCGCCCTCGGACGCGCCCCCCACCACGGTCTGCTGGGACGCGACGGAGCCGAGGACCACCGGGCCGTGGCCGACGCCGTCGACCGCTGCGGTGTACGAGCGCTCGCGGACCGGGACTACGCCTCCCTGTCCGGGGGAGAACGCCAACGCGTCCTGCTGGCCCGCGCATTGGCCCAGAGCCCCCAGCTCCTCGTGCTGGACGAACTCACCAACCACCTCGACATCCGCGCCCGCTTCGAACTGCTGGACCTCATCCGCACCACCGGCATCACCACGCTGGCGGTCCTGCACGACCTCGACCTGGCCGCGCGGCTCTGCGACCACCTGGTCGTCCTGCACGAGGGAACCGTGGTGGCGGCGGGACCGGTCCTGGACGTACTGATCCCGCGGATACTCGGTGACGTCTTCGGTGTCCGCGCACGCACGGAACGGCACGCCGACGGCGTCATCCGCATCACATACGCGGCCGATGCCCTCGCCGATGCCCCAGCCGACGGAGAGACTGCGGCGGACGGCCCCCCGGAGCACCGAGACGGCCGTCCGCCGGTTGGGAGATGAGAGCAGTCGTCAAGCCGGATCGATGCGGGAGACGGTGCCACCGATGGCGAGCGCGTACAGCTCGCCATCGCCGCCCTGCACGAATGAGATGACCTCGCCGCCGTTGACTCCGAGGTCGTTCGCGCCGGTCACCTTGCCGTTCTCGATCTGGAGCGAGCGGATGGTGCCGTCGCAGTAGTCGCTGAACACGTACTGGCCCTTGAGGTCCGGGATCGCGTCGCCTCGGTAGACATAGCCGCCGGTCACCGAGCAGCCCAGATTGGCGCGGTCGTACTCATGGATCGGCGGCACATGGTTCGCGGGTTCCGTGCCGCCGCGGAAGGGATGGGTGCCCTCCATCTGGGACCAGCCGTAGTTCTCGCCGCCCTTGCTGTTGGCCGGGGCCCAGTCGATCTCCTCCCAGTCGTTCTGGCCCACGTCACCGATCAGCAGGTCGCCGGTGTCCGCGTCGAAGGAGAACCGCCACGGGTTGCGCAGCCCGTACGCCCAGATCTCGTCCTTCGCGTTCGGGTCGTCCACGAACGGGTTGTCCGGCGGGATCGCGTACGGCTCGCCGCCGCTCGGGTCGATCCGCAGGAGCTTGCCGAGCAGTGTGTCGAGGTTCTGCCCGTTGCCGTGCGGATCGCCGCCCGAGCCCCCGTCGCCCAGGGCGATGTAGAGGTAGCCGTCGGGGCCGAACTTGATGTCGCCGCCGTTGTGGTTCGAATAGGGCTGCGACTGGGTGAGGACGGTGCGCCGGGTGTCCGGCTGGAGCTTGCCGTCCCGCACGGCGAACTCGTCCACGGTGCTGGTGCCTTCGAGGTCCGTGAACGAGATGTAGAAGTGCGCGAAGTCCTTGTCGAACGCGATGCCCAGCAGACCGCGTTCGCCGTCGGTGGTGGTCTCGTCGGAGATGTCGAGGACGGGGTCGCCGAGCCCCTGATCGTCCAAGGTCCTTACGGTGCCCGCGCGCTCGGCGATCCAGACCGTGCCTCCGGGGCCGGCGGCGCCGGCGGTCGGATTCTGAGCCTTGGCCACATTCTTGAGCGCGATCTTCGCTGCCTGCTGTGGTGCGGCGGGCTCGTCGGCGGACGCCGTGGTCAGGGCGAGCGAAGCGACGAGGCAGATGGTGCCGATGATGGCCGAGCTTCTGGTGCGAACTTTCACCGTGATCCTCCTGGAGGCGGTGAATCGGGAGGTCACCCGGCTGCTTGGGCAGGTTCAGGGGGGTGTCGCCCGCGCCAGCACGCAACCTGGGTGGGGGGATGGTGTGCTACTGGCTGTGGATGAGGATACTGGGACGGACGTGGCCTGGTATAGACCAGGACCCCATCCATCTGCCTCGGTTCTGCCTTCCGCCGCGCGGGAACCCGAGCCACCCGCCCGAAAATCGGTGGAGCCACACTCGCGTGTGCCGCTACCGTGCTCCCGCCCCCGGTCACTCTGCCAAGGACATGCCGTTGTACACCATGTGAGACCTCCTGAGCGCTGATCCATCGCGCGTCGCACATGTGCGCCGTGCTCTTTTCCGCTGCGGTCCTCTCACGGGAATCGGTGTAACTCTGTGTCCAAAACCTGGGCGGTCGTGCCCGCCTGTCTGTCCATCGTGCTCCGCCGTTGCGACGGATGCGCCTCCGGGCCCTTCCGGGCGAACGGCGAATTCCGCGTCAACGCGGACCACAAGCTCCTCAACACCCGGCTCTTCGCGCCGTGCACCCGGTGCGGGGGCACGGCCGACGAGCGGCCGGCCTGGCAGTCGCCGTACGGCCCGTCGCCGCACCGGGCACACCGCGGCCGGTGGGCGCCAGTGCCGGGGGTGGCCTGGTCCCGGTCCGCTGTGCGGCGTGGACACCTGTGCGGTCGGTGCGACTGAGCACCGAAGGCTTTCGAGCACGGCGTCCACGGCGCGTTCGACGGCCGGCCGACGCCCGGCCGGAGGGCCGATCTCGAAGCGTCAACTGACCGGCAGCGTAGCCGCCCAGTCAGTGAGGAGCTTCGCGTACCGCGGCGGGTCGAACTCGTGCATCATGTGCAGCGCGTCCGGCGCTGAGTGGTAGCCGACCTTCACCCCGGCCGACTCCATCAGCTTGACAGCGTGTGCGGCCTGCTCGTCGGACAGCGCTCCAAGCGGCTCTCCCGTGTCCGGGTCGATGGACCGGGTGTGATGGGTGACCAGCACGGGCGTCTTGACCTGCCTGAGCATCCGGTCGTGCGGACAGTTGAGGGCGACGGTCCCCTCGTGGAACGCCCGTGCCCACTCGGGGTCGTACTCCTTGAGGTTCTGCGGCGGCTCTTCCTGCCCCCCATAAAGCTGCGAGGCGAAGTTCCGGATCATCTTGGACGGGGACTTCTGGGCGGCCTCGATGTAGCCGGGCCAGTCGTTGACGCGCCATTGGTCGCCGAGGTAAGTGCTGTACAACTGGAACAGAGGCCCAGCGCCCTGCCGGATCGAGTGCCCGACGGCCGGGACCAGTTCGGAGGAGAACAACGGCGCATCCTCCAAGAGCGCGCCCCGGATCTGGCCGGGCATGGCGTACGCCGACAGCCATGCGGCCAGGACGCCGCCCGAGGAGTTGCCCGCGACGATGACCGGGCGCTTGACGACCAAGGCGATGAACCGGACCAGGTCGTTGCCGAAGTTGTCGAGGCTGTACCGCTTGGGCGTCCACGTGCTGCGCCCCTGGCCGCGCAGGTCGACGGCGTATACGTGGAAGTCCGGGGACAGGAGGCGCATCGCCTCCTCGTACCCCCACCACGACCCGGTCTGCTCGGGGACCAGGAGCAGCGCCGGCTTGTCCGGCGACCCGGCCTCGGCGTAGTTCATGGTCACCTCGCCGAGGTCGACCTGCTGCTCGGGGTACGCGTGCGGGACGAAGACGTCACGGGACGCGGGGTTGCTCGCCATTGCTCCTCTTTCGTTCATGCGGGTGGATTCCGCGGAATCCGTGGCCCAGCGCTGGGCCGGTGTCTCGTAGTAGGTGATCAGGTCGGGTCGGTCTGCTCGGCGATCACCGCACCGCCGGAAGGGTTCGATCGTCCGGGCGCTCGTGGTCTTCGCCCGTGTCCGCGGGTGCCAGACCTCGGCGCGCGGCTCGACCACGATCGACGCGATGCCGTGGTGGGCGAGCTCCGGGCGGCCAGGCCGGCCCGGCTCCCGCGACCATCACCGGTATGTGGACGTGCTCATGTTCGGATGTCACGGCGCTAGGATTCATCCCGTGACCGCCGCCGAGCACTGCCCGTTTCGATGAGCGGTACGGCGGATCACGCGCGGCGCTCGGGACGCCCCGCGCAGGGGGAGCCGATGCTCGAGCGTGCGTTCAAGGTCCTCGGCGCGTTCGCGCACGCGGGGGAGAGCCTGCCGCTCAAGACGCTCGCGTCCCGCGCCGGCCTCCCCAAGAGCACCACCTCGAGGATCGCCGCGCAGTTGGTCGCTGTGGGGGCTCTCGAGCGTCTGGAGAACGGTGAGTTCGTCGTGGGACTGTATATGCTGGAGATCGCGACGCTCGCTCCCCGCGGCCATGGCCTGCGCGCCGCCGCGCTGCCGTTCATGGAGGATCTGCACCGCGTGACGCGTCAGCACATCCTCCTCGCCGTTCGTGACAGCCATGAGGCGGTGCTCGTGGAGCGCCTGTCGGCTCACGAAGCGGTCACCGTGAAGTACCGCGTGGGTGGACGGCTTCCGCTGGACACCACGGGAATTGGCATCGCCCTGCTGGCCTACGCGACCGACCAGGTGCGCGAGGACGTGCTCGCCAAGGCCGCGTCCCCGGCCCGCGTACGCCAGTTGATCGCCATGACCCGGTCCGAGGGGGTGTGCGCGGCGGCCGTGCCCAACCCAGTGGACGACGGTCCGGCCACGATGTCGACGGTCGCCGCGCCCATACTCGGTCGCGGCGGCGCGGCGCTGGGTGCGATCTCGCTGGTCGCGCCGGACGAGGCGGGCACCCAGGCCGCCTCTCGAATCGCGCTGCGTACGGCAAGTCTGGCGATCTCGCGAGCGCTGGAGACCACAGCCGCATGTGGTACTCGTCGAGCAGTCCGCCAAGTGCCCGCCGGCGCCTGACCGTATGGCCGAGATGATCATCCAGGAGTCCGGACGGTCGGCCGGCCGGCAGGCCAGGCGGTTCGGGCGGCGCCCGGGTCGCTCCGGGCGGACGGATAGCCTGGGCCCGTCAGCGAAGATCGCAGAAGGGCGGAGCACATGGCGGACATCATGGAGACGGCGGCGCGGAAGGTCTTCGACCGCTACGACCTCGACGGGGACGGCCTGGTCACTGCGGACGAATACCGGAAAGTCGTGGCGGAGTTGGAGGGCTCGGAGATCACCCGGGCGCAGGCCCAGGAGCTCATCGACTCGCTCGACACCAACGGCGACCGCCAGATGTCCTTCGAGGAGTTCTGGGCGGCCATGAATGCCTGACACCGCCGGGTCCGGCAGGTGAACCTGCGGCCGGCGGTGCGGCCCCTTCCCGCCATCGCGCGGAGCGTGGCCGGAGCGGAGCCGTGGCCGCCCGGCAGCGGCGGAGGGTGGCCGAGCCGCCCGAACACACCGGTACGCGGAGACCCCGGGCCGTCATGCGCTCGGGGTCTCCCGCGTGTACGGGACAACGGACGGAGCCGCGCGGGCCGCGTGGACCGTGCGCGGCTGTCGACGGCCCCGCACACAAGGGCAGGTGGTCCGCGTGGAAGCCGAGTGCCGCGTCGGCGCGGGGGAGGGCGAAGGCTGGCCGCCGCCCGGTCCATGGGCCACACTGCTCACAACTCTCAAGGCCGGGCGACGTGAAAGGGCTCTGATGGGCGCGTACGACGAGACTCACCACCGTAGCCTCGAGGATGCCGAAGGGTTCTGGCTGGACGCCGCGTCGGCGATCGACTGGACCCGGCCGCCGACCCAGGCCCTGGACGACTCCCGCGCCCCGCTGATGCGGTGGTTCCCCGACGGTGAGCTCAACACCTCGTACAACGCGCTGGACCGCCATGTCGAGGCCGGTCGCGGCGACCGGACCGCCCTGATCCACGACTCCCCGGTGACCGGCACGGTCCGGCGGTTCAGCTACGCCGAACTCCGTGACGAGGTCGCGCGCTTCGCCGGAGGGCTGCGCTCGCTGGGTGTCGGCAAGGGCGACCGGGTGATCGTCTATATGCCGATGGTGCCCGAGGCCGTCATCGCCATGCTGGCCTGCGCCAGGCTCGGCGCCGTGCACTCGGTGGTCTTCGGCGGCTTCGCGCCCAGGGAACTGGCCGCCCGTGTCGATGACGCCGAGCCCGTCGCGATCGTCACCGCGTCCTGCGGGATCGAGCCGGCACGGGTGGTGGAGTACCGGCCCATCATCGAGGAGGCGCTCGCCCTCGCCACCCACCAGCCGGACAAGGTGGTCGTCCACCAGCGCGACACCGCGCGGGCGGAGCTCGGCGGACGCTACCTGGACTGGGCGGAGCTCATCGCCGGTGCGGAGCCCGTCGGCCCGGTGCCGGTGGCGGCCACCGATCCGCTGTATGTGCTCTACACCTCCGGGACCACCGGCAAGCCGAAGGGCGTCGTGCGCGACAACGGCGGCCATGCGGTCGCGCTGTCATGGTCGATGGCCGCGGTCTACGACATCGGGCCGGGCGACGTCTGGTGGACCGCCTCCGACGTCGGCTGGGTGGTCGGCCACTCCTACATCGTCTACGCACCGCTGCTGATCGGCGCGACCACCGTGCTGTACGAGGGCAAGCCCGTCGGCACCCCGGATGCCGGTGCGTTCTGGCGCGTCATCGGCGAACACGGTGTGAAGGCGCTGTTCACCGCTCCCACGGCACTGCGGGCGATCAAGCGGGTCGACCCGGAGGCCGCCGAGCTGAAGAAGTACGACCTGTCGTCGTTCCGCACCCTCTTCATGGCGGGGGAGCGGCTCGACCCCGAGACCTACCACTGGGCACACGGACACCTCGGCACCCCGGTGGTCGACCACTGGTGGCAGACCGAGACCGGCTGGCCGATCGCGGCGAACCTCCAGGGGCTGGAGCCGATGCCGGCCAAGCCCGGGTCGGCCACGGTTCCGGTCCCCGGCTGGGACGTGCGCATCCTCGACCCGGGCGGTGCCGAACTGCCCGCGGGGCAGGAGGGCGTGATCGCGATCCGGCTCCCGCTGCCTCCCGGCGCGCTTCCCACCCTGTGGGGCGATGACGAGCGGTTCGTCGAGGCATATCTGTCGCGGTACGACGGCTACTACCTGACCGGTGACTCCGGGTACCGCGACGCGGACGGCTATCTGTTCGTCATGGGCCGCACGGACGACGTGATCAACGTCGCCGGGCACCGACTGTCGACCGGTGCGATGGAAGCGGTGCTCGCGGCGCACCCGGCCGTCGCCGAGTGTGCGGTGATCGGGGTGCGTGACGAGCTCAAGGGCCAGCTGCCGCGGGGCTTCGTGGTGCTCAAGGCGGGCGTCGACATCGGCGCGGAAGACCTCCGCCAGGAGCTGGTCGCGGCGGTGCGCCGGGAGATCGGCCCGGTCGCCGCGTTCCGCTCCGTCTCGGTGGTGGACGCGCTGCCCAAGACCCGGTCGGGAAAGATCCTGCGCAAGACGATGCGCGGGATCGCCGACGGGCGCGACGAACCGGTACCGTCGACGATCGAGGACCCGGCGGTGCTGGACGTGCTGCGGCCCGTGCTGCGCCCCGAGTGAGCGATCGCCCCCGGGGTGCGTGAAGCTGGACGAGGCCCGGCGGCCGGAACCCCGGGTACCGGCCGCCGGGCCCGTGCGGGGCTGCTGCGACACTGCCCCCGTGACGCTCACCCCTCGTGCACCGGAAGCCATCACCCCGGACCCGCCGGGCGACACCCCCCGCCCCTTTCTCACCCAGTCCTGGCTCGATCTCGCGTTCCTCCACTGGGAGGCCGATCCGGACGAGGTGGCGGCGGTCCTTCCGGCCGGGACGGTTCCCGACACGCTGAAGGGGACCACCTATGTCGGGCTCGTCGCCTTCCGTATGCACCGGGTGGGCTGGTTCCGGCTGCCCGGCATCCCCTATCTGGGCACCTTTCCCGAGACCAATGTCCGTCTGTACTCGGTCGACGAACACGGCCGCCGCGGTGTGGTCTTCCGCTCGCTCGACGCCTCCCGGCTGATCCCGGTGGCGGTGGCCCGCGCGGCCTTCCGGCTGCCCTATCTGTGGTCCCGTATGAGCGTCGAGCGGGACGGCGACACCCTCACGTACACCAGCACCCGCCGCTGGCCGGGGCCCCGCGGGGCGCGCAGCCGGATCGCCATACGGGTAGGGGAACGGGTGGCGGAACCGAGCGAGCTGGAGAACTTCCTGACGGCCCGCTGGGGCATGCACAACGCGTTCTTCCAGCGGTCGGTGTACTTGCCGAACACCCACTCGCGCTGGCCGCTGTGGAGCGCCGAACTCCTGGGCTGTGACGAGGACTTGATACGGGCGGCGGGCCTGTCCGCGCCCGCCGGACCGCCGGTGAGCGTGCTGTACTCCCCGGGTGTGCCCGTGCGCTTCGGCCGCCAAGTACGGCCCGGCCCGATCCCCGGCTCCGTGCCATGACGCGCAACCTCCGCAGGTCCCGCGCCCTCTTCCCTGTCGACCATGACCGTACGCGCCGACGTGTCCCGGTCCTGGCCGCACACCGGCCGAGCCGTCGTCCGTCCTCGTGCGGACGGCCTCGGTGCACACGATCGACTTGGGGCGGATGTGCCGGAACTTGTACTGCATGCCAATGGACGCACCTGGGCCCTGGACCCGTCCCGGAGCTACACCATCGGGCGCGACCAGCAGGCCGACATCTCGTGCATCGACCGCCGGGTCTCCCGGCGGCACCTCGTGATCCGCCGCGACGGCGGGACATGGGTCATCGAAGATCTCGGCAGCGCCAATGGCACGTTCGCCGACGGGCGTCGTATCCAGCGGATGGAGATCGGCCACGGTTCGATCATCCGGCTGGGAAACGTCTCCACCGGTATGCGGCTGGACTTCACCGGCGTCCTCACCGGAGCCCCGGCGGCGGTGGGTGGCGATCAGGCGCGTGCCGACGTTCCGATACCCGCGGGGCCGCCCCGGGGCGAGACCCGTCCCAGGGCCCGGGGTGCCACGGGCGGGGGCACTCCGGAGGCGGCCGCCACACCCCCGGTGGTGCCCGGTCCCCGGGCGGGGGAGGCTCCGGGAGCCCCCACGGGGGCGGCGGCCCATGACGACGAGCTGTTCCGGCCCCTGCCCCACCACGCCGCGTCCGACTCCGCCCCGGCGGTTCCACGGACTCCCGGCGACGCGGGCGACGCCCCGGACCCCCACCGATGCGAAGGCCCCGCGGCCGGTCCCCGCGGAGCCGCCGCGGCCCTGTCCATCGATCGGGACCCCTCCGGCGTCCACCCGATCATCCTGGGACAACGGCTGCGTATCGGTCGCGCGCAGGACAACGAACTCGTGGTGGAGGGCCCGTATGTCTCCCGCCACCACGCGGAGTTCCGGCCCCTGCCCGGCGGCCGTTTCGAAATCGTCGACCTCGGAAGTCACAACGGCACCTATGTCAACGGGCAGCCCGTGGACCGCCGGATCATCGGCCCGTACGACATCGTCGGAGTCGGCCACTCCACCTTCCGGCTCGCCGGAGATCGGCTGGAGGAGTTCGTCGACACCGGCGAGGTCTTCTTCGCCGCCCGCAATCTGACGGTGACCGTCGGGCGCGGCAAGACCATCCTGGACGACGTCTCCCTCGGTGTCCCCGAGAAGTCGCTGGTCGCGGTGATCGGGCCGTCGGGCTCCGGGAAGTCCACCCTGCTGCGCGCGCTCACCGGCTACCGGCCCGCCGACCGTGGTCAGGTGCTCTACGACCACCGCGATCTCTACGCCCAGTTCGCCGAGTTGCGCCGCCGTATCGGTCTCGTCCCGCAGGATGACATCCTGCACAAGGAGCTGACCGTCGACACCGCCCTGAAATACGCCGCCAGGCTCCGCTTTCCCGGTGACACCAAGGCGGCCGAGCGCAAGGCCCGTATCGACGAGGTGCTCCAGGGGCTCAGACTCGACGTCCACCGGGACAAGAAGGTCGCCTCGCTCTCCGGCGGTCAGCGCAAGCGGGTCTCCGTTGCCCTGGAACTGCTGACCAAGCCCTCCCTGCTCTTCCTCGACGAGCCCACCTCCGGACTGGATCCGGGCCTGGACCGTGATGTGATGAAGCTGCTGCGGGAGCTCGCCGACGACGGCCGTACCGTGCTGGTGGTGACCCACTCGGTCGCCGAACTGTCCCTGTGCGACCGGGTGTTGGTCATGGCGCCCGGCGGCTCCGTGGCGTACTTCGGTCCCCCGGACGAGGCCCTGGAGTTCTTCGGCCACGACAGCTGGCCCGATGTCTTCTCCGCCTTCGAGAACCACCGCGACGACGACTGGGCCGGGCGCTGGCGGGCTTCCCCGCAGTACGCCCGGTGCGCCGCGGAGATCGACTCGGCCGTACCGCCGCCGCAGCCCGGCGCCCCCGCGGCGCAGCCGCCCGCACGGGCTCTGCGGCCCAAACCACAGGGCTGGCTCGGCCAGTTGTGGACGCTGATGCGCCGCTATGCGTCGGTCATCGCCTCCGACAAGGGCTTCATGGCGCTGATGCTGCTGCTCCCGGCCGTGCTGGGCGGAGTGAGCTGTCTGATTCCGGCGACCTTCGGACTCGCCCCGCCACCGCCCGGCAGCCGCTTCCGCTACAACCAGGAGTCCGGAACCATTCTGCTGGTGCTGGTCGTCGGCATGTGCTTCTCCGGCGCGGCCAACTCCGTACGTGAATTGATCAAGGAACGGGTGATCTACGAACGGGAGAGGGCCACGGGTCTGTCCCGATCCGCGTATCTGATGTCGAAGGTGATCGTCCTCGGTCTGATCACCGCGATGCAGGGTGTCGTCATCTGCGCGATCGGCTTCTCCGTCCGTCAACTGCCCGCACAGGGGCTGCTCATGCCCACGGCCGTCGAGGTCTGCGTGGTCGTCAGCGCGCTGGGCTTCACCGCCATGATGTTCGGCCTGGTCATCTCCGCGCTGGTGAGGACCCCGGAGAAGACCATGCCGCTGCTGGTGATGTTCGCCGTCGTCCAGGTCGTCTTCACCGGGGTCCTCTTCAAGCTGTTCGACTCCCCGGGCATCGAACAGATCGGCTGGCTGATGCCCGCCCGCTGGGCCGTCGCGGGCGCCGGGACCACACTCGACCTCGCGCACACCATGCCGCCCTGGAACCTCGACAAGCCGGACGATGTCGACCCGCTGTGGGCCCACACCGTCACCCAGTGGGGCATCGACCTCGGTGCGCTGCTGGCGATCGGGCTGGTCTGCGGCTTCGCGGTGGCCCGCCTGCTGCGCCGGCACGAACCCGAGGTGATGCGGGACTGAGCGCTCCGCCGGAAGCGCCCCGACCTCCCGCGATCAATACACCTAGTGCGTAGGCACCAGGACAGATGCGTGGCTGGTCCGGGTGCACCAGGGGAAGACGGCGGCGGGGGACGATGCCCGGCGGGGCGCCGGAAGGAAGGGTTGGAGGCGCGCGGAATCCCGCGCGATTCCCCTTGCCCGACGGTGTCTGGAGTGATCGACAGGTGGCGACTTTTCTTTACCGGATCGGACGGTGGGCCTTCCGGCGCCGCCGACTCGTGGGTGGTCTGTGGCTGGGCGTCCTGGTGGTGGCCATCGCCGCCGCCGGCCTGGCGCCGGAGGGCAAGGAAGAGGACCTCTCCATGCCCGGCACCGAGTCGCAGAAGGCGTTCGACCTGCTGGACGAGCGCTTTCCCCAGAGCAACGCCCAAGGCGCCGAGGCCCGCCTGGTGTTCCGGGCCCCGGACGGGCAGCGGGTGACGGCCAGGGAGAACAAGGCGGCCGTCGAGGACACGCTCGGCTCGCTGGACGGGGGCGATCAGGTCGCGTCGGCCACCGACCCCTATGAGGCCGGTGCCGTCAGCGAGGACGGCACCATCGCCTACTCCACGATCACCTACACCGTGGGCGCCGTCGACCTGACCGAGCAGACGAAGAGCGCCCTGGCGGATGCCGCGAGCCGGGCCCGGGACGCCGGGCTGACCGTGGAGATCGGCGGCTCGGCCCTGGATTCGGAAGAGGAACCTGGCGGTACGACGGAGATCATCGGCGTGGCGGTGGCCGCGGTGGTGCTGGTCCTCGCCCTCGGATCGCTGGCCGCGGCCGGATTGTCGCTGCTGACCGCCTTCGTGGGGGTGGCCATCGCCTTCGGTCTGGTCTCCGCGCTGGCCGTTCCGCTGGGCCTGACGTCCACCGTCGCCATCCTGGCGCTGATGCTGGGGCTCGCGGTCGGCATCGACTACGCGCTCTTCATCACCTCCCGCTTCCGCGATGAGCGCGCCCAGGGCCGCGAGCCGGAGGAGGCCGCCGGCCGGGCGGCGGGCACGGCCGGATCCGCCGTCGTCTTCGCCGGTGCGACCGTCTTCATCGCCCTGATCGGGCTGGGGGTCGTCGGCATCCCCGAACTCACCAAGATGGGCATGGGCGGCGCGGGCGCCGTGGCGCTTGCCGTACTCGTCGCACTGACCCTGGTCCCCGCGCTGTTCGGCTTCTTCGGCAATGGGGTATCCCCTGCTCGAGCGAAGCCGAGAGCTTGGGGAAGGATCCTGGCGCGTGCCGTGCGCAAGGCCGAGGGAGCGCCCCGAAGGGGCGCGGGGAACTGCGCCATCAGCCACGATGAGCCCGCAGGCGATCGACGACCCCTCGCGGCAGATCCAGCGAAGCGCATGGGCACCCGCTGGGCGCGGTTCGTGCTGCGCCGGCCGGCGGCCGTGCTGCTGGTCGCCGGACTCGGCCTCGGCGCCGTGGCCCTACCGGCGCTGAGCCTCGAACTCGGGCTGCCCGGAGACGAGTCCAAGTCGGTGGAGACCACCCAGCGCCGCGCCTACGACCTGCTGTCGGAAGGCTTCGGCCCCGGTTTCAACGGCCCGTTGACCGTGGTCGTGGACATGTCGGCGTCGTCGGGGTCCGGCGACAGCCGGGCCACCACCGACCTGGTCGCCAGGACCGTACGGGGAGTGGACGGGGTCGTGTCGGTCGGCGATCCGGTTCTCAGCCGGACCAAGGACACGGCCGTCCTCACCGCCGTCCCGCGGACCGCGCCGAACAGCGGCGAGACCAAGGACCTGGTGCACGCGATCCGTGGCGCGGTCTCCGGTGTCGAGGCCGACACGGGCGCCGGCATCCTGGTGACCGGCACCACCGCGATGAACATCGACATCTCCGAAGCCATGTCCGACGCCCTTATCCCCTATCTGACGGTGGTCATCGGCCTGGCGGTGCTGCTGCTGATGGTGGTCTTCCGCTCGCTCCTGGTCCCGGTCAAGGCCGCGCTCGGCTTCCTGCTCTCGGTGGGTGCCGCCTTCGGCGTCCTGGTCGCCGTCTTCCAGTGGGGCTGGGCGGCGGACCTGCTCGGCATCGAGCAGACCGGACCGGTCATGTCGCTGATGCCGATTCTCATCATCGGCATAGTGTTCGGCCTCGCCATGGACTACGAGGTCTTCCTCCTCACCCGGATGCGGGAGACCTACGTCCATGGCGTGTCCCCCGGCGAGGCCATCGTCAACGGTTTCCGGCACAGCGGACGTGTGGTGGCCGCGGCGGCGATCATCATGATCAGCGTGTTCGCCGGATTCATCGGGATGAGCAGCCCGACCATCCAGACGATGGGCGTCGGCCTGGCCGCCGCCGTCGCCTTCGACGCCTTCGTGGTCCGGATGGCGATCGTGCCCGCGGTCCTGGCACTGCTCGGCCACCGGGCCTGGTGGCTGCCCCCTATCCTGAACCGTGTGCTGCCGAACGTGGATATCGAGGGCGAGAAACTGAGCACGCGGGTCCCGGCCGCCGCGACCGTGCCGGACGCGGCACCGCCGCGGCTCCCCGTCGGCCGCCACCGGCAGTGAGCCGGCCATGACGCATACAGGTGGCGGCGGCCCGCGACCACGCGGCACATGGTGGCGCGAGGGAGCGATCACGGCGACGGCGTTCGTGCTCTGTCTGCTCGGCGGCGTGGTGCAGGAGGACGGCAGCACGCTGTCACCGCCGCCTGCCGCCGCCTACCTCATTGCCGTGGTGTCCTGTGCCGTGCTGCCGCTGCGGCACCGGGCACCCCTGGCCGCCATGGCGGTCACGACCGCGAGCGGCATGCTGGTGCCGCCCCTGGGCGTTCTGCTGAGCCCGCTCATCGTGGCCCCCGCCGTGATCACCGCCTACTCGCTCACCGTGCGCACCCGACGGCACGCGGCGAGCGCGGTGGCGCTCACCTCCGCGGCGCTGCTGGTCGCCGCCACCCCCCTGTTCGGGGCCCTCTCGTGGAAGGACGCGAGCAGGGTGGGGGCGGTGGCGGCGTTCCCGCTGGTGGCCGCCGTACTCGGGCATTCGGTGCAGAACCGGCGGGCCTATCTGGCGGCCGTGGAGGAGCGGGCCCAGCGGGCCGAGAAGAGCCGGGAGAGCGAGGCGCGCCGCAGAGTGGCCGAGGAACGGGTGCGCATAGCCCGGGAACTGCACGACCTCGTGGCCCATCAGATCACCCTGGCCAATGCGCAGGCCACGGTCGCCGCCCACCTCTTCGACGCCCGCCCGGAGCAGACCCGCAAGAGCCTGACAGAGCTCGTCGAGACCACCGGCCACGCGCTCGACGAGCTGCGGGCCACGGTCGGTCTGCTGCGTCAGTCCGGGGACACGGCCGGGCCCGCCGAACCGGCGCCCGGCCTCTCCCGGCTTCCCACGCTCCTCGAGTCCTTCCGCCGCGCGGGTCTGGAGGTGTCGGTGCACCACGAGGGCACGGCCAGGCCGCTGCCGCCGGGAGTGGACCTCACCGCGTACCGCATCGTCCAGGAGGCCCTGACCAACGTGACCAAACACGCCGGTACCGGCAGCGCCCGGGTGCGCCTCGCCTGGAGCCGCGATCGCGTGACCATCACCGTCGCCGACGACGGAGGGGGCGCCCGTACGGCGCCGACCGCATCCAGGGGACCGGGTGTGCCCACGGGACCGAGTACGTCCAAGGGACCGAGCGCGCCCACGGTGCAGGAACGCCCGCCCGGTTACGGTCTGATCGGGATGCGTGAACGTGCCACCGCGGTCGGCGGACACCTCTCCGCGGGCAGCCGCCCGGAGGGCGGCTTCCTCGTCTCCACCCAACTGCCCCTCCCGCCCGCCAAGGACACGACGCCGAGCACCGACGGAGCGACAACGCCCGAGGTGCGGCCGGCCGACGCGGCGACAGGCGGCGGACGGCCGGGCGACGGAGCGGCCGGGGGTGCGCCATGACGCTCCGGGTGCTGCTCGCCGACGACCAGGCACTGCTGCGCGGTGCCTTCCGGATGCTTCTCGACAGCGCCGACGACATCACCGTGGTCGGCGAGGCCGCCGACGGCAGGGAGGCGGTGGGACTCACCCGGGAGCTGCGCCCGGACGTGGTGATCATGGACATCCGGATGCCCGAGCTGGACGGTCTCGCCGCCACGTCGGAGATCTGTGCGGACCCGGAGCTGCGTGCCAGCCGCATCCTGATCCTCACCACCTACGAGACCGACGAGTACGTCGCCCAGGCGCTGCGCGCGGGGGCCGGTGGTTTCATCGGCAAGGGCATCGGGGCCGAGGAGCTGCTGGACGCCGTGCGTACGATCGCCGACGGCGACACCCTTCTGTCCCCCGCCGCGACCCGCTCCCTGGTCGCCCGTTTCCTGGCCACACCGGACCACGCCCCGCGGCACCACCCCGAACGGCTCGCCGTGCTCACCCCGCGCGAACGCGAGATGGTGGCCCTGGTCGCGACCGGCCTGTCCAACCAGGAGATCGCCGAGCGGATGTTCCTCAGCCCCTTCACCGTCCGCGCCCATGTGCAGCGCGCCATGACGAAGCTGGACGCCCGCGACCGGGCGCAACTCGTCGTCATCGCCTACCAGTCGGGCCTGGTCCACGCCGCCGTCCCCGACCCGGGCCCCGACCGCCCGGCGTAGTCCGGTACGGGCCCCTCCGGCGGCTCCACGCGGCCGGTCGCCAGGCGCGAAGAACCCCGCCCGGCGACCGGCCATGACGTCGAGGTCACGGCACCGGGGTCACGGCGTCGGGGCGAACTCGGGCAGCGCAAGGGCCGAGTGGGCCGGTCGTACCGGCGCGGCCGGCATGGTGACGAGGGCGCGCAGCATGGTGTTGCGCTGCTCCAGGGCCTGCTCCGTGGTCGGGAAGAGCCTGGCCGCGCCGTTGTCGACCAGTGCCTGATTCATGGCCACGAACTCACGGGTGTCGCGTTCATAGGCGGCGAAGGCCGCGGTGTGGTCCCGGTGCGTGGCCAGGGCGTTGGCGAGCATATAGGCACCGACCAGCGCGAGGCTCGAGCCCTGTCCGGTGAGGAACGAGGGTGCGTACGCGGCGTCGCCGACGAGCGCGACGCGGCTACTGGACCAGTGGGCCATACGGATCTGACCGGCCGTGTCGAAGAACAGGTCATCCGCGTCGCGCATGGCGTTGACCATGCCGGGGACCTCCCATCCCGCGTCCGCGAAGACCGTGGCGACCAGGTCGCGCTGGGCGTCGGGGTTCCGGAGGGCATCGAACGGCGGTCGCGGTCGGTGGAAGTTCAGGAAGGCGTGCAACTCGTCGTTGTCCCCGACGGCGTAGAGGGCCGCGGCCTTCCCCGGGGCGTTCCACAACATGAGCTCGCGGGAGAGCCCGAAGGTGTTCGGCATGGTGAAGATGGCGAAGCAGTAGCCGAGGTAGCGGTGGAACCGTTCCTCGGGGCCGAACAGCGACTCCCGGGTGGCCGAGTGCATACCGTCGGCGCCGATCACCAGGTCGAAGGTGCGCCGTCGCCCGCTGTGGAATGTCACATCGACGGCTGGTCCGGACTGGTCGAGGGTGTCGATGGAGTCGCCGAACAGGAACTCCACGTCGTCGCGGACTTTTCCGTAGAGGGCCGTGGCCAGATCGCCACGACGTACCTCCAGGTCCTGTCCCTCGACACTCCCGGCGACGATGTGCGGCCTGACCGAGGCCAGTTCACTGCCATCGGCGTTGAGGAAGGTGCAGCGACGCGAGTCGATATGCGCGTCCCGCAGCCGTGGCAGTATCCCCATCCGCCGGACCACCTCGATCGCGGTACCGCGGATGTCGATCGGGTAACCACCGTCGCGCAGTGTGCGCGCCTTCTCCACCACGGTGACCGCACATCCGGACCGGCTCAGCCAGTACGCGAGGGCGGGTCCGGAGATGCTGGCCCCGGAGATCAGAACCTTGCGCTTCGCGGTGGTACGCACGTCCATCGACAGACCGGTGGGCCTCATGCCTGGACTCCCTTCTTCGTCGTACGGACAACGAGCAGTGACAACGCGGCGACGAGGCCGGCCATGGCGAAACCCGTGACGAAGGCCGATTCGGTGGGCAGGCCCGTCGCCGAGTCGGCCCCGGCGTCGAGGATCGCGGCGGCGACCTGGGAGCCCACGGCGACGCCGATCACACGTGTCACCACGAGCAGGCTGGTGGCGATGCCGGTGTCCCTGGTCTCGACGGCGGTGGCGGTCCGGGTGAGCAGCGCCGTGCTACCGACGCCCGCACCGATGGCGATCAGCACCTTCGCGACGACGAGTTGCCACTCCGCGGTGTGCAGCGACACCAGGGCGATCACCGTGGCCACCGTGACGACGGCGCCCCCGATGAGCACGGCACGCAGACCGAAACGCCGCGCCGCGACCCCGCCGAGCGAATCGCTCACCGCCCCGGCGATGGCGCCGGGCAGCAGGAACAGCCCGATGTCGGTGGTGTTGAGCCCGAAGCCGTACCCATCGGCCGGTAGCGCGAACAGCTGCGGGAGCAGAAAGGCCACCATCCCGAAACTGGTGGTGATGACGAGGGTGAGCACGCACGAATGCCATATCGCGGGCTTCGCCAGCATGCGCAGATCGACCATCGGCGAGGCCGCCCGGCGCTCGACGGCGACCCATCCGGTCGCGAGGGCGGCCACGACCACCGCGATGGCACCGACCGCGAGTGGCGGCAGCCCGTCGCCCGTCACCTTCACGAGGCCCAGCATGAACGCGAGCAGCGTGCCGCTCAGCAGTGCCATGCCGGGCCAGTCGATCCTGTTGTCCGCTTGGACCGGCGGATCATGCGGCATCAGCCGGGTGATGACCAGCGTCATCGCGATGATGGCGATCGTCGGCAGCGCGAACATCCAATGCCAGGACAGCCCTTCGGCGATCGGCCCGGCAAACAGCGTTCCCACCATGCCGCCGCCCGTGAACAGCGCCATGACCACCCCGATGGCCAGTTGCGACTCTCCTGTCGGGAGGTGTTTGCGCACCAGGATGAAGGAGAGGGGCAGCGCGCCCACCATGACGCCCTGTAATACCTGACCGAGCAGCAACACCGGCAGGTTCGGCGCCAGGCCGGCCAGCAGACCACCGGCCGAGACTACGGCCATCAGCCGGACCAGTACCGACTTCCCGCCGTAGCGGTCGCCGAGTTTGCCCGCGACGGGTGCGACGACCGCGCCGGTGACGAGCAATGTGTTGCCGACCAACGCCCCTTCGGAAGGGCTGACCCCCAGCTCGCGCTGGAGCAGCGGGAGCGCGGGTTCCACCACAGACTGGAGGGTGCCGAGGGCGAGTGCCAAGATGCCGAGGGCACCGATCGACAGCCTCCCGATGCGGACCGGAGAAAGCACAGCTTCGGACATAGACGTCCTTTTCGTTGGGGGAATCGCGCGGGAATCACGCGCCTCCAACACTTCCTCCCGGTGCCCCCGCCGGGCATCGTCCCCCGCCGCCGTCTTCCCCTGGTGCGCCCGGACCAGCCACTGATGTGTCCTGGTGCCTGCGCACTACAGTCGGCGAGCCCACCGCCGTTCAGCCACTACCGCGTCCACTCGTCGGCGTGCTCGGAGACGAAATCGGCGAAGGCGCGCGGCGGTCGGCCGGTCAGTTCGAGCACCGCGGTGCTGACCTGGTCTTCGCGCCCCTCCTTGATGCCGCGCTCGACGGCGGCGAGGGCGGCGGCGAACTCGGCCGGCATCCCGGAGGCACGGTAGGCGGCGGCCTGCTCCTGCTCCGTCATACGCTCCACCCGAACCCGCCGGCCGGTCCGCGCGGTGATGATCCGCGCGGCCTGTGGATAGCTCATCCCATGCGGCCCGGTGACCAGGTAGTCGCTTCGGGCGTCCGCCCCCGGGTCGGCCAGGAGCGCGGCGGCACTGGCCGCGATGTCCCGTGCGTCGACCCACCCCACCTCGCCGTCACCGGCCGCGGTGCGGATCACACCGTGTCGGTGGATGTGCTCGGCCAGGGGGTGCGGGCGCAGGAAGTTTTGCATGAAGCCGGACGCGCGCAGTACGACACCTCCGGGCCGAGCCCGGACCCGGGCAGCCATCTCCACCGCGCTGGGCGCGTTCGGCAGCACGATGGCGGAGCCGAGCATCACCAGGCGCCGGACACCGGCCCGCCGCGCCTGCCGCAGGAACGGCTCGACCAGCGGCAGCGGGTCCACACTCTCCACCGGCGGAAGCAGGAAGACCCGGTCCATCCCGTCGAGCGCGGGTCCGAATGTGGTCGGGTCGCTCCAGTCGAAGCGGATCGCGTCGGGATCGGCCGCGGCCGGGTTCCGGCTGGCCGCCCGAGCCCGCACACCCGCGTCGCGGAGCTCTCGTACCAGCGTCTTCCCGGTCTTGCCGGTGCCTCCGGTCACGAGCACTCCGGACATCAGGCGTCCTTCCCCTCAACCGAGTCGAGCAGCCCGGCGAGAGTCCCGGCAGCGGCGGCCGTCGACAGCGGGCTCCAGTAATCCCGGAACAGGGTGATCAGCCCGTCGCGGACCGTGAGAACCACGATGTAGTCCAGGCGGTAGGGCTCGGCGGTGGCCACGGTGCGGCCGGTGGCCGTCCACTCGACCACGACGGTGTCCGTCCGATCCGTGGGCCGCACGGTGAGCGCGGCCACCTCCCGCATGTCCATCAGCTCCGGATAGTGAGCGAGATAGGCACGTACTTCCGCACGTCCACGGAGAACGTGAGGGGAATTCCCGGCCGCGAAAGGGAATTCCGCGATTCCATCAGGCGCCCACAGATCCGCCACGGCATTCATGTCCTTGGCCAGCATCAGATCGATCATGCGCCGAAAAGTTTCCTCAGGGGTCCTGGACACCATTTCTCCTCGTGGTCAGCAAACCGACCGGGCCACCATGCACAGCGGATTCACCGGCACGGAACGGACAGCTGATCCCCGGACCAGCAGTGCGAGGCTCGGCCGTCCCTCCTGTGACAGCATGAAACGGTGAGCAGCCAGGAACTCGCAGACTTTCTCCGCCGCCGCCGCGAGGCACTGCGACCAGAAGATGTGCCGGCCGAAGCAACGCTTCCATCGGCCCGGCGCGCCCGTCGCACACCCGGACTGCGCCGTGAAGAGGTAGCCGCCCTGGCACAGGTCTCGGTCAGCTACTACGAGCGGCTGGAACGGGCCCGGGCACCCCGGCCCTCACCGCAGGTGCTGTCCGCACTGGCGACGGCCCTCCAGCTCACCGAAGCGGAGCGTGACCATCTGGCCCGCCTGGCCGGACAAGTGCTGCCGGCGGAGAACGACGGCGCGCCGGAGCAGGTGCCCGAGGACGCTCAGCGGCTGCTCGACGGACTTGACGGCATCCCCGCCTACATCGTCAACGACCGGCAGGACATCGTCGCCTGGAACGCGGCGGCGGTGGCTCTGATGACGGACTTCTCCCGGCTCACACCTGACGAGCGCAACCTCACGCGCCTTTCGCTGAGATTCCGTGACACCCTCTGCACCGGCGCGCCCGGTTCGGAGTCCGATTTCGCTCGGCAGACAGCCGCTCAACTGCGTGCGGCCGGCGTTCGGCATCCCACGGACAACGTGCTCGCGGAGCTGATCAACGAATTCGCGGCCCAGGATCCGGTTTTCGCGAGCAGCTGGCGTCATCACGCTGTGCGCCCCGTGCCCCATGTGCGGAAAATCCTGCGCCACCCCGCGCTGGGCGAATTGGAAATCGACCGGCACACCCTCGGCCTGCCCGGCTCGGGTTTCTCCTTGGTGATGTACACGGCGGAGGCCGGCAGCCCCGGCGCCGCCGCGCTGAAGAGCCTCTGACCGCGGCACTGCGGAACGAGCGCCCTTACGGAGCGAAGTTCTGGGTGCCGAGAACGGCGAGCATCTCGAGTTTGGCGACCGAGTCGGTGCCGACGGCGGGGGTGAACCACAGCAGCCGTTGCCGCCCGTCCTCGCTGTACAGGTTCAGGCAGTTGACTTCGAGAAGACCGAGCTCGGGGTGGATCAGCCGCTTGCGGTCGCTCCGCCGGAATTCGACATCGTGCCGGGCCCACTCGTCGGCGAACTCCGGGCTGAGGGCGGAGAGTTCCGCGATCAGCGCGGTCGCCTCGGGGTCGTGGCCGCCGCGTCGGGCTGTGGCCGCGCGCAGGTCGGCGACGAAGGAATGGGTGTGGTGGTCATGGTCTTCGGGTGGATAGATGGCCCGTACCGCGGGGTCGGTGAACCAGCGGTAGAGGAAGCTCGCGGTCCAGCCGGTGGTGGCGGGTGGTGGGCCGAGGAGGGCGTTGGCCAGCCGGTTCTGGACCAGTGTGATGCGCAGGTCGGTGACGACCTGGGCCGGTGTGCTGTCCATGCGGTGCAGGAGGTCCAGCATGCCCGGGTGGACGTGGTCGGCCGGGCTGTCGGACGGGGGCAGCGGGCGGCCCGCCAGTGCGAAGAGGTGGTCGCGCTCGTCCCGGCTGAGGCGTAGTGCCCGGGCCAGGGCGGCCAGCATCTGTTCGGACGGCTGGGCGCCGCCCCCGCGCTCGAGCTCGATGTAGTAGTCGACCGAGGCCCCGGTCAGCTGGGCGACCTCCTCGCGGCGCAGACCCGGCACACGGCGGCGGGGGCCGGCCGGCAGGCCGACATCCGCGGGCCGGATCCGGTCCCGGCGCGACTTGAGGAAGGCACCCAGTTCGGAAAGGTTCACACCCCCAGTGTGATCCGCCCGTCCGCCGCGTGTCAGGGGATGTCAACCCCTGGCTCATCAGCCACTGGATGCCTCCCAGCTGCGGACTCATCGTGGATGGCGCACCGAGCAAAGGAGCAGAATCCATGAGTGGGAGCAACCCCCGCGTCGCCATCGTGACCGGCGGCTCGCGCGGAATCGGCCGTGAAGTGGTGGCCCGTCTGGCCGCGGACGGCCTGGCCGTGGTCGTCGGCTACGCCGGGAACAAGGACAAGGCCGAAGAGGCCGCCGACGCCGTGACGCAGGCGGGCGGCCGGGCCGTCGCCGTGCGGGCCGATGTGGCCGACGAGAACGCCGTGGCCGCCCTGTTCGAGACGGCCGAGCGGGAGTTCGGCGGCGTCGACGTGGTCGCGCATGTGGCCGGCAAGATGGTGCTCAAGCCACTCGTCGACTTCGACCTGGACGTGCTGGACGACATGCACCGCACCAACATCCGCGGCACCCTCGTCGTCGCCCAGCAGGCGGCACGCAGGCTGCGCCCCGGCGGTGCGCTGATCACGTTCTCCTCGTCCATCGTCGCGCAGGCCACGCCGACCTACGGCCCCTATGCGGCCAGCAAGGGCGCGGTCGATGCACTGACCATGATCCTGGCCCGCGAGCTGCGCGGCCGGGACATCACGGTCAACGCCGTGGCCCCCGGCCCCACCGTCACCGACCTGTTCCTGGAAGGCCGGGACCAGGCCACGATCGACCGGCTGAGCAACATCGCCCCGCTGGAGCGCCTGGGCACGCCCGCCGATATGGCGGCGGTGGTCTCGTTCCTGGCCGGTACGGCAGGCCGCTGGGTCAACGGCCAGATCATCCGGGCCAACGGGGGAGCCATCTGACGATCATCGTGATCACCGGGGCGTCGAGCGGCTTCGGCAGGCTCACCGCCGATGCGCTCGCCTCGGCGCTGACGGCGCGCCGCTCTACATCGCCCACCGACCGCCCAGTGAGCTCAGGGCTCGGCGGACCGGGGCTCTGGTCCGGCGCGGCGGTGAGCAGCGATCCGAGGGCGGACCAGGTCGGAGCGGTCACGGGTCTAGTCAGGGCAGGCTCGGTTTTGTAGAGTGAGCGTTCCATACAAGGCGGCGGGCCCGCCGACCGCGCCCGAAGTCGCCGGGGGATGGCGACACGGGCATGGGTTGTCAGGACCACAGATCCGGTCATTCGGGACCCAGGAGGTGCATATGAGCAGGTCCTCGATCGATGTGGGCCGCACAGCGGTGCTCGTCATCGACATGCAGAACGACTTCGTGGCGGAGGGCGCGCCGTTGGAATTCCCGGAAGGGCGGCGCGTGCTCCCGGCCATCCGGAAGACCCTCGACGCGGCACGCGCACGCGATATGGCCGTCGTCTACACCGCGCACGTCCACCGCCCCGGTGGGGCCGACATGGGGATCCATCGCGATCTGTATCCGCCGGTCGCGGCGGGGGAGGCGCTGGTCGACGGCGAGCGCGGTGCGCGGATCTGTCCCGAGCTCGCGCCACGGCCGGGTGAGCCCGTGATCAAAAAGCACCGCTACAACTCCTTCTACGCCACCGATCTGGAGATCGTCCTGCGCGGGCTTGGTGTCGAGACGGTGGTCCTCACCGGGATGACGACCGAGTGCTGTGTGCTCGGGACGGCTCGCGGGGCCCTGGAACGCGGATTTCGTTCGCTGGTGATCTCGGATGCCTGCGCCTCGTGTGACTATCCGGACCTGGGTTTCGGTGCCATGTCCGCCGATGAGATGCACCGGGCCGCGTTGCGGGTGATGGCCCTGACATCGTCGGAGCTTCTCGGCGTCGACGAGTTCCTGTCTCGGCTGCCGTGAACCGGCGGCGATCGCGCTCCCGCTGAGGGCGCTGGGGACTCGCGTCGTCGCAGACCACAAGTATTGTAATGTGCGATCCATACAGGAGGCGTCAGGGTGTCGGCCGTATCGGAGGATGTCGCTCAGCCGGGCACGAGCGCCGGGCGGGGCTCTGCCGTGGTCCTGCTCCACGGCGGCGGGCCGGGTGTCGACGCCGTGAGCAACTGGGCGGCGGTGCGTCCCAGGCTCTCGGCCGAATTCCGCTGCCTCGCCCCCGACTTGCTCGGCTTCGGCACGCGGATCACCGGTGGCGAGGCGGGCGCCGGCGGGCTGCACGGGCCGCGGGCCTGGGCGCGGGCCCGCGCGCGACAGGTCCTGGATCTGCTCGATCGCCACGGCCTGGAGCGTGTGCACCTCGTCGGCAACTCGGCCGCGGGCGGCGCCGCCGCGCTGGCCCTCATGGCCGAGGCTCCCGAACGGATCGGCCGCGCGGTTCTCATGGGTGGTGCGGGCACCGGACCGCTGCCCCGTGCCGTTCCCTTCTACGACCAACCGACGAGGGAGTCCATGCGTGCCACGCTGGGCCGACTGGTCGCGGACGAGAGCGCCCACCGCGAACTCCTCGACGACCTCACGGACCTCCGGCTGGAGCAAGCCCTACGCCCCGGCGCCGAAGCGGCCTTCCGGTCCATGTTCGTCGACGCTGCCGACGGGCCGCCCCCCGTCGACCCCGCGAGGGTCACCGCCCCGGTCCTCGCCCTGCACGGGGAGTGCGACCGGGTCGCCCCGGCCGATGTCTCGGCGCGCCTCGTCCAGGCTCTGCCCCGTGGGCGCCTCCAGGTCGTGCCGGGGGCCGGGCATTGGATCCACGTCGATCGACCGGATGAGTTCTGCACCCTGGTAGGGGAGTTCCTGAGCGCATGAAACAGCACACCAGCAGCCATGGCGACCGGGTCGGCGTCCTCATCGTCGGCGCCGGGCCCACGGGCCTGACCCTCGCCATCGACCTCGCCCGGCGCGGTGTGGCGTGCCATGTCGTGGAGGCGGCCGAAGAGCGAGCCGTCAATCCCCGGTGCAACACCACATCCGCCCGGTCGATGGAGATCTTCCGGCGGCTCGGGATCGCCGACGACATCCGGCGGGCCGGTCTGCCCGAGGACTATCCGACGTCCATCCAGTACCGGACGACCCTGCGGGGCGAGGAGATCTTCCGCATCGACCTGCCATCGGCCGATGATGTGCTGACCGGTGCCGGCAGAGACCGCTGGCCCACGCCGGAGCCGCAGCACAGGATCTCGCAGCTGTTCCTGGAGCCCATTCTGGAGCGGTATGCGAGCGGGCTCCCCGGGCTGACCATCGAGCGCGGTACCCGGCTGGTCGAACTGCGGCAGTACGCGGACCACGACGACCATGTCGAGGCGGTCGTGGAGTCCGACGGCACCACCCGGGTCCTCCACTGCCACTACGTGGTCGGCTGCGACGGGGCCCATAGCGCGGTCCGCCGTCAGCTGGGGATCCGCTACCAGGGCGTCGACGCGATCCAGAAGTTCGTCTCGACCTTCGTCCGCTCATCCGAGCTCGGGCGCCTCGCCGCACGCGACCGTGCCTGGACGTACTGGACCTACGGCCGACGACTCGCGTCCCTGATCGCCATCGACGGTGAGGAACTGTGGCTCAACCACGTCGCGTTCGACCCCGGCCATGACACCGACCGCGAGGATCCCGAACGGCTCCTGGAGGAGGCCGTGGGCGGGGCGGTCGAGCATGACGTCCTCGGCGTGGTGCGGTGGACCGGGCGTCAGCTGGTGGCCGAGCGGTACCAGGAGGGCCGGGTGTTCCTGGCCGGGGACGCCGCCCACATCTGGATCCCCGTCGGGGGGTTCGGCATGAACGCCGGGATCCAGGACGCGGCGACGCTCGGCTGGATGCTCGCGGCCGTCCACCACGGATGGGCGGCCCCGGAGCTGCTGACCGCGTATGAGCGGGAGCGCAAGCCGGTGGGGGAGCAGTTCGCCAGCGCCGTGGGCTCGGCCGCGCGCGCCTCCCTCGCGGACGTGTCGCCGGACATTCACCTGCCAGGTCCGGACGGCGAGCGGGCCCGCGCCGAACTCGCCGACCGGCTCGCGGTGACGGAGCCGCACCGGTACTCGCCCGACGGCTTCAGCTTCGGCTACCACTACGCCAGTTCGCCGCTGGTGGTCGGGGGCGAGGAGCAGGACGCCATCAGCATGGGCGGCTACCAGGAGCGGGCGCGGGCGGGTTTCCGGCTGCCGCATGTCTGGCTGGACGACGGCCGGTCCGTGTTCGACGTACTCGGGCCCGACTTCACCCTGCTGCGGACCGACAGCGGAGTCGATGTGGGGCCCTGGGGCGACGCGGCGCGTGAGCGCGGGATCCCCCTCACCGTGGTCGATCTGCCCGGGCGGTGGCCCGACCGCTATCCCACGGCGCTGCTGCTCGTGCGTCCGGACCAGCATGTGGCCTGGATGGGCGGTGCGGACGCCCGTCCCGAAGAGCTCCTGCACACAGTCACCGGGCGCCTCGCCGCCCATCAGCGGTAGAGAACACCAGGAGAAGGCACATGTCATACGCACTCGGCATCGACGTCGGCGGCACGTTCACCGACGCCGTCGCCTCGGACGGTGCCGGCCGGATCGTCTCGGCCAAGACGCCGACGACCCCGCCGCACCGCGAGATCGGCGTCATGCGCGCGATCGAGGATCTCGCGGGCGAGCTGGGCATCGGCGTCGGCGAGCTGCTGTCGCGGACCGACTACATCGCCCACGGCACGACCGCGTCGATCAACGCCCTCGTCCAGGGGGCGGTGGCCGACGTCGGGCTCATCGCCACCAAGGGCCATCGGGACTCGATCTACATCATGAACGCCGAGGGCCGCACGCTGGGCCGGTCGGCCCACGAGATCCAGGACACGCTCCGGCAGCGCAAGCCCGCGCCGCTGATCCCCAAGCACCGCGCGCTCGAGGTCACCGAGCGGATCGACCACGCGGGCAAGGTGCTGGTCCCCCTGGACGAGGACGAGGTCCGCGGCGTCGCGCAGTCCCTGGTGGACCAGGGCGTCGAGGCGATCGCGGTCTGTCTGCTGTGGTCGTTCAAGAACGGCGCCCATGAACAGCGCGTCCGCGAACTGATCCATGAGATCGCGCCGGACATGTACGTCACGCTCTCCTCGGAGGTCAGTCCGCGCATCCGCGAGTTCGCGCGGACCTCCACGACGATTATGAACGCCCAGGTCGGGCCCCGGTTGCGCCAGTATCTGACCCCGCTTCAAAAGCAGCTGGAGGAGGGTGGACTCAAGGGGCCGCTGCTGGTCATGCAGAGCGAGGGCGGCACCATCACGGCCGACCGGGCGCCGGAACACGCCATCACCACGGTGGGATCCGTCCTGTCCGGCGGTGTCATCGGCGGGATGCGCATGGCCGAGCAGCTCGGGCACCGCAACGTCATCACCACCGACGTCGGCGGCACGACCTTCCTGGCCGGACTGATCGTCGACGGGGAGCCGGTGATGGCGCCGGGCTCCATCGTGAACCAGTTCCCGATCAACGCGGCGACCATCCGTGTGCACACCATCGGCTCGGGCGGTGGGGCTCTCGCGTCCGTGGACGCCGGCGGCAATCTGCGGCTGGGTCCGCAGAGCGCCGAGGCCGTCCCCGGCCCCGCCTGCTACGGCAACGGCGGCACCCGGCCCACCAACACCGACGCCAACCTGGTCCTGGGCATCCTCAGCGAACGCGGGCTGCTCGGCGGCAGGAAGCCGCTGCGGCTGGACCTGGCGCGCGAGGCGATCCGCGAGCATGTGGCCGAACCGCTCGGGCTCACCGTCGAAGAAGCCGCCATCGCCATCCACGAGGTGCAGAACGCGCAGGCGGGAGACCTCCTGCGGCAGGCCGTCGTGCAGGCCGGCTACGACCCCCGGGACTTCGTCGCCTATGCCTTCGGCGGCGCCGGACCCGCCCACTGCGCCGGATACTGCCAGGACCTGGGGGTGGGCGAGGTCGTCGTGCCGCTCGGCCCCGTCGCCTCCGCCTTCTCGGCGTACGGGCTCGCGGCCTCGGACATCGTCCTGAGCGCCGAGCTGTCCGACCCTTCCTCCTTTCCGGTCGACCACACCGTGCTGGAGTCCCACTACGCGCGGCTGGACGCCGACCTCCAGCGCGCGCTCGACCGGCAGAAGGTGAAGTTCCATGACGTGACGCTCCAGCGCGAGATCGACCTGCGCTACTCGATGCAGGTCAACGAGCTCGCGACGGCCATCCCGGACACCGATTTCACCGAGCGCACCGGCGAGGAGATCCTCCAGCGCTTCGAGGAACAGTACGAGCGCATCAACGGACCCGGGGCCGGCTACCGCGAGGCCGGTGTGCAGGCGATCACCTACCGGGTGCGGGCCAAGGCCGGACTCGGTTTCCCCGTCGCGCTGCCGGACATCGCGCGGGCCGACGGCCCCGACCCGGCCGAGGCGTTCCTCGAGGAACGCTCCGTGTGCCTCGACTCACAGACCGGCTTCGTGCCCACCCCCGTCTACGACTACGCCCGGCTGCGCGCGGGCCACGAGATCGCCGGACCGGCGATCGTCGATGTGCCGACCACCGTGGTCGTGGTCCCCGCCGGGGTCACCGGCCGTGTCGACCGTCTCGGCAACCTCGTACTGAGCCACCAGTGAGGACGACTTCCATGACATCAAGGATCCCCGGGGCGGACGAGTTCACCAGCCGGCCCATTCCGCGCGAGGAGCTGCTGCGGCAGATCTCGCCCGCGCTGCCCCTGCACCGGATCGACGACGAACAGGCCGGCCAGGTCAACGCCCTGACCTACGAGGTCGTCCGGCACCGGCTGTGGGCCATCACTCAGGAGATGGGGGAGACGCTGCGGCGGATGTCGGGCTCGCACGTGGTCACCGAGTCCAACGACTTCAACTTCTCCATCTGCGACGAGCTCGGCGAGCAGGTCCAGGTCGGCGCCTACAACGTGGGCCTCATCGGCTCCATGGACCTGGCCATCGTCTGGACGCTGCGCAACCGCAGCGCCAACCCGGGCATCGCCGAAGGCGACATGTTCCTGTGCAACGACCCCTGGATCGGCGGCGGGCTGCACCAGAACGACGCCGCGATCCTGGCCCCGATCTTCCACGAGGGCAAGCTGTTCGGCTGGACCACCGCCATCGCCCACCAGGTGGACCTCGGCGGGCCGCGGCCGGGCTCCTTCAGCCCCTCGGCCCAGGACGTGTTCGGCGAGGCGCTCCCCACCCCGCCGATCAAGGTCGTCCGGGACGGGGTGCTCCAGCGCGACGTGGCCGACGCCTGGGTCCGCAGGTCGCGGCTTCCGCACCTGGTGGGGCTCGACCTGCGCGCCAAGATCGCCGCCAACAACAACGCGGCGGAGCAGATCCTCCGGCTCATCGCCAAGTACGGCGCGGACACCGTCAAGGCCGTGATGCGCCGGATGATGGACGACGCCGAGCGCCGGCTGCGGGCCAAGCTCACGGCCCTGCCCGACGGGACCTGGACCGCGGTGGGCTACCAGGAGCAGTCGGGCACCGGCGACCGCGGTCTGCACGCCATCAAGGTCGCGATGACCAAGGAGCGGGACCGGCTCGTCTTCGACTTCCGCGGGACCGACGGGCAGACCGGCATCATCAACTGCCCCTACCCCGGGCTGCGGGCCGGGATCGTCTTCACGATGCTGCCCCTGCTGGCCGGGGACATCCCCTGGGCGGCGGGCGGGCTCATGCGCTGCTTCGAGATCGTCACCGACGAGGACACCCTCACCAACGCGTCGTTCCCCGCGGCCGTGGGCAAGGGGCCCTTCGGCCCGGCGTGGGGAGCGGGCAACCTGGTCGCCGAGGTGCTCGCCAAGATGCTGGACGCCGAGCCCGACCACCGCAGGGATGTGCAGTCGATCTGCAACGGCACCACCGACCTGTGCGTGGTCTCCGGCGTCGATGTCCGCGGCGGTGGCGGCAAGGGCTTCGTCTCGCCCATCTTCGACGTCATGGCCGGCGGCTATGGAGCCCAGGTGTACCACGACGGCGTCGACACCGGCGGCCGGCTCATCATCCCCTCCGCACGGGCACCCGACGTGGAGATGACCGAGTACCTCTACCCGCTGGTCGCCCTGTGGCGTCGTGAGCAGACCGACTCCGGCGGACCGGGCCGGCAGCGCGGCGGGATGAGCGGCTCGGTCTGCTACGTCCAGCACCCGGACCAGACGGGCGCGATGTCACTGGTCGTCTCCGGAACCGGCAAGGTCGCCAACCAGAACGTCGGCCTGGCCGGGGGCTACCCGGGCAACTCCCAGCTCGACCTGGTGGTGCGCGGTATCGACGTGCCCCAACTCGCCCGGGCGACGGCCATCCCCGCCGACCTGGACGAACTCGGCGGCGACATCGAAGTGCTGCCCTGTGAGGGGGAGTCGCTCCTCGGCCCCGGCGACGCGCTCTACCTGCACTGGCAGGCGGGCGGAGGATACGGCGACCCCCTCCTCCGCCCGGCCGGGAACGTAGGCGACGACGTACGGCAGGCCCGCGTCTCGGTGGAGGCCGCACGCGAGGTCTACGGCGTCGTGCTGCGCGAGGACGGCGAGGTGGACGCCGCCGCGACCGACGAGACCCGCGGGAAACTCCGGCAACGGCGGGCGACCGGCTCCGGACTGTCCGACACCCGACCCACGCCGATCGGCGCGCCGGACCTGACCGGGGCCCGCCGGCTCGACGACAACCTCGCCGTCGTGGACTCGCCCGCGGGCGGAACCGTCGTATGCACCCACTGCGGCACGCGGATCGGGGCACTGGCGGACGGGGCGTTCATCGCGGAGCTGGCCCGCCGCGACGCGGCCCCGGCCGACGCGGGGCCCCACATCTGGCGCGATCCGTCGGTGTACGTCGACGCGGAGGTCGTCTTCCGCCAGCTGTTCTGCCCGGGTTGTCTGACCGCGGTCCACTCCCGCGTCGTCCCCGTCGACCATCCGCTGCCCGACGACGACTACCGGAACTGGACGTGAGGATCGCGGACCGCTCAGCGGCCACCGGGCGGCCGCGCCGCCCGGTGCCGTTCGCGCGCCGTGCCAGACCTATCATGGGCTGGTGGTAAAGGGATACAGGTCCGAATCGTCCGCTGTCGGCTCGAACAGTCGCGACGCCGTCCTGGACGCGGCGCGGACCCTCATCACGAGCAGAGGGTACGACGGCATGGCGATCTCGGACTTGTGCGCGCGGTCCGGGCTGCCACCCAGTTCGATCTACTACCACTTCGGGAACAAGCTCGGTGTCCTGGCGGCGCTGCTCGAACGCACCTTCGACGAGTTGCACGCCTTGTTCCCGAACCCGTCCTCGTTCGACGACCGTGAGCCGCTCGAACGCTTCGAGACCTGGATCACGGCGGCGTGCAACGCCCTTGACCAGCGGCCCGAATATCTGCGCATCCTGCTGGCCATCAGCGTCGGCCCGCACAAGGACACCGAGACGGTGCGGAACACCGTGCGTCGCATCCGCGACTACGCCCACGCGTCCTGGGTGGATGCCCTGACTCCGCTCTTCGCGCCGAACGGCGGCGAGGCGGACAAAGCCTTCGTCGACGAGCTGGCCGTGCTCGGACGGGCCCTGACCGACGGGCTGTCGGTGACCAACAGCTTCGACGGTATGTCATACAGCTCGCACATCACCCCCTTCGTCTCCCTGATCCGCGGCCTCGCGGAACAGCGCGGCCGCGGCGGAGAGTCCGGCTCCTGACGTCGGTGACCCGCGACCGGGCGGGCACGCGGCGGCGGCCGCGGTGCCCGGTGGCCGGCAAGGTCCCGGACCGCGTCTCCGGCCCCCGGTAGCGGGCGGATCGCCGAGTTGCCCGATCTTGATGACACTTCGCCACAGTGTATAGTGAGCGTTCCATACAGCATCGTGGGTGAGATGGATGAGAGGGGAGTGCCGGAGTGACGAGCACGTTGGATGTCGGGGACGCAGAGCTGGCCTACACCGAGTTCGGCGCGGGCAGTCCGGTCGTGTGGCTGCACGGCTCCGGGCCGGGCGCCACGGGCATGAGCAACTTCGGCGCGAACCTGGCAGCCTTCGAGGACTACCGCAACATCGTGGTGGACCTTCCGGGCTGGGGCGGCTCACCGCGGCCCGCGATGGACGAGCCGTTGATCTTTCACGCGGCCGAACGGGTCTGTCGCGCGCTGACGGCTCTCGGGATCGACCGAGCCCATCTGGTGGGCAACTCCTACGGTGGCGGTGTCGCGATGCGGATCGCCATGCGCCACCCCGATCGCGTGGACCGGCTCGTTCTCATGGCGCCCGGCGGAGTTCTCCCGCAGGACGCGGCACCCTGGCCGGTCGGACTTGAACACCTCTTCTCCTACATGGCGGCCGAGAACCCCTCGCGCGAGGCCATGGCCCGGTTCGTACGCCTCATGGTGTACGACGAGACCCTGGCGACCGAGGCCCTCATCGACGAGCGGTACGAGTCGAGCCTGAAGGCCCACCCCGAGCTGCCGATACCCCCGAACTTCGGCGATCTGACCCCCGACCTGGCCCTCATCGACGCCCCCACCCTGCTCGTGTGGGGGCGGGAGGACCAGACCGTCCCGCTGACCTGGGCGCCCACGATCCTCCAGGGCATCCCCAACGCGGAGCTGCGGGTTCTGCCCCGGTGCCGGCACTGGGTGCAGTACGAGCGTGCGCCCGAGTTCAACCACATCGTCCGTGAGTTCCTGCAAGGCGGAGCCGCCGCCGCGTCGAAGGGATGACACCGCCATGGGGATCCGCAAGCTGGGCTACATCGGCCTCAATGTCACCGACCCCGGCGCCTGGGCCGATCTGCTCGGGCGCACCCTGGGAGTCGGGATCACCACCGACAAGGCCGGTACGGACGAGGTGGCCCTGGCCGAACTCGACGCGTTCAAGTACCGCCTCGCGCTTCATCCCGCTACGGTGGACGGCCCACGAGAGGTGGGGTGGATCGTCGATTCACCGCGCGAACTCGACCGCGTCACCCGGCGCCTGACCGATGCCGGCTTCGCCGTTCAGGAGGGATCCGCGGACGAGACACGGCTGCGCGGCGCCACCCGGCTGCGCTGGTTCACCGACCCCGTCGGCTACCGCGTGGAGATGGCCGTCGGCGAGACCAAGGTCCGCACCGGCCCGGCCCGCCCGGCCGACACGCACCCCGGCGTCACCGGGCTCGGCCACTTCGTCCTCGCCGGCCCCAAGCTGGACGAACTCCGTGAGCTCTATGAGTCGGTGCTCGAATTCAAGCTGACCGACTACCGCGCCCCCGGCCTGTACTTCCTCCGCTGCAACACGACCCACCACAGCATCGCGCTCGCGCACGCGGAGACGCCGTCCATCCATCACATCGAGATCGAGCACGGCTCGATCGACGACGTCGGACGCGCCTACGACCGGGCCCAGGCCAATGGCGTGCCCATCTCGATCAGCCTGGGCCGGCACATGAACGACAGGGCGATCTCGTTCTACGTCAGGAACCCCAGCGGGTTCCACCTGGAGATCGGATGCGGTGGCATCGAGGTGGGCGAGGACTGGATCCCCCACGACTTCGGTGCGTCGGACGTCTGGGGACACCACCATGCCGATGCCAACCCCTTCGCCTCCCCGGCGTCCTGACCGGCGATCTCCGCCTGCCCGCTGCCGCGGTCGGGTGCGCCGCCAGGCACCAGCGGACTGTTCAACGAGAGCGGCCGGGCCGCGCCCCCTCCTTCGACGCGGGCGGCGGCGTCGTACATGATCTGTGGAGCGGGCGAACGCCCCGCCGGATCCATCGCGGTGGTCCGGGGCCGGACACGGTCCCGCCGGAACCGGGTACGCGCCGCATGACCATCCGTCCTCCTGGGGAAAGCAGTCCCGCATGGCACTCTTCGACCTTCCACGCGAACAGCTGCACCGCTACCGCGGCGCCTCCGCCGAACCGGACGACTTCGACGCGTTCTGGTCCGCCACGCTGACGGAGGCCCGGCAGTACGACCTCGACGCCCGCTTCGAGCCCGTCGACACGGGCCTCAGCACGGTGCGGGTGTACGACGCCACGTTCGCCGGCTTCGGCGGTCACCCGGTGAAGGGCTGGCTGACGCTGCCCGCGGAGGTCGCAGAGCCGGTGCCCCTCGTCGTGGAGTTCGTGGGGTACGGCGGCGGGCGGGGACTGCCCCATGAGCATCTGCTCTGGGCGTCCACCGGCAGGGCGCACTTCGTGATGGACACCCGCGGCCAGGGCAGCGGCTGGGGCGGCGGCGGAGGCACTCCGGACCCGGTGGGCGCCGCCCCCGCGTACCCGGGATTCATGACCCGTGGCATCGACGCGCCCGAGAACTACTACTACCGGCGGGTGTTCACGGACGCCGTGCGCGCGGTGGAGGCCGCCCGTACGCATCCCCTCACCGACGCCTCCCGTACGGCGGTCATCGGGGAGAGCCAGGGCGGAGGCATATCCATCGCGGTGGGAGGGCTGGTGCCCGACCTGCTGGCGGTCGCCCCGGACGTGCCGTTCCTGTGCGACTTCCCGCGCGCCGTCACCCTGACGGACTCGGCCCCGTACCGGGAGATCGGTCTGTTCCTCCGCACGCATCGCGGCCGCACCGGGGAGGCGCTGCGCACGCTCTCCTACTTCGACGGCGTCCACTTCGCCGCTCGCGGCCGGGCGCCCGCGCTCTTCTCCACCGCGCTCGAGGACCAGACATGTCCGCCCTCCACCGTGTTCGCGGCCTTCAACACCTGGGCCCACGAGGAGAAGTCCATCGAGGTGTACGACTTCAACGGCCATGAGGGCGGCGGGCCGTACCAGGCGGCGGCGAAGCTGAGGTGGCTCGGCTCCCGGATGTGACGAGGGCGGCGGCCCCGACCGCTGCCGGACCCCCGCTGCCCGCTGTACGACTCTCGACGCACGACCCCCGGCACACGACCCCGACGCACGACCCCCGGCACGGCCGGTGGGCGGTTCTGTCACCCACCGGCCGGCCGCGGCATGCCCGGAACACACCGGTCGTACGGACGGCACCCAGCGAAAACCGGTGAATGGGTGACGTCACACCCGTTGACGTGCGGACCGGGACCACCGAAGAATGTGCGGCGCCCCTCTGACAACGTTGTCCAGCCTCCGAGGTATCGCACCGTGTCGCACAGCTCCCTGCCCCTCGACCGCCGCCGCTTCCTGCACCTCGCCGGTCTCACGGGTGCGTTGGCCGCCCTGCCCCCGCTCACCGGAGCCGCGAGCGCCCACGCGGCGCCCGGCGGCACGGACACGCCGCCCGACGCCGTCGCGGCCACCTATCTGCGGGTGCTCCTGGACCACACCCGGTGGTCCGAGACGCAGTGGGACGAGGCCCGGGGCCACTACCTGGCCAAGGACTTCGGGTTCGCCGTGGTCCTCGGCAACGCGGTCCTGCTCACCCACGGCACCTACGACGCGGCGCGCGCGGGCACCGACCGGGAGACCCTCGAACGGCGCACGCTCGCCACCATCCGGCACTTCGCCGCGTCCAACCGGCTCACCGGCGGCGACGAGTGGGGCCGCACGCTCTTCTTCGACACCACCTTCCAGTCGTACTTCATCCTCGCCGCCCGGCTGCTGTGGAAGGACCTCGACACCGCGACGCGGCGGAACGTCGAGACCATCGTCCGCGAACAGGCCGCCTACACCGTGTCGTTGGGCAGCGGCGACGACCCCGCCTCGGGCGACTGGACGCCGAACGGCCTGAACGGCGGACACATCGGCGACACCAAGCTGGAGGAGATGGGCCTGTACGCGCAGACCCTCGCACCGGCGCTCGCCTGGGCCCACGACGACCGCCGCGCCGCCGACTGGGCCATGTGGTACGGCGTCTGGTCGCGCAACGAGGCGGGGCTGCCGCCCGCCGATCTCGCCAACCCCGCCCGCGTGGACGGCGTGGCCGTCTCCGAGAACACCGCCCGCAATCTGTACGACACCTTCATCGTCGAGAACCACGGCTCCTTCGGCCCGCACTACCAGGAGGAGCTGTGGCGCACCTCCGGCCGCAACGCCGCACACTTCCTGGCCGCCGGACGCCCCCTCCCGCAGGTCCTCGCACGGCAGCCGAACGCCCAGCCGCTGTGGCGCACACTGCTGGGCGTCATGAGTGACGCGGGCGAGCCGCTGATGCCGATGGTCAACGACCGCGAGCACCTCTACGGCAGGGACGTCATCCCGCTCGCCTTCCTCTCCCAGGTGATGCGGGACGAGGCCGCGGCGCGTGCGGAGCAGGAGCTGGCGGCACGGCTGGAGGCGTATCAGCAGTACCCGCCCGAGCACCGGTTGGCGAAGTTCTCGGGGGAGCCGAAGTACGAGCCGGAGGCACGCGCCGAGATCGCGATCAGCTACCTGCTGCACGTATGGGCGGCGGCGTCCGGGCGGCCCGTCGAGCCGCTGTCGCGCGAGGAGCTGTTCGCGCATGCCTCCGGTGTCACGGACTTCGGGACCGGCCCCGGACTGGTGTCGCACCAGTCGCGAACCGCGTGGGCCGGTGCCGTGACCAAGCCCGGGTTCGTGAAGTTCGCCTGGCAGCCGGGCCACGACGACTGGCTGTTCCGGCTCAGCGGCGCGACCCCGATGTTCCTGCCCGCCACCGCCGCGAAGGTCCAGGGCCGTACCGTGCGCCTGTACGAGTCCCCGCGCGACGGCTTCGACGGCAGCGCGACGCTCCTGCGCCTCGACGGCGGCTGGGCCGGGTTCGCGACGCTCCCCACGGGCGCCGTCGTCTACGCGAGCAGCGGCACCGCCGACGCGGAGGGCCACCTCGAGGTGCACAACCTGACGATGCCCGGCATGCCGGGGCTCGACGGCGGGCGCACCTACCGCTACGAGGAGGGCGAGGCGACCGTACGCGCCCGTGACACCGCCACCGGCACACCCGCCGGACGGGTCGACGACCTCGGCTTCACCCCCACGACGGTGCGCCACGTCCGCATGCTCGGCGTGCGGCCCGACCCGGCCTACGGGTACTCGCTGTACGCCTTGGAGGTGCGCGACGGCGCCCAGGGCGCGGACCTGGCGCGCGGCGGGTCCGCCACCGCCTCGTCGGCCGACGCCGGGAAGGGCGCGCCGCTCGCGGTCGACGGCGACGCGGCCACCCGCTGGGCGGTGTCGAAGGCCGACCGTCCGCGCGCCGACAGCTGGCTGGCCGTCGACCTCGGCGCGGAGCGCCGGATCGACCGGGTCACCCTGCGCTGGGAATCGGCGGCCGGCCGCGCCTACCGCATCCAGGGTTCCACGGACGGCCAGGACTGGCGGGACCTGGCGACCGGGCCGAGGCCGGCGGTGAGCAGCCGCGGCGGCTGGCTCGATGTCGAGGGACGCGCCGGGCTGGTGGTGCGTGACGGCCGGAACCCGATCGGCGTCTACGACGACACGATCGTCCTCGGCGACGGCCCGGCGGCACCCCTCCTCGTCGAGGGCTTCCGCGGCACCTCGGCCGGGAAGCTGCGCGCGATCGCCCGGGGGAGCGCACCCACGGCGGAGGCCACCGAGGTGCGTACGACGCTGACGGACGGGCATCTGACCCTGTTCAACCTCTCCGGCGAGTCGGTCACGACGCTGATCGCGATCCCGCGCACCGGCACGGACACGGTGGTCTTCGAGGGCACGCAGCGGCTGACCGCCGACGGCACGTCCTTCGAGGCCGCGCTGCCGGCCGCCACGGCGGTCGTGCTGCCGCCGCGCTTCACCCTCAGCCCTCTCACGAGCCGAAGTCTGCCGCCGGGCCTGCGGGTCCAGGTCGTCGACGGCGCGACCGTGCGCCTGTCCGGGGCCTCCTGCACCCTGCGCGTCCGGGCCCAGGGGCACAGCAAGGTCGCCGTCGTCGGAGCGGGCCGGACGGTCACCGTCGTCCTGGACGGCGCGGCCGCGCACCCGTACGACGACCTGGCCCTCGGGCGGACCGTCTTCCCCACGAGCCCGCTGCCGGAGGGCATGTCCGACCCCGCGGCGGCGGTGGACGGCGACGCCCATACGGCGTGGCGGCCGGGCACGCGCGGCCGCATGGTCGTGGACCTCGGCACGGCCCGCCCGGTCCGCCTGGTGGAGGCCGAGTGGACGGCGGGCGCGGTGCCGGGCGCGAAGGTCGGCTTCAGCATGGACGGCATCACCTACCGGGACGCCGGGGCACTCACCGGCCGGGGCCGGGTGCGCCGGCTGACCGCCTCCGGGACGGCCCGCTACGTCAGCCTCCAGGTCGACGGGGCGGCGGACGCGGGGGTGTCACGGCTGACGGTGCGCTGAGGGCTCCGGGCCCGCCGGGCCCCGCGGGGACGCTCGTCGCCCGTACCCCGCCCGAACCCGAGTCGGCCACAACAGCCCGTCCGGCACTTGAGGACGGGACCGCTGTGGCCGACTCGGGGGCATACCAAGGGGGCGAGTCCGCTCAGGGAGAGCTCACCGGTGGCCGCACCGCAGGGGGCGGAGCCGTGCGTGGAGTCCGGCTCCGCCCACGGCTCCCTTCGGGTAATGGCGGCGCAGGTTGGCGGCGAGGACGCGGTCGAGCGTGCGGTCGGACAGCATCCGGCCCAGGCGCATGATCAGGGCGGCATCCCGGCCCGCGGTGTAGCGGGTGCGCGGTCGGCGGGTCGTCACGGCCTTCGCGATGACCCGCGCGGCGGCGTCGGCGGTCAGACCCGATGAAGTGCCCGAGGCCATCAGCTTGTTGTTCGCCTGGACCAGGCCGCCGTAGCGCTCGTTCTGCTCCGGCGTCATCCGGGCGGCCAGGTGGTTCGCCGTCGCGATACCGCGGGTGGCCATCTCCGTACGGACGCCGCCCGGCTCGACCACGACCACCTGTACGCCCAGCGGCGCGACCTCCCGGCGGAGCGAGTCGCTGACCGCCTCCAGGGCGAACTTCGCACCGGCGTACGCGCCGTATGTGGCCATGGCGAACTTGCCGCCGACCGAGCTGATGTTGATCACGCGGCCCCTGCCGCGCAGCAGCGCGGGCAGCAGCGCCTGGGTGACGGCGATGTGGCCGAACAGATTGACCTCGAACACCCGCCGCCACTCCGCCATCGGCAGGGCCTCGACCGGGGCGTTCACCTGGACGCCGGCGTTGTTGACGAGCGCGTGCAGCGCGCGCGGATCGTCGGCGACGCGGGCGGCGAGCGCCTCCACCTGCTCGGACTTGGTGATGTCGAGGATGACCGGTTCGATGCCGGTCGATCGGATGGCGTCGGCGTCACGGTCGCGTCGCACACCGGCCAGGACATGGAATCCCTGGCGAGCCAGTTCGCGGGCGGCTGACGCGCCCATGCCCGTGGAGGCTCCGGTTACGACGATCAGCTTCCGGGTTTCAGATGACGTTGTCACCTTGGCTACGGTACCGGCTGAGATGACGCTGTCAACCGAATGTATGATGGCCGTCATGGTCACCCGTGCGGAGTCCGCCGCCGTCACCCGCCGCGCGCTGCTCGACGCGGCTGCCGAACTCCTGGACCTCGGCGGCCCCGAGGCGGTCACCTTGCGCGAGGTGGGCGCGCGTGCGGGCGTGACACGGGGGGCGCCGTACCGGCACTTCGCGGGCAAGGACAGCCTGCTGACCGCCGTCGTGACCGAGGGCTGGGAACGGATCGGCGACCAGGTGCACGCCCTGCGGACCGACCCGGCCCTGTCGGCCTCCGAGAAGCTGCGCGGCGCTCTCCGCGCCCTCATCGGCGTCGGCCAGGACCAGCCGCATCTGTACCAGATGTTGTTCAGGCGGCCCGGACACCGTCCTGAAGAGCTCGGCGAAGGACTCGATCGCGTCCGGCGCCAGCTCTGCGGACCCGCGGGCGACCCGGCCGCGGACCGCGTCCGCGCGGCCGGACGCTTCCAGGACGAGTTCCTGGCCATCGTCGCCGCCCTCGTGGGGGAGCGGAACACACGGCACTACGGCGCCCTGCTGCTGAGCGGCGCCCACGGCATCGCGGACATGGAGCTCAGCGGCCACCTCGGCACGGACAGGCTGCGCAGCACCACGGACGAGCTCGTCGACACCCTCGTCCGCATGGTCGGGGACGTCGGCGAAACGACCTAGCGGCCGCTGCCGTCAATCGGCTGTGACGGCGCGCCGGACGCATGCGCGGAGCAGGGTGCGGCGCCCTTCGTGTACGTCGGAGGGCTCCTGGTCGGTCGCCGCGTAGACGTTGCTGACCGGCGACCAGGCCATGGACATGGCGATGACCATGGCCATCACATCGAACGGGTCACCCTGGCGCACCCGCCCGGCGGCCTGGGCTTCGGCGATGGCTCGCAGCTTGTGATCGTCGTATTGGCCGTGGCCGTCCACGAGGTGACCGGCCGGTTGGCGCTCCAGGCGCGCCCAGGTGGCCAGCCTGATGAGGTCGGGGCGGCGAAGGTACTCGTCGTAGAGGCGTACGGCCCAGTCCGCGAGGTCGTCGGCGTCGATCGGGACGACGTTCGTGATGCGCTCCAGAGAGCCGAAGAAGATCGCGTCGAAGAGCTTTTCCTTGTTGCCGAAGTAGGCGTAGAGCTGGGCCTTGTTGGTGCGCGCGGCGGACACGATCCGCTCGATGCGCGCCCCGGCGATGCCGTGCTGGGCGAATTCCCGGGTCGCCACCTCGAGAATGCGCTGGTAGGTCGCGGCTCCGCGCGAGGTCAGGGGCTGGTCCGCCATGGCTGGACGATAACAGACAGAACAGTTGGTTTGCCAAACCGGGAGGACCGGGCTTACGGTCCAATAAACCGAACAGTCTGTTTAAGGAGCTGTGCTGTGCGGACAACGACCGGATGGCAGGTGGACGGGCCGACGGCAACGCTGCGGCGCACATCGCTGGAGCGCCGGGACCTGCGCCCCGACGATCTCGCGATCCAGATCGACTACTGCGGTGTCTGCCACACCGACCTGCATGCCCTCGGCCACCACGACGGGGGAGCGGGGCATCCCCTGGTGCCGGGGCATGAGTTCACGGGTGTGGTGACCGAGACGGGGCCCGAGGCCACCCGCTTCTCCGTCGGCGACCATGTCGCGGTCGGCAACATTGTCGATTCCTGCGGCGAATGCGCCATGTGTCGGGCCGGTCAGGAGAACTTCTGTCACACCTTCCCGACCCTGACCTACGGAGGCACCGACCGGCAGGACGGCTCGACCACGCTGGGCGGATACTCCCGTGAGTACGTCGTCCGCGACCGGTTCGCCTACCCGCTTCCTTCCGGGCTGGACCCGGCCGCCGCCGCCCCTCTGCTCTGCGCCGGTATCACCGTCTGGGAACCCCTGCACGCTCTGGGCGTGGGGCCCGGCAGCCGCGTCGGCGTGGCGGGGCTGGGCGGTCTGGGGCATCTCGCGGTCAAGATGGCCGTGGCGCTCGGCGCCATGACGTCGGTCATCAGCCGTTCGCCCGACAAGGCCGACGACGCACATCGTCTCGGCGCCCACGAGCTCATCGTGTCCACGGAACCGGAACAGATGGCCAGGGCCCGGGACAGGTTCGACGTCGTCATCGACACCATCTCCGCCCCGCACGACCTCGGCCCGTATCTGCGGCTGGTCGCCATGGACGGCACCCTCAGCCACCTCGGCCACCTCGGACCGGTCACCGTGGAGACCATGGACCTGCTCGTGGGGCGCAAGAAACTCAGCTCCGCGGGAAGCGGTGGCCGTCCCGCGACCGCCGCCATGCTGGACTTCTGTGCCGACCAGGGCATCACCGCCGAGATCGAACTCCTCCCCTCGGCGCGGGTGAACGAGGCCCTCGCCCGGCTCCGTCGCAACGACGTCCACTACCGTTTCGTGCTGGACATGTCCGACCTGGGCTGAGCGGGCCGGGCGGATGGCCTCGTCCGGCCAACGCCCGCCGCCCGCCCTGCCGTTCACGCCTCCGCGCACCGGATCCGCCACGGCCCGTCCCACGAGCCGTGGCGTCCCCCGTGCCCGCTGAACCTCTGGAGGGTGTCCGTCGGTGGGGGACCGAACGGCGGGGCTCCCGGCCGGGTGCGATCAGGGAGCGATCAGGACGGTCTTGCCGGGCAGCCGACCGGTGCCGGCGTCCTCATGCACCGCGCTCGACTCGACCAACGGGCGGCGGGCCGCGACATGGATCCGGAGCCGACCGTCATCGACCCTGGCGACCAGCTCGGTCAGCTGGGCGGCGTCGCCGCGGACGAACAGGCTCGCGGCGCGCACGGACCGGGCGGGCTCCTCGGGAACCGGGGTGGCCGTGCTGGCGGCGACCCCGCCGTCGGCGACATAGCGCGACAGCCGCGCGGCCTCGTCCGGGGCGATGCGCACCAGGTTCAGCAGGACCTGGAACGGACCACCCACGGCGGCCGGACCCTCGGCGAGATCGAGGTGGCCGACGACCCGGGCCGCGCCGTAGCCCTTCAGGCGCTCGGCGTGCCGCGGACCGGCCGCCGCGGTGACCTGCGCCCCCGCGTCGACGGCGAGCTGGACCGCGAGGCCACCCACCGCGCCCCCTGCCCCGTTGACCAGGACGGTCTGTCCGGGCTTCAGCTCGGCGAGCTCGAACAGCGTCTGCCAGGCCGACAGGCCCACCAGGGGCAGCGCCGCGGCGTCGACCAGCTCGATCGTCCGGGGCGCCGCGACCAGGGCCTCGGCCGGGGCGAGCACATACTCGGCGGCCGCGCCGGTGGCGTCGAGGGGCAGCATCGCCACGACCCGGTCACCGACCTCCAGGCCCGACACCTCCGCGCCGAGTTCGGCGACGGTGCCCGCCAGATCGATCCCGGGCACATGCGGGAGGGCGACCGGGATCATCTCGGTCAGGGCACCGGCGCGGATGTGGTCGTCGACCGGGTTGAACGAGGTGGCCGCCACCCGCACCAGCACCTGCCCGGCGCCGGGGACCGGACGCTCGACGTCCTCGTAGCGCAGGACCTCGGTACTGCCGAAGCCGTGGTAACGCACTGCCTTCATGGCACTTTCCTCCAGTGTGTGGTGACTGTGTGTCGATACCGATGCCATGCCGATGAGGCGATCGGTCGGTCATGCGCGGCGAGCCGATGCGCGGAAGGGCTCGCCACCGTGTTGCGAAACCGCGGCGCGCAGTGGCGCTCGAGGCGCGAACCGGCCGAAGGCGGCCTTCAGTTCATCCGCGCCGGCGGTGAGCGAAAGAGGGACGAAACGATCGGCCGTCGGGTGGGCGACCGCGACACCGGGTGCCCTTGCCCCGGTGGTCGGTGAGGGCGTCGACGTGGGCTCGGACGAGAGCGTCGACGGCCTCGTCCTACACCATCACGGACACCGTGCCCCGGATGCCGAACAGCGACTTCCCGTAGATCTCGGCGGCCACTTCGGGGTTCAGGACGGCGTGCCGGCTGCCGGTCTCGATGTCGCGCCAGACGCGCTGCAACGGGTTGGACTCGCCGAAGCTCGAAGCCCCCTGGGCCGAGCACACGATACGGACCGCCTCACGCGCGTGGACCGCGGCCATTCCCGCGTCCATCCGCATCCGCGCCCGCGCGTCGTAATCGGGAAGCACCCCGAGCCGCGCCGCCTCGTCGAGGTCGGCGGCCGCCCGGTAGGCGTGCAGCCGGGCGGAGTCGGCGAGCGACGCCGCCTTCGCGGCGGCGAGTTGGACGGTGGGCGCCTCGGCCTGGGAGGTGTAGCTCGTGAGGGTCAGCGCTCGCCGCGGGGCCCTCTCCACCAGGAGATCGACGGCGGCCGTGGCCAGCCCGAGCTGGGGCCCGGTCAACACCAGCGCGGCGGCCGGCACGAACGGTGCCCGGTAGAGCGCCTCGTCGGTGAAGGGCGTGGCGTAGCGGCCCTCGACGGCGTCGGGGACGGAGTGGAAGCGGTGTGCGGGGACGAAGAGGTCCTCGCCGACCAGCGTGTTCGACGCGGTTCCGCGCATGCCCGCCGTGAACCAGGTGTCCTCGATGGTCAGCTCCGACATCGGCGCGAGCACGATGCCGACGGCGTCCGACGTGCCCTCGGCGTCCGGCCGGGTGACCCCGAGGACCGCCCAGTCGGCATGGGCGCACCCGGAGGCGGGGGCCCAGCGCCCGCTCACCCGGTACCCGCCCTCGACCACGCGCGCCGTACCCGAGGGGGTGACCACGCCGGCGACTCGGGCGTGGGGGGTGCGGGCCCAGACGTCGTCCTGGGCCCGGGCGGGGAAGAGCCCGACGAACCACGCGTTGGCGTTGAGCAGGGAGGTCACCCAGGCGGTGGAGCCGCAGGCACGCCCGACCTCGCGGCCGACCTCCAACAGGGTGCGGTAGTCGGTCTGAAGGCCGCCGTAACGGGCCGGACGCATCAGGGAGAGCAGCCCGGCCTCGGCCAGGGCGCCGATGTTCTCGGCGGGCACCCCGCGCTCGCGGTCGGTCCGATCGGCGTTGCCGGCCAGCAGTGGTCGCAGCGTGGCGGCGCGCTCGACGAGGTCGGACCGGAGGGCGCGCGCGGCGTCGGTGGTGCGAGGAACGTCCATGATGGTGCTCATCGTCGTCACTTCGGTGTCCGGGGTCATGGGGGTACGGGCAGGGGTACGGGTCAACTCGCGACCGCGAGAGGGGAGTGCGTGCCGAAGACCCGGCGCGCGTAGACCAGCGGGGCCGTGGGGGTCGACTCGGCCTCCTCGACGCACACCACGAGCAGGACGTGGTCACCGCCGTCCACATGGCGTTCGACGCGTCCCACCGCCCAGCCGGCGGACTCGGGCAGATGGGGCAGTCCGGCACGGACGGTCCACGTGACGCCGTCGAACTTCGAGCCCGGCCCCCGGTGTCGACGGGCGAACGCCGCCGCCGGCTCCCGCTGGTGGGCGCCGAGGATGTTCACCCCCACCCGGTCGCCAGGCCGGAGGTGGGGCAGCAGCCCCGAGGCACGGTCCAGGGCGAAGCTCACCAGCGGAGGGTCGAGCGAGAGCGAGGCGAAGCTGGACACGGTGCTGCCGTGCGGGCGGCCGTCGGCGGTCGTCGCCGTCACCACGGTGACCGGGGAGCACACCCCGCTCATCAGCTCGACGAAGGTCTCTCGGTCGATCATCGTATGCCTCCCGTGGTACGCGAATCCGGTCGTCGGGACGCGTGGCCTCGTGCGGCACCGCGTCCGACGTCACGAAGTAAACTCCGGCTTCCGGAGCGGCCGCTTGGTCTGCCGGTTCAGAATCCCGGCCTCCCCTTGGTCTGCCGGTCCGGGCGGCGACCGGTACCTCGGGCGGACCCCGGTACTTCGGGCTCACCGCGGGCACCTCGGCTCACCGCGTACCTCGGGCTCACCGCCGGTGCGTCGGGCTCACCGCTCGACGTCGCGGGGCAGGAGGACCGCGTCCCCCAGTTCCTCGGCGAGTGCCAGGGCGGTGTGGAGGGCGAAGCGGCGGCCGTCGAGGTCGTGTCCCAGCACCTCCTGGGCCCGCTTCACGCGGTAGCTCACCGTCCCCCTGGCCACGTGCAGGCGTCGGGCGACATCCACGAGGCCGCGCTCGGCGTCGATGTAGTGGTACAGCGTGGTCCGCAGCGCCTCCATCGGCGCGTTGCGGGCGGCGAGCCCGCCGAGTTCACGTCGTACGAAGTCACCGGCCGCGTCGAGATCGGTGGCCAGCAGCGCGATGGTGGCGATATCGGCGTAGGCGGTGGCGTGCCTCGGAACCCGTCCGGCCTCGCGCCGCAGCCGCTCGACCCGCTCCCCGCGCTCGGCCTCGCGGTGGGAGCGGCGGAAGCCCGCCACGCCGTCGCCCGGTGTCCCGAAGGCCGCCTGTGTCTTGTGCCGGGACAGTGCTTCCGTGACGGCTTCCCAGGAACCGGTCCCGCGCGTGCCGTCCGGAGGCACGGTGCCCCACGCCCACAACCGCCCCGAGGCCACGGGTATGGCCAGCGTCGTGGTGGCGCCCCGGGCCCGGAGCACCTCGTTCGCCGTCGCCTGGAGCGTGGAGCCGCCGTCCGGCGAGTCCGACCACACCACCACCGCCTCATGGGTCCGCCGCAGGTTGTAGCCGAGGGTGCGCGACGCCTCGCCGGCGTCCGTTGTCGCGGGGTCACTCAGCAGGGACCGCACGATGTCGGCCCGCGCCGCGGCCGCGCTGGTGCTCCACACCTCATGCTCCACGAGATAGGCGCGGATCATCGTGTCGGAGAGCTCATCGACGTAGGAGAACAGCTCGCGGGAGATCGCCGTGACCTCGTCGACCGCCACCTCGGGGTCGACCAGCTCGGTGCAGGCCCGCAGGAACGCCTCGGTCGTCGCCGCGTGCCCGACCCGGACGCCGTGCAACACCCGCTCGAGCGGTACGGCCCGGTGTACGAACTCGCGGATGCCCTCCAGGATCGCCTCATCGGTGGGCAGGGCGGCCGCCGGGCCTTCCAACAGGGTGAACAGGGCCCGCAGGGTGGTCGCTTCATTGCCTCGGCGGAGCATCTCGACCGCGGCCGGGCCACCGCCGAGGGCCGGCACCTCGCCGACGATCCGCCGCACGACCACCGCGTTCAATTCGATCGCCCAGCGCACGGGGCCGGCACCGACGCGTGCGACGGCGTCCTCGACGATCGCCCGCGGGCTTGCCGCCCGGTCCATGTCGACCTCACCCCGGGGGCCGAGCCGCGTGATCCAGGCCCGCCGCGGCCGCCGCCGACCGGTCTCGGTCACACCGCCCTCCCTCGGGCCGCAACGTCACAACAGGGTCACCCACGTCGACCACCCGCGGCGCCGGTGCCGAGCGCGAGCCTTCCCCGATACGAGGTAGGCTCGGCCGCGGATCGTCATCGAGTCCGGTCGCGGTGGTCCGTACCCACATGTGACGCCATATTCGCCCCAATCCAAGGGATTGATCAACTGCGGGCTGCCGAAGCCTTCCTCAGGCGAAGCCGAAGAACCGCCCCGGCCCGCCCCACCGGCGGCGACTCGACTCCTGGGCGACGCTGTACCCTCCTGGTATGCCGTCTGCCCCGTCCTCGCAGTCGCGCCCGGTCGTCACCAGTGCCCGGAGCGGGCTTCTCACCGAGCGCATCGCGCGTCAACTGGAGCACGACATCAGGTCCGGAGCGATCGCCGTCGGCGCCAAGCTGCCCTCGGAGCGCGAACTCGCCGCGACATTCGGCTCCAGCCGGAACGTGGTGCGGGAGGCTCTTCAGCGGCTGGAGGCGCAGCGGCTGATCGAGGTGGCTCCGGGCCGCGGTTCCTTCGTACGGGACCAGTCGTCCGGGCAGGCCCGCGGGTACGACGCCCTCTACCGGACGGGTCGGCCCACGGTGCGCCAGCTCATCGAGGCGCGGCTGCCGCTGGAGGTGGAGACGATCCGGCTGGCGACCCTGCGGGCGGGCGAGGACGACATCGCGGCGATGCGCGCGGCGCAGGACAGACTGGAGTCGGCGACCGACGTGGTCACCAAGGCGCGTGCGGATGTCGCCTTCCACGACGCGATCGCCGTCGCCAGCGGCAACCCGGTCCTGCGGATCATGCTGTCGTCGATCAGCGGCATGATGTTCGAGATGATGCTCCGCTCCAACTCCGACCCCTCCATCGAGGAGCCGGGGGTGCCGCACCATCCGGAGATCTTCGACGCGATCGTCGCGCGCGACGAGGAGCTGGCCTGCGCGCATATGCGGGAGCACCTCCTGCTCGGCACGCGCACCTACGGCGCCGATCTCGACCTCCAGGTGGATGTCATGGCACGGCGCCACATCGAGCTGCTGCTGACCGAATCCGACCACCCGGCCGGATAGGGATCCGAAAACCGGCGGCGGAAACCGCCCCCTTACGTCCGCACACCCTCGCCGCACGGGCGTGATGTTCGGTATGCCCGCATTCGGGGCGTGGCGAGTCGCTCCGCTTGCCGACCGGCCCAGGGGCTGGTCAGTGACCCCTTGGCCTGTTAACGTCCCTCACGGTCGAACTGGTCCTACCGGTTGGACCGATGTGTAACGGGACGCATCACCAGCAGAGAGACGAGGACGAGGATGTCCACGAGCAGCCAGTTCCTCAGCCGCCGTGGCTTCGGCAGACTGGCCGCCGGAGCCACGGCGGCCATCGGCGCCGGAGCGCTCGGCGCCTGTTCGCGCGGGGGCGGCACACCGTCGGCGAACACACCGCTGCGGATCATGGCGATCAATCACGTCTGGTCGCAGGCCGTCCGCCGCCGGATGAAGGAGTTCGAGGAGCGCGTCGGACGCCGGGTCTCCATGACCCTGCTCACCGCCGACCAGCTCGCCAGCAGCTACAACGTGAAGCTCAACGCATCCGGCACCGATGTGGACGTGATGATGGTCCGGGCCCTCCAGGAGCAGCCGGTCTTCGCGCACAACGGCTGGCTCGCCGACCTCACCGACCGGGTCCACGGCGATGCCCGGTTCGACTGGCAGGACTTCCAGAAGGCCCCCCGGGGCGCCTCGGAGACCAAGGGCAGGGTGCTGAGCGTCCCGGTGGTCACCGAACGCCCCGCGCTGTACTACCGCAAGGATCTGGCCGACCCTCCCCGCACGCTCGACCAGCTGATGGACGCCTCCATACGGCTCACCGACCGGGGCAAGGGCTTCTTCGGGTACGTGGGCCGCGGGCAGCGCAGCGGCGCCGTCTCCCAGTGGTCGAGCTATCTCTATTCGTACGGCGGCGACTTCGTGGTGGACGGCAGGTCCGGCATCGGCAGCCGCGCCGCGACCGCCGCGTACGAGTACTACGGCGGGCTGCTGCACAGGGCGGGCCCGCCCGGTGCCACCAATATGAGCCTGGAACAGGCCATGCCGATCTTCGCCCAGGGCAAGGCCGCGTTCTACATCGACGCCGACGCGATCTACAGCAGCTTCCTGGACCCCGGTGTCTCCTCGGTGCGCAAGACCGTCGGCTTCGCGCCGTTCCCCGCGGGGCCCGCGGGCGCCCGCCCGCACAACATCCCGTCCTGGAGCCTCGGTATCAACACCTTCTCCCGACTGCGCGATGACGCATGGGAGTTCATCCGCTGGGCCGCGGGCCCGGACATGGCCGCCGAACTCCAGGCCGCGGGAATACCGTGTGCCCGGCAGTCCGTGTGGTCCGATCCCAAGACGCTCGCGTCCTTCCCGCCCGACCTCGCCGAGGCGATGCGCGTCAACGCCGAGCGCGGCATCGGACACGACCGCCCCCAGGTGCTCCAGGTCGGACGGGCCCGCGACATCGTCGGGCGCCCGCTGGTGGCCGGGATCCTCGGCAAGCCGGTGAAGCCGGTGATCCGTGACGCCGACGCCGAGTTCGCCGATTTCCTCGTCCGCGACAACCGCCACAAGGAGTCCTGATGTCCACCACCGAGGTCCGTGCGACGGCGACGGCCCGGGACTCCGCCCATCCGCCCCGCGGCCGGGCCCCGCGCACCGTCGAACAGGCCAACCGCCGGCTGAAGTGGGCGATGCTCACCCCGGCCCTCGCCTTCGTCGGACTGATGATCGTCTTCCCGCTGGCCTTCACCGTCGACCTGAGCCTCACCGACGCCTTCGGCGCGGTGAATGCCCAGAAACACCACGTGGGACTGCGGAACTTCGTGGACGCGCTCGACGACGCCCGCCGGTTCTGGCCCGCGGTGAAGCGGACCGTGATCTTCACCATCGGCGCCGTGGCGCTGGAAATGGTGCTGGGTCTCGCGCTCGCCATGCTGATGCGCAAACCGTTCCGTGGCATGCGCTGGGTACGGACGGTCCTGATCATCCCGCTGCTCACGACACCCGTCGCGATCGGCATCCTGTGGCTGCTCATCCTCGACCCCACCAACGGCATCGCCAACCATCTCCTGGCCTCGATGGGGCTTCCCCGGATGGAATTCCTCGGCTCCGTGAGCCAGTCGCTTCCGACCCTGATGCTCATCGATGTGTGGCAGTGGACACCGATGATGACGCTGCTCCTGCTGGCCGGGCTCACCACCCTGCCCGAGGAGCCCGAAGAGGCCGCGCTCGTGGACGGGGCCAACGCCTGGCAGCGGTTCCGCCATGTCGTCCTGCCCATGCTCGGCCCGACGATCGGCACCGCCCTCGTCCTGCGCGCCGTGGACGCGCTCAAGACCTTCGACATCCTCTACGCCACCAAGGGCCCGGGCGGCGGCTCCGACTTCGAGGCCGAGACCCTCAACGTGTACGCCTACGGGCTCACCTTCGACTACCAGGAGTACGGCCTGGCCGCGGCCGTGCTGGTGCTCTTCACGCTCTTCATCGTCGGCGTCGTCGTAACTCTGCGCCGCCGTTCCGGAAGGAAGGACGCCGTATGACCGCCTCCCACGTCACCACCGCGCCCCGCGGGCGCACCGGCCGCCGCCGTGGTCTGGCCTGGCTGCGCGGCGCCGCCATCACCGTGGTGACACTGATCTTCGTGCTGCCGGTCGTGTGGATGTTCGCGGCGGCCTTCAAGACGAACGTCCAGGTGACCGACCCCCGGGTCGGACTGTGGTTCTCGCCCACGCTGGAGAACTTCCGCAACATCGTGGAGGCCGGCCAGATCCTGCGCTCGATGGGGAACTCGCTGCTGGTCGGAGTGGTCTCCACGGTGCTCTCCGCCGTCATCGCCGTACCGGCGGCCTGGGCGGTGGGCCGGTTCCGGATGCACCGCACCGGCTCCCTCATCCTGGTCGCCCGTATCGTGCCCGCGATCTCCCTGCTCGTCCCCTGGTACTACCTCTTCGCGCAGCTCGGGCTGGTCGGCTCGTACACCGTCCTGATCCTCAGCCAGATGTTCGTATCGGTGCCGCTGATCACCTGGATCATGATCAGCTTCTTCGCGGGCCTCCCCGTCGAACTGGAGGAGGCCGGCCGGACCGACGGGCTCTCCGCGTTCGGCGCCTTCTGGCGGATCACCCTGCCCCTGGCGGCCCCCGGGACGGCGACGGCCTCGCTGCTGGCGTTCGTGTTCAGTTGGAACAACTTCATGTTCGCGCTGGTCTTCGCCGACGACCGTACCCAGACCGTGCCGGTGGCGCTGTTCAACTTCATCTCCTACGCGAGCACCGACTGGGGCGGCCTGATGGCTGCCGCCACCCTCATCACGGTGCCGGTCGTGGTGGCCGCGGTCGTCGGCCAGAAGTACCTCGTGGCCGGTCTGACCTCGGGAGCCTCCAAGGGCTGACCGGCCCTTCCGCCCCTCACCCCGACGCAGCCGGGACCGCACCGGCTCGGAAAGAGCAGACATATGAAGATCGTCGACGCGAAGGTCGTCGTCACCAGTCCCGGACGCAACTTCGTCACGTTGAAGGTGACGACCGACGAGGGCCTCACCGGCCTGGGGGACGCCACGCTCAACGGGCGCGAACTCGCCGTGGTGAGCTACCTGGAGGACCATGTCGTACCGCTGCTCATAGGGCTGGACGCGCACCGGATCGAGGACACCTGGCAGTCGCTGTACCGGGGGGCCTACTGGCGCCGCGGCCCGGTCACGATGGCCGCGATCGCCGCCGTCGACGTGGCGCTGTGGGACATCAAGGCGAAGGCGGCCGGGCTGCCGCTGTACCAGCTTCTCGGCGGGGCGAGCCGTGACCGTATCCGCACCTACGGCCATGCGGAGGGCCGGGACCTCCCCGAGCTCCTCGACTCGGTGCGCGCCCGGCTGAGCCAGGGCTTCCCGGCGATCCGGATCCAGACCGGCATTCCCGGCCTCACCTCGGTGTACGGCGTGCACACCACGGACACCGACGACAAGCCCGTACCGCACCAGGGGGCGAAGCCCCTCGTCGAGGACTGGGACACGGAGGCGTACCTGCGCCACATTCCGCGGGTCTTCGAGGCGGTACGGGCCGAGTTCGGGCCGGAACTGGCGCTGCTCCACGACGCTCACCACCGGCTGACACCGGTCCAGGCCGCGCGTCTGGGCCAGGAGCTGGAACCGTACCGCCCGTTCTGGCTGGAGGACTGCACGCCCGCGGAGAACCAGGAGGCGCTGCGACTGGTGCGGCGGCACACCACCGTTCCGCTCGCCATCGGCGAGGTCTTCAACACCGTCCACGACTACCAGACCCTCGTCACCGAGCAGCTGATCGACTATGTGCGCTCCGCCGTCACCCACTTCGGCGGTGTCACTCCGCTGCGCAAGCTCTTCGACTTCGCGGCCCAGTACCAGATCAAGAGCGGCATCCACGGGCCGGAGGACATCTCGCCCGTCGGCATGGCCGCGGCCGTCCATCTCGATCTGGCGGTCCACAACTTCGGCATCCAGGAGTACTCGGGGCACAACGCCCTGACACGGGAGGTCTTCCGGCACGCCTACACCTTCACCGACGGCCATCTGCACCCGGGCGAGGCGGCCGGTATCGGGGTGGAACTGGATGAGGACCTGGCCGCGGCCCACCCCTACCGGCAGGCGTATCTGCCGGTGAACCGGCTCCACGACGGTACGGTCCACGACTGGTGACCGGCCGCGGATGACGGGGCGCCGTCAGGCCCGCCCGACGCGCCGTGGAGTGTGGGGCGGGCAGCGGCCCGGCAGGACCCTCGACGCGTCGGCGGAACGCGGGACGGGCTGTCGCGCGTCGCTATCGGCGTTTACGGTGAGGCACGTGACGCTGAGCGCGAGATCCCTGCTGCCGGTCAACCTCACCCTCGGCGTGCTGTTGACCGTGCTGCTGGCCGTGGCCGCGGGGGTCGCCTACTGGTCCGGTCTGTCCCCCAGCCCCTCCGCCAACCGCCCGCGGGAGATCGTGGTCGCGGGCGTGCGCGCGGCAGCGCAGCTCGCCGCCGTGTCCCTGGTCATCACCTGGGCGGTCACCAATGTGGCGGGTCTGGCGGCGTTCCTGGTCGTGATGTTCGGCGTCGCCGTGCGCACGGCGGGCCGACGGCTGACCACCAACCGCACCTGGTGGCTGACCGCCGCGCCGATCGCCGCCGGTGTCGTTCCCACGGTGGCCGCGCTGCTGCTGACCGGACTGGTTCCCGCGAAGGGCCTTGCGCTCATCCCCATCAGCGGCATCCTCATCGGCGGCGCCCTGACGGTGACGGTGCTCGCGGGCCGACGCGCCCTCGACGAACTGGAACTTCGCCGCGGCGAGGTCGAGGCGGCGATGGCCCTGGGCTTCCTCGACCGGGACGCGCGCATGGAGATCGCACGGCCGGTCGCCTCCGACGCGCTGCTGCCGGGGCTGGACCAGACGCGCACCGTCGGGCTGGTGACGCTCCCCGGGGCATTCGTGGGCATGCTGCTGGGCGGGGCGAGTCCGCTCATGGCCGGTGCCGTTCAGCTGTTCGTCCTGATCGCCTTGATGGCGGTCCAGGCCATCGCGGTCGCCGTGACCGTCGAACTCATCGCCCGGCACCGTCTGTTCCGCCCCGGACGGCGGGCGGCCTGACATCCGCGAGGGGTGTGAGTCCGCGACGGTCCTCCGCGGGCCGGTGGTCGCACTACGCGGCCGTGGACGACCGTCTGCGAAAATGAACGCCATGACGGAGCAGCATGGCGACCGCCGCCCGGCCGGGGAACTGGAGGCCAGCGTCCTGGCGGCGCTGTGGGCTGCCGACCGGCCCCTCACTCCCGGAGAGGTCCGGAAAATCCTCGCCACGGGCTTGGCACGTACGACGGTGACGACCATCCTGACCCGGCTCCATGAGAAGGGGATGGTCGGCCGCACCCGCCAGGGACGCGGATACGCCTACACCCCCGTCGCCGACACATCCGGCCTGCGTGCCCGCCGCATGCACGCCGAGCTCGAACGCGGCGAGGACCACGGCAGCATCCTGGCCCGGTTCATCTCCGACCTCAGCCCCGAGGACGAACGGACACTCCGCGCGTTGCTGGACGGCGACCAGGAGACCTGACAGCGCTCGGCTTCCTGTGACTGAGCTCAGCCGCCGCACTCGCCGACTTCTCCCGGAAACCCCGGCCGGGCACACATCGGTGGCCCGGTGGTCGGCGCCGCTGCCGGACATGGGCCGTCGCCGGCGCGCACCGAGCCGCGACAGGGCTTGGCGGATCAGCCGGGCGGGGACGCGGCCGGCAGGCGGACCACCAGGCGTGCCCCGCCGAGGCCGCCGTCGTCCGGCGCGGGGTCCTGGTCGGCGTGGACGGTGCCGCCGTGCGCCGTGACGACCTTGCTGACGATGGCCAGGCCGAGGCCCGAACCGCCGGCCTCGCGGGACCGCGCCTCGTCGAGCCGGGTGAAGCGCTCGAAGACCCGCGGCCGGTCCGCGGCCGGGATGCCCGATCCGTCGTCGCTGACGGTGAGTTCGACAGTGCCTTCGCGTTCGCCCAGGGCCACCCGTATCCGCTGGTGGGCGTGGCGGCGGGCGTTGTCCAGCAGGTTGCGCACGACGGAGCGCAGCGCCTCGGCGTCACCCCGCACACGCCCGCCCGAAACCCGCCGGGCGTCGATGTCCACCTGGGTCAGGGAGCGCTGTGCGCGGACCTCGGCCAGTACCACCTCGTCCAGGTCGATGACGTGTGTGACCTGTGACCGTGACCGGGCGGGGTCCTCGCTGCGGGCCAGTGTCAGCAGCCCCTCGACCAGGTCGTGCAGCCGGACGGTGTCCTCCAGCAGGGCGGCGGCCATGTGCGGGTCCCGGTCGGGGTCGGGATAGCGGGACATGACCTCGAGCTGGGCCCGCAGGGCCGCCAGCGGACTGCGCAGTTCGTGTGCGGCGTCGGCGACGAAGCGGCGCTGTGCGGCGGAGGCGTCGTCCAGGCGGGCGAGCATGTCGTTGAGGGTGATGCCGAGCGCGTGGATCTCGTCCTGGCGGGCGGGCAGGTCCAGGCGGCGGTGGAGATCGGTCGCGGTGATGTCGGCGGCCTGGCGGCGCAGGGTTTCCACCGGGCGCAGGGTGCGGCCGGCGGTGAGCCAGATCGTCCACGCCACCAGTGCGGTCAGCGCGGGCACTCCGGTGGCCAGGCCGGTGGTCAGGCTGGACAGGGTGTGCTCGGCCTGGGTCAGGGATACGCCCACGACGATGGTGGCCGGCCGGCCGTCGATACGGATCGGCCTGGCCAGTACGCGGAAGTCGCCCCCGTCGGCGATGCCGAGGCCACGGAGGGTGGTGGGGTGCCCCTCGAGTACCCGCGAAGGGAGGGGGTTCGGGAAGCCGCTGGGGCTGCCGGGGCGCGTGTCGTAGTCGGAGCTGGCCCGCACCTTCCCATGGGCGTCGAGCACCTCCACGACATCGGCGTCCCCGCCGGTGGAGGGGATGAGGGAACCCAGCCGGTCCTGACGGACGAGGGAGGTGACATCGGACAGCCGCTGGCGGCCGGTGCTGTCCCGGTCGCGCCACATGGAGTGCTGGAGACCGACCAGCAGGCCGAGACCGGCGGCGACCATCGCGATGACGACGGCCACCGTGGCCCATAGGGTGACCCGGGCCCGCAGACTCAGCTTCCGGGTCAGCCTCCGCGGCCAGTCGAATGCCGGACGCCGGAGGGGGAGGCGTCGGGACATTCAGCCGCCCTTCACATCCAGCCGGTAGCCGATGCCGCGCACGGTCTCGATGGCGGACCGGCCGAAGGGGGTGTCGATCTTGCGCCGTAGGTAGCCGACGTACACCTCGACGATGTTGGGGTCGCCCTCGAACCAGGCGTCCCAGACCTGGGCGAGCAGCTCCTTCTTGCTCACCACCGTGTCGGGGTGGCGCAGCATGAACTCCAGCAGTCCGAACTCGCGCGGTGTCAGCTCCAGGCGCTCCTCGCCCCGGCCGCAGCGGTGGGCGTCCGGGTCCAGCCAGAGATCGCCCGCACGGAGCACCGGCGACCGCTGCGGGGCGCTGCGGCGCAGCAGCGCGCGGATCCGGGCCAGCAGCACCACGAACGAGAACGGCTTCGTCAGATAGTCGTCCGCGCCGAGATCGAGGGCGTCCGCCTCGTCGTACTCCCCGTCCTTGGCCGTGAGCACCAGCACGGGGGTGGTGATGCCCGCGGCGCGCAGGGTCCGGCACACGTCATAGCCGTTGCGGCCCGGCAGCATCAGATCGAGGACAATCACCGCGTAGCCGTTGTGCCTGATCAGGCCGAGGGCCTTCGCGCCGTCCCCGGCGATGTCCACGCCGAACCCCTCGGCGCGCAGTCCGCGGTCCACGGCGGCGGCGATGTTCGGCTCGTCCTCGACGACCAGCACGCGCATGTGACATCACCCCATCACATCACCTCATAACGGTACCGCCGGGTCGGCCGGACGACTGATCCGAGGCGGGGCGGGAGGACGGACCGCGGGTCGGCCGCGCTCTCTCAGCGGGCTCTCAGGACCCCCTCAGCGCTCACTCAGCGCTCTCAGCGGGCTCACAGGCCGTACCCGGCACAGTGGAGAGTGCGTGTTTCGCACAGGCGTCATCCGACCGACCCGCACCGCCGACGAAAGGCCCCAATCGTGGCACTGACCTCCGCGCCGCGATGCACGGACGAACGTCCCAGCCCCAGTCCCAGTCCGAGCCCCATCGCCACCGCCAGTGCCGCGCCGAAGCCCGCCCCGGGCAGTGCCGAGCCCCGCGTCTCCCGCCCGGCTCCCGCCGGACTCTGGGCGCTGATCATCGCCGGGGGGTACGCCGCGGGACTCGGGGCGGACGCCTTCGGCGTTCCCGCCCCCTATCTGCTGGCCTCACTGCTGGTCGGCGCCGTCCTGGCGCTGTGCGGAGTGGTCCGTGACCGGCTTCCGGCACCGGCCCACCGGACCTCGCAGGCACTGGTCGGCGCCCTCATGGGCAGCTATCTCACCCCGTCGGCCCTCATCTCCGCCGCGCCCGTCGCGCTGCCGCTGACGGTGGTCACCGTGGCCACCATCGCACTGAGTCTCGGGGTCGCCTGGCTGCTGGCCCGTGGTGGCCGCATCGACCGGCCGAGCGCCGTCCTCGGCATGGTGCCCGGTGGTTCGGCCGCGATCGTCACCTGCGCCGATGAGCTGAAGGCCGATGTGCGGCTGGTCGCCTTCACCCAGTATCTGCGGGTCGCTCTCGTCGCCACCACCGCCCCGCTGGCGGCCCACTGGATGACCTCCGCGTCCTCGGCCGCGGGCGGTCACCCGGCCGCGGGCGGCGGAGCCGGACCGGGCCTCTTGCATGTGGTCGCCGGGTCGGACCAGCTCACCGGCCTGTGCACACTCGCCTTCATCGCCGTCGCGGGCTCCTTCGCCGGTCGGCGGCTGCGGGTGCCCACGCCACTGCTGATCGGCCCGATGCTGGTCGCCCTGGCCGCCACGCTCAGCGGCGCCGTGCCGGGCTTCGCACCCGTCGGCGTGGTCCAGAACGCCGTCTTCGTCCTCGTCGGCCTCGATGTGGGCGTGCGGTTCACCCGCCGGACGCTCGGCAGCGTGCGGCGCCTGCTGCCCTCGATCCTGGTCTGCATGGCGGTCGTCTGCCCCGGTTGCGCCGGGCTGGCATGGATCTTCGCCGGGGCGACGGGCACACCGTTCACCGACGCCTACCTCGCCACGACCCCCGGGGGAATCAACGCGGTCCTCGCCACCGCGGTCTCCTCCCACGCGGACGTCGCGCTGGTCTCGACCGTGCAGAGCCTGCGGCTCCTGGTGGTCATCCTGGTCACGCCGATGATCGTCCGTCTGCTGGTGTCGCGGTGGTCGAAGCCGGTCGGCGCCTCGGGCACCACCGTGGTGCGGGGACAGGCGCTTCGGCATCGACCGGCGGTGCGCCCGGAACGATGCCCACCCCGTGAGCGTCTACAGTAATGTAGACCGTCTACATGCCTGTAGTCGGACGCGGGGCCGTGTCGCCGGTCGTCCGTGGCGAACGTCCGTAGCGAAAGGACCCCTGCCGATGACCACACCCGTGTCGCTGTCATCGCAACTCGCCGTGAATGTGCTCGACGCACGGTCGCTGCTGGCCGCCTTCGGCGCGCTGGGCGTGGGCGTGGTGATGTTCGCCGAGACGGGGCTGCTGATCGGCTTCTTCCTGCCGGGCGACTCCCTGCTGTTCACCGCGGGCCTGCTCTGCACGGGCAGCGGCGCCCACGGCGTACGGCTGTCGCTGGGCCCGCTGCTGGCCGCCGCGGCGGTGGGCGCGCTGGCCGGCTCACAGTGCGGCTATCTGATCGGCCGCCGGGCGGGCGGCGCACTGCTGGCCCGCGGCCGCTCCGCGCGGCTGCACGAGGGGGCGCGACGCGCGGAGGACCTGCTGGGGCGGTACGGGCATGCGAAGGCGATCGTCCTGGCGAGGTTCGTTCCGGTGGTCCGGACCGTGCTGAACCCGCTGGCGGGGGCCCTGCGCGTACCGATGCGGGTCTTCACCGTATGGCAGGTGATCGGCGGGCTCGTGTGGAGCGTCGGACTGACGCTCGCGGGATATGCCCTGGGCTCCTCGGTCCCGAATGTGGACCGCTATCTGCTGCCCCTGGTCGCGCTGATCGTAGCGGTGTCGCTGCTGCCGCTCGGCGCGGAGCTGTACCGGAGTCGCAGGCGCGCCAAAGCGGGGGAGGCCGGCGGCTGAGCCCGTCCTTCAGCGGAGCCCCCACTGCCGAGAGACCGCCGGAGGACCATGCGCCGCAAGATCCTGATCGTCGAGGATGATCACGCCCTGCGTGATGTGCTCCGCCGCGGACTGTACGACGAGGACTTCGACCCCGTGCCGGCCACCGACGGCGCCACCGCCCTGCGCCTGGTCGGCCCGGACATCGCCGCCGTCGTCCTGGACATCGGTCTGCCCGACGCGGACGGACGGGACGTATGCCAGGCCATGCGCGCGGGCGGGTTCCACGCCCCGGTCGTCTTCCTGACCGCACGGCACCACCTCACCGACCGGCTGTCCGGCTTCTCGGCCGGGGGCGACGACTACCTGCCGAAACCCTTCCATCTCGCCGAGCTCGCCGCCCGGCTGCGGGCGGCGCTCAAGCGGGCCGCGCCCCCGGCCGCCGCCACCGCCGGGGATCTGGTCCTGGACGCGGTCCGGCACAGCGCGAGCGTGCACGGTACCCGGGTCGCCCTGTCCCCGACCGAGTTCCGGTTGCTCGCCACGCTGCTCGCCGCGGACGGGGACCTGGTGCGCCGCCGCGATCTGGTCAGGGCGGGCTGGCCCGAAGGCGGACAGGTCAGCGACAACACCCTGGACCAGTATCTGACCAGGCTGCGCCGCAAACTGCGCGAGGCGGGCAGCGGCCTGACCATCGCCACCGCGCGCGGGATCGGGCACCGTCTGTCATGAGATCGATCCGGCACCGGGCGGTGCTCCGCGCTCTGGCTCCCCGTACCTTGCGCGGGCGGCTCTCACTCGTGGCGCTGACCACCGCCGCGTTGCTGATCACGGCGCTGACGGTGGTGTTCAACACCGTGGTGGAACGGCATCTGCGGCACCAGGCGGACGACGAGCTGCGGGCGCGGGCGACCGCCGTCGCCGCGACCGTCGACACCAGCGGTCCGCGCGTACGCGTCCTGGAGACCGCCAACGATCAGGTGCTGGACACCAACGTGTGGATCTACGCCGGGAAGCGCCTGCTGGAAAAGCCGCCCTCCGCGACGGAGGGCGGCCCCCTCACCCGGACCGCCGGCCGGCTCGCCGTGCGGGGGGTGCCCGACTGCACGGCGGTCCACGCCGAGGGACATCGGTCCGTCCGCCTGTGCGCCCGGCCCCTGCGCGGCGAGCATGCCACCGCCACCGTGGTCACGGCCCTCGACCTCACTCCGTACCAGAGTTCGGCCGACACCCTGCTCATGGGATCGCTGGTCCTGGACACGGCCATGCTCGCCTGCGCATACGCGCTGACCCGGCTCGCGGTCGGCCGGGCACTGCGCCCCGTACGGACGATGACCGACCAGGCCGCCCAGTGGCGTGCGGTGGCCTCCGACGAACGCTTCGGCACCATGGGACGCCCAGCCGAACTGGTCCGGCTGGGCACCTCGCTGGACGCGATGCTGGACCGGATGCGGGCCGTGCTGCGTCATGAGAAACAGCTGACCGGTGAGCTGTCCCACGAGTTGCGCACCCCCCTCACCCGGATCATCGCCGAACTCGACTGGTGGCGGTCCAGGCCCCGCTCGGCCGCCGAGACCCGTGCCACACACGAGGTGATAGAGGAGGCCGCCCAGTCCATGCGAACCATCTGTGACACGCTCCTGCTCGACGCCCGCGACAACGCGGCGGACGCCTCAACGGCCCCTGGGACGGCCGATGTCGTACCCGTCCTGCGCCGCATGGCCCAGTGTCCGGACGCGCCTTCCCAGGCGAAAGCCGTGGTGGCGGTCGGGAGCGGGCGACTGGAGGCAGGGGTGACACCCGCCCTACTCGAACGCATCGTCAGCCCGCTGCTCGCCAACGCCGTCCGCCACGCCCGTTCCACCGTCACCCTGTCCGGGCGGCGCGTACCCGGCGCCGTGGCGATCGACATCACCGACGACGGCCCGGGCGTACCCGAGGCGTTCGTCGGCGAACTCTTCCAACCGGGGCGGCGCGCCGACTCCGGCGACGGTCACCACGGAGCGGGCCTCGGGCTGCCGCTCGCACGCCGTCTGGCCCGCTCCGCGGGCGGCGAGGTGACGTACGACCCCGGGCACGGGCCCGGGGCTCGCTTCACCGTCACCCTGCCCGCTGGGTGACCGGCTCCCGCTCCGCGCTCCCCGAGCCGGTGGCCCGGCGCTCCCGCACCTGGGCGTAGGCCATCAGCCCGAACAGGATGACCAGCAGGACCGCCGACGAGCCCGCCGTACCCAGGTCGAGGCCACCCTTGGCGACCGGCTTGGTGAGAAAGTCGCCCGCGGTCGCGCCGAGCGGCCGGGTGAGGACGAAAGCGATCCAGAACAGCAGCACGTTCGGCACCGCGGGGGCCCTCATCATCGCGACGAGGACCGCCAGCACCCCGATGACCAGGAGCGCGCCGCCCGCGTAGCCCAGACCGGAGCTGTCGGACAGGAAGTCGCCCATCGAGGTGCCGAGCGTGTTCGAGACGAGGATCGCCGACCAGAACAGCGCCTCGCCCCGGAACGTGACGATGTCGCGGATCTGGAACGTCATCCCGCTCACCTTCCACATCAGGAAGATCGCCAGCAGGATGGAGATCAGGATCGCCGCGCCGACCGGGTAGCCCAGGCCGAGCCCCTGCGGGCCCCAGCCGAGTGATGTGGCGCCGTCCGAGAGGAACTTCGCGCTGGCGTCGCGGTTCATGAAGTCGGACATGGTCGTGCCGGCCATGCTGGTCGACAGGATCACGGTCCAGTAGAAGAAGGGGTTGTAACGGCTGGACCTGAGCTGGACGACGAGGGTCACCACGAAGATCAGGAACAGCGCGATCGTGGTGAGGAAGTAGCCGAGCTTCAAGGTCTGCGCGAAGAGGTCTCCGGCCGTCTCACCCAGGGTCGTCGCGGCGATCTTCATGACCCAGAAGGCCAGGGTGACCTCGGGCAGTTTCTTCATCACCGATGTGCTCGCGCTCGCGGCGTCGAGGTCGGTGAGGACTTCTCGCTTCCCCAATGTCACATGCTCCCGTCTGCTCGGGGGTACGGCGCTCGCGCCGAAGGGGCTGAGCGCTCCGCGGAGTGGGCCGGCCGCGGACGGCACGGCGGTGTACGACCCTGTCGGCCGAAGCCTGAACGCATCCTGAACGCCTGCCGGGGCTCAGGCCGTGTGCCGGGCGGCTCGCTCCGGTTCGATGACGTCCTTGCGCGACACCGACAGGAACACGACCAGGCCGAGAATGACCGCCAGGAACAGCGCGCTGGTCACAACCGTGCCCAGGCCGAGGCCGCCATCGCCGGTCGGCTGCGAGAGGTAGTCGCCGAGGGAGGCGCCGAGCGGACGGGTCAGGATGTAGGCGATCCAGAAGCTCCACACCGCGTCGAGGCCCAGGGCGAAGTGGGCGACGGCGACCGCGGCGATGGCCAGGGCGAACAGCACGGCGGACAGCCAGTACCCGAGGTTCATCCGCTCGGAGACCAGGTCGCCGGCCGCGGTTCCCAAGGCGAAGGTGAACAGCACCGCCAGCCAGTAGAAGGATTCACGGCTGGTGCTGTCGACGCTGTGGATGGACAGCGTCCGCTCCCGCCGGTACCAGGCGATGAACACGAGCGCCAGGACGATCGCGAACACCGTCGTGCTCGTCTCCAGCGGCACGCCCATGTTGTCGGTGAGGTTGTCGCTGATCAGCGTGCCGACGACGCTGATCAGGGCGACGGCCGGCCAGTACACCCCCGCGCGGTAGCCGCTGGTGCGGAACTGCGCCACCAGGACCACGGCCAGCACCGCGCTCATCAGCGTCGACACACCCGTCAGGCCGAGCCCGGCCTTCTCGTTCAGCAGGTCGGCCGCGGTCTCGCCGACCGTCGTGCATAGCACCTTGATGACCCAGAAGTAGACGGTGACTTCGGGCACCTTGTTCCAGCGGAGTCGGTGACGCGACCGAGCGGTGGGGCCGTCGGCCGCCTGGGTCGGGAGGGGCTCAGATGTCTCGTAGGTCATGGACCGTGACCCTGGCACCGGATACCTGAACACATCCTGACCACCGCGAGGGCATCCCGCCGTCCGGGACGGCCCACCGTGCGCCCGGAAAGACCGGGGCCCCGGTGCCCCAGATGTTCCTGGGGCACCGGGGCCGCGGGCCTTCTCACGAGGCGCCGGGGCCGCGCGACCAGCGGTTTCGTGTGCCTGGGCTCGCGCGGGGCCTGATCGGTCCGGCGCGAGCGGTTCAGGGCCGGCTGAGCAGGTTCAGGGTGTTGGTCGCGTCGTCGACGAAGTAGACCCGGTCCGGGTCCTCCGCGATGGCGAGCCCGAACAGCGCGCCCGCCCCCGGCGGGCTGCCGCTGGTGTCGAGCGTGCGCACGGCCACCTGGACGCCACGCGGGGTGGTCTCCACGATGTTGCCGTCGCCGCCGTTGACGGTGAGGATGTCGCCCTTCGGGGTGATCGCCATCCCGAGCGGGCCGTTGAGGTGCTGGTCGGTGCTGACCACCTTGCCGATGCCGGCGCTGGTGCGCCGGGTCGGCGCGTCCGGGATCGCGGTGATGCGGTTGTCGACGGTGTCCGCCACATAGAGCGTCCCGTCCCGCAGGCCGACACCCGTCGGCCCGATCACGAGGGCCGCCGGGTCGGTCTTCTGGGCGAAGCCCGAACCGATCACGGTCGTGGCGACCCGGGTCGGCGGCCGGTCGTCGTGGGTGCGCAGGGTGATCCGCAGCACGGTGCCGCGCCGCACGATGTCGCCGCCGCCGGCGACCGTGCCGTTGAGTACGTTGGTGACGAACAGATCGGTTTTGTCGCCGCTGCTCTTCGCGGTCATGTCCCAGGGACCGTTGATCCCCTGGCCGCTGAAGGTCTCCCGGACCTTTCCATGGCTGTCCAGCACGAGCAGGCACCCGGCCTGCGCCGTGGCGGATGTGCCGTCGGCCGTGGGCAGACTGCCCACCACCACCCAGCCGCCCGGCAGGATGGACAGCGCGGTGGTCAGCCCCACGCCTCCCGGGCACGGCCCTGGCAGATTCTGCGGGTCGATCTGGGCGAACAGCGTGGTCGTGCCCCGGGGACTGATCTGCACCAGAGTGGTCCCGGTGCCCTGCTGGTTCGCGGCATTGTTGAAATTGCTGACCAGCACATTGCCACGCCGCAGGTCACCGACACTCTTCTTGACCAGGGCGGTGCCGTACGGGTTCAGGTCGCCGTTGGCCGGAACCGTCGACGCGATGGTCGAGACGGTGTGCAGCGGCCCGAGGAACGGTTTCCCGTCCCCATCGGCGGGTACGGCGGACGCCGTCTGACCCGCCGTCATGATCGCTGTCACCGCGGCCACAGCCGCCACCGCGAGACGCGAAGCGGAAACAAGCCTCATCAGGGTGATACCTCCTCAGCGCCGTACGGCCGTCGTGCGGCCCCGCGGCGGTCACAGAGAGTTGCCACCCATCACATAATCCGACTCCATCGCGCGGCGCACGTCAGGCGGAGCCGGATGGGGCGGATGGGGTTTTCGGCGGGCGCGGGGTACCCGCGGCGGATGGAGCGCCGCCCGGCGGCGGGGTGCTTCCCCCTTCGGAATACCCCCCGGGGTACTCCTGCTAGGGTGAGTGTCAGATACCCCCGGGGGTACTAGCTCGCTCGAGAGGAGAGTCGTAGTCGTGTTCTTCGTCGACACCCTGGAAATCGAGGGTCTGGGCAACCGCAGCTATCTGGCCGGTGGCCCCGGCGCCGCGCTGGTGGTGGATCCGCCCCGTGATATCGAGCAGGTCATCGCCGCGGCGGCGCGGCGCGGGGTGCGTATCGCCCTCGTGGGCGAGACCCATCTGCACAACGACTACGTCACCGGCGGTCTGGAGCTGGCCCGGGTGACCGGGGCCCGCTACCTGGTGCCCACCGGGGCATCGGTCGCCTTCGCCCGCACTCCGGTCGCCGACGGCGACACCTTCCCGGTGGACGAGCACCTGGTGCTGCGGGCGATCGCCACCCCCGGTCACACCCCGCACCACACCTCCTATGTGCTGGAGGCGGACGGCCGGGCCGTGGCGGCGTTCACCGGCGGGTCGCTGCTGATCGGCGCCGTGGGCCGGCCGGATCTGGTCGAGCCGCGGCTGACCGAGCGGCTGGCCCGCGCCCAGCACGCTTCGGCCCACCGTCTGGCCGAGGAGCTGGATGACGAGGTCCCGGTGCTGCCCACCCACGGGTTCGGCAGTTTCTGCTCCTCCTCCCAGGCGGAGGGGAACGTCACCACGATCGGTCAGGAGCGCGGCACCAACCACGCGCTGACCCGGGACGTGGACACCTTCGTCGCCGAGATGCTCGCGGGGCTCGACGATGTGCCCGCCTACTACGCGCACATGGGCCCGGCCAATGCCGCCGGCCCCGCGCCGGTCGACCTCACCCCGCCCGTGCCCGCGGACGCCAGGGAGATCGCCGACCGGCTGGCCGCGGGGGAGTGGGTGGTGGACCTGCGCGGCCGGGTCGCCTTCGCCCAGGGGCATGTGGCCGGATCGTTCAACTTCGAGGGCGAGGGTCAGCTCGCCACCTATCTGGCCTGGCTGATCCCATGGGGCAAGCCGGTCACCCTGCTGGCCGGGACGCCCGGGGAGATCACCTCCGCGCAGCGGGAGCTGGCCCGGGTCGGCATCGACCGCCCGGCCGCCGCCGCCACCGGCGACCCGGCCGGCTGGGTCCGCACGGGCGAGGAGCTCGTCTCCTTCCCACGAGCTCGCTTCGCCGACCTCGCCGAGGTGCGCGAGCGCGGCGAGCGGGTGGTGGTGCTGGACGTGCGGCGCGCTGCCGAGCGTGCGGAAGGGTATGTGAACGGATCGGTCCACATTCCGATCCACCAACTCCCCGGCCGTATCGGCGAGGTGCCCGACGGGGTGGTGTGGGTGCACTGCGCCGGTGGGATGCGCGCGGCGATCGCCGCCTCCCTGCTCGATGCCGCCGGACGCGATGTGGTCGCCGTCGACGACGGCTTCACCGCCGCCACCGCGGCGGGCCTCACCCTCACCTGGCCCGACCACGCCGGCTGAACGACATCCCCCCTGCCCCGCACCATCCGCACGGAGTGATCAAACCCGATGTTCCCGCTTCTTCGCCGTGGCCCCGCCCGGCTCACCGCACGGCAGGTCCACCGGCGGACCGGCGACGCGCGGGCGGTTCCGCTGGATGTCCGCGAGCCGCCGCGGCGGCTGACCGGGCACGCGCCCGGTGCGCCGCACCCGCCGCTGAGCGTTCTACGGGCGGGGGCGGGTCCTCCCCGGGCCGCGCAGGGTAGGCCGGTGGTCACGGTCCGCCGCTCCGGGAGCCGCTCCCGTACGGCCACCGGCTTCATCGTCGCCCGCGGTGCGGCGGCCACCGATGTCGTGGGCGGTACGACCGCCCGGACCCGCGAGGGTCTGCCGGTCACCGTCGGCAGCGGCGGCATAGCGTGAGCGCGCTGGTCCTGGCCCTGGCCGCCGGTGCCGTGGTCGGGCTCGCGCTCGGCGCGCTCGGCGGGGGCGGCGGCGTCCTGGCGGTGCCCGCGCTGATCTACCTCCTCGGCTTCACCCCGGCCGCCGCCACCACCGCGAGCCTGATCATCGTCACCGCCACCTCGATCACCGCCCTGTACGCCCATGCCCGTACCGGCGCCGTGCGCTGGCGGGCCGGCGCCCTCTTCGCCGCGGCCGGGTTGCTGCCCGCCGCCGCGGCCGGCGCCGCGGCCGCCCGGCTGCCCCAGCCGGTGCTGACCGCCGCGTTCGCCGCCGTCGCCGCCCTCGCCGCCGTACGCATGCTGCGCCCCGGCGCGGCGGACAGCGGCCCGGCGGACAGCGGCCCGGCGGTCGGCGACCGGGCGGTGGCGGTACGGCCGGTGAAGGTCGCGGGCACCGGTGCGGGGCTGGGGGCGCTGACCGGACTGCTCGGCGTCGGCGGGGGCTTCCTCACCGTCCCCGCCCTGGTCACGGTGGCCGCGTTCGAGATGCGGGCGGCCGTCGGCACCAGCCTGCTGGTCATCGCGGCGAACTCGCTCGCCTCGCTGGCCACCCGCGGCGCCACCACGGCAGGCATCGACTGGGCGCTGATCGCCCCCTTCACCGGGGCCGCGATCCTCGGCGCCTGGGACGGCAAGCGGCTGGCCGCCAGGGTCGGCGGCACCCGGCTGAAGCGCACGTTCGCGATCCTGCTGCTGGCCGTCGCCGCCTTCATGCTGGTCGACGCCGTGGCCTGAGCCGAGCGGCGCGTACGCGGCCCCGGCCGCTCAGGCCAGCGACAGGAACAGCTTCTCCAGCCGGGCGCGCATCTGCTCCCGGTCCTCCGAGGCGGCCATGTCCGCATCGGTCAGGCAGTGCTGAAGACCGGTGGCGATGATCGCGAAACCCGCCTTGTCCAGGGCCCGTGAGGCGGCCGCAAGCTGGGTCACCACGTCCTCGCAGTCCCGCCCCTCCTCGATCATCTTGATCACACCGGCGATCTGGCCCTGCGCCCTGCGCAGCCGGTTGACCACGGTCTTCAGTTCCTCGGCAGCCATCGCCAATTCCACAGCCCGCACTCCTTCACAGATACCCCCTTGGGTATCTTACCGTTGTGAGCAACCCCTGAAGAGCAAAGGAAAGTCCCCCGTGACACCCACCGCCTCTCTCACCTCCCTCACCGCCGCCCAGGTCCACGCCCGACTCGCCGAGTTGACCGTCATCGACGTCCGTACCCCCGGCGAGTACGCCTCCGGCCATCTGCCCGGTGCCCACAACATCCCCCTGGACCACCTCGATTCGGCCCTGCCCGCCCTGGAGGCCGCCGCCGGTCGGGGCGACCTCCTCCTCGTGTGCGCCTCCGGCACCCGCTCCACCCAGGCCCGCGAGCGCCTGGCCCGGCACGGCATCACCGCCGCCGACCTCACCGGCGGCACCAACGGCTGGATACAACTCGGCCACGACGTGCTGCGCCCCGCCGGTGCCCGCGCCGTCTGGGCGATGGAGCGCCAGGTACGCCTCGCCGCCGGATCCCTCGTCCTGGCCGGTCTGCTCACCGGCCGACGCCGGCCCGCCGCCCGCTGGCTGGCCGCGGGCGTCGCCGGCGGCCTGGTGTTCTCCGCCCTCACCGATACCTGCGGCATGGCCAAGGTCCTCGCCAAGCTGCCCCACAACCGGCCGCGGGCCGCCGACCTCGACGCCACCCTCGCCGCCCTGAGCGGCTGACACCGATGGCCCGCGCGGAGCTGCCCGGTGGGGAAGCGATGCGGGCCATGGCCGAAGTTTGCATGCTCCCGATGGCCGATGGCATCACTCTGGTCCGCCGGAGGTGACCGCCACCGGGGTCGGGCCGGCCCGACCGGCCCGACCCCGGTGTGTCGCGCTCGATCCAGGAGGCCCGTGAGGGCCGGTGCCCGGTCGGCGATGAGATCCGGCGCGATGAGCCGGGCCGTCGTGCGGGTAGCGGCGCACTTCCGGCAGATGGTGGGCGACCTCGGCCCGTTCGGCCGGTTGGTCGTCGATGAAGGCGATGGTGCCGGGGGCGGAGTTCAGCCGCTCGGCGATCCGGCGTACCGCGTCCGGCTTGCGCCCCCAGCCGATCTCCGGCAGGACGAAGTAGTCGGCGACGCCGAGCGCCTCCAACCGCGCCCGGGCGAGGCCGTGGTCGTTGGGCGGCGAACTCGCCGTTGTCCGCGCTGCTCCACCCAGGTCATGCCGTGGCGCGCCGGGACCTGGGCGGCGAGCCGGCGGGTGGCGCCGAGCTTCCGCGCCAGATCTCGGGCAGTCGGCCCGCCCGGTCCCGCCGCGGCGACGGGTTCACGCGCCGGAGCCGCCGGGGGTGGGCTGCCGGAGCCGTTCGACCAGCGCGGCCATCCGCCGCACGGTGCGGAAGTTCTCCACCCGCAGGTCGGCGCCGCGGATGGCGATGCCGTACGACTTCTCCAGATGCACCACCAGCTCCATGGCGAAGAGCGAGGACAGCCCACCGGAGCCGAAGACATCCGCGTCGGTCGCCCAGGTCGTCCCCGTACGCTTCGTCAGGTACCCCAGCATTTCCGTCTGGACGGCGTTGGAATCCGGCACCGGCTGGTCGGATGACGTGGTCATGCCTGTTCTCCCTCGTACTCGTAGAAGCCGCGCCCGCTCCTGCGGCCCAGGTGGCCGGCGCGCACCAGCTCCAGCGGCAAGCCGCAGGGGCGGCACCCTTCGGCGGTGACGAGAGCGCCGGGAACGGCCTCGTCCGGCAGCGCGCCCATCAGCCGCGCCATCCGTACCTGGTGGTCGATCTTGGCCGGGGCCTCGTCCAGCCGCCGCCGGTCCGGGTCGATCGGCGACACCGCGATCCCGTGCCCGACCGCCGGCGCGGCGATGCCCGAGCCCATCACCCCCGCTCCGAGCACCGCCAATCGTCGCCCGGCGCCGGGCGTACCGTTCTCCGCTGCCATGCCGCCTCTCTTCGGGTCCCGGCCCGGCCGGCCGGGCCGGGCCACGTCGAACACGGTGCTCGCCGGAGACGGCGGCCCGGGAGCTGAGCGAGCGCTCCCGGGCCGCCGTCGCCGGTGGTCACTCCTCCGAGCGGCTCGCGCCGGCCCGGGGAGGCCGCGGTGGCATGAGATCGCCCGTGGGCTCCGTGTAGAACTGCTGCGCCCACTGCCGGTACCGGCCGATCGGACCGTCGCCCTTGGCCAGCTTCGGGTGCTCGACATGCTCCTGGTAGTGCCACATCAGCAGGTCCGCGCCGGTGTCGACGCTCGCCACCCGCTGGAGGACGGCGCTGAGCAGCCGGGCGACGGGCACGGCCGCCGCGCGCCCCACCGTCCCGGGCACGCCGGGGATGCCGTTCAGCTCCAGCTTCGTACCGAACCGGAGCTGGATGCGCCCCGGGCCGGTGGGGGTCGCGTGGAGCATCACATGGAGGGTGCCCGCGCCCTTGGGCAGGACCGTGCGCGCCGCGATGGTGGCCAGTCCGATCACCGTGAGCGTGTAGGACTGGCGGAACCCGCGCATCATGGTGCCGCGGGCGGTCGCGGTGACGGTGCTGGTCGGTTCCCCGGTCACCGGAGTGCCCTCGATGTCGAGACCCTTGAGGCCGTGCAACGCCGGCAGATGACCCCAGTCGAAGGCGTTCTCGATGACGTCCTGCGGATGACCGGCGATGTCGAAGGTGTCGTGGCTGAACGGTTGCCGGTCGTCCATGGGGAAGGCCGGGACCTCCCACTGCGGGGGCAGGCCGAGGGCGTGCCACCACACATAGATCGAGCCGTTGGCCTCGCACACCGGGTACTGCGCCAGCGACGCCTTCGGCGGTGGTTTGTCGTACCCCGTGCGCACACAGGTGCCGCCCGGGTCGAACGCGAACCGGTGGAAGGGGCAGACGAGGTCCTCGCCCTCGACCGATCCGCCGACCCCGAGATGCGCCCCCAGGTGCGGGCACCGGGGCCGGACGGCCCGCAGCACGCCCCTGGTCGTCCGGTAGAGCACGACCTCCGTGCCCGCGAGCGGACGGGTGGTGACGGATCCGGGCCGCACCTCGTCGCCGAAGGCCAGGCAGAACCAGCCGTTCGGGTAGGGGAGGGAGGGAGTGCGCAGGCTGTCGGCCGGGGCCGCACCGGGCAGGCGGACCCTCCGGGCGTTGAGAAGCTGCTTCACCAGGGGCTTCAGGTGAGGCTTCACGGCATCACTCCTAGTGCTTCACCGGGCAGGCGCCGGCGCCCGGCGGTGTGGATGGCTGGGACGGTGTGGACCGCGGCGTGGCCGTGTGCAGTTCGGCGTCGTCGGTGCCGCTCGGCCGCCGCTCGCTGAGCCGCAGGCGCAGCCCGCGCGAGCTCAGGCTGGTCTCCACCTTGGGCTTGAACGGCTGGTCGCCGACGGGGGTCAGCTCCCAGCGGGCGACGATCGCGGTGAGGGCCAGAACGGCCTCGGTGAGGGCGAACTGGTCCCCGATGCACTTGCGCGCGCCGGCGCCGAACGGGATGTAGGTGGCCCGGTCGGGTTGAGCGCCGAGCCAGCGGTCCGGGTCGAACCGGTCGGGGTCGGGGTAGAGGTCGGGCCTGCGGTGCAGGAGGTACGGGCTGAGCACGATGGTGCTGCCGCCCTTGAGCCGCACCCCGCCGAGCTCGGTGTCCTGCCGGACCGCGCGGGTCATCATCCAGGCGGGCGGATACAGCCGCAGCGTCTCGGTCACCACCCGGGCGGCCAGGTCGAGCGAGGGCAGATGGGCGGCATCGACCTTCCCACCGGCCAGGACCTGATGGGTCTCGGCCCGGAGCCGGTGCTGGACGTCCGGGTTGGTGGCGAGCAGATGCAGCGCCCAGGCCAGGGTGATGGCCGTGGTCTCCATCCCGCCGAGGAAGAACGTGAGGGCCTCGTCCGCGAGTTCGGTGTCGCTCAGTTGCTTCCGGCCGTCCTCGCTCTCCTCGTCGACCGCCGCGACCAGCGTGGACAGCAGGTCGGCATGGTCGGTCGGATCGGCACGCCGCTCGGCGATGATCTCCGCGATGGTGGCCGCCAGCCGGTTACGGGCGTGGTCGTACCGCCGCTTCTGCGGAGTCGGCACCCGGCGCAGCAGGGCCGGTGTCATCATCCGGCGGAAGAACGCGCTCACGATGGTGGCGGTGTCGGCCAGGGCCCGCCGCATGGTCTCGGCCGGCAGCGAGCCGCTGAACATCGTCTCCATGGTGGCCCGCGTCGTCAGCGTCATCATTTCCTGGGTGATGTCCAGGACGTCGCCGTCGCGCCAGGAGTCCGCCTTCAGCTCGGCCGCCCGGGCGAACACCGCCCCGTACCCGGGGAGCCGGGTGGGGTGGAACGACGGCTGGCACAGCCGCCGCTGCCGCCGGTGCAGGGGGTACGGGCAGGTGGACAGGCCGTCGCCGATGACCTCGCGGATCCGGTCGTAGATCGGGCCGCCCTTGTCGAAGACACGGTCGTTCAGGAACACCTGCCGGGTCAGGTCCGGATGGCAGATCAGCATGGCGGTGGTCGGGCCCAGCCGGACGCGGACCATCTCGCGGTACTCGGACAGGGACATGATGAACGCCAGCGGATCGCGGAGCAGGGGCAGCGCATGGCCCAGCAGCGGCAGGGCCCGCGGAGCCAGCGGAACCGACGCGGCGGTCGCCGTATTCGTGTCCGTCATGGACAACCTCCTTCTGTTTGTGCGCGACCGGCCGGTGCCGCGGCGACGGGATCGCGGGTGACCTCGAGCAGCGCGGTGGTCCAGCGGAAGCCGACCCCGAAACTCAGGACGAGGACGCGTTCCCCGGCCCGCAGCGTGCCGGAGCGGAACGTCCGGTCGAGGGCGAGCAGGACGTCGGACGGGCCGGCGTGGCCGATGTGCCGGCCGTAGGTCCAGCTGGTGTCGTCGGCACGGAGGCCGAGCGGTGAGCCGGTGAGCAGCATGTCGAGCACGACCGAACCGATCGCGATGGGCACCACATGCGCGATGTCCGCCGGTTTCACGGCGGCCTCGTCGAGGACGGTCTCGATACAGCGGTGGGTGGCCCGTTGCAGTACGTCGATATAGGGCATGAACCCGGTCTCCTCGACGGGGAACCGCCGGGCGGCACCGGTGTAGCCCTCCCTGGCCCGGGTCTGCGCCTCCAGCTGTGGCTCCGTGACATGGGCGGTCGCCACCAGGCGGGCGAAGCCCGTCCCCCGGGTGAGGACGGCGGCGGCGCCGGCGTCACCGGCCACATAACCCATCTCCCGGGAATAGCCCCACCGTTCGTCCGGGAACCGGACACCGGTCGTGACCAGCGTGGCCTTCGCGTCCGGCCGGGCCGTGAGGTGTTCGGCCGCGGCGACGAGCGCGGCGGCCCCGCCGTCACTGGCGGCACCGACCTCGACCCCGGCGGTGTCCTTTCCGCCGAGCACCCGCATCAGATAGGCCGTGGGCGTGTAGTGGTCCCCGTCCTGGAAACCGGCGTGCACGAGCAGACTCAGATCGGAGCTGGCGACATCCGCGTGGCGCAGCGCCTTGAGACCGGCCCGGGCCGCCATCTGCGTCGCGGTGTTGTCCTTCGAGACGGCGGCCGAGGTGAATCCGTTGAGCGCCAGGATGGAGGGCTGCCCGGCACCCGGTCCGCCCCGCGGCTCGTGCTCGGGCCTGATGGGGGGTACCCACGCTCCGGTCCCGGCGATCGTGATGTCCTGCCACAACACTGCTGTCTCCTCGGCTGTCACGAAAGGGGCGACTGGGGAACGCGGGCATGCGGCCGGACCAGTTCTCCGCTGTGGTCCAAGGGGTGTGCGGTGACCCCGGTGATGCGGGCCAGCACCCGGCCGTCACCGGTCACGGCGGTCAGGTCCCCGGTGGCGAAGTCGCAGTGCAGCCGGATGGCCGGGTGCTCCGCGCTGAGCCGGCAGTCGTCGCCCGGCCCGCCGAGCTCGACCTCGTCGAGACCGGCCATCGGGCCGACCAGCGGCGGGTGGTCACCGCGCGGCGGCAGCAGCAACAGGTGCACCATCGCGTCCAGCAGGATCGCCGGTACGGTCATCCCGGCCAGGGCCGGAGCCCAGGCGGCGTGGTCCAGACCGAACCTGGCGCTGTTCCCGTCCGGCCCGCGGGCGTAGTCGCTGGTGCCGGCGAACGGGCCGGTGAGCGAGATCGGCGGGTCGGGGGAGTAGACCGGCATCGTGAAATCGGGTTCGGGGACGTGGGACGAACAGTCGGGCGGCCCGGTGAGCACGGGATAGCGATCCGCCAGCACGACCGTCGTTTCGCACAGCAGGTCGTTGAAGCGCAGCACCTTGCCGTTCTTGCCGATCCGGTGCGCCGTCATTCTGACGGCCACCTCGGCGCCGCCGGGCCTCCGGCTCATCACCCGGGCCTCCACCGCGACGGTGCGCAGCGGTCCGGCGAGCCTGACCGTGATCGACGTCCGGCAGACCAGACCGCGGAACCCGGTGACCACCAGGTCGGGGCAGAGGGCCGCGGCCGCGGCGGCCGCGGCTTCGAGGGTGAAGGTGCCGGCCAGTGTGTACTCACCGTTGACGCGGTGGTGGCGCATCCACCGCCCGTCCCGTTCGGCCAGGGTGGCCGGATCCCAGGTCTTGGTGAAGACGGCCCAGTTCTTGCCGCGGTGCAGGACGCCGTCGAGCAGCGGACTGGTCAGCGAGGGATCCGGCGGGGCGGGCGGCGGCGCGTCCGGGGCGGGGATGCGCAATTCGTCGGAGGAACCGTAGGTGCCGATGCCACGCCGGCCCAGCAGGACGCGTTCCTCCTCCCGGATGAAGAACGCCACCCCACCGGCCGGTGGCCGGGTCACGGCGGAGAGGAACTGCGCGCATCCTTGCGCGGTGCTGATGTAGGCGTCCATCTGGTTGCGTTTGAGGGTCTCCCGCATGGTGACGCTGCTGGCGACGCCGACCTCCCGCCAGCCGCTCCAGAGGATCGCCAACTCCTGGTGGCCGTCCGGTCCGTGCCGCTGGGCCCAGGCGCTCGCGTACGCGAGGTACTCGTTGACGGCGCAGTAGTCGATGTCACCGGGCGCGGGGGCGAGCGTCGCCAGGGTGCTGAAGTTGCACCAGATCCGGGGCGGCCGCCCGGCCAGGGCCCGTTTGAGGTTGCGGTAACCGGTCGCCTTGGTGGCCCGGACCGCCCGGAAATCGGTCAGGGTCTTGGCGTGCAGCGCACGCGACCGCAGATCGAGAACGGTGTTGATGAGCAGGTCGATCTGTCCGTGCCGATCGACGATCTCACCGAGGACGGCGGCGGTGCGCTCGGCGTCGAGGACATCGCACACCCGGTGGTGGACACGGTCCTGGCCGCACAGCTCCGTCAGCCGTCGCACGGTACGGCGTACCTCCAGGCGCCCCTGGGCCCGCTCGTAGGCGGCGCGCAGCTCACCCACCGACGCGCCGGGGCGGCTGCGGTGCTCGGAGGCGATGAACTCGGCCTGCGGCGGCAGCTCGTCGTCGGTTTCCGGCAGTGGGGTGCGGCCGATGACGTACACATGCGGCCGGTCGCTGGTGCGGGCGATGGCGTGGAGGAGCTCGGGGGTGATGCCCCGGGCGCCGCCGAAGGCGACCACGACCGCGCCGGGCGGCAGCGAGGGGGTCCCCGCCGGGGGCGGCTCCGCATGGTCGTCGACGACGGCCAGGGTGAACCAGTCGCCCCCGCGGCAGGCCAGCGTGTGGGTCGGCACCTGGGCGGTCTCCGCCCGCGCCAGCTGGTCCAGAGCGGTCGCGGCGTCCGGTGCGTCGCTGAGCAGGGTCACTCCGCCGCACTGCGGGACCTCGGCCCGTACGGACCGGACGAGGCCGGTGAACAGCCCGCTCAGCGGGGGCGGCAGATCGTCCGGCACCGCGCCGAGCAGCAGCGCGCCGAGCGAGCCGCCGGCGCGCAGCGCGGGCAGCGCCGCCTGGAGCGTGGTGAACATGAGGTCCTGGAGGTGTTCGAGACGGGTGGCCTCGGCGTCGGTGCCCCCGTCGTCCTCGTCGTCCTGGCCGTGCAGCCGGGACAGGACCCGGATATGGCGCGGGATGAACGGCAGGTCGGCCAGGGCGCCGGGCGCCTCCTCGGGCGCGACGTGGGTGGCGAGGCCCGGCCGCGGTGACCAGACGGCGATGTCCGGGCCGGTGGCGGCCGCGGCGAGATCCGGGGCGTCGGTGATGACGATGGTGCCCGGCGGGATCGACCCCGTGGCCGAGCCGTTCCGCGGCGGGGCCGTCGGAACGAATCGGAAGGTCTGTCGGCGGCCGGTGTCCTCGGCGTCTTCCGGCCCGGACCGCTCCGGCTCGGTGCGCGCGGCCCGCTCCGGCTCGGTGCGCGCCGCCCCCTCCGGCCCGGTGTGTACGGCCCGCGCCACCTCGTCCCGGGCCGGGCCGTGGTGCCGCGGGCCGGCCGGCGGGGTGAACCGGATCAGTGGCGATCCGGCGGCGGCGGGTGTCACGACGGTGTCCGCTCCGGTGGAGAGGGCCTTGAGAACCGTCAGCAGGGCGTCCAGCGACAGGTAGGTGTGTCCGGTGTCGGCCAGCACGGGAAGGGCGTGCGCGAGCGTGGCCGCGGACCCGGGATCGGTGGCGTCGACCACGGTGGAGAGCGAGCCCAGGACGGGCAGGCCGTGCTCCAGCGCGGTGGAGAGCCGGGTGACCGCCAGGACGGCGGCGCCTTCCGCGATGGACCGGCCCTCCGGCACCAGATCGTCGAGGTGGCGGTCCCAGCCGCTGATGGGCCGCTGGCACACCGCGCCGACCAGGGCGAGGTCGCAGGCGCGGTGCCGGAGTTGGCGCAGGGCCACGTCGAGTGCGGTGTGCGCGGAGTCCCGGTGGGCGTAGACGCTGGTGCCCATGCCCTGGAAGTCGTAGTAGTTGGCGGCCCGGCCCGACAGGATGCAGGAGACCGCCCCGGTGAAGTCGTCCTCGTTCAGGTCGCCGGGGATCACCCCCTTGGCCTCGGCCATCCCCTTGGCGAGGTATTCCTTGAGCGTCCGCGCCTGCGCCGGGTCGGGCAGGATGTCGAACGTGGTGGCGCACTCTCCGGCGTGCACCCGCAGCGCGGCCCGGGTGTTGTGCGTGGTCGGCAGGGTCGCCCCCACCACCACCGCCGTGGTGGGCCGCAGGCTGACGCCCGGCTCGCCGAGCTGGTCGAGCAGCGGGCCGAGGGCCTGGAGCATCATCAGGTGGGCGGGGTCCATATGCCGCATCGTCAGCGGCGGGATGCGCACCTCACGTGGGGACGGCAGCGGATACGGCATGCCGAAGTCGGCCTCCGGGAGCGGGCCGTCACCCCTCAGCCAGGCCGGAACCTGGGCGGTGTCCAGACCGGGCAGATGGGTGTTCCAGCCCACGACGACCAGTTGCTCCGTGTCCGCAGGAGCGTCCGCGCCGCGCCGCCGCGCGGGGGCGGCCGACGGCACGCGGTCGGACAGGACCACATGCGCGTCCGCTCCTCCGAGGCCGAACGACGACACCCCGACCACGCGCGGCCGTGTGTCATCCGTCGGCCAGGGCGCGTCCCTGACGGGTACGGTCAGCCGCGCGCCGTCCTCCAGAAGCGGGTGCGGATCGGTGACCACGGGCTGACCTGGGACCGCCCCGCGGTCCAGAGCGACCAGCGCGTGCGCGACCGAGACCAGGCCGGCCAGCACACCGGTGTGCCCGAAGACCTGCTTGTTCGAGGTCAGCAGGCACGCCCGCTTCCGCGGCCCCAGCCGGGAGAGCAGCGAGCGCAGTTCGATCTCGTCGCCCACCGGTGTGCCGGTGCCGTGTGCCACCACCCAGTCCACGTCGTCGGCCTCGACGCCCGCGTCGGCCCAGGCACGGGCGATCGCCAGCTCCTGTCCGCGGGTGGCCGGAGCGTGGATGCCCTTTCCGCGGCCGTCGGCGGCCAGACCGGTGCCCCGGATGACCCCGAGCACCCGGTCGCCGTCCGCCACGGCCCGTGCGTACGACTTCAGGGTGAGCATGATGGAGCCCTCACCGATGAGGGTTCCATCGGCCGCCTTGTCGAACGGGCGTACCCTGCCGCTCATCGAGATGCCCTGGGCCCGGCAGAAGAGGGTGAACCCGATCGGTTCGATCACCGAGGTGCCACCGGCCAGCGCCACATCGCAGGAGCCCTCGCGCAGCGCCTTCACCGCCGCGTCCAGGGCGAACAGTCCGCTGGCGCAGGCCGCGTCGAGGGTCAGGTGCTGCGAGTCGTCGGGGACCAGCCCGCGCAGCGCGTCGCGGGAGACGGATGCGGGCAGATAAGCCTGCGGGGCCCCGCCGTCGCCGCCGTAGTGCGCGCTGATCGCGTGGTCGGCCAGCTCGGCCAGCCAGTCACCGTCCTGATCGGCGGGGATCGCCTCGCGCACCATGCGCCGGTACTCGTCCCCCAGCACGACACCCTGGGGGCCGAGCCCCGTCTGGTCGTGGATACCGGTGGTCGCGGCGAGCCACCGGTCCGTCGGGCGCCGGCCCACCCCTGCCAGGGCCTGGACGGCGCAGTGCCGCAGCCAGCGAGTGGTGCGCGGCCACCCGGGGTGGCCGACGTTCCCGTCCGGTTCGGCGATCGAGGCGGGGTCGGGGACGAAGCCGTGGACGTACGCGGCCTCGCGAACGTAGAAGGCGTCGGTGTCCTCCCGGGTCGGCGCCCAGAAGTGCTTCAGATCGAAGGCGGACGGCTCGCTGGAGAGCAGGGCGCCCTCCCGCAGCCGGTCCCAGAACTCCGCCGTATTGTTCGCGCCGGGCAGGGCCAGCCCGAGGCCGACCACCGCGACGGCCCCGGGGTCCGCCTCCGCCGCGTGGTCCGGTGCCGGGGCCGGGAGCGGTGTCAACACCGGGGCCGGTGTCAACACCGGGGCCGGTGTCGGCGCGGGGGCCGGTGGCGGTGCGGGGGCCTCCGGTGTTCGCTCCGGCGCCGGAGCCGGTGTCTGTACTGGTGTCGGCGCGGCGGTCTCCGGTGTTCGCTCCGGTGCCGGGGCGGCCACCGGAGCCTGTGCCGGTGCGGGCATCCGCGGTGCCGGGGCCGCCACCTGCTCCGGTGCGGGCGCGGGCGCCGGGTCGGCAGCCGCCGGTTGTTCGGGGGTGGGGTGGCTTGGTCCGGCCGGTGTCGTCACCGCCGCCGCGGGCACCGGTTGGCGCCTGGCGGGCTTGCTCACCTGGTCCGCCAGCCTGCTGTGCAGCCGCAGGCCCTGCATCCCGCCGATGCTGATGCCGCCGTCCGCGACGATGGTCTGCCCGGTGATGAAGCCGGTGTCCTCGTGCAGGAGGTGGACGATCAACCTGGCCGCCTCCGGCGTCGAGAGGGTACGCCGCATCAGCTCGCTGGCCTCGGCCGGGCCACCGGGCGTCGCCGCCGGGGCGTCGAGGTTGACGACGATCTCGCTGGCGACGGAGCCCAGCAGCACGGTATTGACCCGGATGCCCTGGCCGACCAGCTCGAGTGCCAGATAGCGGACCAGCGACTCCAGGGCCGCCTTGGTGACACCGCCGGGGCCGTAACCCGGAACCGGCTGATGCGCCCCGACGCTGGACAGACAGAGGATGCTCGCGCCGTCTCTTCCCGCCATCAGCTCGGCCGCCCGGCGCGAACAGTGGTAGGCCGCCATCACATTGGTGGACCACGCCCGCTGCCAGTAGGTGTCATCGATGTCGAACAGAGGCAGAAAGGCCCCGCCCGCGGCGTTGTTGATCAGAATGTCCAGGCCGCCGTGCCGCTCCTGGACCAGGTCGAACATCCGGTCGATCTCACTGGTCTTGGCCACTGAGGCGCGGATGAACTCGCAGCTGTGACCGGCCTGCTCAAGCTCCGCCCGCAGCAGCTTCGCCTGTTCGACCGAGTGGAAGTAGTTGACGATCACGTGGGCCCCGCTCCCCGCCAAGCGGCGAACGATGTCCGCGCCGAGGCTCTTCGCGGCCCCTGTCACAAGTGCGACCCGACCCCGCAGATGCTCGGTGGAGGTCATCGACCGGCAGCCTCCGCCCGGGCCCGTACGACGGTCTCCGCGATCCGGCGCAGCGTGCCGGCGGTCAGCAGAGAGGAATCCGACCGCAGATCGGGCAGGTCGAACCGGTCGGACACCCGCCCGAGGAGGGCGACCTGCTTGAGCGACTCCACACCCAGGTCGGCCTCCAGGCCGTCGTCCTCACCGAGCAGATCCGGCGGGTAGCCCAGGAAGTCGCCGTAGAGCGTCCGCAACTCCGTCAGCACCGTGTCGTAGTCCAGCCCGGCAGGCGACGGCGAGGCGACCGGGGCGACGGCGGCCGGGGCGACGGTCGGGGCGACGGCGGCCGGGGCGGCGACGACGGCCGGAGGGGCCGGGGCGACCGCGACCGGGGCGACCGTGACCGGTGCGGCCGGGGGGGCCGGAGCCGCGGGGGCCGGGGCGGAGACGGGGGCCACGTAGGACACCGGGGCCGCGGGCGCGGGCACGGCAGTCCGGGTCAGCAGATCGGCGACGGGGAGTGTCGCGACCGCTCCGGCCGACGCGGGCTCACTCACCCGTACGACGGGACCATCTCCGTTGCGCGACGGTGCCGCCAGGCGCGAGCGGAACGTACCCACGTCGGTGGAGTCGGCGACCAGCGCCCGGACGGCTTCGACCGGGTCGCTCTCGCTGAGCGGGACGACACACTGCACACCGGGGATCGACGCCTCGACGAACTTGGTGACGACGGGCCACTCCCCGCACTCGACAAAGGCGTCGGCGCCCGCCGCATGCAGCTCACGGATGGTGTGCAGCATCCGGACCCGGGAGGTGAGCGCCCCGGCGACCAGGTCGACCGGGTCGTCGTCGCCGACATCCCGCCCCATCCATGGGGAGCGCACCCGCCAGCGCCCGGCACCGTACGGAACCCGTGGCGCGGTTTCCCGCAGGGCCCGTGCGGCCTGCGCCATCGCCGGAGTATGCGTCGGATGCGGGACGTCGAGCTGGAGACTCGGCCAGCCGAGCGCGTCGGCCACCCGCTCCACATGCTCGATCAATGCCTCGGGGCCGCTGATGACGCTCTGCCGAGGGGCGTTCTCGCAGGCCAGCACCAGGTGCGGATGGTTGATCAGCTCGGCGAGCGACTCCGCCCGGCGGCCGTCCACTCCGACCGCGAGCATCTTTCCGCCCCAGCCCTGCTGGGTCAGTACCTGGGACCGCGCCACGGCCAGACGCGCGGCGTCCTCCACGGACAGATGCCCCGCGGCGGCCAGGGCCCACAGCTCACCTATGCTCTGCCCGACGATCGCGACGGGTTTGACGCCCTCGGCGATCAGCATATGGTGCGTCGCGATGCTGACCGCGAAGATTTCCAGATATTGCACCTCGGGGCCGCGCCGGTCGCTGGTCTCATTCTGTTCGACAAGCCGGGTACTGATGTTGGGCAGTCCCATTTCCCGGGCTGCCTTGTCGATGCGGGACAGCGTTTCACGTACGGTCTCGTAACGGTTGTGCAGATCGCACAGGATGCCTCCGCGCGGGGCAGCCACCGTACCGGGCATGACAAAGACAGAATCCACCACGTGCATCACCCTCATCTCCGTCCCGACTGCCGGCGATGTTGCATTGGCTCAGCCGGGGCACTGAAACGCCACGACGGCGCGATGAAATCGACGACATACGTCCGCTTGCTTCGCTATATCGGAGCGGCGAGTCCAGCGAAATTCGACCCTGGCCACCCATTATTGGTGGCCATTCCCGCAAATGCGTGACCCTGAAGAGGATTTTCCTTGCTGAACGGGTTCGCTAGTTAAGGTAACTGCGCCTCTTTCAGGGGGTCAACGATCTTAGGGTCCCAGTTTCGGCCTAAACCGATTCTGTTCAGGACTAGTGAAGTACGTGATGCCGGGCGGCGATTGCGCCCTTGTCGCTCGGTGAGGTCTCGTGTTAGCCGCCCCAGACCAATTGTGCCATCAACATCCGCTATGTCCCTTTCATTTCAAGACGATTGAGATGTTTAAACAGGATGTGTCCGGGATTTCGGCCACTTTTCAGTGAACCAATGTGGCTGAGACCGAGTGTTTGTGTGCGCCAATCAGTTCTTCAGCTGTTAGTGATCCAGCCGGATTTCTTCATTTGTGCAGGTCAATGGCTCGGGTGTGCGGAGTGTGGCGGGCCGGAACGGGTGTGGGACGGGCCTTTCCGCCGGTCACGGCCGTGACCGGCGAACGCGGTCCGCTATGCGGCGCTGATATTCGCCTCGCCCAGGCGGCGCGCGGTCCGGGCCGCGTCCCGCAGGAGGTCGGAGCTGTCGGCGACGGCGCGCCCGGCACGGATATGGTCATGGCCGGCGACCATGACGGTGTCGATGTGCGAGCGGTCCATCTGGAGGACGACGGTGCTGTAGGGGTCGTGGACCGGCGTCACATCGGGCCGGTCGGCGCGCAGGACGAGGATGTCGGCCTGTTTGCCGGGGGTGAGGGAGCCGGTGCGATCGGCCAGGGCCAGGCTGCGGGCGCCGTCGAGAGTGGCCATGCGCAGGATGTCGCGGACCGTGACCCCGGTGCGGGAGTCATCGGCGTGCTGTGCGTGGCGGCCTGCCTGATAGGCGGCGCGCATCTGGGTGAACATGTCGCCGGCGACGGTGACTTCGACATCGACGCTGAGGCTGACCGGCAGGTTCGGCCGGGCGAGTGCCGGGGCGACCATGGGGTAGCCATGCCCCATGATCATCTCGATGGCGGGGGAGATGGAGATGCTGCCGCCGTTGTCGGCGATGACGGCCAGTTCCTCGGCGTCGAGCCCATTGCCGTGGATGAAGGTGGTGCCGGGCCGCAGGGCGTCGATGTCGCGCAGATGGGCCGCGGACAGGCGGGAGGAGAAGTGCCGGGCGACAGGCACCTCGAGCTCCCTGGCCAGGGCGGCGTTGGCGCGCTCGTCCGCGTCGCTGCCGCCTTCGGTGACCAGGGCCATGGTGACCAGGGCGCCGGTGTCGGCGAGCAACTCGGCGCGGACGCGACGGGTGTCGTCGGGCAGGACGGTGCCGTGCGCGAGGATGTCGGGGAAGCTCTTGCCGTAGGCGAACACGGCGCGCATCCCCGACTCCTGTAGGGCGGCGACCAGGGCGTCCGTATGCGCGGGGGAGTCCTGGATATTGGAGATGTCCTGGATGGTGGTGATGCCGGACGCGAGGGCGGCGCGGGCGCTGAGCAGATTGCCGGTGTACAGGTCCCGCGGCGTCATGGCGGGGCCGAAGTCGCCGAGGATGTTTTCCATGTACCGCTCGAAGGTGTGGCCGGGGGCGATGCCGCGCAGGACGCCCTGCCACATATGGCGGTGGGTGTCGACGAAGCCGGGCAGGATGATGCGGTCGGTGGCATCGACGATCTCCGCCCCCGCGGGGGCCTGGAGGCCGGTGCCGACCTCCAGGATGCGGTCACCTTCGACGATGAGATCGCCGTGTTCGACATCGCCCAGTGCGGGATCCATGGTGAGCAAGTGGGCGTTGCGGAAGACGCGGGTGGTCACGGTCGCTCCTCGATGGTTGTGCGGGGGTGTTCGGAAGGCCATGGCTCCGGGCGGCCGCGGGCCGGCCCCCGGACCGACGCCTCCCGACCAGTCTGGGGAGCCCATGCGCCCAAGACCCATGCGGTGGCGTGACGGTGGGACGATGAACGTCGGGAACAGCTGATGCGAGGCTTTGTTCCATGAGCGACGATATCGATCGGAAAATCATCCACGCCCTCCAGATCGATGGGAGAGCCTCGTTCCGGGCGATCGCCGCGATCCTCGGCATCTCACCGCAGACGGTCAACCGCCGGTACGCCGACCTGCGCACCACCGCGTCCCTGCGCGTACTGGGCCGCACCTACCCCCATGCCGTCGGCGAGGAGGAATGGTTCCTGCGTGTGCGCTGCGCCTTCGGGGCCACCGAGGAGGTGGCACATGCGCTGGCCCGCCATGAGGAGACCGTATGGGCGCATGTCACCTCCGGAGGGACAGAGATCGTCTGCACCACCCGCAACGCGGAGGGCGGCGAACCACTGCTCCTCCGCAACCTCCCCAAAACCCCTCGGGTGACCAGCCTCACCGCCCACTGCCTGCTGCACACCTACTTCGGCGGCCCGCAGAGCCCGCTCGACAAGGTCGGCCCTCTCACTCCGCAACAGATCGCCGAGTTCACCCTGCCCGGCCACACCGCGGATTCACCCCGGCTCACCCCCGTCGACCACGCCCTCCTCCATGTCCTGCACACCGACGGACGCGCCAGTACAAAGGAATTGGCGCACGCCGCCGGCTGCTCACCCTCCACCGCCCAACGGCGCGTGGCGGAGCTCAGACGCCGCGGAGTCCTCTACTTCGACCTGGACTACGACCCCCAGGTCTTCCACCGCCCCCGCGCCGCCATGCTCTGGCTCTCCGTCGCCCCCGCCGCCCTCGACGAGGCCGGAACCACCCTCGCCGGACACCAGCAGGTCTCCTTCGCGGCCTCCACCACCGGCCCCACCAACCTGTACGCGGCCGTCAACTGCGCGGACAGCCGCGAACTGCACACCTACCTCACCGGTCCGATCGCCGCCCTGCCCGGCGTCGCCCAGGTGGAAAGCGCTCCGGTCACCCGCACGCTCAAACGCGCCGGAAGGTGCCTCAGGCCCGGGAGCCCATGAGCGCTTCCACCGGAACGCATGTGGTCAGACGCGGTCGGCCGCGATCAGCAGGTACTGGAAGGACCCGTCCTTGTAGGAGTTGATGAACGCTTCCTCGATGCCGGTGACCAGCGGGGACGTGGCTCGCAGCCCCCAATAGGGCAGGGTCGCGGCGGTGAGGTCGATGACGGCCTGGGGTACGAGGCGGTTGTCGGCCATGGCGCGCAGATACTCCCGGCGGGAGTGGATGTTGCACTCGAAGTGCGCGTTGATCTGGGAGACCCACTTCGAGGGCTGGCCGTAACGGGGGTTCCAGCAGCCGGTGATGGTCACATAGCGGCCGCCGGGCGCGAGGATACGGGCGTGCTCGGCGAAGAGGTCGTGCAGGTCGACGTACATGCTCGATTCGTTGTTCCACGAGGCCGCGATCTGCCCGGTCTCGAAGGGCGTACCGAGCATGTCGCAGACGTGGGCGTGCACGTGGTCCTCGATGCCGAGTTCGTGGGCGCGCCGGTTGGCGAAGCTCGCCTGCTTGGCCGATAACGTGACGCCCTCCACCTCGCATCCGAAGCGCTGATGGGCCATGACCATCGAGCCCCCGCGGCCACATCCGGCGTCCACGAGCGTGTTGTCGCGCTCGATGGGGCCGAGGTGGTCCAGGAGGAGTTCGGCCTGTGCCGATTCCAGGCGGTGGAGTTCGGCGATCAGCTTCTTCTCGTACGTGCTGTCGTCGGCGTCGCCGAGGGCGGTGCGGTCGATGTCGCCGATGCCGTAGTGGTGGTGGTAAAGGCCGTCGACATCGCCGAGCCGCAGGTTCACGGGCCTGGCCTCGCGGTCCCAGTAGCGGGCGATGTCCTCCTGATAGGGCGTCCCCGGGGTGGGGATGAACACGGAGGCGCTGGTGGAGACGGCGGCATCGGTGGTGAGTTCGGTGCTGGTCACGGATAAGTCCATTTCTCTTACCAGAAGTCGGGCAGGCTGTAGCGATAGGTGTTGGTCCGATGCCAGTAGTGGTTGCCGTCGACCCACACGGCCACGCCCCGCAGAAAGCGCCCCACGCTTGGGACGGGGCAGGCGGCGGCCAGGGCCGCGGCTTCGGCTTCGAAGTCGTGCATGAGCTCGTTGTGGACGTCGATGGCCTTCATATAGGCATCGCGGTCGGCGATGCCCTCACGTTCGGCGATCACCACGGGTAGGTTCAGATGCCGCCCGGGGGAGTCGAGTTCCTTGGTGTACGAGTACAGGTCGTTCACGATGGTGGTGGCGTTTCCCGCGAGCGCGATGACGCGCTGCATGGCGGGCCCGGCGTGCAGATCCGCCGGGAGTTCGTAGCCGCCGACGGTGTCCGTGATGGTGGGGCAGGGGCGGAAGTTGTTGAACTGCCGCATCGCCAGGTACTCCCACACCTCGGGGACGTGGTCCGTCTGGGCCCAGGCGGCCTCGGCGAGGTACCCCAGGTGCAGACGCGCCATGTCGTGCCGGAACCGGTCCGCCTGGGAGGGGCTGGCCGCCCCGTGGAAGTACTCCATGGCGGAGCGGTACGCGCGCCGGGGCGCGTCCGAATGGAGCGACTCCGCCCAGCGCGGCTGGTACTCCTTCGTCGTGTGCAAGGGGTCGAGGGCGGTGTGCGCCAGTAGCAGGCGTCCGCCGAGGCCGATGGGCGATCCTCCGTGGTCCTCGCAGTAGCAGTCGTCCACCGCGTTCTCGGCGACCATCAGGCGGGTGGCGAGCATCAGATGGTCGACGGTGGGGGCGTCCGGATGACAGGCGACCATATAGCGGCCCACCGAGAAGCCGTCGAACTGGTCCTCCCAGTCCTCCGGATACAGCTCGACCTCGTCCAGCGCCCAGGACTTGATCCTTCGGCCCACCTCCGCCACCCGCACCGGGTCGGGCTCCGGCACCGGATGGTGGTAGAGGCCCGGGACCGGGCTGCCTTCCGCCGGTGCCGCCGGTGCCGCCGGTGCCTCCACGGGCGCCGACGCGCCCTCGCGCCCGGCCGGTCGCAGGCTCACCGTGCCCAGGCCACTGGGCCCGCGCAGGATCCGATCCAGGGCGCCGCCCGCCGCTCGCGCCTCGGCGGCGGGGGCGGGGGCGTCGGCGGGAGCCGGTGTGGGCAAGGGCGGCACCCGCGCCACAAGAGGCCGGCCGCCGGTGGCGGCTCTGATGTCGCGGGCGCGGGCGGCGGCCTCGGCGAGGACATACGCCCCGGAGTGGGAAGCGGCCGCAGAGGGGCTCGACTGCGGAGGGGAAGGCTCGGGCGCGGGCATCCATGGCTCCTCGGTGGGGCCGGTGGCCGGCGTATATGCGCGGGTCACCGGCAAAGAGGAAAGGAGGGGGCAAACATCCGGGAATCCGCCCAGACCCGGGAACAGTAGCGGCCGATGCACCCACTCGGCCTCGGGGAGCCGCCCGTATTAACTCGATAAGATGATCGTGCCCCGCATGGGGTTTGCCCGGATGCTCAGCGGAAGTCGTCGGCGTGGCCGAGGGCCCACTGGGCGTAGGTGTGCGCCGGTGTGCCGGTGATCTTTTCGACGATGGCGGAGGTCGGGGCCGGTGCGGCGGTGCCGGCGGCCCACTGACCCACGATCGCCTCGGCCAAGGCCGGATGCATCGTTCTGCCGACTTCCGCGCGAGCCTGCTCGTCCGAGATGTGTTCGATCCGGATGTGCCGGTCGATGGCCTCGCCGATGTGCTCGATCTGGCGTCGCAGGGTCAGGGACTCGGCCCCGTAGATGGTGTAAGCCTGGTGGGAGTGGCCCGGTTCGGTCAGTGCGGTCACCGCGAGCGCCGCGATGTCCTTCTCGTGTACGGGTGCCGACTGCGCCAGCGGGTAGGGAAGGCGGACGACGCTGTCGGTGCGGATGGATTCGGCCCACCAGGTGCGGGTGTTGATGGCGAACGTCCCCGGCCTGATGAACGTCCAGTCCATGCCGGACCGTTGGATGGCCTGCTCGATCGTGCGGTTCTGACGGGGGACCGGGTGGTCGGCGTCGGGGTTCAGGACCGACACCGACGAGAGCAGAACCACCTGCCGGATCCCCGCGGCTTCGGCCGCCGCGGTGACCTTCTCGATGTCGTAGGGGTTCTGGGGATCGAGCATTCCGTAGAGGAACGCCTTGTCGGCACCGTCGAGCGCCGCGGGCAGCGTCTCGGGACGCTCCAGGTCGGCGGCGACCGTTTCCACCCCGGGCGTCGAGCCCGCGGCCGGGGTTCTGCTGACCGCCCTGACCCGCTCACCGGCGGCCAGCAGGCCATCGGCCACATGACGACCCACGTTGCCGCGGGCGCCGAATACAACCGTCACCATGACGGGACCTCCTGTTGGTTGTGGACTGTCGTCCGTGGATGTGAATCGATGGATGTGAATCGATGGATGTGAATCGATCGCCGCTCGGCCGGCGGCGCGGCGCCGGGACGGTCGGCCGCGATCGACGCGGGTGAGGATTCCGCTGCCGCCTCGGGCGCCCGAGGCGGGCCTGCCCGATCGTCCCGGTCCCCGGTCAGGGCTGGATGTTCTCCAGGTCCTCCAGAAGGCGCGGATGCTTGGGCTCCCAGCCGAGCGCCTGCCGGGTGTGGGCGCCGGAGGACGGCTGGTCGGCGGCGAAGATCGGGCCGAGCGGACCGTAGGTCTCCGCCGGCACCGACTCGACCGGCAGGCCCAGCCGTCGGCCGATGACCGCGGCGATGTCACGTACCTGGTCCCCCTCGTCGGCCACGGCGTGCCAGGAGCTACCGGCCGGTGCCCGCTCCAGGGCGAGCCGGAAGAGGACCGCGGCGTCGAGCGCGTGCACGGCCGGCCAGCGCTGTGCGCCGTCGCCCGGGTAGCCGGACACTCCACTCCGGCGTGCGATGTCGGTCAGCAGGCCGGCGAATCCGCCGGTGCCCTGGTTGTGCACCGTGCGCGGCAGGCGTACGGCCGTGCTCCGGACCCCGCGCGAGGCCAGCCCCAGGGCCGCCGTGACCGCGAGGCCGCGACCGCCGACCGGTCCGTCGGTGGGCGGCGGGTCGGCCTCGGTGGAGGCGCGGCCCGGCACCCAGGGCGTGCCCGAGACGGTGACGAAGGGGCGGTCGCTGCCGATGAGTTCCTCACCGATGGCGGCGATGGCGGCGCTTTCCTCGGCGACCGCCTTGGCGACGGCCTCGGCGCTGCTGAAGTCGTTGGCGAACGCGAGGTGGATCACTCCGTCGGCCTGGGCGGCGCCGGCGCGAAGGATATCCGGATCGGCGAGGGCTCCCCGGAGCGGCTCGGCGCCGGCCGCCTCGGCGACCTGCGCGGATGCCTCGGAGCGGGCGAGCGAGAGGACGGTGTGTCCGTGGCCGAGGAGTTCGGCGACGACGGCGGAACCGATCAGGCCGGTGCCACCGGTGACAAAGACGTGCATGGAAATCTCCCACGAGTGATGGGACTCTTGTCCCATCACATTAGCAGGGTGATGGGACAAGAGTCCCATCACGTATGATGGGCGCATGGGTCGGTGGGAACCAGGGGCGCGCGAACGCCTCGTCGTGGCTGCTGTCGACCTGTTCACCGAGCAGGGGTACGACGCCACCACGGTCGCGCAGATCGCCGAGCGCGCCGGGGTCACCAAAAGCACCTTCTTCCGGCACTTCCCCGATAAGCGCGAGCTGCTGGTGGCCGGACAGGAGACGCTCAGCCGACTGCTGGCGGAGGGGATCGCGGAGGCGCCCGCCGACGCCAGCCCGCTGGAGGCGGTCGCCGCCGGTCTCGAGCGCGCATCGAGCGCGATGGGCGCCGTGAATCGGGAGCTCGCTCCCCGGCTGAAGGCGGCCATCGCCGCCAGCGCCGAGCTCCAGGAGCGGGACGCCCTCAAGAGCGTCAGCCTCGCCGCCGCGATGACCGCCGCCCTGATCGCCCGCGGCGTGCCCGATTCGACCGCGGCTCTCGCGGGCGAGCTGGGCGTCCTCGCCTTCAAACGGGGGTACGCGGAATGGTCCGAGGGCGACAGCGACGGCAAGGACGAGCTGGCCGGCTACGCCCTGGTGGCCCTGGACGAGCTGCGTGCGGCGAGCGCGTCGCTGGGCTGACGGACAGCCTCACCCGCCGTTCATGGAACCACGGCCACACGTGTCGCCACCCGGATCAGGTCGGCCACCGCGCGAAGTCGGCTCTGCGGGGGCCAGGCGAGCACCGTGGTCACGGGCGGAGCGTCCAGGACCGGCACGGCGGCGAGGTCCCGGCGCAGGCCGATGGCGGCGGACTCGGGGATGATCACGGTCGTCCGGCCGAGCGCGATCAGCTGGAAGAGCTGGGTCAGATTCCGTACCTCCGCCCCTGGTCCCTCCGGATAGTCGCCATCGGGACCGGGCCAGCGAGCCATCGGGAGTTCCGGCAGTTCGGTGACCTCGGCGGCCCGAAGCCGTGAGCGGCCGGCAAGTGGGTGGGAGGTGGGCAGGATCGCCACCTGCCGCTCGGTATACAGAATTTCGGTGTCGAGCCCGGCCGTCGAATCGAATGGCAAGTGCAGCAGAGCCACATCGGCCTGCCCGTTCTTCAGCAACTTCTGGTGCTGATGTGCCTCGCAGAGCAGGAGATCGACGGTGGCCGCGCCGGGTTCCGCGCGGTGGGCGTCGAGGAGTTTGGCCAGCAACTCGTCGGCGGTGCCGGATTTGGCGGCGAGGACCAGGTGGGGACGCCTTTGCGCGGCCTCCTGGGTACGCCGCTCGGCCGTGGCCACCGCGCTGAGGATCGCGCGCCCCTCGGACAGCAGCACGGCTCCGGCCTCGGTGAGCGTCACCTTGCGGCTGGTGCGCTCCAGCAGCGTGACCCCGAGTTGTCGTTCGAGCCGGGCGAGGGCGCGGGACAGGGGCGGCTGGGCTATCTCCAGCCGCTGGGCGGCCCTGCCGAAGTGCAGTTCCTCGGCGACGGCGACGAAGTACCGCAGCTCGCGTATCTCCATATGTGCACCGTAACTCCCGCGGACGGTCGATCGATGTCGCCCGGGTATCGCTGCGCTACCGAGATGGTGTTGGTGCCCGGTCGCGGCGCGACCATGCTGGCTGCCATGAGTGAGAAGACGATCGCGCTGGTCACGGGCGCGAACAAGGGAATCGGGTACGAGATCGCGGCCGGGCTGGGCGCATTGGGCTGGAGCGTCGGTGTCGGCGCCCGGGACGAGGGGCGCAGGGTGGAGGCCGTGGCGAAACTGCGCGCGGCGGGTGCCGACGCGTTCGGCGTGCCCTTGGACGTGACCGACGACGGGAGCGTGACCGCCGCCGCGCGGCTGATCGAGGAGCGGGCGGGACGCCTCGATGTGCTGGTCAACAACGCCGGTGCCGCGGGCGGCTGGCCGGAGGCGCCCACGACCATCGACCTGGAGATCGTGCGGCGGCTGGTGGAGACCAACGTCATCGGCGTCATCCGGGTCACCAACGCGATGCTGCCGCTGCTGCGCCACTCGGCCCACCCGCGGATCGTCAACCAGTCCAGCCATGTCGGCTCTCTGACCCTCCAGACCGCGCCCGATGCCGACCTCGGAGGGATCAGCGGGGCTTACGCGCCGACGAAGACCTATCTCAACGCGGTCACCATCCAGTACGCCAAGGAGCTGAGCGACACCAACATCCTGATCAACAACGCCTGCCCCGGCTATGTGGCCACCGACCTCAATGGGTTCAGCGGTACGCAGACGCCCGAGCAGGGCGCGGCGATCGCGATCCGGTTGGCCACGCTGCCCGACGACGGCCCCACCGGGCAGCTGTTCGACGACAAGGGAGTCGTGCCCTGGTGATGGTCCGACGCGTTCCCAAGGGTGCCCGCTACTTATTGGCGTGGTCGCCCACGTAGAACAAGAGGATCACGAACCCCGCGATGATGTGGGTGGCGAAGACGTAGATGAAGACGCGCAGCTTGATGCCGCGCTCCTTCCAGCTCTCGTCGTCCGGCCCCGTACCGGCCTTCTCTGTCTCGCTCACCGTGTCATCTCCCTGCTGTGTGCGTGGGCCGCGAAGGAATCCGGGACGTTACGAGGACGGCCTCGCCGCCGCGCTCGACGGCCGGCCCGGTGCTGACATCGCCGTCGCCGCACTGCCGCCGCCACGGTGGCCGGAACCCGACGGTGCCGGTCACCGTGTCGTCTCCGCCGCCCGCAGTTCGGCCAGCAGGTCCTGCCGGTCGGCGAGCAACACGGCCAGGATCCGCCGCGCGGCGGCGAGCAACTCCGCGACATCGCCGCCCGCCAGCGCGTAGACCACCGTCGACCCGGTGCGCGTCGCGGTCACGATCCCGGAGCGGCGCAACACCGCCAGCTGCTGGGACAGGTTCGACGGCTCGACCTCGATCGCCGCCAGCAGGTCCCGCACTGGCTTCGGTCCGTCCTGGAGCAGCTCCAGCACCCGGATGCGTACCGGGTGCCCCAGCATCCGGAAGAACTCGGCCTTCGCCTCATAGAGGGGAACGGGCATCTGGATCACCCCTCTTCCGTTTCCATCTGGTCTTCCTCGACATCCACTCCGAGCCCGCGCGCCACCCGCACCGCGTCGTCCAGCTCGTCCTCGGCCACGGCCACGGAATAGGCGTCCTCGGACTCCAACGCCTCCTCCAGAGCCGCTCGCGCCTGACGCACCCGCTCCAGCAGAGCCTCGGCGAACACGGGCCTGCCCATCCGGATCTCCTCCCTGGTGGCCGCTCCATGGTAACTAGTGAATTGAAGAACTTTTCAAGCCTAGTGGTTCCACGGTCCCACGCCCGTCGTAACGGGGCGCTGACAGATGTATGGATTGCAAAATTTCGCAAGTCCATACATGCTGAAGTGGCTGCGCCCGCTCCACCGGTAGCCGCGGGCGCAGCGCAGTCGTGTCCGCCCCCCATGGGCGGAGTGTGGATAGGGGAAGCCGAGGGGTCGTGTCCGTTCCGCTGTACCAGGCCGAGGCCGAGTTCTTCGCCGACCTGATGAGGGCCGCGCGCCGGATCCTGACCGACACGCTCGCGGGGCGGGGCGCGCTGCCGGCGGAGCTGCGGAAAGCCGAGGTAGCCGCGCGATGACCTCGGCGATCAGCCGGGCCGCGGCCCGGCTCACCGCGCTCCTGCCCACCCGCGCCGATCTGGCGGACCTGCGGCACGATCCCCGGCGGGACCTGCTCGCCGGGCTGACCGTGGCGATCGTGGCCCTGCCGCTCGCGCTCGGCTTCGGCGTCTCCTCCGGTCTGGGGGCGGAGGCGGGCCTGGCCACCGCGGTGGTCGCCGGTGCGCTCGCCGCCGTGTTCGGCGGGTCCAACCTCCAGGTGTCCGGGCCCACCGGGGCCATGACCGTGGTGCTGGTGCCGATCGTCGGCGAGCACGGGTCGGCCGGGGTGCTGACCGTCGGGCTGATGGCGGGCGTGATGCTGGTGGCGCTCGCGGCGCTGCGGGCCGGCAAGTACATGAGTTACGTGCCCGCGCCGGTGGTGGAGGGCTTCACCCTCGGTATCGCCTGTGTGATCGGATTGCAGCAGGTCCCGAACGCGCTCGGGGTGCCGGCGCCCGAGGGGGACCGCGTGCTGGTGGTGACCTGGCGGGCCGTCGAGGAGTTCGTTGGGCATCCGAACTGGACGGCGGCCGGATTCGCGGTGTCGGTGGCCGTGGTCATGCTGCTCGGCGCCCGCTGGCGGCCGACCGTCCCGTTCTCCATCCTGGCCGTCATCGCGGCCACGGCCGTCGCCCAGGTGGCGGGCCTGGACGCGGCGCGGCCGATCGGCGATCTTCCGTCCGGGCTGCCAGCGCCCTCGTTCGGCTTCCTGGACGCCGGTTCGCTCGGCACGCTGCTCGCTCCGGCCGTGGCGGTGGCGGCGCTGGCGGCCCTGGAGTCGCTGCTGTCGGCCTCGGTGGCGGACGGCATGACGGTGGGGCAGAAGCACGACCCCGATCGCGAGCTGTTCGGCCAGGGGCTGGCCAACATCGCCGCCCCGCTGTTCGGCGGCGTGCCCGCCACCGGCGCGATCGCCAGGACCGCGGTCAACGTCCGCACGGGCGCCGGGTCCCGGCTGGCCGCGCTGACCCATGCCGCGATCCTCGCGGTGACCGTTTTCGCGGCGGCGCCCCTGGTGTCGAAGATCCCGCTCGCCGCCCTCGCGGGTGTGTTGCTGGCCACCGCGGTCCGCATGATCGAGGTCGGCTCGCTGCGGGCGATGGCCAAGGCCACCCGGTCGGATGCGCTGATCCTCGTCCTGACCGCGGCCGCGACCCTCGCGCTCGACCTGGTGTACGCGGTGATCATCGGCCTGGTCGTGGCGGGTGCTCTCGCCCTGCGCGCGGTGGCCAAACAGGTCCGCTTCGACCAGGTGCCGCTCGACCGGGGCGATCACAGCGCCGAGGAGCACGCGCTGCTGGCCGAGCACATCGTGGCCTACCGGATCGACGGGCCGCTGTTCTTCGCCGCCGCGCACCGTTTCCTGCTGGAGCTGACCGAGGTGGCCGACGTACGGGTCGTCATCCTGCGCATGTCGCGGGTGTCGACCATGGACGCCACCGGTGCCCTCGTTCTCAAGGACGCGGTGGAGAAGCTGCGACGGCGCGGCATCCTCGTCCTGGCCTCCGGGATCCGCACCGGCCAGCGGCAGGTCCTGGACTCCGTCGGCGCGCTGGAACCGCTGCGGCACGACGGCCGGGACTACGCCACCACCCCGGAGGCGATCCGGGCCGCTCGCGATCACCTGGAGTGGGCGGGAGTCCTGCCCGCGGATGCCGCCGGGCAGAAGCAGAAGGGGGTCCCGAACCCCGCGACACCCCCCGAAATCCGTGCGGAGGCCGCGCGATGAGCCTTCGCCCCGCGTCCCCGCGCATGGCCGAGGTCTCCGGTGCGCAGGCGCCCCGAAGGGGCGCGGGGCGGTGTCGATGTGCGGCCGACGGCAAGAGCATCCGGATCACCCGCCCCCGCTGAATCCGACGGGTCGCACCGCAAGGAGGTTCACCCCATGACCATCGAGTGGCACTACACCGTCGAGCGGGATCACGGCATCCTCTCCGTCGCCGGATACCTGGGCCCGGACGCGGTCCACCGCTTCGCCGGCGCGGTCGGGTGGGTCGCCGCCCGCGGCACCGGACCGGTCATCCTCGACCTGACCGGGCTGCGCAGCTGGTCCGCCGAGGGCCGGCTGGCCATCATCGAGGCGGCCCACCACCTCGCCGGGGCGGGGCGCGGCCTGGAAGTGGCCGCCGTCCCCGCCGACGGCTCGCTGGTCCCGTCCGGCGACGGCCCGGACATCCCCGTCCACCGCGACCTGGCCGCCGCCCTCGCCGCGCACGCCCGGCGCCCATCGGCCCCCGAGGAGGGGCAGCGGGTGCGGCGCACGGACGGCCGGCCCGGCTGACCCCCGCCCCACCCCCGTATCGGCCCACCGACTGAAAGACCCTGGTGCCATGAGTGACAACCTTCCCGCCTGCCCCGAATGCTCCGGTGCGTACACCTACGAGATGGGGGTGCTCCTGATCTGCCCCGAGTGCGGGCACGAATGGTCGCCGTCCGAGGAATCGGAGGGCGGCACGGGGAACAAGGTGATCAGGGACGCGGTCGGCAATGAGCTCGCGGACGGTGACACCGTCACGGTGGTCAAGACGCTGAAGGTCAAGGGCAGCCCGACCGGGATCAAGGCGGGCACCAAGGTGCGCAACATCCGTCTCGTCGACGGCGTGGACGGCCACGACATCGACTGCAAGGTCGACGGGTTCGGCGCCATGCAGCTCAAATCCAGCGTGGTCAAGAAGGCTTGACCCGGCACCGCGCCATGCCGACCGCCCGGAACGACGTCCCGGGCGGTTTCGGGTGCGTATGGCCCCGGCGTGCTCCGGTCCGGTTCATCACCGCCTGGTTCGGCGGCTCGGTTTCCGCCCGCGGGTTTCGGCACGGCCGGTGTCGCAGGCGAGGATGGGCCGTATGTTCTTGACGAGTGGGTGGATGGGACGCGCCGAGCTCCGGTCGGCGGGGCCGTGCTGTGGTGTCGGGGAGGGGACGGCACGATGAGTACGCCGCTGTACCAGCTGAAGGCCGAGTTCTTCAAAACGCTCGGCCATCCGGCCCGTATCCGGGTCCTGGAGCTGCTGAGCGACCGCGAGCACGCGGTCGGGGAGATGCTGCCCGAGGTGGGCATCGAACCCGCGCATCTGTCCCAGCAGCTGGCCGTGTTGCGGCGGGCGAATCTGGTCAGGACCCGCAAGGAGGGTTCGACCGTGTACTACTCACTGACCAGCCCGCAGGTCGCGGAGCTTCTGCGGGTCGCGCGGACGATCCTGTCCGGAGTGCTCGCCGGCCAGGCCGAGCTGCTGGCCGACCTGAAGGCCGCGCAGGGTGGGAGGAAGCCGCGGTCGTAGCGAGGGACCGTGAACTCGCGGTCGTCCACCGGGAGTTGCCCGCCGGAGCCGGGCAGGGATCGTGGCGGCGTTCAGGACTGTCCGGATCCGGCGCGGCATCGGGACGGGGAAGCGCGCTTCTCTTGCGCCGGGTGCCCGACCCTGGACTCGTGCGCGCGGCGATGCGGCATGAGTCCAGAGTCGTCGGGCGGTCACGGGCGCGAGACGGTCAGGCGTCCGTCGACGTGGTGTCGGTGTCGGTGTCGATGCGCGGCAGGATGACGAGCAGTACGGCCGCCGCCGCGATCAGGTGCAGTACTTCGAGGGCCACGACGGTCAGCGCCTGGTCGGCGCCCACCAGCGGCCCGACGAGTAACAGCACGATGGCGACGGTCACGATCGTGGCGAAGGTACGCGCCGGCCGGGCGGTACGCCGGGCGATGAGCAGCGCGACGGTGCCGCCGACCAGGCTCACCAGCAAGGCCGCGAGGCCCGCCTGGACCGCGGTGACGGTGCTCTGGTCGCCGGACATGGTGACTTCGAAGTCGGCTCCGGCGGCGTCGAAGATCAGGTAGACCACGAGGACGGCGACCGCCGCGGCCAGGGCCGCGGGTATGACGAGGCGCGCGATGGCGGCGGTGGGGCGGGTGGATGCGGTGGAGGTCATGGAACTTCTTCCGTGGCAGGGAGAACAGTGGGAGGTGGGCCCGCGGATCGCATGGCGCGAAGGGCGGGGCCGCTGAATGGTCAGGTCATTCTGCTCGTTGATCGTTTCGAAGGGCGTGCTTCCGGCCACCGGCACATCCGGCTACGGCCCGCCGGGACAAGGGGCGTATGCGTCCCCGGCGGTCTGTGCGCGATCGCCGTCCCGCTGTCCCGCCCCCTGCCGTGGACAACGACCACCACCTGGGCGGAGCGAGCAGACGGCCCATCAAGTACTGCGCCGTACAAGGCCGTTGACAAAGTCGATGAGCGGTAGAAATCTGTCAAAGCATCGCTGCAAAAGATAGACGAAATCACTCAACTCTTGTACTGCGGCTGGCTCGGATCCACCGCGGCACCGTCTGGGCCCGCTGAACACCGTCATATCGAGAGGGCCTCATGAGAAGAAGACAGCACGGTCGGCGGTTATTCGCCGGGCTTGTGACGGCGGGTCTGCTCACGGTCGGGCCGCTGCCCATGACAGCCCACGCCGCGGCGGGAGCCCATGCCGCGGAGGGAGCGAATCTCGCGCTGGGCAGGCCGGTGACGGCCAGCGGGGCACACGGCTCCTACCCGGCGAGCAATGTCACCGACGGCAGCCAGGCTTCCTACTGGGAGGGTCCCCCGGGCTCGTTCCCGCAGTGGGTGCAGGTCGACCTCGGGACCAGGACGGACATCGACGAGGTGGTACTGAAGCTCCCCGCGTCATGGGAGTCCCGCACCGAGGCCGTGAGGGTCCAGGCCAGCGCCGACGGCCAGGACTTCACCACCGTGGTCGCGGAGGCGCGCAAGGACTTCTCGCCATCGTCCGGCAACGCCGTGGCGCTCGACGTCACGGCCGAGGCGCGGTACGTGCGCGTACAGGTGACCGCCAACACCGGCTGGAACGCCGCCCAGCTCTCCGAGGTGGAGGTGCGCGGGGAGGCCGGCGAGGAGCCTCCGGGGAACCCGCCCGCGGGCACCAACCTGGCCCTGCGCAAGCCGATCGAGGCGTCGTCGACCACCCAGAACTACATCGCGAGCAATGCCAACGACGGCAGCACCTCCACCTACTGGGAGGCGGGCGGCCAGTCCTCGACGCTGACCGCGAAGCTGGGCTCCGACGCCGATCTGACCGGTGTTGTCGTCAAGCTGAACCCCGATCCCGTCTGGAGCGCCCGGTCGCAGAGCATCCAGGTGCTGGGACGGCCGGTCGGAGGGTCCGGGTTCACCTCGCTGAAGGACCGGGCCGACTACGCCTTCAGCCCGTCGCAGAACAAGAACACGGTGACCATCCCGGTCACGGGCCGGTACGCGGACGTACGCCTCCAGTTCTTCGGCAACACCGGCGCCGGCGGCGGACAGGTCGCCGAGTTCGAGGTCGTCGGCACGGCCGCACCCGCCCCCGACCTGACCGTCACCGAACTCACCTGGTCGCCCGAGTCGCCCTCCGAGGCGGACGCGGTCACCGTCGAGGCGACGGTCCGCAACGCCGGGACGGCCGCCGCGCCCGCGACCACGGTGAACGTCAGCCTCGAGGGCACGGTCGCCGGCAGTGGCGCCGTCGGCGTGCTCGCACCGGACGCGTCGGTGAAGGTGCCGGTCAAGGTGGGTAAGCGGCCCATGGGCAGCTACACCGTCTCCGCCGTCGTCGACCCGGCCGACACGGTCGCCGAGCTCGACAACACCAACAACAGCCGCAACGCCGCCTCGAAGCTGGTCGTCGGCCAGGCCCCCGGACCGGACCTGGAGGTCACCGGCATCACCACCAACCCCTCCAGCCCGGCGGTCGGCGCCAAGGTCACCTTCACCGTCGCGGTGCACAACAGGGGCACGAGCACGGTGCCCGCCGGATCGGTCACCCGGCTCACCGTCGGCGGGACCACGCTGAACGGCACGACGGGATCCATCCCGGCCGGTGGCACGGCCGCCGTGGCCATCAACGGAGACTGGACCGCCACCAGCGGGGGAGCGACGCTCACCGCGACGGCCGACGCCACCGGCACCGTCGCCGAGACCAACGAGGACAACAACACCTTCGCCCGCTCCCTCGTCGTCGGACGCGGCGCGGCGGTGCCGTACACCGAGTACGAGGCGGAGGACGGCCGGTACGACGGCACCCTGCTGAAGACGGACGCCAAGCGCACCTTCGGGCACACCAACTTCGCCACCGAGTCCTCCGGGCGCGAGTCGGTCCGGCTCGACACCACCGGTCAGTACGTGGAGTTCACCTCCACCACGCCGTCCAACTCGATCGTCGTCCGCAACTCGATCCCGGACGCGGCGGCCGGCGGCGGCAGGGAGGCGACCATCAGCCTCTACGCGGACGGCACGTTCGTCCGCAAACTGACCCTGTCCTCCAAGCACAGCTGGCTCTACGGCACGACCGACGACCCGGAGGGCCTGACCAACCGGCCCGGCGGGGACGCCCGGCGGCTGTTCGACGAGTCCCACGCCCTGCTCACCGACACCTACCCGGTGGGTACGGAGTTCCGGCTCCAGCGGGACAGCGGTGACGACGCGGCCTTCTACATCATCGACATGATCGATCTGGAGCAGGTCGCGGCACCGGCGGCCAAGCCCGCCGAATGCGTCTCCATCACCGACTACGGGGCGGTGCCCAACGACGGCATCGACGACGCGGACGCCATCCAGCGCGCCGTCACGGCGGACCAGGAGGGCGCGATCCCCTGTGTGTGGATCCCCGCGGGCCAGTGGCGCCAGGAGAAGAAGATCCTGACCGACGATCCACAGAACCAGGGCCAGTACAACCAGATGGGCATCCGGGACGTCACCGTCCGCGGTGCCGGAATGTGGCACTCCCAGCTCTACTCGCTCATCCCGCCCCAGGAAGCGGGTGGCATCAACCACCCCCACGAGGGCAACTTCGGCTTCGACATCGACGACAACACCAAGATCTCCGACATCGCCATCTTCGGCTCCGGCACCATCCGCGGCGGCGACGGCGGCGCCGAGGGCGGGGTCGGGCTCAACGGCCGCTTCGGCAAGAACACCAAGATCACCAACGTGTGGCTCGAGCACGCCAACGTCGGCGCCTGGGTCGGCCGCGACTACTCCAACATCCCCGCGCTGTGGGGGCCCGGTGACGGCCTCGAGTTCAGCGGCGTACGGATCCGCAACACCTACGCCGACGGCGTCAACTTCACCAACGGCACCCGCAACTCCACCGTGTACAACTCCTCCTTCCGCAACACCGGCGACGACTCACTCGCGGTCTGGGCGAACAAGTACGTGAAGGACACCTCGACGGACATCGGCCACGACAACCACTTCCGGAACAACACCATCCAACTGCCCTGGCGGGCCAACGGCATCGCGGTCTACGGCGGCTACGGCAACACGATCGAGAACAACCTGATCTCCGACACCATGAACTACCCGGGGATCATGCTGGCCACCGACCACGACCCGCTGCCCTTCTCGGGCGAGACGCTCATCGCCAACAACGGCCTGTACCGCACGGGCGGCGCGTTCTGGGGCGAGGCGCAGGAGTTCGGCGCGATCACCCTGTTCGCCCAGGGGCAGAACATCCCCGGGGTCACGATCCGCGACACCGACATCCATGACTCCACCTACGACGGCATCCAGTTCAAGACGGGCGGCGGCGCGATGCCCGGCGTCCAGATCGAGAACGTCACCATCGACAAGTCCAACAACGGGTCCGGGATCCTCGCGATGAGCGGGGCGCGCGGCGACGCCACGCTGACCAACGTGACGATCACCAACTCGGCCGAGGGCGATGTGGTGAAGGAGCCCGGCTCACAGTTCGTGATCAACGGCTCCGCGAACCGGTCCTCCGCACCACGCGACTGACCGCCGTCACCGTCACCCGAGGACGCCCGCCACGGCGCACACGCGCCGTGGCGGGCGTCCGCCCGCTGCTGGGAGGCCCGCCGGTGGCCACGGGAATGTCCGTCGGCGGCACCGGGTTGCCTACGGTTGCGACGATGACAACCGGTGGGCCGCGGTCCACCGCGGGAAGGGAACGGGAGCCGATGAGCCTTCGGCAGTTCGAGTACGCCCTGGCCGTGGCCGAGGCGGGCTCGGTGACCGCGGCGGCGGAGCTGCTGCATGTCGCCCAGCCGTCGGTGTCCCAGCAGATCCGCGGCCTGGAGCGGGAGCTCGGCGTGGAACTGTTCGCCCGCACGCCGACCGGGCTGGTGCCCACCGTGGTCGGCCGCGCCTTCCTGCGGGAGGCGGAGGTCGTGGTGAGCGCCGCGCGGCGGGCGAGGGCGACGGCGCGGGCCGGTGCCGATCAGCTGGTGGGCGAGCTGGTGGTCGCGGTGCAGATGGGCTTCGGCACCCGCCAGCTGCCGGGGGCGCTGGGCGCGCTGCGCCGCCGCTTCCCGCGGCTGGAGGTCACCGTCTTCGAGGAGCCGAGCTCCGCCGAGCTGGAGCGGCTGGGGCGCCGGGGCGTGCTGGACCTCGCCCTGATGGCGGCGTGTGAACAGACCCCCGACGACGCCCACCACCTGGGCGACGAGGAATTCGTCGTGGTGCTGGGCGCCGGGCACCCGCGGCTCGCCGCGGACCGGGTCGAGCTGCGCGAGCTGGAGGGGGAGCCATGGGTGAGGTTCGACCGCGACAGCGCGCTCGACGGAGTGCTGCTGGAGGTGTTGCGGAACAACGATCTGGCTCCGACCACGGCCGCCCGGGTGTCCCAGACGGCCACGGCCGTGCGCTGGGCCGCCCACGGGCTGGGGGTGACGCTCGTCCCGGCCTCAGCGGTGCCCCACGGCCATGAGCACCTCGTCCGCCCGGTCTTCCCGGCCGTGTCCCAGCCCGTCATCGCCGTGCTCCGGCACGCCGCGGGCCCCGCGGAGACGGCCCTGCTCGAACTCCTGCGCAAGGAGACCTGGTCCGAGCCGGTAGGACCAGCTCAGAGCTGGGTGGCGCCTCCGTCCACGGCGAACTCGGCACCGGCGGTGTAAGTGGCGTCGAAGGCGAGGAACGCGGCCGCCCTGGCCACCTCGTCGGGGGTGCCGAAACGCCGCATGGGATTGTCCGCGACCCGCTGCGCCTTGAACCGCTCGGCGTCCTCCTCGGTCATCGTGGCGTCCAGAATGCCCGTGTCGATGGGACCGGGGCTGACCGCGTTGACACGGATTCCGCGCGGAAGCAGTTCGCGAGAGAGGCTGCGGGCCATCGAGCGCAGCGCCGCTTTACCGGCCGCGTAGACACTGGTGTCCACCATGCCGATGACGTTCGCGACCGAGGTGGTGAGGACGACACCGGCGCCCGTGGCCAGCAGCGGGGCGAGCTTGCGCACGGTGAAGTAGGCGCCCTTGACGTTGATCGCGAACAGCTCGTCGTACATCTCCTCGGTCGTCGACTCGAAGGGTGTGAGGGTCGCGATACCGGCGTTGACGAACAGGGCGTCGATCGTGCCGAGTTCGCCCTTCACCCGGTCGGCCAGAGCGTCCAGGTCGGGCAGTGAGGCCACATCGCCCCGGACGGCCACCGCGTTCTCGCCGAGCCGCGCCCGCGCGGCGTCCAGCGTGGTCCGAGAACGACCGGTGATCACCACCCGGGCTCCGCCGTCCACCAGCAGCTTGGCCATGGCGAACCCCATGCCACTGCCGCCACCCGTGATCACCGCATTCTTGTCGGTGTATTTATCCATGCCAGATTCCTTTGTTTCTTCTCTCACGACTCGGCGGGGTCAGCCCCTGGGGAATTCGCCGCCGTCCACGAAGAGATTGCTCCCGGTCAGCCAGCCCGCCCGGTCGGACACGAGGAACAGCACCGCCTGGGCGATATCGTCCGGCCGGCCATCGCGCCCCAGCGGGGGAGCGTCGTCGACATTGGTCAGGGCCGGCCCGGCGGCCAGGCGCGCCCACTGCTCCCGCGTCGCCTCGCCGCCGGGGGTGGCGACCCTGCCGGGACTCACGGTGTTGACCCGGATTCCGGACGGGGCCAGCTCCAGGGCCAGTCCCCGGCTGTAGTTCTCCAGCGCCGCCTTCGCCGTCGTGTAGTGCAGGAACTGCCCTACCGGGGTGCGGACCGCGGCCGAGGAGATGTGCACGATCGCCCCCGAACGCCGTTCCCGCATCTCCGGTACCAGCAGCGAGTCCAGCCGCACCGACGCCAGGTAGTTCAGGTCCAGCGCGTTCTGCCACTCCTCGTCGGGGATGTCCAGAGCGCTCTTGTGCGGTCCCGCCCCGCCCGCGTTGTGGACCAGGATGTCCACCCCGCCGAGCACCTCCCGCGCGGCCGTGGCGAGCGCCTCGGCCCCGGCCCGGGTGCGCACATCGGCCGCCACGAAGGTGGCCCCCTCCGGCGCCGTGCTCGTCGCCGACCTGGCGGTCGTGAGCACCTCGGCGCCCGCGTCCAGGAGCCCGCGCACGACGGCCGCTCCGATGCCGCGCGAACCACCCGTGACCAGGGCCCGCTTTCCCGCGAATTCTCGCGTTCCCGATCCATTCTCGCTCGTGGCCATGCCACCGGTCCTCTCGATCGCGTATTCGTCCGCTCGACGGAAAAGGGGTCGATATGCGCAGAGCGCGATTCTCCGGGGAATTCGCGGTGAGCACCTCGTCGAGCTGTTTCACGGTAGATCGGGAAAAGAACGAGAGGCAAAGACCAAATGTCAGCAGACGCTATAGGCAACTCCTATGGCCCCGACCGGACTCCAAAAGCCCCGGTCGGAGGTCGACGACGGGCGCTGAGCAGGAACATCTGACCGGAGACCGTGGGGTCGTACGCCGTGCGGTCCCGGTCCAGATCCACCAGCCGGGCCAGGTGGTCGGCGTTCGTTCCCGCCGCGCCGGCCCCATCCTGGTCGCGCACGCCCGCAACCCCTTCCGCGGACCACGCGAACTCCTGGTGGCCATGGGCGACGTGGTGCGGTTCGCATGACGGACCGGGACACCGCCCAGGACCGGAACCGGAGCGCGGCGGCCCACCGGGTCGAGGGATTCCGGCTCTCGTTCCAGCAGCAGCGCATCTGGCGGGCGTACCACCCATACCGCACTCGCGGACATCGGCGGGGAAGGCGGCGAAAACATCGAATGGACGGCGCGGGACCTGCGGACACTTCCCGACGCGGACATCCCCGGGCAGGTGGACACCGCGGTGCGGGCCGAGCGGCTGCGACCGGCCGGCATCGAGGACACCGCCCCCCTGCGCGCATGCCTGCTCAGGCTCGCTGATCAGCGCTACGCACTGCTGACGACGACCTCGAGCCTGTCCGCCGACAGCCGGACCATGCGCCGCCTGGTGACCGAGCTCGCCCTCGCCTACGACGGGCGCCACTCCTCGTCGGACAACACCTCGCCGGACCGGCGGGGGCTGCTGATGGTGTCGTACAACTCCATCGACAACGCGCCGCCCCATCCGGTCCGCCCCGAATTCCTGGTGGGCCGGAACACGGATCAGCCGAAGCCGCGGTGGGACACGCGTTTCCCCCTGGAGGCGGGCTGAGGCGCGGCCCGCCCACACCCGGCTCAGCGCACGGTGATGACCAGCTTGCCCGTGGTGCGGCCCGTCTCGCCCTGGACGTGGGCCCGGGCGCCTTCGGCGAGGGGGAAGGTGCCGGAGACATGGGGGCGGAGCTTGCCCCGCTCGACGAGGTCGGCGATGGCGCGCATCCCGGCCCGGTCATGCTCGACGATCAGGGTGACGGCACGGACCTGTGCCTTCTCCGCCGCGGCCGGGGTGTCCTGGGCGCCCGGCAGCAGGGAGACCAGGACGCCGCCGGGGCGGAGCACGCTCACCGAACGGGTGGCGTTCTCCCCGCCGAGGGTGTCGAGGACGACGTCATAGCGCTCCTCGGTGTCGGTGAAGTCCTCGGTGCGGTGGTCGATGCGGGCATCCGCGCCGAGCTCGCGCAGGAAGTCGTGCTTGGGGGCGCTCGCGGTCCCGGTGACGTGTGCGCCGCGCTCCTTGGCGATCTGTACGGCGAGATGGCCGACACCCCCGGCCGCGGCGTGGATCAGCACCCGCTGTCCGGCCCGGAGGTCCGCGGTTTCGACGAGGGCCTGCCAGGCGGTGAGCGCGGCCAGCGGCAGGGCGGCCGCCTGGACGTGGTCGATCCCGGCGGGCTTGGCGGCGAAGGCGCGGGTGGGACCGGTCACGTACTCGGCGTGGGACCCGGCCCCGTGCGGGTAGGGCAGCATGCCGAACACCTCGTCACCGGGCTGGAAGAGGGTGACGCCGAAGCCGGTCTCCAGCACGGTGCCGGAGACGTCCCAGCCGAGGGTCATCGGCGGGGGCGGCAGGAAGATGGACATGGCGCGGTGCTTGAAGTCCGTGGGGTTGAGCCCGGCCGCGTGCACGGCGACGAGGATCTCCCCGGGGCCGGGCGCGGGCCGCGGAAGCTCGGTCAGCCGCAGAACCTCGGGGCCGCCGAGGGCCGTCTGGTGCAGGGCCAGCATCACGGGGGCGGCGTCCGGGGCGCCTTCCGGGGCGGCGGGGTTCGAGGCGGCGGGGTTTGGGGAGCCGGCGGCGGCCGCCGGGTCCGGAGAGTCGAGGTTCTCGGAGGTGTCCGTCGAAGTCATGCCTCGATCCTGGCCGTACGGACCGGTCCGGGCGATGGCAAGAAGGTCAGCCTCCGATACATTCTGGCCATGACCGTCGACCCTGCCGCCCGCCGCGTTCCCGGTGTCCGCGCCACCTCCACCGCCCGCCCCGCGTCAGCTGCACCCACCCTGGCCCGCGACCTCGCCGACCGCGTGGCCGAACTGGACCGCCGGATGAGCCCGGCCCCGCGGCCCGGCGCCCACAAGGCCGTCGTCCTCGCCCTCGACGGTGTCTACCCCTTCGAACTCGGCATCCCGCACCGGGTCCTGGGCTCCGCGGACGGTCGCTACGAGGTGCTGTCCGCGAGCGTGGACGGGCGGCCCGTACGGACCGACTCGGACCTGACCGTCACCCCCGGGCACGGCCCCGAGGTGCTGGCCGAGGCGGACACCGTGGTCATCCCGCCGTACGCGATCACCCGTGCCTCGGCCGCCGCCCCGGACCCCCAGGCCCTCGCCGCCCTGTCCCGGGTCCGCCCCGGCGCCCGACTGGTGTCCATCTGCACCGGTGCCTTCCTCCTCGCCGCCGCCGGTCTCCTGGACGGGCGCCGGGCCACCACCCACTGGGCCCTCACCGGCCACTTCCGGGAGCTGTTCCCCCGGGTCGAACTCGACGCCGATGTGCTCTTCGTCGACCACGGCGACGTACTGACCTCCGCGGGAGCGGCGAGCGGTGTCGACGTCTGCCTGCACCTGGTGCGCCAGGACCACGGCAGCGAGGTGGCCAACCAGGTCGCCCGCTGCTGTGTCGTACCGCCGTACCGGGACGGCGGGCAGGCGCAGTACATCGAGCGGCCGCTGCCCCCGGCGAGCGAAACCGGTACCGGGCCGACCCGCGACTGGGCGCTGCGACGGCTGGAACTGCCGCTGTCGCTGGACGAGTTGGCCGCGCACGCGGCCATGAGCACCCGTACCTTCGCCCGGCGCTTCCGGGAGGAGACCGGTCTGAGCCCCGGCCGCTGGCTGACCCAGCAGCGGCTGCGGCGGGCGCGGCACCTGCTGGAATCCAGCGACCTGCCGGTGGAACGGGTCGCCCACGAGGTCGGCTTCGCCACCGCCACCTCACTCCGCCGCCATCTGGCGGCGGAGGCCGGTGTGGCCCCGTCGGCGTACCGGCGCACCTTCCGCGCCTCGGGCCCGGTCGACGGTCCCCGGTCAGTGCCGGATTCAGGCCGGTCCGGCTGACAATAGAACTGGCGCCCTCTCATTTCAGGGCACTGTACGCCCCGATGCGGAATCAATAACGCCCCGGGAACGTCGGTGTGAAACGAGTGTGAAGGAGGTTTCGGTTGGCCTGACCCGGCAAGGGGGAGCTCCATGAGTTACCCCCATGGCCGCATAGCGGATAACGGTCAGTACAACAACAATGCACATCACCCATACCCCGGCAACTCCGTCGATCACTCCGATGTCGATCGGCGTCGGGCACGTAATGGAAGGGGTATGGGTGCAAACAGGACAGCGCTGGTCATTCACAGCCTCGCAGACATCGCTGCCATTTTTCTGGGTTTGTGGATCCTGCTGTACATGCTCGACGCGAATCAGGCGAATGTCTTCGTCGACTTTGTGCACGGTGTGGCGGACTGGCTCGCCGGCTGGTCGCAGGACATCTTCACGATGGACACGGAGGGCGTTCGCGTCTTCCTCAACTACGCCCTGCCCGCGGTGATCTACCTGGCCATCGGCCATGGCGCGGCAGCCTGGATCCGACGGCTCTGACTCCTCACCCTTCCGGGTGGACGGCGGCCGGTACCCCTTCATGCCGAGGGGTACCGGCCGCTGTCGGCATCTGTGGGTGGTGGGCGAACGCGAGGAGGGCGCGGGCGGGCACTGTGTGCCCGCCCGCGCCACGCGCCCTGCCGTTCCTGAACCGGGGGGGACCGGTGATCGACCAGGGAGGGCGCGCGCCGATGACCAATCGGCATTACGTACAGCGCCGCGCGGCAAATCCGTGTTACTCCTCGCCGTTTTGGCTCGGCATACGCCCACACACTCCACTCGATCCTGGCCGGGTAACACGATCCGGGTCGTGGACGCTGAGGGTGGTGATGCCGTCATCACCGTGGTGGAGTGGCGGCTGTGCGCAGCCGTGGCCGAGGAGGTGGAATACCGGCTGGGTGCGTTTTACTTGCCTGCCCGGGATTCCTTGTCCATCGGTCGGCCAAGTGGCGCTTCGATCGCGGCACTCGGCTATCACTTCGGTGATCTTTCAACCGGTACATGATGTCGGGCGGTTCAGGTGGCGCGGCGGCGACCGCTTCCCTTGCGCCGAGCCGGTTTCTCCGCACCGGGCGGCGGCGCCGGAAGCGGTGTCACGAGCTGGTGGGAAGCCACATAGATGACGACCTGGGTGCGGTCGCGCAGGCCCAGCTTCGCGAGGATCCGGGAGACATGTGTCTTGACCGTCTCATCGCCTATGCCGAGGCTCCGTGCGATCTCCGTGTTGCTGTGTGCCTGGGCCATGAGCATCAGGACCTCGTACTCGCGGGCCGTCAGCCTGTCGAGCGCGGTGGAGGACGCGGGCGGGGCGATGCTGCCGGCGAAGCGGGAGATGAGACGGCGGGTGACCGAGGGATCGATGATGGCATCACCTCTGGCCGCGATGCGGATGGCCGCGATGGTCTCCTCGGGAGGGACGCTCTTCAGAAGGAATCCGCTGACTCCCATGTGCAGGGCGCTGTAGACGTAGCTGTCCTCGTCATACGTGGTGAGCACGATGACCTTCGTGGTGTTGCCCGGTCTGTTCAGGATGCGTTCGGCCGCGCGGAGACCGTCCAGGCGCGGCATGCGGATGTCCAGAATGGCCACGTCGGGCCTCAGCCTGGCGGTTTCCTCGACAGCTGCCTGGCCGTCGGCCACTTCCGCCACACAGCACAGGTCGTCCTGGGTGCTCAGGACCGCGTTCAGTCCGGAGCGGAACATGGCGTGGTCGTCGGCCAGGAGGATACGCAGACTCATGTGCCGTCCATGGAGAAGGTGACGGATGTCTTCCAGTCGGCTCCGCCGTTGATCGGTCCGTACGAGGCGAAGCCGTTGAACATGCGGGCTCGGCTGCTGATGCCCTCGATGCCCCGGTGCGGAGAGTCGTCCACCAGACGTTTCGAGGAGGCTGTCGGGTTGATCGCGGTGACCGTGATGCGCGAAGTCCCGTAGCGCAGGGTGATGTCCACGTGGCCGTCGCCGTGGCGAAGAGCGTTGGTCAGCATCTCCTGCACCACACGATAGACGGCGATGTCCAAGGATCCTTCCAGCTCCTGGCGGGCGCCCTGAACGCTCACGTTCGTCTTGAGCCCGGCGGCGGACATGGCGTGAACCAGTTCGCCGAGGTCGCCCAACCCCGGTTGCCGTGCGCCCTCCGCGGGGCTGTCGTGCAGGAAGTCCAGCAGCCGGCGCAGGTCGAGGAGGGCCGCGCGGCTGGAGGTCTCCACCGCCGTGAGCGCCGCCGAGACCGGAGACCCCTCCTTGGCGGACAGCCCGAGACGGGCGGCCCCGGCATGCACACCGATGGCACTCACATGGTGGGCTATGACGTCGTGGAGGTCCCGGGCGATGGCGCTGCGGTCCTCGGCGATGGCATCCGCGAGGTTCTGCCGGGCGATCTCCCGCTCCCGGACGGCCCGCTGTTCCAGTTCGGCGATATGAGCGCCGCGAGCGGTGGTGTACCGGCCGACCAGCCATGCGAGCAGGGCCTGCTTCACCGCGCCCAGCAGAATGGAGCGCCACTCGGTGAGATCGGTCGTTCCGCCGAGTGTTTTGGCCCCGATGGACCCCGCGGCCAGGTACAGGAGAGCCAGAACGGCCCGCCGGCCGTTCAGCCAGGCCCCGGCCCGGTAGGCCGCTATGAGCAGTCCGGCGTCGTTCGCGTCCGGCAGCGCGCCGCCGCCGGGCAGGAGCAGCGCACTGGCCACGGCCAGGGCCGCCTGGGCGAGCGCCACGACTCCCGAGAGACGGGCCGAACTCGCCAGCGCCGCGTCCACCAGGACGATCCCCACCAGCAGGCACCAGAAGGACAAGGGGGGATACACATGCCAACCCTCGTAGTAGAAGGTGAGCGTATCCGCGAGCAGGCAGAACCCCGCCACCATGACGGACTGCCGGGTCAGGGACCCACTCACGTCCCGAATCTGAACGGACACGGCCCCTCTCTCAGGGCGTCTGTACGCCCGCACGCGGGCATGCCGGAAGTGGCAGTGCGCAAGGTGAACGCCGCCTCGTACGCGGCCGGTTGAACCGCCTCGAACGCGGCCGGTCGAACCAGGCGTGCACATATAGTGCACGATCCCCACGGGAAAACATTCCTGCCTCCGGGGGAGGCGTTGTCCCCCGCACGGGGGAGATGGCGTACCACGGTTGCGTGACGACACGCGCGGGGCGCGGTTTCTACTGTCTGCCGCGTGAATGACAACGCACCCCCCACATCCGTCGGCAGCGGATCCACCGGCCGGATTCACCCCGGCACCTCATGCGCGGCGCGCGTGGTCCGCGTGGTGGCGGCCGTGCTCTGTGCGCTGGGCCTTTCCGCCGTCGCGGCATCCCCCGCGCGGGCGGATCCCACGGCCGGGGGCGACCTCCAGGTGGCACAGACGCTCGGCGACCGCGACCTGACCTTCATGCTGCGGCGCGTCACCGGGCTGCCCGGCCCCCTGCACGTGGATGTGCTCACCCATCGGGGCACCGCCGCGGGGACCCTGCGCCTGGGCGCCGTTCCCACAGGTGTGTCGGCGGACCGGGCGGAGGGTTCCTCGGCCGGGACCACCACCAGCAGGGCCTCGGTCAGGCTCGGCGGCACACCGGGGTCCTACGGTGCCGCCCTGGACATCGATCGAGCCGGTCCCTGGGAGCTCGTCGTCGATGACGGATCCCGCACGTCGCGGATCCCTTTTGTGGTGCCCGGCCAGGCCACGTCTCCGCCGGAACTCGCCGTGTTCGGCGGCTTCGTCACCGCCGGGGTGCTCATCCTGGTGACCCTGTTCGTCGCCGTCAGGGTCCGGCGCGGCGCCTGGGTGCTGCTGCCGGCGGGAGGTGTCGTGGCCGCGCTCGCGGTAGCCGTCACCGCCGCACTGCTGTCCGCCTCCCTGCCTCCGCCGCCCCAGCCGGGCGGGCAGGTGGACGCCACGAACGACAACGTCACCGATCCCTACGCGGTCGTCCGGCCGGTGACGAACGACTACTCCCGGCCGCCCGTGTCGCTGGAGCTGGGTTCGTACCCGGCCACGGCGGGGGAACGGGGCACACTCCGGCTGAGCGTGACCGACGGCGCCACCGGCCTGCCCGCGGACGACCTCGTCGTCCACGACGGCGCCCTGATGCACCTGCTGGTCATCGGGCCGACCGGCGAGCTCTGGCACCTGCACCCCATACGCACCGCGCCCGCCACCTACGAGGTCCGGTTGCGGCTGCCCGCCGCCGGCCACTACGCCGTGTCCGCGGAGTTCGCCCGCCTCGGCGGCGGGGTCCAGCAGGTGCGTTCGGCCACCGGCCTGACCGTGGCCGACGGCCCCGAGCACAACGGCCCCGCGCGCGGCGGCTCTTCCCGTAACGGCTCCGCGCGTGGCGGCGCCCCGGCCCTGCCCGCCGAACTCACCCCGCAGGGGCCGGGCACGCGGACCATCGAGGGTGTGCCGGTGCGCCTGTCGGCGCCCTCGCCCACGGCGGGAGAGGCGAGCACCCTGACCGCGCGCATCGGTGACACACCGACGCTCCAGCCCTGGCTCGGCATGGTCGGCCACATGATCGTGGTCGGGCCGCTCGACAAGGCGGACGCGACCAGCCCGACCCGGATGGGACAGGCCGCCCAGGGCGCGCCCGTCTGGGCTCATGCGCACTCCATGGGTGGCGATATGAGCGGCCACTCCGCACACGACATGCGAGCCGCTCCGGCCCACGACGCGGACGCCATAGGACACGGAGACGCGGGTGGCATGGAACACGGAGACGCCGACGCCATGGGACACGGAGACGCCGACGCCATGGAAGACGGACACGAGACGGGTAAGGGAGACGGACACGGGGCGGGTACGGGTTCGATGAGCGGGCTGATGCCCCTCAACGGCGACAGTCCCGCGGACGAGACCGTGGCCGCCTACGGGCCGGACGCCTCCTTCGTGTACACCTTCTCCCGTCCCGGCTACTACCGTGTGTGGATTCAGGCCGAGCGCGACAGCGCCGTCCTGACCGTCCCTTACCTCCTGCGTGTGTCCCCGGCGGGAGGAGCGAGGTGAACGCGCTCGGCAAGACCCGCGGCACCCCCGCGGCCCGGTTCCTGTACGGAGCCGCCGCGGCCCTGCTGACGGTGTCCCTCACACTGGTGGCCGTCGGGTTCCTCCCGTCCTGGACGGATGAGGCCGTCTCGCTGACCGGCGGCAATGCCACCGGCGAAGTGACACTGACCGTGGCCAGGCCCCGCACCGGCACCACGGACATCGACATCCGTCTGACCTCGCGCCGGGGAGAAGGGGGTGGACATCCGTCCACCGTCACGCTTCAGGCCGTGATGCCCACCCATGGACACGCGACGCCCGCGGCACACGCACAGGTTCACGGCCCGGGGAGCTACTCCACCTCCGTCCACCTGATGATGCCGGGGCGATGGACCTTCCACGTCAGCGTCGACCACGGCACACGGAGCGACCAGTTCGACTTCCCCCTGGCGATCTCCGGCTGAACGACCGGCCGCACAAGGCCGATAACCGACCGGCCGCACAAGGCCGACAACCGACCGGCCGTACAACGCCGGTGACCAACCGGCCGCACAGCGCCGGTAACCGCTCTCGCACGGTCATGAGAAAGGCATTCCCGTGGACACAGCACTACCCCTCACCGGTGTCGGCAGCGCACCCCGGCCGTCCCCCGCTGTCCGCGTCTCCCGCGACAGCCGGACCGGCCCCATCGCCGCCAACACCGTCCTCGCCGGGACCATGACGTCCCTGTTCGGCCTGAGCTGGGACATCCAGTGGCATGTCGACGTCGGCCCGGACACGTTCTTCACGCTCTCCCACCTCATGCTGTACTCCGGCAGCGCCCTCGCCGGTATCGCCAGCCTGACCATGGTCCTGATCGCGACCGCCGCCCAGCGCGCCGGCCGGTCCGTGGACCAATTTCCCGGTGGCAAACCCGTACGCGTCTTCGGCGGGGTCTTCCGGGCCCCGCTGGGCTATCTGATCGCGGGTACGGGAGCCGCACTGTTCCTTCTCTTCGGGCTTCTGGACCTGTGGTGGCACTCGCTGTACGGCTTCGACGCCGTGCTGGACTCGCCACCCCATATCGGGCTGTTCCTGTCGATCTCCTTCACCATGGTGGGGAGCGTCATCGTCTTCGCCTCGGCGCGCGACACCCGTTGGGGCCGAGCGGGGGTGATCCTCAGCATCCCCGTGCTCATCACCTTCAGCCCCATCACGACGAAGGCGTTCGACGCCCTCCCGCTGCCGGTCGAACCCGATCTCGTCGGGAACATCGTGTTCTCCACCCTCCTGCTGATCATGGGAACGCTCACCATCGGCCGGTGGAGCACCGCACTGACGACCGCCGCGACCCTCGGCGCCCTACAGATCCTCCTATGGTGGTTCTCCCCGTGGGCGGCCCATGTCTACGCCGACGCGAGCGGTCTGCCGCTGCGCGACAACCTTGGCCACAACCCGCCCGAACTGCCCTCCGAGATCCCGGTGTTCATGCTCCTCGCCGCGGCGGCCATCACCGCACTGCTGAGGCTGAGCAGGAAGCGGGGCTGGTCGGGCCGTATCGCACCACAGATCATGGGCGCCGGAGGCGGAGCCGTGATCGGCCTCTCCCTTCCCGTCCAGAGCGCCCTGTTCGGCGAAACCGGCCCGACCGCGGCCGAACTGCTGACGATGACGGCCGTGGGCCTGGTGACCGGCGCCCTCGCGGGCTATCTCGCCGCCCGGCTCGCCGTTCTGCTGCGCGAGCACTCCACCGCACCAGCCACGAAGGGCCGATGACCCATGCGCTCCTCACGTTCACCGCTACTCCCCGCCGTGGCCTCCGCGTCCCGGTGGGTGCGGGACCACGCACGCCGGCTGGTGCTCGCGGTGGCCGCCGCGTTCGCGCTGGTGGCGGTGTCGACCGCGCCGGCCGCGGCGTACGCCCCGGTGGGCGTCGTCCATACCGAGCGGGTACAGGCGGGGCCCTACACGGTGACGGTCGGGTTCTCCGAGTGGCCCCTGCGGGCCATGCAGTCACTCGACTTCACCTTCGTACCCGACGGCGGTATCGCGGGGAAGGACGGCACGCTCACTCTCGACGGGCCCGGTCTGGACGCCGACGACCGGGAGACCCCGCTGGTCAGGCATCCCCGTAAGCGGGATGTCTGGGGCCTGGACGTCCAGGCCCTGCCGGAATCCGGCACATGGAGCTTCACGTTCGACATCGACGGTCACGCCGGTCATGGGCGCGGCACCCTGCGGGGTGTCAGTGTGCTCGACCAGCCGGGCCCGCCGCTGTCCATCAGCTGGGCCGTCTGCGCGCTCCCGCCCGCCGGGATGCTGGCCTACCTCGCCGTGGGCTGGCGGCGCAACAAGCCCTCCGAGAAGGTGGCCACACTCATCTGATCAGCTCCCGCCGTCCCGACGGTGCGCGAAGCCCGCTGGCGGGGAGGAATTCCCGGCTCGGCGGGCTTTCGCGAGCGGGGAGGGGACTGCCGCGTCGGCTCAGCCCGCGTGGTCCGCGCCGAACCGCAGACCGTCGACGAGGATCGCCGTGATGCGCACGGCTTCGTCCTGCCAGCCCTCCGTGGTGTGCATTCCGCAGATGCCTCCCAGCGCGCGCAGCACTGTGCGCCCGCTGACGTCGCCACGGATGGTGCCGACCGCCGCGCCCGCCTTGAGCAACTGGTCGAGAGCCTCCGCCATCTGCGTACGGGAGTCGTCGAAGACGGGTGAATCCGTCGCCATGATGCTCTCCAGCGCGACGGCCATTCCCTTGCCCACGGCCGCGTGCTCCACGAGCAGCAGCAGGAAGTGGCGCAGGGCCTCCTCCGGGGCGCTACGGGCGAGGAGTTCCGCGGGTGCGGCGCACAGTTCGTCGACCTCCTGGCGGTAGACCTCCTCGACGAGGGCTTCGCGGGTCTCGAAGTGGCGGTAGAGCGTCCCGACCGCCACTCCGGCCCGCCGGGCGATCTCTTCCACATGGGCGTCGGCCTCGCCGGTGAGGAACGCCTCCCGTGCCGCGGCCAGGAGCGCTTCGCGGTTGCGCCGCGCATCGGCGCGCAGCGGACGTGACGACGGCAACAGTCCTCCATAAGGTGAATCGGACTCCGCTTGTGTATGGTTTCCGGAGTCGGGTTCATCTTACTGGAGGAGCACTTCCATGACGGTTCCGGAAGAGGGGCTCAGCGGCCTTCGGGTGCTGGTCACCGGTGGCAGCCGCGGTCTGGGCGAGGCGACCGTCCGTCGATTCGCCGCCGCGGGCGCGACGGTGCTGACCGCCTCGCGTGGCACGCCTCCGGGGGATCTGCCCGCCACCTTCATCCCCGCGGACCTCGCGACGGACCAAGGAGTGGCGGAGCTCGGCAGACGGGTCCTCGACAGCGTGGGCGGGGTGGATGTCCTGGTCGACAACGCGGGCGCGGCGAGCGCCCCGGCGTCGACCCTCGAGCGGTCCGACGACTCATGGCGTGCGGACCTGGAGATGAACCTGCTCAGTGCCGTCCGGCTGGACCGGATTCTGGTGCCGGGGATGGTCGAGCGGGGTTCCGGCGTGGTCGTGCACGTCTCGTCGATCGCCAGCCGCCTGCCGCAGCGCACCGAAGTGTCCTACGCGGCGGCGAAGGCGGCACTCAACGCGTACAGCCGTGAGCTGGCGACCGAGGTGGGCGAGCACGGGGTGCGGGTGGTGTGCGTCCTGCCGGGGTTCGTGGCCACCGAGGGCGCGGTCGAGCACCTCCGGCACCTCGCCGATCGGCAGGGCGTCGGCATGGACGAGGTCACACGGCAGATCGTGGATCACCTGAAGGTGCCGATGGGGCGGCCCGGCGATCCCGAGGATGTGGCGGAGATGATCGCCTTCCTCGCGTCCGGCCGTGCGAAGTGGCTCACGGGAGCCGAGTTCCGGGTCGACGGCGGCATCATCCCGGTGGTCTGACATCAAGCCCGAGCGGGGGAGTACGGAGAAACGAGCATGAACATCGACCTTGGCGCAGTGATCATCGACGCTGCCGAGCCGGACCCCGAGAGCGCGTTCTGGCACCGGCTGCTGGGCGGATCGATCGCGAAGACCGCGACCCACCACTTCCTCCGGATCGACGGGTTCCCGGTCCTCGTGATCCAGCGGGCCGAGGGGCATGTCCCCCCGAAGTGGCCGGACGGCGACTCGCAGCAGATGCACATCGATCTGACGACGGACGACCTGGCGGCGGCGGACAGACTGGCGCTCGACGCGGGCGCACGTCGGCTGAACCCCACGGACGACGTGGACCCCGCGGCGCAAAGCGGCGGCCGGGTCTACGCCAGCCCCGCCGGACACCCCTTCTGCCTGCGCTCGGCCTGAGCCGCGTCGGCCTGTCCGCGCATCAGTGCCTACTGCCCTCCGCGTGCCTGGCGAGGCCATCGGCCATGCCTTGCATGAAGCGTGTCAGGTACCAACGCCAAAAGGGGCCGGACAGCGGCAACTTGGGGGCGAAGCGTGCGGACCAGACGATGTCGGTGCCGCCGCCATGTGACCGTGTCAGTTCGACGGCGCCTCGGTAGAACCGGAACGGCCCGTTCACATTCTCGTACGCGAACTGCTTGTCGGTGATCAGCTCGACGATTCGCTCATGCGAGACGGCCCTGCCGGTACGGAAGATTCTGATGTCCCCGGCCCGCTGCGGATCGCCCGGATCGCCGACTTCGACCTCCGCGGCGTCGATCCGCGACCACAGGGGCCACGACCCCGGCCGGAGCAGGATCGAGAAAACGGCGTCGGGGTCGGCGTGTGAATGCGCCGTCACGGTGTAGGTGTATGCCACCGCTTGACCGTAGGGCCGCGTTGACGTGCGAGGACATGCGTCGGATTGCGACATGGCGATCAGTTCTTGCGGTGGCCCGGTGGCCCGGTGGCCCGGTGGACGGGTGGGCCGGTGGGCCGGTGGGCCGGGCGTGGTCGAGGTTGCGGCGCGCTACACTCGACCTTGTCGTGCTCGCCCGAACTTCGGGCAGCCGGTCACGCGTTGGTAGTCCAAGGCAAGACGCCCCGCTTCCTGCGGGGAGATGCAGGTGCAAGCCCTGCCCAGCGCTCAGAGGGCGAGCCCACTCCGCATGCGGAGTGGGCTCGCGCCATTTCGCGGCACGGTTCAGGGCCGCCGCGGCCCTATCGAGCACGGTGTGAGAGCTGCCCGAGGAGTGTGGCCGTGGCTCGGCGGCGACCGTAGGCGATCCCGCCGAGGATCACGGCGATGATGAGCGGGGTGTACCAGTAGGTGGTGTCCAGGTAGGCCCATGTGAAGATCTCGGCGCCCACCATGAGCCCGGTCAGGGCCAGGGCGGTGAGACCGGCCAGGCGTGGGATCAGCAGACCGATGCCGCCGGCCACTTCCAGGGCGCCGACCAGGTACATAAACCAGTCGCCGTAGCCGATCTGGTCGAATGACTCGGCGGCGGCCGACATCCCCGCCAGCTTCGGGAGGCCGCTGCCGACGGCGAAGAGCAGGGCGAGGGCGATCTGGCCGGTCCACAGCGCGATATCGGCCCGACGGGAGACGGCCGACGACGGGGCGGGGCCGGTGGCGGTGTGGGCGGTGTCGGCGGTGGTGTTGGCGGAGTCAGTGGTCATGACGGTTCCTCGTGGCTCGGTGGGCAGTGCGACGGCAAGCGCGGTCATCTGTATGACCGCGGCCGCGGGCAAAGCTCATCGGTCCTCGCCATGGCCACTTGGCCGACTCCCGTTTCGGGCCGCCGTGCCCTAGACCAGGAGGTCGCCCGGGATGCCCGCCTTGTCCGGGGCGTAGTAGTCCTTGATCCCGGCCACCCAGGTCGCCACCTGGATCCGGTCGTCCGAGGGGCCGAAGGCTTCGAAGAGGGCGTCGATGTTCGCGCGTTGGAAGCCGATCGCCCGCATCAGCGCGACGAACCTGGGGCGTTCGATGAGCCCGTCGCCGTCCGGGTCGCCGAGCGCGGCGAGCGCCTCGGCGAACACGCCGATCGTGGTGTCGAAGCGCTCGGGCGAGAGCACGCAGGCCACGTACTCCTCGTAGCTGACCTTGCCGTCGTCGTTGGTGTCCAGTTCGGTGACCAGGGTCGTCCAGTACTGGCGGAACGCCGCGCGCATCGCGTCCTTCGCCGCTTCGTCCGAGTCGGGCGCGGCCTCGACCACATTGCCCGCCATGAGGTCGAAGTCATCGGCCTCGAGGATGCCGTTGCCATTGGCGTCGAACAGGGAGAAGACGTGTGCGACTCGCTTGGTGGCCTCAGTGCGCATGGTTGCTGTCACCCTTCGTCGGTCCATCACGGCTGCCTCGCTCACTATTCGGCCGATGGCGTCCCCATGTGATTGGCATCTCTCCTTATTCACCCGAAAGGTGGAAGTGTGCTGAATCCTGTGTGATTCCCGCGCCAGGGGCCGGTGCCGGATGCGGTGCCGCCCGACGGAAAGTTGGCGCACAGGTCTTGACCCGTTCCGTACGGCACCCGCAGAGTGCTCGGTAATGCGCATAGGTAATGCGCATTACCAAAGCGACGGCGAGAAGGAATCAGAACGTGGAGCAGTCGAGGAAGCGGGCGAAGCCGGGGCGGAATCCGGGCTCGGGCAGCCGTACGTCACGGCCGCGGCAGGCCGAGGTGGCCCAGCTCGCCGGAGTCTCGCAGGCCACGGTCTCGCTGGTGCTGTCGGCCCGTTCGGACGGCAAGGCGGCGACGATCTCCGAGGAGACCCGGCAGCGCGTCCTCGACGCCGCCCGCAGCCTCGGGTACGCACACGACCCGGCAGCGCGGCGGCTGGCCGCCGCCCGCAACAACCTCCTCGGCGTCTTCAGCTTCACCGCGACGTTCCCGACCGATGTGCAGCACTCGTACTACCCGTTCCTCGTCGGAGTGGAGCAGGAGGCGGCCGCCCGCGGCTATGACCTGGTGCTCTTCACCGGGTCGAGCAGCGGCGGGGCGGGCGCGGCCGGGCCGGACGCGTTGAGCCGGGTGCGTCTGGCCGACGGCTGTCTCTTCCTCGGCCGCCATGCGCCGGTCGCCGAGCTCAAGCGGCTGGTGGCCGACGGTTTCCCGGTGGTCCACCTGGGCCGCCGGGAGGAGTTGGAGGGGCTGGCCTGGGTCGGCGCCGACTACGTCAGCGCCAGCCGCGCCGTCGTGGAGCACCTGGCGGCGCTGGGGCACCGGCGCATCGTCCTGGTGCGCGAGGCCGACGACGCCCCGGCGTCCGCCGACCGCCAGCGCGGCTTTCTGGAAGGGCTGGCGGCCGTCGGTGGCGAGGCGGGCCCGGAGGCGGTGCTGCGCTGTGCCGACCCGGCGAGCGCGGTGACGGCGGAGCGGGTGCGCGCGCTGGTCGCGGACGGGGTGACGGCGTTCGTCGCGGAGGAGACGGACACCGGCGCGGCCTGGCGTGCACTGGACGCCGCCGTCCGGGAGGCGGGGCTCAGCTGCCCCGAGGACGTCTCGCTCGGTCTGCTCGGCAGCCCGCCGCCGGACCTGGCCGCGGCACCCGTGCCCACCGGGTTCGATGTGCCCCGGCATCAGCTCGGCGCGGCAGCCGTCCGGCTCCTCGCCGCCCTCGTGGCCGGTGAGGAGGCCCAAGAGCCGCTGGTGGCCTGCGAGTTCCGTACCGGCGCGACGGCGGGTCCACCCGGCCGACGGCCATGAAGCCCCGGACGGACGAGCACCACAGCTCTCGCATCCGACGACGAACACCACGCCCGCACGCGACAACGAACACCACGCTCGCGCAGGACAACGAACACCACGCTCGCGCAGGACAACGAACACCACGCTCGCGCACACGGCGACGAACCCCACAGCTCGCACGTGACGACGAACCGCTCGCACACGGCGATGAACACCACAGCTCGCACACGACCCCAAGGAGCACAGTGATAGCGGAACCGGACATCCTGATCGTCGGTGGCGGCCTCGGCGGAGTCGCCGCCGCGCTCGGCGCCTGCCGGGCGGGCCGACGTGTCGTGATGACCGAGGAGACGGACTGGATCGGTGGTCAGCTCACCGCGCAGGCGGTGCCGCCGGACGAGCACCCCTGGGTTGAGCAGTTCGGCACGACGGCGTCGTACCGGGCGCTGCGCGAGGGAATCCGGGCCTACTACCGGCTGTGGTACCCGCTGCGCGCCGAGGCGCTGGGGCTCGCCGACCTGAACCCGGGAGCCGGCCGGGTCAGCAAGCTGTGCCACGAGCCGCGGGTGGCGCTCGCCGTGCTGGAGGGCATGATCGCCCCGTACCGGGCCGCGGGTCTGCTGACCGTCCTGACCGAACACCGGGCCGTGTCCGCCGAGACGGATGGCGATGTGATCCGCGCGGTGACCGTGCGCGACCTGCGCGGTGGTGGGCTGACCACGTTCACCGCCCGATATGTCCTCGACGCCACCGAGACCGGTGAGCTGCTCGAACTCGCCGGGGTGGAGCACGCCAACGGGGCCGAGGCGCGGGACGAGTTCGACGAGCCGCATGCCCCGGCCGAGGCGCGGCCGGACAACCAGCAGGGCATCACCGTGTGCTTCGCGCTCTCGCACCACGAGGGCGAGGACCACACCGTGGAGCGGCCCGAGGACTACGACTTCTGGCGTTCCTACCGGCCCGACTTCTGGCCGGGTCCGCTGCTCGGCTTCGAGGCGCCCGACCCGCGCACCCTGGAGCCCGTGCCCCGTACCTTCGTACCCAACCCGGATCTCGACCCGCTGGCGGTCAGCGCCGACCAGAGCGCCGACGCCGGGGACAAGGAGCTGTGGGGGTTCCGCCGGATCCTCGCCCGTGGGCTGCACCGGCCGGGCGCCTTCGGCTCGGACATCACCCTCGTCAACTGGCCGCTGAACGACTACTGGCTCAAGCCGTACATCGGCCAGGAGGCCGAAGCCCTGCGCGAGGCACGCCAGTTGTCGCTGTCGGTGCTGTACTGGCTCCAGACGGAGGCGCCGCGTGTGGATGGCGGCACCGGCTTCCCGGGGCTGCGCATCCGCCCGGATGTCACCGGCACCGCGGACGGTCTGGCCAAGGCGGCCTATGTGCGCGAAGCGCGGCGTATCAAGGCGGTGACCACCGTCGTCGAGCAGGACGTCGCGATCGATGTGGTCGGCGCCTACGGCACGACCCGGTACCGCGATTCGGTCGGGGTGGGCGGTTACCGCATCGACCTGCACCCCTCCACCGGTGGCGACACCTACATCGACATCGGCTCCGTGCCGTTCGAGATCCCGCTCGGCGCGCTGGTGCCGCGCCGGATGCGGAACCTGCTGCCCGCGGGAAAGAACATCGGCACCACCCACATCACCAACGGCTGCTACCGGCTGCACCCCGTCGAGTGGAACATCGGCGAGGTCGCGGGCGCGCTCGCCGCGCACTGCCTGGACGCGGGCGTGGAGCCCCACCAGGTGCAGGCCGAGGACAAGCGGTTCGAGGAGTTCGGCCGCCTCCTGGACCGGGCGGGGGTGCAGCGCCGCTGGCCCGACGTCCGCGGCTACTGACCCCGTCCGACGGCTCTTCCCGCCCCCGTTCCCCCAGCCCTGTCCGCCCCCTCTCTCTTCCCTCTCTTCCGGTCCCCGTCTTCGTCAACCCAAGCACGTCAACACACAAGGAGGTGCCCGCCATGACTCCAGACCGCCGCATCCGCGTCGGCATCGACGTGGGTGGCACGTTCACCGATGCCGTGGCGGTCGACGCCGCCACGCTCACGCTGGTGGGCCAGGTGAAGGTGCCCACCAGCCACCACCACGAGGACGGCGTCGCCCACGGCATCGTCCAGGCGCTGGAACAGCTCCTGGCGAAGGTCGACCGGACGGCGGGCGACGTGGTGTTCCTGGCGCACGGCACGACTCAGGCCACCAACGCCCTGCTGGAGGGCGATGTGGCCACGGTCGGGCTGATCGGGATCGGCAGCGGGCCCGGCGCGGTGATCACACGGCGGCTCGCCGCCTTCGGTAAGCTGGAACTCACCCCCGGCAAACGGCTTCCGCTGGCGTACGCGCATGTGGCCGACCCGACCGAGGAGGCCGAGGTGCGCGCGGCCGTGGAGCGGGTGCGCGCCGAGGGGGCCGAGGTCCTCGTCGCCACGGAGCCGTTCGGCGTGGACCGGCCCGATGGCGAGCGGGCCGTGCTCGACGTGGCGCGGCCCACGGGGCTGCCGATGGCCGCCGCCCATGAGATCACCTCGATGTACGGACTGCACAAGCGGACCCGGACGGCGGTGGTGAACGCCGCCATCCTGCCGCGGATGCTGGCGACGGCCGATCTGGTGGACTCGTCCATCGCCAAGGCCGGGGTGACCGCGCCGCTGATGGTGATGCGCTGCGACGGCGGGGTGATGTCGCTGGACGAGATGCGCCGGCGGCCGCTGCTGACGATCCTGTCGGGCCCGGCGGCGGGCGTCGCCGGGGCGCTGATGCAGGAGCGGATCAGCGAGGGGGTGTTCCTGGAGACGGGTGGCACCTCGACCGATATCAGCGTGGTGCGGCGGGGAAAGGTGGCGGTGCGCCACGCCACGATCCTCGGCAAGACCTCCTATCTGAGCGCCCTCGACGTCCGCACGGTCGGGATCGGCGGCGGTTCCATGGTGCGGGTCTCCGACGGGCGGGTGGTCGGCGTCGGTCCGCGCAGTGCGCATATCGCGGGGCTGCCCTACGCCTGTTTCGCCACGCTCGACGAGTTGCGGGACGCCCGGGTGGCCACGGTCCGGCCGATGGCCGGTGACCCGGACGACTACCTGGTCCTCGACGCGGCGGGCGGCCGGTTCGCGGTGACGATGACCTGCGCGGCGAACGCGCTCGGGCGGGTCGGCGAGGAGGACTTCGCGCGCAGCGACCAGGAGGTCGCGCGGGCCGCCCTCGCCCCGCTGGCCGCCACGCTCGGCACGGATGTGGCCGGTGCGGCGCGGGCGGTGCTCGACGCCGGAACGGAGCAGGTCAGGGCGGTGGTGGACGCGATGATCCGCGACTACCGACTGGACCGGGACACGGCACTCCTGGTGGGCGGTGGCGGTGGTGCGGCCGCGGTGACCCCGCATCTGGCCGCCTCCGCCGGGATCGAGGGGCGCATCGCCCGGCACAGCGAGGTGATCAGCCCCGTGGGAGTGGCGCTGGCGCTGGTGCGCGAGCAGGTCGAGCGCATCGTGCCCGGCGCCACCCAGGAGCAGATCCTCGCGGTACGCGCCGAGGCCGAGCGGGCCGTCGTCGCGCAGGGCGCCGCCGCCGACGGTGTCGAGGTGGAGGTGACCGTCGATCCGCAGACCAACACCGTACGGGCGGTCGCGACGGGCGCCACCGAACTGCGCACCCAGGACCGGGCACACCGCGCCGACGCCGATGAGCGGCTGCGCGCCGCCGCCACCAGCCTCAAAACACCCGAGACACATGTGCGGACACTGGCCGGCACGGACGCCTACACGGTGTACGGCACCGAGGTGCGGCGCCGGTTGCGGGCGGCCCGTCACCCGGTTCGGGTGGTCGACGCGGACGGTGTGGTGCGGCTCGGCGCGGCGGACGCGCGGGTGGCGACCATGACGGTGGAGAGCTCGGGCGAGGCGCTCGCCGCGCTGGTCCGCGATGCCACCTCCTACGGTGACGGCGGCGTACGGGCCCCGGCCGTGCGGCTCCTGGTGGGCGGCCGGATCGCGGACCTCTCCGGTGTTCTGGAGCCCGCGGCGCTGCTGGCCCTGGCCCGCACCGAACTGCGTCCGCGCGGCGCAGGGGAGCCGGTCGTCGCCGTTGTGGAGTCACGGACATGAGCGTCGCGGACATGAGCTGTGACCCGGATGTGGACCTCGCGGTACGCCTGCTCGGGGGGACACCCACGCACGAGGGCCGCGATCCCGCGCTGCTGCGCCAATGGGCCCTGGCGGCAACGGAGTTCGGCCGCCGGATGACCCCGCGGGCCGAGGCCGTACGGATCGTGGAGCGGGACGGTGGGCTGGACGCCGGGCTGCTGGCCAGGTACCGCTCCCGGCCGCCGGTGGTCGAGGTGTACACCGACACCGTCGAGCGGGCCGAGCGGCTGGTCGCCGAGCGCGGCTGGCGCCACTGGTTCCCGGAAGGGTCGGTGCGCGCCGCCGCCCTCGCCCATGAGCGGGCACACGTCTGGCTCCACCACGCCGAGGTGCGCGCCGAGTTCAAACGGACGCTGGGCCATACGGCGCTGCGGTTCGGGCGGCGCCGACTGTACGCGTATGTCGCGGGCGCGGACGAGGTCGCCGCGCACGCCTACGCCCATGCCGCGTGCGGCCTGGGCCGCAGCCCTCTGCTGCTCACGGAGGCGCTGGCCGCCGCCGTGTCCTGCGAAAGCGAGAACTGATCGATGGGTGTCGTCATTCTGCTCGTCATGGCGGCGGGAGTCGTCGCCATGCTCAGCCGCAAGCTGCCCACGGCGTTCGCCCTGGTGCTGCTCGCCGTGGTGATCGCGTTCCTGGCGGGTGCGCCGCTCTCCGGCAAGGACAGCGTGCTCGACACGGTGCTCCAGGAGGGGGCGCCCGCGCTCGCCGCCACGATGATCGCGATCCTGCTGGGCTCATGGCTCGGCAAGCTGCTGGAGGAGACCGGTATCGCGGGCACCCTGGTCCGTAAGATCGTCGAATTCGGCGGCGACCGGCCGGTGTTCGTGGCGTTCGGTGTGCTCGCCGTGTCCGCGCTGGTCGGCACCGTGACCGGATCGGCGCCCGCGGCGATGCTCGCCGGTCTGATCGGTATCCCCGCGATGATCGCGGTCGGCATCCCCAAGGTGACCGCGGCGGGCACGATCCTCATGGGGATCGCCGTGGGCGTGCCGTTCGAACTGCCGGTGTGGCAGTTCTTCTCCACCGCCCTGGACCTGCCCATCGACACGGTGCGCGGCTTCATGGTGAAGCTGTTCCCGTTCGCCCTGGTGGCGGCCGTCGCCTACGTCCTGGTGGAGTCGCGGCGCCGGGGCGTGGAGCACACCTGGTCCCTGAAGTCGGTGCGGGAGCGGCCTTCGCGCGACGACCGCCGCCGGCTGCCCGGCGACGCCCCGTGGTACGCGCTGCTGACCCCGGCGGTGCCGCTCGCGCTCGCCCTGGGCCTGGACGTGGCCATCATCCCGGCGCTGCTGGGCGGAGTGGCGTACGCGCTGGTGACGACGACCCGGCCGCGGGAGATGAACCGCCGTCTGCTGCGCACCCTGTACGGCGGATTCGAGGTGGCCGCGCCGCCGATCACCCTGTTCGTGGCGATCGGCATCCTGCTCGCCGCGGTCAAGCTGCCCGGCGCGATCGACGCGCTGGAGCCGCTGGTCAAGGCGGTCAGCCCGCAGAACGCCGTGCTGTTCGTCCTCGTCTTCACCCTGCTGGTGCCGCTGTGCCTGTTCCGGGGCCCGCTGAACGTCTTCGGCCTCGGCGCGGGGATAGCGGGCGTCCTCATCGCCACCGGCATCTACCCGGCCGTCGCCGTCCTCGGCATGACCGCCTCGTACAACCAGGTCTTCGGGGTGGCCGACCCGACCAGTACCCAGACGGTGTGGAGCGCCCAGTACGCGGGCGTCTCCCCGCACCAGGTGATGGTGCGCACCCTGCCCTACGTATGGGCCGTGGCCTTCGGCGGCCTGTGCGTCACCGCCTCCACCCACCTCTGACCGCAACCGACTTCAGGAGCCGATCATGCATGAGCCGCAGTCCGGCCCGGACCGCCGAATGTTCCTGCGCGCCACCGCCCTCTCCGGCGCGGCGCTCACCTTCGGCGGGCTGGCGACGTCGTCCGCGTCGGCCGCGCCGGGCGGATTTCCCGACTACGCCTACGTCCGCACACTGCTCACCCCGTCGAAGCTGAAGTACAACCCGACGGGCGAGATCATCTTCCCCACGATCCGCGGGGTGTACGACAAGCTCTCCTCGCCGCTGGGCCGCTACTACCTGTACTACGCGCCGCATGACGCGCCGGGCGGCATCTGCCTGGCCTACGGGAACTCCCTGGAGGGCCCGTTCACCGAATACCCGTCGAACCCGATCGTCGCCAACAAGTGGGACCCGCACTACTCGGTCAGCCATGTCTCCTCGCCGCATGTGCTGTGGAAGGCGGACGTCAAGGAGTTCTGGCTGTACTTCCACGGCGAGAACACCACGACCCGGCTCGCCCGCTCGAAGGACGGCATCCACTTCACCTACGACAAGGTGGTCCTGAGCACGTCCATGATGCCCGCGGGCACCACCGAGACGTCCTACGCCCGGGTGTTCCAGTACGACCTGCCCGCCCGTGGCGCCCACTATGTGATGCTGTTCATGATCAACAACACCACCGACCACCGGGACATCGGCTGGGGCTGGTCCGCGGACGGCCGCAACTGGACCTTCGCCCAGACACCCCTGGTGCGCCACTCCGACGTGGGCGCGGTCAACGTCGGGGGCCCGCATCTGCTGACGCGCAACGGCTCCGCGTTCGTCGTCTACAACAAGGACAAGTCGAGCGGCGGTGACCTCATGATCACCGAGGTGGGCAAGGACTTCTCGCTCCGCAAGCACCTCGGCGTCTTCTACGACTCCCACTCATCGGCACCCGAGAACGGCCGGGCCGCGGCCCCCTCCTTCGGCACGGACAAGGGTGTGCCGTACATGATCTACGAGGCAGGCGAACGCCTCGCCGGTTCCATCGCGATGGCCCGGGGCTGACACCCGGGGGAGCGGGCCCGGTGACCACCGGGCCCGCACCCTCACCTCACGGCCTTGATGGCCGATTCGATGACCTTGGCGACCGGCTCCGGGTCGGAGATGAGGGTGAGATGGGAGCCGCCACGGAAGGTGGTGACCTTCGAACCCGCGCGCCGGGCCATCCTCCGCTCCGACTCGGGGGTGATGATCCGATCCCCGCTGCTGATGAAGTACCAGGAGGGAATGGTCTTCCACGCCGCGTACTTGGAGCGGGTGTTGAACGCGGCGGTGGACGCGGCGCGTTGCGCGGCCCACAGGTCCGTGGCCTGCTGCACCGGCACGCTGCCGGCGAACTTCTTCAGGAAGACATTCTTCTTGAGGTAGAGATTGCGGGCTCCGCTCGGGGCGTTCGCGTACGGCACCGCGTCGTACAGCGTGCCGGGCGACGCGTTCAGCGCGGACGCGGAACCGCTCAGCGCCCCGGTGGTCTCCCCGACGGCGGGGGCGGCGGCGTCCACGTAGACGAGTGCCTTGACGTTGTTGCTCCGGGCGGCCGCATTGGTGATCACTGAGCCGCCGTAGGAGTGGCCCACCAGGACGACGGGCCCGGGGACGCTGCGCAGGAAGTCGGCCACCGTGCGCGAGTCGGTGGTCAGGTTCTCCAGCGGGTTGGCGATGGCGCGGACGGCGTACCCCTTGCGCCGGAGAATCTCGATCTCGCCGTTCCAGCTCGATGTATCGGCCCAGGCGCCATGGACCATGACCACGGTGGGCTTGGCGCTCTTCGCCGCCGAGGGCCCGGTGAGCCGTGCGCTGGGTGTTCCGGCCATGGAGCGGGCGTCCGGGGGCCCGGTTCCGCAACTGGTCATCAGGGCGGCGCTCGCGACAGCGGCTGCCGATGCGCACAGACGGATCCGTATCAGGCGTCGTCGTGATCTGAACACGCGCATGAGCGGAAGCTCTCCTTAGGTCACATCGGCCCCTGCCGCGACATTAAGAGGTCGAGGGTGCGGAGCGCTCCTCGTGAGGGGCTCAATGGGTGATGCGCCGGACCCGTCCGCTCCGCTTGGGCGCCGAGCGACCGGACGGTGTACCCGGGTGATCATTGCGCGTACGGTGCAAGGCGTTCCACTGTCCGTCAGATGAACATGTCGTTCTCACCGTCCTCGTTACGAAGGAGAGCCACCGCATGCGCACTGCTCCCCTGGGTGCCGCCCTCGGGCTGGCATCGGTCGCCGCACTGATGTCCTTGATTCCGGCGAGCACCACCTATGCGGCGGAGACCACCGCCGAACGGGCGTACTGCCCGCGACTCTCATCCTCGCTCGCGTGGTACGGCGACAACAGGGAGCGGCTTCAGCGGGTGATCGACGAGCGGGGAACCTGCGGTAACTCACAGGCGCGCCATGGCGAGCGGCCGGTCGCCGCCTTCGACTGGGACAACACCGTCTCCAAGAACGACATCACCGACCTCGCCATCGCCTGGGCTCTCAAACACGACAAGATCCTGCGACCGGCACACTGGTCCGACACCAGCCCCTGGCTGACCGAGGAAGCCGACCGGACCCTGACCGAGGCATGCGGCACCGAGGTGCCCGTCGGCGCGCCACTGCCGACGTCCACCGACACCGCCTGCACGGACGAGATCTTCTCCATCCGCAGCGAGGCCACCCTGATGAACGGCCACAAGGCATTCGCGGGGGAGTGGAACAGCCGCCGGACCCTTCCCCAATACGCCTGGGTGCCCCAGCTGTTCGCGGGTCACACCGAGGCCGAGGTCACCTCCTACGCACGGAAGTCCCGGGCCGAGGCGCTGGCCGCGCCCGTCGGCGCCACCCAGCGGGTCGGCAGCCACACCCTGCACGCCTACGCCCGCTACAACCCGCAGATCAAGGATCTGATCCGGGTCCTGAAGAAGGCGGGCTTCGAGGTGTGGGTGGACTCCGCCGGCAGCACTCCGGTCACCAACGCCTGGGCGGGCGGTGTCGGCGTCGACCGCGAGCACGTCCTCGCCATCCGCAACCTGCTCGACCGCCACGGGCGGATCACCTACACCCAGGAGGGGTGCGGCGGCGAACCCGCCAGTAAGGGCACGGTCATGCCCTATATCGAGGGCAAGCGCTGCTGGCTCAACGAGAAGGCGTTCGGCATCACCGGCCCCGCCGCCTGGAAACGGCAGGCTCCCCAGAACCGCCCGGTGATCGCCGGGGGCGACGCCGACACCGATGTGACGATGGTCGGCGACGCCACCGGAGCGGGCCTGGTCCTCAACCGGAACAAGAACGAGATCATGTGCCGGGCCTACGACAACGCGGACGGCACCTGGCTGATCAACCCCATGTTCATCGAGCCGCTGCCCCGCAAGGAAGCCACCTACCCCTGCTCCACCACCGGCTACACCAACCCCGACGGCACGCCGGGCCCGGTGCGACGGCAGGACGGCAGCGTCATCCCGGACCAGGAGGACGCGGTCCACGGAGGCTGAGCGCAAGGGTTTTCGCAGGCTGAAGGCCGTTTCCGCAGAGATGCGGAGGCGGCCTTCGCCATGTCGTGCGGGCCTCTGAATCTATAAATCAGATCGCCTACAGCGGAAACATCTGTTGGACAGAACTACGGCCATGTCCAAGGATCCGTCGTGCGGTAGCACGGTCAACGCGACACCGGGATGGACTACCGCCTGAGTGGAGGCTGAAAGTTGAGTGAAGAGACTGACGTAGTCGTCGTCGGGGCGGGCCAGGCGGGTGTGGCCATGAGCGAGCACCTGGGGGCTCATGGCGTGCCGCATATCGTCCTGGAGCGGCACCGTATCGCCGAGCGGTGGCGTTCGGAGCGGTGGGACTCCCTGGTGGCGAACGGGCCCGCGTGGCACGACCGGTTCCCGGGGCTGGAGTTCTCCGATGTCGACCCCGATGCCTTCGCCTCGAAGGAGCAGGTCGCGGACTACTTCGTCGCGTACGCCGAGAAGATAGGCGCCCCGATCCGGTGCGGTGTCGAGGTGACCTCGGTGCGCAGGCACGCCGGGCGGCCCGGCTTCCGGGTCGAGACGTCGGAGGGCGCCATCGACGCGCGCTTCGTCGTCGCCGCGACCGGGCCGTTCCAGCGGCCCGTGATCCCGCCCATCGTCCCGGACGGTGCCGTCCCGGTGCAGATCCACTCCAGTGGGTACCGCAACCCGGAGCAGCTCCCCGAGGGCGCGGTGCTCGTGGTCGGGGGCGGGTCCTCGGGGGTGCAGATCGCCGATGAGCTGCGCCGGTCCGGGCGCCGGGTCTTCCTCTCCGTCGGTCCGCACGACCGTCCGGCCCGTGAGTACCGCGGACGGGACTTCTGCTGGTGGCTCGGGGTGCTCGGGCGGTGGGACGCGGAGACGCCGCCCCGAGGCGCCGAGCATGTGACCATCGCGGTCAGCGGCGCTCGCGGCGGCCACACCGTGGACTTCCGTGCCCTGGCCGCCGAGGGGATCGAGCTCGTCGGGCTGACCTCGTCCTACGACGACGGTGTGCTGCGGTTCGCGCCGGATCTGGCCACCAACATCGCGCTCGGTGACGCCAAGTATCTCGAGCTCCTCCGGGCGGCCGATGAGTACGTCGAGCGCAATGGGCTCGACCTGCCCGAGGAGCCACAGGCCCATGTCCTCGGGCCGGACCCGGAGTGTGTGACCGACCCCCGGCTGGAGCTGGACCTGGCCGGGGCCGGTGTCACCTCGATCGTCTGGGCGACCGGCTTCGCCACCGACTACGGCTGGCTCGAGGTCGACGCGTTCGACGAGAACGGCCGGCCGGACCAGCGACGCGGTGTGTCGTCCGAGCCCGGCGTGTACTTCCTGGGCCTGCCCTGGCAGTCCCGCCGCGGCTCGAGCTTCATCTGGGGCGTCTGGCACGACGCCCGGTACGTCGCCGACCACATCACGACCCAGCGGGCCTATCTCGCGTACGGCACCACCGACCGGCCAGGCACCGCCCCGGCGGGCCGGAAGAACTGAGGAGCGGACGATGACCTCCATGAACGAGGGCCGCCAGGTGAAGGCCCCGATCGTCGCCGGCGGGCACACCCGGATCCGGCCGTTCAACACCCGCGAGACCTATCCCGAGCAGAACCTCGACAACGACCTCTGCCAGGCCGTGGTCGCGGGCAACACCGTGTATGTCCGGGGCCAGATCGGCCAGGACCTCGACACCAGTGAGTCGGTGGGCGTCGGCGACGCCGAGGCGCAGGCGGAGCAGGCCATGGCGAACATCAAGATGCTGCTCGAAGAGGCGGGCAGCCGGATGGAGCACCTGGTCAAGCTCACCATCTATCTGATCGACCCGCGGTATCGCGAGGCGGTGTACCGCACCGTGGGCCGCTGGACCAAGGGGGTCCACCCGATCTCCACCGGCCTGGTGGTGTCGGCGCTGGCCCGCCCGGAGTGGCTGTGCGAGATCGACGCCGTCGCCGTGATTCCCGAGGAGGCGCGGGCATGACGTTCTCCCTGGTGGTCCGCGATGGCGACCGGTTCGGCATCGTGGCCAGCTCATCGAGTCCGGCGGTCGCCGCCCGGGTCGCCCATCTGCGGCCCGGGGTCGGCGCGGCGGCCTCGCAGAACATCACCGACCCCACGCTCGGCACCAGCCTGCTGGCGGGGCTGGCGGACCACGGCGACGCGGAACGCGCCCTGGCCGGTGTCACCGGCGCGGCGCGCAACGCGAAGTCCATCGCGTACCGCCAGCTGACCGTGGTGGGCCGCTCCGGGCCCGGGTTCGCCTTCAGCGGACCGCACACCCTGGGCAGGCACGCCTCGGCCACCGCCGAGGGCGCGGTGGCGGCCGGCAACATGCTGTGCGGCGAGCACATCCCCGGCGTCCTCCTCGACGCGTACGCCGCCGCCACCGGGGAGCTGGAGGAGCGGCTGGTCACCGCCCTGAAGGCCGCCGTCGAGGCCGGTGGCGAGGAGGGGCCGGTGCACTCCGCGGGGCTCGCGGTCGTCGCGGACGTGGACTGGCGGGTGACCGATCTGCGCGTGGACTGGGCCGACGACCCCGTCGACCGGCTCGCCGAACTCCTCGCCGTCTGGCTGCCGCAGCGGGACGACTATGTGCGCCGTGGACTCGACCCCGCCTCCGCCCCCTCCTACGGCGTACCGGGCGATCTGTGATGAGGGCGCTGAAAGACGCCGCCCGGCAGGAGGTCGACCGGCACGCCGAGGAGCTGATCGGCCTGTCCGAGCGGCTGCACGCCGACCCGGAGACCGCCTGGGAGGAGCACCGGGCGGCGGCCGCCGTACCCGAGCTGCTGGACCGCGCCGGATTCGATGTCACCTCGTCCTACCTGGGCCTGGACACCGCCTTCCACGCCCGGTTCGGCGGCGGGCCGGTCCGGCTCGCGCTGTGCGCCGAGTACGACGCACTGCCCGGCCTCGGCCATGCGTGCGGGCACAATCTCATCGCGGCGAGCTCGGTCGGCGCCGCGCTCGGCCTGGCCGCCGTCGCCGACGACGCCGGTCTCACCGTCGAGGTCTACGGCACCCCGGCGGAGGAGGGCGGCGGTGGCAAGATCGAGATGCTCGACCGGGGCGCCTTCGCCGGGGTGGACCTCGCGATGATGGCGCACCCGGCGCCGGTCGACGTCGCCGAGGCCCGCCCGTTCGCGGTCAGCCACTCGAAGATCTCCTACACGGGGAAGTCCGCGCACGCCGCGGCCTACCCCGAGGCCGGGGTCAACGCCGCCGACGCCTTCACCGTGGCCCAGGTCGCGATCGGGCTGCTCCGCCAGCAGCTGCCGGCCTCCGCCCGGGTGCACGGTGTGGTGACCCACGCCGGGGACGCGCCGAACGCCATCCCGGAGCGGGCCACCGGCCGCTGGTACGTCAGGGCGGAGACCCTCGCCGAACTGGCCGAGCTGGAACCGCGGGTCATACGGGCCTTCGAGGCGGGTGCCCTCGCCACCGGGTGCGAGCTGGAGATCGAGCCGGAGAGCAAACCGTACGCGGAGTTCCGCACCGACGAGACCGCTCTCGACCACTACCGTGCGAACGCCCTCGACCTGGGACGGGAGTTCGCCCCGCCCGGGCAGGCCGCCCGGATGAACCGCGCCTCCACCGATATGGGCAATGTCTCGCAGGTCGTGCCCGCCATCCACCCCTACATCGGCATCGGCTCGCTGCCCGCCACCAACCACCAGCACGAGTTCGCCGCGTTCTGCGTGGGCGGGAAGGCCCAGCGGGCCCTGCTCGACGCGGCGACGGCGCTGGCCTGGACCGGTGTGGACCGGAGCTCGACCTGATGCGCGAGCGCCGGTTACCGACCGAGGCGGAACCCCGTGTGCTCATCCAGCCCCCCTCCCCAATCGGCCGGCCCGCGCGCTGAGGGCACGGCGACCGGCGGCACCCGCTCAGCTCCGGTTTCTTCCACCCATTCCCCAAGGAGGCGCGCATGCCCACTCCTCACACCGACGTCACCACGGCCGAGGTCGAGGTGGCCACCGACGTCGCCGCACTGCGCAGAAGCGTTGTCGCGGGAGCCGTCGGCGTGTTCGTGCACTGGTTCGACTGGGCTGCCTACGCCTATCTCGCCAGTACCGTCGCGACCGTGTTCTTCCCGGACGAGAACGGCACCACCGGACTGCTCGCCGTGTTCGGCGTGTTCGCCGTGTCCTTCGGCATCCGGCCGATCGGTGCCATGGTGTTCGGGCCGCTCGGTGACCGGATCGGTCGCAAGCGCACACTGTCGCTGGTCATCTTCATGATGTCCGGAGCGACCCTCACGATAGGTCTGCTCCCCGGCTACGCCGCGATCGGGGTCGCCGCCCCGGTGCTCCTGGTGGTCCTGCGCCTGGTCCAGGGATTCGCGGCGGGCGGCGAGTTCGGCAGCGCGGCGAGCTTCCTCGCCGAGACCGCCACCCGGCGCCGCCGCGGATTCGGGGTGAGCTGGCTCGAGGTCGGCTCGCTGCTGGGCTTCCTCGCCGGTTCGTTCGTCTATCTGCTGCTGTCGACGGGGCTCGACGAGAGCCAGCTGACCGCCTGGGGCTGGCGCGTCCCCTTCCTCATCTCCGCGCCGCTCGGCGTCATCGGCTTCATCATCCGCAACAAGATCGAGGACACCCCCGAGTACCGGGCGCTCGAAGCCAACGACACCGTGGCCCGCACCCCCGTACGGGAGCTGTTCCGCCACCACAAGCCGCAGCTGCTCCAGGCGGCGGGCCTGATGGCGGCCATGCATGTGCCCTTCTACGCGGTGCTGACATACCTGGTCACCTACGAGACCGACCACCTGGGGCACTCGGCGGGCAGCGCCGCCCTGCTGTCCACGGTGATCTCGCTGCTGGGGCTGGTGCTGGTCCCGGTGTTCGGGCTGCTGTCCGACCGGGTGGGACGCAAACCGGTCTTCGTCGGGGCCACCGCGGCCCTCCTGGTCCTCTCCACCCCCGCGTTCCTCCTGATGCGCAGCGGGCTCGCCGGAACCTGGATCGCCGGTCTGCTGCTCGGCGCGATCCTCGCCGCGATCCTCGGCACCTACGCGGTGTGGTCGGCGGAGATCTTCCCCACCCGCACGCGCCAGAGCGGCCTGTCCATCGCCTACAACATCACCGCCGCCCTGTTCGCCGGCACGGTGCCGTATCTGATGACCGTGCTCATCTCCGCGACCGGCTCCACCCTGGTGCCCGGCCCCTATCTGATGGTGTTCGCCGCCGGCGGGCTCATCGCCGCGCTGTCCCTGAAGGAGACCGCCGGTTCCGCCCTGCTGCGCCCCGAGGACGTCCCCGACGCGCCCTCCGAGCGCCATGAGGCGCCGGCCGCATAGGGTCGGCGTCGATACGGACACGGATCACCAGGCGCGAGGGTCACGCATGACGTCACCGGTGGGTTTCACCCTCCTCCAGCTCCGCTACTTCCTCGTCGCCGCCGAGCGCGGGTCGATGACGGAGGCGTCGGGGGAGCTCCATATCGCGCAGTCCGCCGTGTCCGCGGCCATCCACAACCTGGAGCGCGACCTGGGGGCGCAGCTGTTCATCCGCCGCAGGGGCCGGGGACTGACCCTGACCCCCGCGGGGGAGAGGCTTCAGCAGCACGCGCGGGAGCTGCTGGCCCGCGCCCGTGAGGTCGAGCGGGAGGCCCGGGGAGACGGTGAGACCATCTCCGGGCCGGTGGCCGTCGGCTGCTTCGTGACGCTGGCCCCGTACTATCTGCCGCCCCTGTTCAGCGAATGCACCCGCCACTACCCGGGCATCGAGATCGACGTGGTGGAGGCGGAGACGGATCAGCTCGTCCAGGCGCTGGGCGCGGGGCGCATCGACTTCGCCCTCACCTACGACATCGGTCTGCCCGCCGAACCGGATCTGCGCAGCGAGACGATCGCGCGGGCCCCGGCCTATGTCATCGTCCCGGCCGATCACCCGCTGGCCCGGCAGGGCGGCGTGGAGCTGGCCGAACTCTCCGCGGAACCGCTCGTCCTGCTCGACCTGCCGCACAGCCGCGACTACTTCCGCTCGCTGGTGGCCGCCACCGGCACCGCGCCCGATGTCCGCTACCGCACCCGGAGCTATGAGACCGTACGGTCGCTGGTGGCCCGAGGGCTCGGATACTCCGTGCTGAACCAGCGCCCCGCGACCAGCCAGACCTACGGCGGCGGCGAGATCGCGGAACTGGAGCTGCGGGACGAGAGCCCCGCGCTCGAAGTCAAGATCGCCTCGGTGAAGGGCATGACCCAGACCGCCCGCGCGCGGGCGGTGATGGAGCTGCTGCGGGAGATCGCCGCCCGCCCCACCAGGGCCTGAGCCGCCGGGTCCGCCGCGGCCGTGGTCAGGCGCGCGGGACGGTGATGACCGGACAGCGCGCGTGCAGCACCACGCCCTGGCTGACGGAGCCCAGCAGCATGCCGGTGAAACCGCCGTGCCCGTGTGTGCCCACGATCAGGCCGAGGGCATGTTCGGACGCCTCGGCCAGGGCCTGCACCGGGTGGCCCGGTACGACCTCTTGGCGCAGTTCCACCTCCGGATGGTCGGCGGTACGCCCGGCGACGGTCTCCGACAGCAGCCGGCGGCACTCCTGGACGGCCTCGTCCTCGTCCACCAGTCCGAGCCGCGGAGGCTGCCACACATAGAGCGCCCGCAGGGCCGAGCCGTGCACCGCGGCCTCGTCGAAGGCGAAGTCGACGGCGGCCGCGGAGTGGCGGCTGCCGTCGACCCCGACCACGAAATACGGCTCCCGCCGGGGAGCGTGTTCCGACTCCGGTACGACCACCACCGGGCAGGGCGCGTGGGCGATGAGCGGCAAGGTGACGGCGGAGGAGGCGAAGAGCTCCTGAAGAGCGTTCAGACGCCACGAACCGAGCACCACTTCCGTGGCGTTCCGCGCCTGCTCACGCAGTACCCAGGCCGGATGCCCCTCGGCCAGCAGCCCCGACACCCGCAGCCGGGGATGCCGGGACTCGACGGAGGCCACCGCCTCCTTCAGCACACGATCCCCCGTCGCGTGCAGCGCGTCGTTCCACTCCTCCCAGGACGGCCGCCCGCCCGTCGGCCGGTACCCGGGGGTCGGCACGTTCTGCGCGAGGGCCACCAGCAGCGGCAGACGGCGCCGGTCCGCCTCGTCGGCGGCCCAGTCGAGTGCCGCGCGTCTGCCCGGATCGGGGTCGAGACCGACCACGATCGGTTCCTGTCCGGGTGCCTGCGCCATCGCCGACCTCCTGTGGCGGAGCGTCCTCCGACGGGATGCTGTCCATGCCGCCGACGGGATGTGTCCATGCTGCGCGCCTCCGCGCCACCCTGCGAATCGGAGCTCACGGGGCCGTGGCGCCGTGGCCGGCTTTCTGCTCGGCTCCATCGGGCTTCATGTGCTCGGCCGGGCCACCCGCCCGGTCGTGCCGGTGCGGCAGGGAAGTGGCCGGGCACACGGGCCGACCGGGGGAGATGCGCTGGTGGGGCCCAGGACCCGCCCGAATGGAGCATGTCGAGAGGGGCACACTCATGCCCGCCGCCCGCCGTCGACCGACATCGCGATCCCGGTGACGTAGGACGCGGCGTCCGAGCAGAGCCAGACCGCCGCCGCGGCGACCTCCTCCGGAGTGGCCAGCCGGCCGAGCGGCGTGATCGCCTCCTGCCGCGCGGTCATATCGGTGCCGGCCGCCACCTTCTCGAACCCGGCGGTGCGGGTCGGTCCGGGACAGACGGCGTTGACCCGGATGTTCTCCGGCGCGTGGTCGACCGCCGCGGCCTTGGTGAGGCCGACGACGCCGTGCTTGGCGGCCACGTAGGCGGGGGCGTGCGGGATCGCGTACAGACCGCCGTTGGAGGCGATGTTGACGATCGCGCCGCCGCCTTTGAGCAAGGGCAGCTCGTACTTCATGCTCAGGAAGGTCCCGGCCAGGTTGACGTGGAGCACGCGCTCGAACTCGTCCAGGGGCATCCGGTCGAGCCGCCGGTGGTGCGAGGCCATACCGGCGTTGTTCACGGCGAAGTCGAGACCGGCGTACGTCGTGGCGGTGCGCTCGACGGCCGCGCGCACGGAGTGTTCATCGGCGATGTCGACGGTGACGGCCAGCGCTTCCCCGCCGTCCTTCCTGATCATCTCGGCGGTCTCGGCCGCCGTGCCCCCGTCGATGTCGAGCACGGCGACCGCGGCGCCGCTCCGGGCCAACCGGAGCGCCGTGGCGCGGCCGATCCCACTCCCGGCGCCGGTGACCAGTCCCACCTTTCCGGAGACGTCGCTCATACCAGCGGCTCGTGGTTCGCGTAGGCGACCTTGTACGGGTACCGCGACTGCCAGCGGTCGATGACCTCGTGCACGCCGGGCGCGGTGAACGCCTTCGCCATCGTGTCGGTGTCGGCCAGGGCGATCTGCACGATCGCGGTCGCGATCAGCGCCGGAATGGCCTCCTCGCCGGGGACGGGGATATGGCGGCGGGCCACGACCGACCGTACGAAGCCGGAGTCGAGCATGACCCGTTCGATATCCGCGAGGTATTGGTCGAGCTCGGTGGCGGGCAGGGGCTGATCGAAGGAGACGATCATCGTGTGGTTGATCATGCGGCAATTCTTGATGGCCGGAGCCACCGGCGTCCAAGACCGGTTCGACATTCGGCGATAACCTGGAGGAATGATCGAACTGGAGACCCGGGAGCTCGAGTACTTCATCGCGGTCGCCGATGAGCTGCACTTCAGCCGGGCCGCCGTCCGGCTCTCGATCGCCCAGCCGGCGCTGTCGAAGGCGATCCGGCGGATCGAGACCCGGCTCGGCGTACCGCTCTTCGTCCGCTCCAGCAGGCATGTCGAGCTCACCCCGGCCGGGGAGGCGCTGCGGGAACACGGGCGGCATGCGCTCAACGCGGTCAGCGCCGCCGTCCGGAACGCCCGGCGCGCCGCCGACACCCAGGTCCATCTGCGGCTCGTGCTCAAGCCCGGCGGCGACGCCGGGCTGCTCTCCGGGATCCTGGCCGAGTACGCCCACCAGCCCGACGCCCGCCGGGTGGACATCCTGTTCAGCGGCCCCGCCGACCGCACCGACTTCCTGCGCGACGGCCGGGCCGACGTCGGTCTGCTCTTCGCACCGTTCGACGATCTCGACGGCCTGGCCCACGAGACGCTGCACAGCGAGGAGCGCGTGGCCATCCTCCCGTCCGGGCACCGGCTGGCCGGGCGCGCCTCGGTGCGCATGTCCGACCTGGCCGGTGAGACGCTGCCGCGCTGGAAGGGGGTCCCCGGGGGCGATGGCACCGGTCCCGAGGTCGCCGATGTGGTCCAGCTGCTCCATATGATCACGGTGAGCCGGATGATCGGAGTACTGCCCCGCTCGCTGGTCGAACCGGTCCCGGCCGGTCTGGTCTGCGTCCCGGTGACCGACGCCCCGCCCAGCCGCCTCGTGCTCGCCTGGAACGAGGAGGACCGCCGGCCGCTGGTCGCGTCCTTCGTGGCCGCGGCGCTCGGACCCCGAGGAGGGTCATAGCCGCGGCAGGCGCCTGCTCACCGGTCGGCAGTGGCTACGGACGCCGGTTGAGGGCTCGCGGCGGCGGATCGCCCCGCGGCCTGCGCTCGATACCGCCCCGGTGTGGTGCCGAACTCCCGCTCGAAGGCATGTGAGAGCGCGTACGGGCTGCCGTAGCCGACCCGGCCGGCGATGGTGGCCAGGGTGTCCGGGGTGTCCCGCAGCAGAGTGGCCGCAAGGATCAGGCGCCACCAGGTGAGGTACGTCATCGGAGGGCGGCCGACCAGGGTGGTGAACCGGCGCGCCAGGGTGGGGCGGGAGACGCCCGCCGCTGCCGCCAGGCGGTCGTTGCTCCACGGCGCGGCCGGGTCGGAGTGCATCGCCCGCAGGGCGGCGGCCGTCACCGGATCGCCCAGTGCGCCGGGCCAGGCTCCGCTGGTGGCCTCGGTCATCCAGGAACGGATCATATAGACGAGGAGGAGGTCGAGCAGGCTCGGCAGCGCGACGCAGGAGCCGGGGAGCCGCTCGTCCAGCTCACCGGCGAGCAGGTCGATCGCGGCACGCAGCTCCGGGTGGCCGCCGACTCGATGGGGAAGGTGGACGACCTCGGGCAGCTCCGCCATGAGCGGGTGCATACGGCTGCAATCGAGCCAGTACTTGCCACAGAGCATCTCCAGCTCATCGCGATCGGGCCGGGCGCGCGGCCCTGTTCCCGTCCCCATCAGCCATCGCTCGAACGGCACCGCCTTCTCCTTCGCGACCGCCGCGTCGACCGGGGAATCGGCGATCACATGGCCCGTGCCATGGGGCAGCAGCACCGCGTCACCCACGCCGAGGGATACCGCTGCGCCGCCGTCGGCCAGCAGCCAGCAGCCGCCCTTCAGAACGACGTAGAAGCCCGCGCCGTCGTACGGCTCCAGCCGCGCGCACCAGCTCCCGCCGGTCCGCACCCGGTGGGACGAGGGGTGCCCGAGGTGCACGGCGGAGATCGCGTCGCTCACCACATCCATCCGCCCAACCTATCTCCCGTATGAAGCGTGAGACGGATTCGTATTCTCTTGAGCTGGACGCGCATTGAGAGGCTCGTTCGGCCTTCCTAACGTCGAGCGCATGACGAACGAGAACGAGAGCGTGCGGAGCATGGTGCTGGGGGATGTCGAGGTCATCCGGGTCGTGGAGTGGCGCAGACCGTTCGCGCCCACCTCCGGCATGCTCCCGGAGGCCACCGCCGAGGTGTGGAAGGACAACGAGGACTGGCTGGCACCGGACCACTGGGAGCCGGAGAGCGACCGGGCGGTGCTCGCGCTTCAGACATGGGTGCTGCGCAGCGGTGGGCGGACCGTCCTGGTGGACACCGGAGCGGGCAATGGACGCGAGCGTCCCGGCATGCCGCCGTTCCACCAGGGGCAGGGCGACTTCCTCGGCCTCCTGGCGCGGGCCGGTGTGCGCCCGGGGGATGTCGACGTCGTCGTCAACACCCACCTCCACGTCGACCACGTCGGCTGGAACACCGTTGACGCGGACGGGGAGTGGGTGCCGACGTTCCCCAACGCCCAATACCTCGTTCCGGCCGCCGACGACTTCCATTACGGTCCGGACAACGCGTACGGGAACGGTCTGGAGGAGGTCGACCGCCTGATCTACGAGGACAGTGTCGCGCCCGTCCACCGGGCCGGACAGGCCGTGTTGTGGGACGGCCACCACCGTATCGACGAACACCTCACCCTGGAGTCCGCGCCCGGCCACACCCCCGGCTCGTCCGTGCTGCGGCTCGTATCCGGGAGCGACCGGGCGGTCTTCGTCGGAGATCTGGTGCACAGCCCGGTGCAGATCCTCCAGCCCTCCTGCAACAGCGACGCCTGCCTGGCCCCGGACCAAGCCCGCGCCAGCCGCCGCCGGATCCTCGGGCGGGCTGCCGATGAACGGGAGTTGCTGATCCCCGCGCACTTCGGTGGCGCGGGTGTGGTGGAAGTCCGGCGGGAGGGTGGCGGGTTCGCCCTCGGCCCATGGGCGACGGCAGGGCCGAAGACGTCCGGGTGATCCCGCGGCGCCGGCCGGATGGGGCGGAACCCGTCGCGGGTCCCGCCCCACCTTCCGCGCGTCACCTGCCGTCGGTCAGAAGCGGTCCGGGGAGCGCTGCGGGAGCGGCGCCCCGGGGAGTACGTCCCGCTTCCGGTTCTCCCGGGCGTCGCCGTTCGAACCGGCCGTCGCCTCGCAGGTCACGTCCTTCGCCGGCAGCTTGCCGGTGGTCAGGTAGTCCTCCACCCCGCCGTCGGCGCACGCGTTGCCGCTCGGGTAGACGCCGTGGCCCTCGCCGCCGAGGACCGTCAGCATCTTCGAGCCCTTCAGATCGGCGTGCAGGGCCTGACCGCTCGGCAGCGGGGTCTGGGAATCCCATTCGTTCTGCACGACCAGCGAGCCGACCTCGTTGTTCACGACGGTGGCCGGTTCGGCGGACCTGTCCCAGAACGCGCAGGGCTTGATGCTGGACGCGAAGTCGCCGAAGAGCGGGTAGCGGCCCTTGTCCTCGATGGCGTCCCGCCGGTAGCTCTCGGGGTCGCGGGACCAGGCGGCCGAGTTGTCGTTGCACACCACGGTCCAGAAGCCGGCGGTGCCGTTGTCGGACGGGACGTCGGCGTCGGCGGCCGGGCGCGCCGTTCCGGCCGGAGCCGGGAGCCTCTTCGCGGAGGCGGGCTCGCCGGCCGCGGCCTTCTTCAGCTCCACGACCAGTTCGGTGCCCTCCTTCACACTGAAGACCGCGCCCCGCATCATGCCCCGGATGTCATCGCCGGTGTACTTCTCCCCGTCCATCTCGATGGGCTTCTCGTCCGCCCGCTGGACCAGGTCCCAGAACGTCCGGTCGACCTTCTTCGGGGTGTCACCGAGGCCGTACCGCTCCGAACGCGCGGCGGCCCACTCGGTCCACCGGTCGAACGCCGGCTCGGCACCCTCCGCCCACCACTGGATCATCCCCCGCCAGGCGCGCGCCGGCTCGACCGCGCTGTCCAGCACGAACCGGTCGGCCCGGCCCGGGAACATCTGGGTGTAGACGGCGCCGAGGTAGGTCCCGTACGAGTAGCCGAAGTACGAGACCTTCTTCTCGCCGAGCACCGCCCGGAGCAGGTCCATGTCGCGCGCCGTATTGCGCGTGGTGATGTGCTTCAGCGTGGCGCCCGACTTCTCACGGCACTTGCGCGCGACATCGCGCGCCCAGGCCACGTCCTTGTCGAACGTCGCTTCCTTGTACGGCCGCAGCCAGTTCTCCTCCTCCGGCTCCAGACCGCAGGTGACGGGGGTGCTCCGGCCCACGCCACGCGGGTCGAAGCCGATGAGGTCGTACTTCTGCCGCGCGGACTCGGGCAGCGACTCCTTCATCAGCATCGGCATGTCGAGCCCCGGCCCGCCGGGGCCGCCGGGATTGGCGAGCAGAACACCGTGGCGCTGGTCCGGTGCGGTGCTCTTGATCCGGGATATGGCCATGTCGATCCGCTTGCCGCCGGGAACCCGGTAGTCCAGCGGCACCTTGATCGTCGCGCACTGGTACTCCGCCGGCAGGTCGGCCTCGCACCGCTGCCACTTCGGCTTCTGTTCGACGTACTGGTCCAGGGCGCTCCCGGTGGCGGCTGCCGGAGCGGCGCCGACCTCGGCGGCGTCGGCCGTGGAGGTGGCGAGCGCGGGAGCCAGCGTTGCCGTGACACTGACAGCCAACAGGGGCGCCAGACCTCGTCTACGCACGAAATCGTTCCTTCCGCTTGCGGATTGGGACAGGAACGATCATTCAGCTGGTGTGCGTCGGACGACATCGGTCGCACGGCCTCAACTCCCCTCCGTCTACGGGGTGATGGGACGGCCGTGCGTGGTCCCTTGGTCGTACGGCGAGGGGTACCGGGGTACGGGGAGGCGGCCGGGGTACGGGGACGCGCCCGGCCCGCGGTCGTCCGGGCCTGTCAGGCGCCGACGGCCTCCAGCAGGAGGTGGAGGTCGTGGGCGGCTTCGGCGGTGGAAAGAGCCGTGGCCGCGAGGACGACGACGGTCGCGGCGGCGAGGACGGGATGGCGGCCGAAGGGCGGCGCCAGGAGGGCCGCGACCCGGCGGGGCACGGGGCCGGCGGCGCTGAGCGGGCCGCGGCGGCCGAAGATGGCCAGGCCGACGCCGGCGGCGCGGGCGGGGGTGTGGTGGTGGGCGGCGAGGGCGGCCTTGGCCACGGTGTGGGCGACCTGGGTGCGGTCGCCGGTGGCGGTGGCCGCGTTCTCATCGGCCCACCGTTCGATGGTGTACGACACGGCCGTGGCGAGGGGGCGCAGCAGCGGATTGGCGGCGGCGCCGAGCTGGGCCAGGGCGACGAAGGCGTAGTGGTGTGCGCTCAGGTGGGCGCGCTCATGGGCGAGCAGGATATGGCGCTCGGTCTCGTCCAGGGTGTGCAGCATGCCGGTGGAGACGACGACACGGCCGGGCAGACCGGGGATCGCGAAGGCGTCCGGGGCCTCGTCCTCGACCACGACCAGGCCGTCTTCGGTGGGCATGCACTCCGCTTCCAGGACGGCGGCGGCCAGGGTACGGGCACGCCGCCAGAGCATCCGGGCGGCCATGAGGACGGCGGCGCCGAGCAGCAGTCCGGCGATCATGGCGACGGACAGTTCGGCGGGGTCGTCGTGCTGAGCGTCGTGGGCCGACCAGTGGCCGAGGGTGGCCAGCTCGGGGAAGCGGATCAGCCCGGTGACGGCCAGCAGCCCCAGGGAGATGGTGGTCGCCGTGCCCAGTACGAGGGCCGAGACGGTGAGCAGCCACGTCGCCAGGCGGGGTTCGCACCGCTCCGACAGGGGGCGTGCGCCGAGGGGCGCGAGCAGGGACAGCAGCAGGGGGATGTAGACGGCGATGCGCATCCGGACGGCCTCTTCCGCTACTGGTCGGGTTCGAGCAGTTGGCGCAGCAGGTCCGCGTCGGCGGTGGACAGGCCGTCGGCGAAGCGGGCCAGGACGTCCTGGCGGTCGGAACGCTCTTCCAGGACGGAACGCATACGGCGGGCGGCGAAGCCGGGGTCGTCGGTCACGGGGGCGTAGGCGTAGGCCCGGCCGCGCGGAGTGCGGGTGAGCAGCTGCTTGGTGTGCATACGGGTGAGGATCGTCACCACGCTGTTGTAGGTCAGCCCGCCGCCGATGCGTTCGGTGACCTCGCGGGGGGTCAGCGCGCCGTCGGCCCGCTGTAGCAGATCGAGGATCTCGGCCTCGCGCGCGCCGTTGGGCCGCTTGGAGCCGCGTCCTGGCGAATGGGCGCCCATGGGTTTTGGCGTTCCTCCCTCTTATCTTTTACAGTCGTGTAGGACTCCTACACCGGTGTAAAAGTCGCTGTCCGTCAAGTGTGCCATGTGCTTGTACCAGGGCAGAACTCTGCCCTGCGCCGCGCACGGCCGGAAAGGACCCTGCGGTGCCTCTCGATCTCCATGCGCTGGATGCCGCCCGACCGCCGACAGCGTTCGGCGCGGTGGGCGGCTCCCTCGCCGATGGCATACGCGCTCGGCCCTCGGGGAGCGCCAAGTGAAGATCACCTTCCTGATTCACAATGTGTACGGGATCGGCGGCACGATCCGCACCACGCTCAATCTCGCCGCCGAGCTCGCCGACCGGCACGAGGTGACGGTCGTATCGATGCTCCGCCACCGCTCCTACCCGCGATTCGCCGTCGATCCACGGGTGACGGTGGTGCCCCTGGTCGACCTGCGCGCGGACGCCGCGGACGCCTCCGACCCGCTGCTGCGCCAGCCGGCCGAGGTCTTCCCCACCGCCGAGAAGCGGTACAAACAGTACAGCCGCCTCACCGACCGGCGGGCGAGGGAGTACCTGCGGAGCTGTGACGCGGACGTGATCATCGGCACCCGGCCGGGCGTCAATGTGTACCTGGCCCGCTTCGCCCCGCCCCGGGCGCTGCGCATCGCCCAGGAACACCTCACCCACGACACGCACACCAAGAAGCTGCGCGCCCAGCTCGCCGGCCACTACCGCGACCTGGACGCGGTGGTCACCACGACCGAAGCCGACGCGGCCGTCTACCGGAGGAGGATGCGGCTGCCGGGCGTACGGATCCTGGCCATACCCAACAGCGTGCCCGACCCGGGTCCGCTGCCCACCGACGGCGGCGCCCGCGTCATCGCCGCGGCCGGACGGCTGGTGCGCGCCAAGCGGTTCGACCTGCTCATCGAGGCGTTCACCGACATCGCCGCCAAGCATCCGGACTGGTCGCTGCGCATCTATGGCGCGGGCGCCGACAAGGACCGGCTCCAGCGGCTGATCGAGGAGCAGGGCCTGGGGGACCGGGCGGCGCTGATGGGCGCGGTGTCCCCGATCGAGGACGAGTTCGCGAAGGCGTCGATCGTCGCCTCCGCCTCCGACGCGGAGTCCTTCGGCATGACGCTGGTCGAGGCGATGCGCTGTGGCAAACCGGTGGTCGCCACCGACTGCCCGCTCGGCCCCGCCGAGATCATCAACGACGGTGTCGACGGCCGCCTGGTCCCCATGGGCGACCGGCAGGCGCTGGCCGTCGCGCTGTGCGACCTGATCGCCGACGAGCCCGCCCGCCACCGCTTGGGCGAGGCCGCCCGCGCCGCGGCCGGCCGCTTCGATCCGGCCCCCGTCGCCCACGCCTACGAGGAGCTGTTCGGCGACCTCGCCGCCACCCGCTCCGCCCGCGCCTGGCAGCGCCGCAAGGCCCGCTGGCGCGGTCGCGCGGGCCGGGCCCTGCGCCACCTGCGCCGCTGAGCCCCTGCCACCACCCGCGGCCGCAACGCTGCCCCATCCCCCGCGGTCGTAACACTGTCCCATCCCGCGCGGCCGCAATGCTGTCCCATCCCTCCGCGGCCGCAACGCTCTCCGACCCCCGCGGCCGTACCGCGCCGTGCCGTTCCTCCGCGGACACGGCTCGTCCCAGCCCTCACAGAAACGGATCCAGATGAGTGCCATCAGCATCGGCCAGGCGGCCATCCTCGGCATCGTCGAAGGCATCACGGAGTTCCTGCCCGTCTCCTCCACCGGTCATCTGAAGATCACCGAAGGGCTGATGGGCATCCCGGTCGACGACACCTCCGTGGTCGGCTTCACCGCCGTCATCCAGGTCGGCGCGATCGCCGCGGTGCTCGTGTACTTCTTCAAGGACATCGTGCGGATCGTCTCCGCCTGGGGCCGCGGACTCGCCGACCGTGAGCAGCGGCACCACCACGACTACAAGTTCGCCTGGTGGGTCATCTACGCCACCATCCCCATCGTGATCGTGGGCCTGGCCGCGAAGCCGTTCATCGAGGGTCCGCTCGCGTCCCTGTGGGTGGTCGCCGGCTCCCTCGTCGCCGGGTCGGCCGTGATGTGGGTGGCCGACCAGATGGGCCGCCACAAACGCGGCGAGGACGACACCAGCTTCAAGGACGCCATGCTGGTGGGCTGTTCGCAGATTCTCGCGCTGCTCTTCCCCGGCTTCTCCCGCTCCGGCGCCACCATGTCCACCGCGCTCATCCTGGACCTGGACCGGGTGGCCGCCACCCGTCTGTCCTTCTTCCTCGGCATCCCGGCGCTGACCGGCGCGGGCCTGTACGAACTGAAGGACGCCGTCGGCGCCGGGGTCGGCAGCGCCCCGCTCGTGGTGGGCACCGCCGTCTCCTTCGTGGTCGCCTACGCCTCGATCGCCTGGCTGCTGAAGTTCGTCGCCAAGCACTCCTTCAACGCGTTCGTCGTCTACCGCGTCGCCATCGGGCTGCTGCTGCTCGGTCTGCTGGGCACCGGGGTGCTCTCCGCGTGACCGTGGTGAGCGCGGTCCCGCGGCCGCCACGCCGGATCCCGCGGCCGCCACGCCGGATCCCGTGGCCGGCGCCGGTCGCCATCGCCTATGCGGTGGCCCAACTCGCCCTCGTGGTCCCGCACCTGGGGCTGGGCTGGGACGAAACGGTGTACGTCTCCCAGGTCGATCCGGGCCGTCCGGCGGCGTACTTCAGCGCCCCGCGCTCGCGCGGCATCAGCCTGCTGTCCGCCCCCGTGCTCGCCGTCACCCACTCCACCACCGTGCTCCGGGTCGTCCTGGCGCTGTTGTCCGCCGCCGCCCTGTACGCGGCCTACCGCGTCTGGCAGCCGCTGCTCGGCCGTGCGCGTACCGCTCTGGCCGCGCTGCTGTTCGCCAGCTTGTGGACCACCGTGCTCTACGGGCCGCAGGCCATGCCCAATCTGTGGGTGGCCCTGTCCGCGGTGGCGGCCGTCGGCTGGTTCCTGCGCGCCGTACACCTCCATGAGCGGCGGCGGGCCCTGCTCGGCCTCGGCGCCATGGTCGCGGCCGCCACCTGCTTCCGCTTCTCCGACGGCGTCTGGCTCGCCCTGCCCCTGCTCACGGCGTGCGCGATCGTCCCGGCCTGGCGGCGCCCGGCGCCCGCGCTCGCCGTGGCCGGAGGGTTCGCCATGGGCGGCGCCGAGTGGATCGCGGAGGCGTATGTGCGCTGGGGCGGGGTCGGCGCCCGGCTGCACCTGTCCAGCGCCACCGAGGGCGGCATGGGCGCGCGCTGGGCGGGCGGCATGGCCTGGCGCAGCCTCAACGGCCCTCTGCTGTGCCGCCCCTGCCACGTTCCGCTCACCCACCCCGAACTCACCCTGTGGTGGCTGGCCCTGCCCGCCCTCGCCCTCAGCGCCTGCGCCGTGGCCCCGCGCGCCCGGCACGGGGCGGCCACCGTGCTCCCCGCCGCCTGCGCCGCCGCGCTGAGCATCCCCTACCTGCTGCTCATCGACTACTCCGCGCCACGCTTCCTGCTGCCCGCCTACGCCCTGCTCGCCCTCCCGCTCGCCGCCCTGGCCGCACACGGCGCACAGGCCATCCGGCCGCCCCGCGTCCGCGCCCTGGCCATCGGGCTGACGGCCGTACTGCTCGCCCTGCACCTGTCCGCGCAGTACGAGGTCCTCGACCGCAACGCGGCCGAGGCACGTGTCACCGCCGACCGCTACCGCACCGCCGCCCATGACCTGCGCGGCCTCGGCCTCACCCCGCCCTGCCTGGTCAGCGGCAGACACGCCCCGCCCATCGGCTACGACAACGGCTGCGCCTCGGCCAACGTGGGCGGCAACAACCGCGACACCACCGCGCACACCCTGCTGCGCCGGGCCGCCCGCGAACCCACCGCCGCCCTCGCCAGGACCCGCTCCGGCCCTCCCCACTACGCCCGCACCTGGATCCCCCACCCCCTGCCGGGCACCGGACTCACCGCCTATATACGGCCACCACTACAACCGCCGGTGTAACACTTGCTACATTCGATAGTGTGCCGAACACAGAACCTGGAATCCGCTGGCTCATCCTCATGATCAAACTGCCCGCCGAGCCCTCCCGGCATCGGGTGGCGGTCTGGCGCGAGCTGCGCAAGACCGGCGCGCTCTCGCTCGGCCAGGGCGTGTGGGCCGTACCCGAGGTGCCGGCCTTCGCCCATGGCATCGCCCAGGCGATCACGCTGACCGAGCAGGCCGGTGGCCGGACCGTGACCCTGAACGCCGCCGGACGCGGCCCCGAGGACGCCGCCCGCCTCCGGGACCTGTTCACCGCCGCCCGCTCGGCCGACTGGACGGAGTTCCTGGCCGACTGCGGCAAGTTCGAGGAGGAACTGGCCAAGGAGATCCGCACCGCCAAGTTCACCCTGGCCGAACTGGAAGAGGAGGAGCAGTCGCTGGAGCGGCTGCGGCGCTGGCACCGCGACCTCACCGCCCGCGACGTCTTCGGCGCGCCGGAGGCGGCCGAGGCCGGCAAGCGGCTGAAGGAGTGCACCGCCGCGTGCGAGGAGTACGCGGTCCGCGTCTTCGCGGCCCTGCACCAGATTCCGGAGCAGCCGTGAGGACCTCGAAGAGCGTACCGAGCGCACCGGCCCGGCATATGGCGCCGCTGTACGCGGCCGGGTTCACCACCGCCTTCGGCGCGCATGGCATCGCCGCCAACCTCGGCGGCTTCTCGAACGACGCGGTCACCTCCCTGCTGGTGCTGGGCGGGCTGCTCGCCCTGTACGACGGCGCCGAGGTACTCCTCAAACCGCTCTTCGGCACCCTCGCCGACAAGATCGGCGCCCGGCCCGTGCTGCTGGGCGGGCTGATCGCCTTCGCCGCCGCCTCCGCGCTGTACGTCGCGGCGGACAGCCCAGGCTGGCTGTGGGCGGCCCGACTCGGCCAGGGCGCCGCCGCCTCCGCCTTCTCCCCGTCGGCCTCCGCGCTGGTCGCCCGGCTCAACCCGACCGCCAAGCACGGCCGGGCCTTCGGCAGTTACGGCTTCCACAAGTCGATCGGCTACACGCTCGGCCCGCTGCTCGGCGGCGTCCTGGTGTGGGCCGGGGGCCTGCGGCTGCTGTTCATGGTCCTGGCGGCGCTGGGCGCGGCGGTCGCCGTATGGGCGGCCCTCGCCGTCCCCGCCGTACCGCCGCTGCCCAAGGCCCGGCAGACGGTGCTCGACCTGGCCCGGCGGGTGGCCGACCCCGCCTTCCTCACCCCGACCGCCGCCCTGGCCGCGGCGACGGCCGCGCTCTCGGTCGGGGTGGGCTTCCTGCCCGTGTCCGGGCGGGCCGCGGGGCTGGGCACGGTCACCACCGGCGCCGCCGTATCGGTGCTCGCCGCCTGTGCCGCGCTCGTCCAGCCCCGGGCCGGGCGCGCCCTGGACGACGGACGTCTCACCGCACGCTCCGGCCTGGCCGCCGGGCTGCTGATCACCGCGGTCGGCCTGGTCTGCGCCATGCTGCCCGGACTCACCGGCGTACTCTTGGCAGCGGCCCTGATCGGCGCCGGTACCGGCCTGATCACTCCGCTCGGCTTCGCCGCCCTGGCCACCGCCACCCCGCCCGAACGGCTCGGCCAGACCATGGGAGCCGCCGAGCTCGGACGCGAGCTCGGCGACGCGGGCGGCCCACTGCTCGTGGCCGCCATCGCCGCGTCGACCACCCTCACCCATGGCTACGCGGCGCTCGCGGTCCTCCTCGCGGCGGGTGCGGCGGTCCCGCTCGCCCACCGCCGCACCGCGGCTGCCGCGCCCGAGCCCGAGACGTGACCGGAGGAAGAACCCCGATGGCTGTGCCCCCGCTTCCCGGCGTCCTGGCCGACGTCGCCCCACTGCTGGACCACTGGGGCTATCTGGCCGTCGCCGCCCTGGTATTCGTCGAGGACTTCGGCGTCCCCGTCCCGGGCGAAACCGTCATGATCGCCGCCGCCGTCTACGCGGGTACGGGCCAGTTGAACATCGTCGTGGTGGCCGTCATCGCCTTTCTCGCCGCCGTCACGGGCGACAACCTCGGCTACGCCATCGGCCGCTTCGGCGGCCACCGGCTCGTGGACCGCTACGGCCGCTATGTCCTGCTCACCGAAGCCCGCATCGCCCGGGCCGAGGCGTTCTTCGCCCGCCACGGCGGCAAGATCGTCAGTGTCTCCCGGTTCATCGAGGGCATGCGCCAGGCCAACGGCATCATCGCCGGACTCGCCGATATGTCCTGGCGCCGCTTCCTCGCCTTCAACGCCCTCGGCGCCGCCCTGTGGGTCGGGGCCTGGGTCAGCCTCGGCGACCTCGCCGGCCAGCACCTGAGCACCCTCTACCCGGTCGTCCAGAGCTTCGGGCTGTATCTGCTCGCCGCCACGGTCGTGCTCATCACCGCACTCGTCGCCCGCCACATGCTCGGCCGCCGTAGCGCCGACCGTCAGTGAGGACACCGCGCGAGTGAGGACACCGGGCGAGTGAGGACACCGGGCGAGTGAGGACACCGCGCGCCCGTCGCCGCCTCGCGCAGGCGCGCGCCGCGGGCGATCCTCAGCGGCCCGTGGAGTTCCCCGCCCACACCGTGGGGGTCCGGCCCGACCACGGGCTCGCCTTTTCGAGCTGTCCGGCGAGGCGGAAGAGACGGCCTTCCAGCCCGTAACCGGCGGCGAACTGCATACCGACCGGGAGCCCCGTCCCGGCGTCGGCCGTCACCGGTACGGACATGGCGGGCGTGCCCGCCACATTGAACGCCGCGGTGAACGGCGAGCGGTCGAAGATACGGCGAAGCCAGCCCAGGCCGTCCAGCGCCTCCGCGCCCTCGGCGTAGGTGCCCAAGGGCACGGGGAGCTCCGGCATGGTCGGGGTGAGCAGCATGTCGTGGGCGTCGAAGTACCGTGCCAGGCTTCGCGCGATCCGGTTCCGGATCGAGAGAGCGGTGACGAACTGGACGCCACTGACCCGCCGCCCGTAGTGGTAGCTGGCGAGGATCACCGGTTCGAGGGTGGAGGAGTCGACGGGCCGGTCGAAGGCGGCGGCCAGCTCGTCGACCGAGGCCGCGAGATTCGCCGTCCACAGACGGGTGTTGGCCAGGACGAACTCCTCCCAGTCGGCCCCGAGGTCGACCTCGACCTCCGTCACCCGGTGGCCCAGGGATTCGAGCAGACGCACCGTACGGGAGAGGGCGTCCGCCACCGGTGCGGTGGTGCGGCGTCCGCCCCATGCCTGGGCGAGCACACCGATCCGCAGCGCTCCCGGGTGGCGGGTGACCTCCTCCGCGTACGGCCGGGACGGCTCCTGGGCGAAGTAGGGGTCGCCCGGTTCCGGGCCGCGGATCTGGTCGAGCAGCGCGGCACTGTCCCGTACGGTGCGGCTGACGCTGCCCTGTACGGCCAGGCCGTTGAAGATCTCGTCGAGGTCGGGGCCCATGGAGACGCGGCCACGGGTGGGCTTCAACCCGAACAGGCCGTTGTAGGCGGCGGGTATGCGGATCGAACCGGCGGCGTCGGTGGCATGCGCGATCGGCACCACCCCGGCGGCGACGGCCGCGCCCGATCCCCCGCTGGACCCGCCCGCGCTCCGCTCCAGGTCCCATGGATTGCGGGTGGCGCCGTAGAGCACGGGTTCCGTCGTGACGCTGTAGGCCATCTCCGGTGTCGCGGTACGCCCGAACGTCACGAGGCCCGCGCGGCGGAAGCGCCGCATCAGGGCGGAGTCGGCGCCGGCGACGTTACCGGCCGCGAGCCGGCTGCCCAGCTCCATGCGCCGCCCGGCCATGGCGACTCCGAGGTCCTTGATCAGGAACGGGACCCCGGCCAGCGGAGCGCTGCCGGGGCTGGGCTCGTCGTCGGCCGGCCATGTCTCCACGACGGCGTTGATCCGCGGATTGACCGCCTGGGCGGCCTCGCGTGCGGCCGCTTCCAGCTCGGCGGGGGTCACCTCGCCCTTGGCCACCAGCTCCGCGAGCCCCACCGCGTCGAAGTTCACATACTCCGTGACTCTCACTGTCACTCCCACCTGGAAAGAACGATACCGCTGGGTGCTGAACGATACCCAACGGTATCGTATGGAACGGGCTGGTACCGTAGCAGGAGGTGAGGGGCTCCCGGGCCCCGCCAACGGACCAACGGACCGGACGTCACGGAGCAGTCATGACATCGACCGCCAGCAGGCCGGGCAGGGTGGCGAAACTGCCGCCCCGTGAGCGCATCCTCGACGCGGCGGAAGAGCTCTTCCAGAGCGAGGGGATCCGGCGGGTGGGCGTCCAGGCGATCGCCGAGCGGGCCGAGACCACCAAGATGGCGATCTACCGGCACTTCGAAACCAAGGACGCGCTGGTCGCCGAGTGGCTCCGGATCGTCGCCGCCGACTACCAGGCGGCCTTCGACCGGGTCGAGGCCGAATACCCCGGCCGGCCCAGGGAGCAGATCCTCGGCGTGGCCCGCTTCATCGCCGAGGGACTCCCGGCCATCTCGCACCGGGGCTGCCCGTTCATCAACTCCATCGCCGAACTGCCCGACCGCTCCCATCCCGCACGGCAGGTGATCGAGCGCCACAAGGCCCGCCAGACCCGCAGAATGGTCGCCATGTGCGCCGAGGCCGGGCTGCCCGACCCCGAGCAGGCCACGGCCGAGATCACCTTCGTACTCGAAGGCGCGCAGGTCAGCGCGCAGAACGGAAGCATCGATCAGGCGGGGGACCGGCTGATGCGAATCGTCGAGGGGATCGTGGACCGGCATCGCACGCCCCTCGGCGCGGCCCCGACGGCCGGCCAGGCGAAGCCGGGAGCCCGGGGGCTCCGAGGTTAGGAAACGTTGACTCGCGGTGGACGTCGGCGGGCGCCACCGGAGCCGTCCACCCCGGTGCTTCGGCGCCGAGGGCGATGGTGTGGGCCGATCCGGGCTGCGGACTGAGATCTCCGTATCAAGGACGTGAGATCGCAACTGCGTTAGGGTGAGGGCGTGAAGTATCTGCCGGCCATCCTGGGCGAAGACCACCCCAGCCTCAGCGCCACCGAGCGCGCATATGCCACCATCAAGCGCCAGATCATCCAACTCGAGCTGGGGCCCGGCATCCACGTCACCAAGTCGACCCTCGCGCACCGGGCCGGCGCCGGCACGATGCCCGTCCGGGAGGCGCTGACCCGGCTGCAAAGGGACGGTCTGGTGCAGGCGCTGCCCCGCTCGGGCTACCGCATCCTGCCGGTCACCCTCAAGGGGACCCGTGACCTGTGTGCTTTCCGCCGGCTGCTGGAGGTGGAGGCGGCGGGTCTCGCGGCGGAGATCGGCTGCCCGGAGCGCGATCTCGTCCGGATGGAGGAGCTCCTATCGGTCACGTACCAGACGGGCGACCCGGCCAGTCTCGATGCCTTCCTTCGCGCCAACCTCGAATTCGACGCGATCATCGCCAACCGCTGCGGCAATGACATGCTGGCCCAGACGGTCATCCGGGTCTTCGACGAGCTGGAGCGAGTCCTGCGGATCACGCTGAAGTCCCTGCCCTTCTCGGAGCCGGCCGTGCACCAGCGGCGGGAGATCCTCGAGGCCATCCGGGACCGTGACCCGGCCGCGGCCCGTGTGGCCATGAGCGCCAGAACGCAGGCCGCGCAGGAGCAGATCATCGATCAGCTCGTGTCCCATGCGTCGCTCGCCGAGGTCAGTATCAGCGTCACCTGATTCCGGAGGGCCGGATTCATCTCGCGTCCCCCGAGGGGTTGACGGACGTTCCCGGGGATGGTGGGCTGGGAACTGAGATCTTAGATGTGTATATAGGGATCTCAGAGGGGGTGGAAGCTCACTCACACCCGCTGCCACATCGAGATGATCACCATGAACGCCACAGCGCTCTTCCTGGTTCCGATGGCGCGGGCCGCCTCCCTGGAAGCCACCCATGGCCGCGGGATGGCGATCGCCGATGCACTGCTGACCGAACTCGGCGGGGGCAACCAAGATCCGTGAAGGGAACCTGATGAAGCTGGAACGTCTGCCGGCTCTTGAACTCGCCGACCGGGTCCGGATGGCACCGCCGAGCCAGGAAGCCATGATCCCCTTCCGCGGTGTGCCGACGCTGCCCATGCCGGAGCATGTCGTGGAGGCGGCGCGGACCGCCGCGGGCGAGGTGTTCCCCCGGCGCGGCCGCGGTTCCGCACCACTCCGTCAGGCGATCGCCTCGCACCTGGCGGCCGCGTACGGGCTCACCGTGGACCCGGAGGGCGAACTGCTGATCACTCATGGCGCCCAGCACGGGATGAGCGTGGCGCTGAGGGCTCTGCTGTCACCGGGCGACGAAGTGGTGGTGCCCGCTCCGAGCTATTTCTTCGACGGCATGATCCGTCTCGCGGGGGCCCGGCCGGTGTACGTACCGTCCGACGAGAGCCGTGGTTGGGACCACGTCCCGGCGGCCGTCGAGGCCGCGATCACCCCGGCCACCCGGGCGCTGCTGCTCTGCAACCCCAACAACCCGACCGGCTATATGCCCGGCCGGGAACGGCTGAGCGGGCTGCTGGACATCGCCGCGCGCCACGGTCTGACCGTCTTCTCCGACGAGTCCTACGAGCGATATGTATGGGACGGGCCCGGCTATGTGCCGCAGATGCTGCTGCGCGATCGCCATCCGGATCTGGTCACGGTCACCAGCCTCAGCAAGAACTACGCCTTCACCAGCTGGCGGATCGGCTATGTGCACGCCCCCGCCCATCTGCTGGAGCCGATACACCACGCCTTCGAATGGGACGCCATCAACGTCGGCGACGTGGCCCAGGCAGCCGCGCACGCCGTCATGACCGGCCCGCAGGACTGGATCGAACAAGAGTTCGCGACCATGCGGGCCCGCCGTGACATTCTTCGCGCCGGGCTGGAGCGTGCCGGTCTCGCTTCGGTACGGCCCGACGCCGGTGTTTTCGTCTTCGTGGACTGCGCCCCTCTCGGATTCCGCGGGCGCCGGCTGGAGCGGCTGCTGCTGGATCACGGTGTGACGGCCATCGCGGGCGACGCCTTCGCCGGGCCGGATACGCACGTCCGCATGGTGTACGGCGGGTCCGCCGCCGACCTCGAGGAAGCGGGGCGGCGGCTCGCGGGGCTGACCCGGCGCGGGGCCCGCCCGGCACTCGTGGAGTAGCGGAACAGAAGGCGACGTGCGCGGTGCGGTGGAGTGTCGTGTGAGCAACAAAGATCTTAGATGGCCATTGATGAGATCTCAGTTCTGCCCTAGGGTCATCGCAACTGCCGGAGGGGCGGCGCGATGCAGCCCTCCAGGGCCACCTTTCAAGGAGCCGAACGTGTCAGGACCTGCCAAGACCGATCCCGACGGAAGCTGGCGCGTCGCCGCCGACATCGGTGGGACGTTCACCGATGTCATCGCCCTGGGCCCCGGAGGCCGGGTCGTCCCCGTGAAGGTCCTCTCCACACCGCCGGACTTCGGCAGCGGCGTCCTCGGCGGAACCCGGGCCGCGCTGTCCATGGCGAACGTGCTCCCGAGCCAGGTCGGGGCGATGCTGCACGCCACCACGGTGGCCACCAACGCCATCCTGGAGATGCGCGGCGCACGTACCGCCCTGGTGACCACGCGGGGATTCCGGGATGTGCTGGAACTCGGACGGCTGCGCCGCCCCCTGCTGTACGACCTCTCCTGGCAGCGGCCGACCCCGCTCGTTCCCCGGCGTCACCGCTACGAGATCGACCAGCGCATCACCGCCGACGGCCACCTGGAACCCCCGGCGGACTCCGCCGAACTCGCGCGGGTAGCGGGCGAGATCCGGGCCGCGGACATCGAGGCGGTGGCGGTGTGTCTGATCAACTCCTATGCCCGCCCCGAGGAGGAGCGCCGGGTCGCCGCCGAACTGCGGGCCCTGCTGCCCGGCACCTATGTGACCGCCTCCGTCGACATCACCCCTCAGATGCAGGAGTACGAGCGCACCAGCACCGCGGTCGTCAACAGCTATGTGGGGCCCCAGGTCCATGACTATGTCACCGCGCTCGGCGAGGGCCTGCGGGAAGCGGGCGTCTCCGCGCCCTTGATGATCATGCAGTCCAGCGGTGGACTCCTCGACGCGCCCTCGGTGGTGGGGCGCCCGGTGCAGATCATCGAGTCAGGGCCCGCCGCCGGTGTCATCGCCGTGCGGAAACTCTCCCAGCTCATGGGCCTCGACTCCGTGGTCGCCTTCGACATGGGCGGCACCACGGCCAAGGCATCCCTCATCGAGAACGGCGAGCCGTTCGTCGCGGGCGACTACGAGGTCGGCGGGGGCATGAACATCACCCGCGGCCTGGGCAAGGGGGCGGGATACGCGCTGCGCGTGCCCTCCATCGACATCGCCGAAGTGGGCGCGGGCGGGGGCAGCGTCATCTCCACCGACGTCGCCGGATCCCTGCGGGTCGGACCGGAGAGCGCCGGCTCCCGGCCCGGTCCCGCCTGCTACGGCAACGGAGGGACCAGCCCCACTCTCACCGACGCCAACGTGGTCCTGGGCTACCTCAGCTCGCAGGCCCTGGCCGGCGGGCGGGTGGCCATCGAGCCGGAGCTCGCCCGGCGGGCCATCGCCCCGGTGGCCGAGGACCTCGGAGTCGACCTCCCGGCGGCCGCGCGCGGAGCCTACGAAGTCGCCGTGTCCAGCATGACCAAGGCCGTCAAGGCCGTCACCAGCGAACGCGGCCGCGATCCACGGGAGGCCGTCATGGTGGCCTTCGGCGGCGCCGGGCCGCTCTACGGCGCGGCCATCGCCCGTGAGCTCGGCATCGAGACCGTCATCGTCCCCGTGCACACCGGGCTGTTCAGCAGTCTGGGTCTCCTCGTCGCCGACACCGAACGGCAGGCGGTGATGCCCTACCGGGCGGACCTCGACGCGCTCGACCTGCTCGGCGCCGAGTTCGACCGTATGGCCAAGGACGTCACCGAGGCCCTGCGGGAGGCCGACCCCTCGGCCCATACCGAGGTGCTGCGGGTCCTCGACATGCGCTACCGCGGTCAGCGATTCGAGCTGTCCGTCACCGTGCCCGACGGGAAGCTGGACTCCGGCCTGATGGCCTCCGCGCGGCAGCGCTTCCACGCCGAGCACCACCGCACCTACGGCCGCGCCGGCACCGACGAACTGGTGGAGATCGTCAACCTCCGCGTCCGCGGACGGGTGCGCAATCCCACCGGCGTCGAGCGGATCCTGAGCCTTCCGCCGTCGGCGCCCGGCCCCGAGACGACTCGGGCGTGCCGATTCGACCGGACCGAGCCGACGCCGGTGATCGCCCGCTCCGCGCTGTCGCCGGAACCCCGGCAAGGCCCCCTGGTCATCGAGGACATGGACGCCACCACCCTCGTACCCCCGGCGGCCACCGCCCACCGCGACCGCTTCAACAACATCGTCATCAGCTGGACCACCACAGCCCCGGAGACCACCTCATGAGCCCGCGCCCGATCAGCGACGCCGCCACGTTCGAGGTCCACCGCAACGCGGTCACCGGGCTCGCGGACGAAATGGCGATCACCATTCTGCGCACCGCGCACTCCCAGATCGTGGCCTCCAGCATGGACTTCTCGGCCGCGCTGTGCGACGCCTCCGGACGGGTGATCGCACAGGCCAACACCTGTCCGGTGCACCTCGGCTCCATTCCCGAGGCCATGCACGCGGTGCTGGAGAGCTTCGGCGACTCCGTCCGCCCGGGGGATGTCTACCTCCTCAACGATCCCGACCTGGGCGGTATGCACCTGCCCGACATCTTCGCCATCGCCCCGGTGTTCACCTCCGGGCAGGAGCTGATCGGCTACTCCGTCACCGTCGTCAACCACGTCGATGTCGGAGGGTGGGCCGCGGGATCCATGGCGGTGCAGTCCACCAGCATCTTCGCGGAAGGCGTGCAGATACCGCCCTCCCGGCTGTGCGACGCGGGCACGCTCAACGAGACGTTCCTCGCCCTCATCCTGCGCAACGTACGCGAGCCCGAGCTGCTGCGTGGCGACCTGGAAGCACAGCTCGCCGCGTGCCACGCGGGCGGTGAAGGGCTGAAGGAACTGGCCGAACGCCACGGCATCGACGGGCTGGCCGCGCTCAACGAGGAACTCCTCGACTACTCCGAGACACTGCTGCGGGCCGCGCTCGCCGAGGCCCCCGACGGTGCCTACGCGTTCGAGGACTTCATCGACGACGACGGCATGGGCTCGCCGCCCATCCCCTTCCGCGTCACCGTCACCATCACCGGGGACCGCCTGCACCTGGACTTCACCGGGTCCTCCCCCCAAGTCGCCTCGGCGCTCAACGCCACCGAGTCCTTCACCCGGTCCGCCTCCTACGCGGCCATCCAGGGCGCCCTGGGATCCGATATCCCGGCCAACAGCGGCTTCTACCGGCCCCTCACGTTCACGATCCCCGAGGCATCCATCCTCAACGGCCGAAGGCCCTCGGCCCGCGGCGCCCGGGGCCTGGTCGCCTACCGCATCATCGACACCGTCCTCGGCGCGCTGGCTCCCGTCTTCCCCGACCGGGTCCCGGCCGCGGGCGACGGCGGCCCCGACTCCGTGGCCATCGGCATCACCGGGGAGGACGGCACCACCAACGTCCTGTGGGACATCCTGTGCGGGGCCTGGGGAGCCCGCCCGGACCGCGACGGTGTGGACGGCGTCAGCCCGCTCGGCGCCAACCTGGCCAACGTACCGGTGGAGGAGCTCGAGCAGTCCGGCCATGTGCGCATCGACGGCTACGGCTATCTGCCCGACACCGGCGGCCCGGGCCGATGGCGCGGCGGTCTGTCGACCTTCCGCGATATGACGGTTCTCGCCGCCACGGTCTCGGTGCAGATCCGCTCCGACCGGCGCACACATCTGCCCTACGGCCTCCGGGGAGGAGCCCGGGGCACGGCGTCGTCCAACATCCTCGACCCCGGCACCCCCCAGGAGCGGGAACTCCCCGCCAAGGTCGTCCGCGACCTCGTCTCCGGTGACCGCCATCGGCACATCACCGCGGGCGGAGGCGGCCACGGGGACCCCTTCACCCGCGACCCCGACCGTGTCCTCCAGGACGTGCTCGACGGAAAGGTCTCCGCATCCGGGGCGAGCCGCGACTACGGAGTCGTCATCACCCCGGACGGCGCGATCGACCCGGCGGCGACACGGCGACGGCGCGCCGCCGGGCGCCGCTAGCACCGCCGCATCCCCATCTCAGCCCGTTCCCATCCCCGTCCCCATCCCCGTCCCCGTCTCCACCCCCCACCTCACCACCCGCGGACCCCGCTCACCGAGAGGATCCCGTCATGGCCGAGGTCACCGCCCTGACAAAGACAGACGATGACATGCGTCGTGTATGGCGCAAAGTAGGTATCCGCATCATTCCGCTCATCGGCCTCGCCTACGTGATGAGCTATATCGACCGTGCCAATCTCGGCTATGTGGCACAGTCGCTCGGCAAGAGCCTCGGCATCACCGCCGGACAGATGGGCCTGGCCTCCGGTCTGTTCTTCATCGGTTACATTCTCGTGGAAATCCCCAGCAATATGATGCTGCGCCGGTTCGGAGCGCGGAAATGGATCACCCGTATCCTTGTCTCCTGGGGCATTGTCACCATGGGAACCGCGGCCGTGCAGAGCGTCGGCCAGCTGTATGTGATGAGAATCCTGCTGGGTTTCGCGGAGGCGGGGCTGGCCGCCGGAATCCTGCTGTACCTGACCTTCTGGTTTCCCCGGAGACAGCGGGCCTGGGCCATGTCGGTCTTCTTCATCATGATTCCGCTGTCCGGCATCGTAGGATCGCCTCTCGCCGCGGCCATGCTGTCCTGGGGGCAACAGCTCACCGGGTACGCCGGGTGGCGGTCGCTGTTCCTCGTCGAGGGCCTCTTCACCGTCGTGTCCGGAATTCTCATCTACAGCCTTCTGCCGGACCGGCCCGCCGGCGCCACATGGCTGACACCCCAGGAGAAGGACGCCATCCAGCGTCAACTCGCCCTGGAAACCGCCCATCAGAACGCACATGGCGCGCTCACCGGGGTGCGTCAGGCGCTTTCCAGCGGACGAGTGTGGATGCTCGCCCTCGCCTTCTTCGCCATCGTCTTCGGGCTGTACCCCATCGCCTTCTTCCTGCCGACGATGATCACCACCCTTGCCGGGAGCGCCTCCGCGGTCTCGGATGTCAGCAGTGTGCTGCTCGCCGGTATCCCGTCGGCGATCGCCATCGTCGCCATGCTCGCCTGGGCCAGGGTGGCGGCCCGCCGGTCCGTGGTGTTCTCCACGGCGATCCCCATGGCCTTCGGGGTCGTCGGTCTGCTGCTGGCCACCTTCACCCACCACGACGTTCTGTTCATCGCGGCGTTCTGCGTCAGCGTCTCCGGCGTCTACACCGCCATGGCGCAGTTCTGGCGACTGCCGCCGCTGTGTCTGACCGGTGCCGCCGCTGCCTCCGGCATCGCGCTGATCAACTCGGTGAGCAATGTCAGCGGATTCGTCGGCCCCTATATGACCGGCGCCATCGCGGACGCCACCGGCGATTTCACCTACGCCCTCCTGGTCATCGCCCTCATACTCGCCGCCGGATTGGTGATCCTGCTGACGGCCGGGCGAAAGGCGGAACAGGCGACCGCCCAGGAACCACTGCCCCAGGCCCATGAAACGGAGAAGATCGGGTGACCGGCCGTACCGATACCGCACTGATCGTCGGTGATATGCAGACAGGCATTCTGGCGAACCATCCGTTCAGCCGGGCGCCCGTGCCCGTCATGGAGTCATTGGTACATGCCGCTCGCGCGCACGGCATCCTCGTTGTCCTCGTCCGTACCGAACTGCGGGTTTCGGGAGTCGATGTCTCGGCGAACAACAGCCTGTTCACGGCTTTTCACCAAGCCGGCACACTGTTCCATGAGGGATCCGGGGAGACGGACATCATTCCGCGATTGGCACCGCGAGCGGAGGATGTCGTCATCACCAAGCGCCGCACCAGCGCGTTCGCCGGAACGGAACTCGACCTGGTGCTGCGCGCCCAGCGAATTGAGACCATCGCGCTGACAGGAGTGGCGACCGGCGCCATGGTCGCGGGAACGCTCTACGACGCCCTGGACCGCGACTACCGGGTCACCGTGGTGAGCGACGGCTGCGCGGATGCCGAACCGGACGTCCATGACTTCTTCATGGAGCGGATCTTCCCCGCACGAGGCGCACGGGTCATGACCGCGGAGTCCTGGCTCGCGGAGATGTGAATCGCCCGGTGCCGCGCGATTCCCCGTCCATGCGTATCCCTTTGCGGCCCCTGTCGTCATGTGCACTGGCCCCGGCCCATTCCCCGAGGCCCTTGAGAGTTAGGTGATATTCGATGTCCGCATCGGTTGTCCACGCGGCGACGGATGGTGATTTCACGCTCGACGACCGTTATCTGAGGGAGCGGGGGACGGTCTATCTCACCGGTGTCCAGGCCCTGGTGCGAGTCCTCTTCGACCGGATCAGGCATGACCGGCGACTGGGACGGGAGACCGCGGCCTTCGTCTCCGGGTACGAGGGCTCACCCCTGGCCGGCTTCGACCTGGAACTCGCACGACGCTCCGCGCTCCTGACCGAGCACGCCATCTCCCATCAGCCGGGTCTGAACGAGGAACTGGCGGCCACATCGGTGATGGGCAGCCAACTGGCCGGTGCGGCGACCAGCATGGGGCCGGACGGTGTGGTCGGGCTCTGGTACGGCAAGTCCCCGGGGCTGGACCGCGCGGCCGACGCCTTCCGGCACGCCAACCTCGTGGGCGTCCCGGGCGGGAGCGGTGCGCTCGCGCTCGTCGGCGACGATCCGGTGGCCAAGTCCTCGACGGTGCCGTGCGCGTCCGAACGCGCCCTGGCGGACCTGGCGTTGCCGATCTTCTACCCGGCGGATGCGCAGGACATCCTGGACCATGGACTTCACGCCGTGGAACTGTCACGGGCCAGTGGTGTCTGGGCCGCGATGAAGGTGGTCACCAACGTGGCGGACGCGGCCGGCACCGCGACGGTCGACCCCGGCTGGCGGCCCCCGACCCTGACGCCGCGGGGCGGCGCCACACCGTACGGCCACCGCCCGAGCGCCCAGCTGCTGGGCACCAGCCTCGCCGCGCTGGAACGAAGCCTGCACACCGTACGGCTGCCGCTCGCCACGGAGTACATCCGCGCCAGCGGTGTCAACCGCTCGATCAGCGCCACCTCCGCCGACCGGATCGGCATCGTGGCCGCGGGGAAGCCGTACCTCGATCTCCGCCAGGCGCTGCGCGACCTGGGACTCGGCGAGGAGGACCTCGCGCGCCACGGGATCCGCGTGCTCAAGCTCGGTGCGATCCACCCCGTGGAGCCCACCATCGTCAAGGAGTTCGCCGGCGGACTCACCGAGATCGTCGTGGTGGAGGAGAAGCGGTCCTTCATCGAGGCGGCCATCAAGGACATCCTCTACGCGGTGCCCGGCGCGCCCGCCGTGCACGGCAAGACCGGCCCGGACGGTACGACGCTCTTCAGCGAGATCGGGGAACTGGGTCCCGAGGCGATCGCGGCCGGGCTCGCCCGCCGGCTGACCGCACACGGCGACATCGGCTCCGTCACCGCCTGGCGGACCAGGCGCCGCAGGGAACGCGTCTCCCTGCCCCTGCTGACCCGGACGCCGTACTTCTGCTCCGGCTGTCCGCACAACTCATCCACGAAGGTTCCCGAGGGCTCGCTGGTGGGAGCCGGTATCGGCTGCCACACCATGGCCGTGTTCATGGAGCCCGCGCAGGTGGGGAACGTGGTCGGGCTGACCCAGATGGGCGGTGAGGGCGCCCAGTGGATCGGGATGGCCCCGTTCGTCCGCGACAAGCACTTCGTGCAGAACATCGGCGACGGCACGTTCACCCACTCCGGCAGCCTCGCGGTACGGGCGGCCGTCGCCGCGGGGGTCAACATCACCTTCAAGCTCCTGTACAACTCGGCCGTCGCGATGACCGGCGGCCAGGAAGCGGTCGGGGCCCTCCCCGTCGACCGGCTGGCCGCACTGCTGCTCCTGGAGGGGGTGGCGAAGGTGGTCATCACCAGCGACGCCCCCGAGCGGCTGCGGAGGACCAGGCTGCCCAAGGGCGTCGAGGTCCGCCATCGCGACCGGCTCCTGCGCACTCAGGAGGAACTGGCCGCCATACCCGGGGTCACCGTGCTCATCCACGATCAGGAGTGCGCGGCCGAGAAGCGGCGGAAGCGGCGCCGCGGCAAGGTGGCCACGCCCGATGTGAAGGTGGTGATCAATGAGCGGGTCTGCGAGGGGTGCGGGGACTGCGGTACGAAGTCCAACTGCCTGTCCGTCCACCCGGTGACCACGGAGTTCGGCCGTAAGACGGAGATCAACCAGTCCTCGTGCAACCTGGACTACTCCTGCCTCGACGGTGACTGCCCGTCCTTCCTGACCGTCGTCCCCGGCCGGTCCGAGCGCCGCCGGGGCGTGCCCGACCTGCCCGACCTGGCCGCCGAAGCGCTGCCGGAGCCCCGACGGCGGGCCGTCTCCGACGATGTCACGGTGCGCATCACGGGAGTGGGCGGCACCGGCGTGGTCACCGTCGCCCAGGTCCTCGCCACCGCCGCGGTGATCGATGGCAGGCAGGTGCGCACGCTCGACCAGACGGGGCTGGCGCAGAAGGGCGGCGCCGTGGTGTCGGACGTCAAGATCACGACGGAGGTGGTGGAGCAGGCGGCGAAGCTGGCCACCGCCGAATGCGATCTCTACGTGGCCTGTGACGCGCTGGTGGGTGCCGATGCGCAGTACCTGGCGGCGGCGGACCCCGGCCGGACGACCGCCGTGGTCTGCACGACCGAGATCCCCACCGGCCGGATGATCATCGATCCCACGGTCACCTTCCCCGAGGAGAGCCGTATCCGCTCGGCCATCGACGCGGTCAGCGCGCACGCCCTGTACCTGGACGCCCGCGCGCTGGCGGAGGCGCTGTTCGAGGACGATCAGTACGCCAACATCCTCCAGCTCGGCGCGGCGTTCCAGACCGGAGCGCTTCCGCTGACCGCGGAGGCCGTTGAACGCGCCATCACGCTGAACGGCACGGCTGTGCGACGCAACCTTCAGGCATTCCGGCGGGGCCGTCAGCTGGTCGAGGACCCCGAGGCATTCAAAGCCGCCGCCATGCCCGGCCCGTCGGCCGCGGTCACGGCCACAGCCAGGCGAGTTCACCCGTCCACCGCGCGGGTGCGGGCCACGGTCGGCGCCGAGCCCGGCTCCGAACTGGCACGTCTGCTGGACATCCGGGTGCCGGACCTCATCGCGTACCAGGGCGAGCGATACGCGGGGGAGTACGCCGAGTTCGTCGAGCGTGTCCGCCGCCACGAGTCGGCCTCCAGCGCGGTGACCGAGGCGGTGGCCCGCAACCTCTACAAGCTCATGGCCTACAAGGACGAGTACGAGGTCGCCAGACTCTCCCTTGACGCGACGCTGACCCAGGACATCGAGGCCCGGTTCGGTGGTGGCGCGCGGTACTCCTACCGACTGCACCCGCCGGTGCTGAGAGCGCTCGGCATGGCACGGAAGATCAGCCTGGGCCCCTGGTTCCGCCCGGTGCTCCGGACCCTCCGGGCGATGCGCAAGGTCCGGGGAACACCCCTGGACGTCTTCGGCTACGCACACGTCCGTCGCGTCGAGCGCGCGCTGATCCAGGAGTACCGCGAAACCGTCCTGGGAGCCCTGGCCGCCGCGAGGCCCGCCGCTGATCTCGACGCCGTGGTGGAGCTGGCGGAACTCCCCGACATGGTGCGCGGCTACGAGCGGATCAAGCTGGACAACGTCGACGCCTACCACCGGCGGCGGTCCGAACTCCTGGAGCAGCTGCGGCCCGCACCAGTCCAAGAGACGCCGACGTGTCGCTGAGCCACCGCAGGATCGGGCCGAGCCCCCAGATGTCCGAGCTGGAAGGGGGGCTACGTGTGCTGTCCCTCCCGCGCCGGGTCGCGGGAGGGCAGCGGGAAGATCATGCAGCTGCTGGTGGCGTGTGCGAGCAGACGATCCGCCTCGTCGAACAGCTCGGCCTGGGCGAGCGCGGTGCGGCGGCCACTGCTGAGGACGGTGCCCACGGCGCGGATCTCGCCGGTGTCCACGGTGACCGGCCGCAGGAACTTCACCGTCAGGTCCAGGGAGGTGTAGCCGACACCGGCCGGCAGTGTGGAGTGCACGGCGCATCCGGACGCCGAGTCCAGCAGGGTGGCGTAGACACCGCCGTGCACGCTGCCCAGGGGGTTGTAGTGCTCTTCGCCGGGGCTCAGGGAGAACACCACGCGCCCGTGCTCGGCCTCGGTGAGGGTGAAGCCCAGCGTGGCGCTGATCGGTGCCGGGGGAATGGCGCCGGAGGTGATGCTCCGTAGCGTCTCCAGGCCGGTGAGCGTGCCGATGGCCGCCGCCGATACGGCCGGGTCCTCCCACTCGTACGTTCGCGAGCGTCCCATGCTGTTGACCTCCCCGGCTGGTTTCTTGATCGACGCTAGCCCGCGGGCGTCTGGCTGTCAATCTCGCAGTCAGCCTATGATGGCCGTGTGAACTGGCTGAACATCAGCACCGAGAACTGCCCGATCCAGCGGACGCTCGACATCGTGGGCGAGAAGTGGACACTCCTCCTGCTGCGCGACGCGGTCAACGGCGTCCGGCGTTTCGAGGATTTCCACCGCCATATCGGGCTTTCGGAGTCGGTCCTCACCGACCGGCTCCGGAAGCTGGTGACAGCGGGGATCCTGAAGGTCACCCCCTACCAGGAGCCCGGGAGCCGGGCCCGGAACGAGTACCGCCTCACATCCAAGGGCTGGGATCTGTGGCCGGTGCTGATGGCCCTGCGGCAATGGGGTGATCAGCACGCCGCCGACCCCGAGGGCCCGGTCCTGGACGTTCGGCACGCGGAGTGCGGTGCACCGGTGCGCGCCGTCGTCACCTGCGGCGATGAGCGTGTTCCGCTCGGCCCCGCCGAGGTGACGGTCCTGCCCGGCCCCTCGGCGCGGCCTCGGCCCTGAGCCCGCTCGCCGAGTCGCCGAGCCACCGACCCTGGCGGTCGCACCCCGACATGGGTCAACCGGCCAGGAATTGGAGCACGAGGCTGGTGGCCGAGACCACCACCCACAGACCGCCACCGAGGATGAGCGGCCGGGGGCCGGTGCGGCGCAGTGCGGTGAGGTCGGTGGACAGGCCCGTCGCCGAGAGCGCCACGGTGATGAGGAAGACCGAGAGCTCGCCGAGTCCATGGTGGGCGGCGGACGGGATGAGGTCCACGCTGTTCGCCGTGGTCATCAGCAGGAAGCCGATCAGAAACCCGGGTACCAGCCTGACCACCCGAAGCCGGGGCCTGGCGGTGGCTTTCGACGCGGCACGGTCACGGCGGCCCACCAGCCAGGCCAGTCCCAGGCAGATCGGGATGATCATGAGGCTGCGGGTGAGTTTCACGACGACCGCGTAGTTCGCCGCGGTCGGACCGTACGCGGTGGCGGCGGCGACCACCGAGGACGTGTCGTTGACCGCCGTCCCCGCGAACAGGCCGAAGCTGTGCCCGCTCATCCCCAGCAGATGGCCGACCAGCGGGAAGGTGAGCACGGCGGCGATGTTGAACAAGAAGATGGTGGAGACCGCGTAGGCCACCTCGACCCCGGCCGCGCCGATGACCGGGGCGGTCGCCGCGATCGCCGACGCGCCGCAGACGCCCGTGCCCACGCCGATCAGCGTGCGCAGGTCCCGGGCTATGCCGAGCCACCGGCCGATGCCGTACGCGGCGATCAGACAGACCGCCAACGAGCCGATCATCACCGGAATCGAGTCCGCGCCCACCTGGACCAGCTGGCCCAGCGACAGCTGCGAGCCCAGGACGACGACCGACACCGGCAGCACCCGCTTGCTCGCGAAACCGATGCCCGGAAGCAGCCGTGCTCCTGGCCTCACCACGGCGGCCAGCAGCACACCGAGGACGATCCCGGTCACCGGGCCGCCGATGAGCGGGAACTCCTTCCCCACCGCCGTGCCCGCCACCGCGAGAGCCAGGGCGAGGGCCAGACCGGGTAGGAGAGCGGCGGCCCCCCGGCCCATGGGCGGTCGGGGCGGCTCGGCGTGACGCACGGCGGGCCGGGACGCCCGCGCCGATGCGGCCTCCGGTCGTACGGGGGCCTCCAGCGGGACCTGACAGTCCGGATCTTCGCTCATGGTCCGACTCTGCTGCTCTCCCGACCTGGGCTGTAGCCCCGAGATCGCGAGGAGGTCATAGCCAACGGGAATGACTGCCGACCGGGCCCGGCCCATACCCTGGGGCCATGAGGAAGCTATGAGCCGGTTGCCGGATCTGGAGTCGCTGCGGCTGCTCGTCCTCGTCGGTGACGTGGGGAGCCTGAGCGGCGCGGCGGCGCGGCTCGGACTGGCGCAGCCGTCGGCGAGCAAGCGGCTGTCCATGCTGGAGCGCAGGCTGGGCCTGGTGCTGGTGGACCGGACCCGGCGGGGATCGGAGCTCACCGACGCGGGCCGGGCCGTGGCGGGCTGGGCCCAGGGGGTCCTGCGGGAGCTGGAGGGGCTGCTGACCGGCGCGGAGGCGCTGCGTACGAAGCGGGACGCCGAGCTGCGGGTGGCGGCCAGCATGACCGTGGCCGAGCATCTGGTGCCGGGCTGGATCGGCGAGCTGCGCCGCACTCGGCCGGAGCTGTATGTCGGTCTCCAGGTGACCAACAGCGAACAGGTCCCGGAACTGCTGCGCGGCGGCGCGGCGGACCTCGGGTTCGTCGAGTCGCCGCAGGCCCCGGCGGGGCTGTCGGCCCGGCAGGTGGCCACCGACCGGCTGCTCGTGGTGGTCGCCCCGGGGCACCCCTGGACGCGCCGCCGCCGTCCGCTGGGCGTCGCCGAACTCGCGGCCGCGCCGCTGGTGGTGCGCGAACGCGGGTCGGGCACCCGCGAGACCCTGGACCAGGCGCTGCGCAAGGCCGGTGTGGGCGAACCGCTGTGTCTGCTGGAGCTGGGGTCGGCGACCGCCGTACGCAATGCCGTGATCGCCGGAACCGGTCCGGCGGTGATCAGCGAACTCGCGGTACGGGCCGACCTCGCCGACGGCCGCCTGGTGTCGGTGGAGGTCGAGGGCATCGAACTGCGCCGTGTGCTGCGCGCCGTCTGGGCTTCGGGCCGCGTCCCCGCCGGCCCCGCGGCGGAACTTCTGGCCGTGACCAGACGCCGCGGAAAGAAGGCGTGAGGCGCCACGGGGGCCGATGCGATTTCGGTGCGGGCGTTGCGGGAGCCGGCGCGGTAGCGGCGCCGGCCCCGCACACCGTGGCATCGTCAGGGAGCGATGCCCACACCGTCGATCCGGCTCCAGGCCCTCTCCTGGGCGGCTGTCATGGCCGGCCAGGACAGCCCTCCCGGCCGCGGCCGGACACGAGAGGCGTAGGGCTTGGGGCTGAAACCGGCGTCGTAGAAGCACCCGGTGCCGTAGACGTGGTCGTACGTGGCGCAGGAGGACGCGATGGACCGCGGGGTCGGCCGCTTTCCGGTGCGCACCCAGGAGTCCAGCGCGGCGATGGAGTCGGCGTACTCGGAATCGCTCAGCTCGCTGTGTTCGCTTTCCTTGGTGAAGGTCTGCACGAGGTTCTCCCCACGGTGCGCGCCATCGACGGTCGCCCGGTAGGCCGACTCGTGCTCGACGAACGCCGTGGGGTCGTCGATGGCGTGCATGGTCAGCACCGGGATGGCGATCTGCCCGGTGAGGTCGCTGTCGTAGGAGAGATCGCGCCGAGCGGCCGGGTCGGCGGAGAAGCGCTCGACACCCGCGTTCAGCGCCTTGTCGTCGTGTGAACCGGAGTACCACACGCCCTTGTTGCTGAAGGGATTACGGTCGCGGAGCCGGTTGTGCACGATGTCGCGGAAGGTGAACACCGAGAAGCGCAGATGCGACTCCAGCGTCCGCTCCGGGAGGCGGGTGACGGCGAGGATGTCGTCGAGGTTGCGCTGCTGCCGCTCGGTGCGTTCCTCGGGGGCGGAGGCGTAGCCGGTGCACTCCTGGAGGCGGGCGCGCAGCCCGGCCGTCGTCAGGGTCGAGGTGGGACGCAACCCCTGCCACAGCGGGTACTGGGGCTCATCGGGGCGAGGCAGGTTCTGGCAGTAGTACTGGTAGACCACCCGCAGATCGACGCGGTAGTCATAGCCCCGGGAGCCGCCGCCCAGGACACCGCTGGTGAGGAGGGCCCCGTCGTAGGGACCGTTCTTCTTCCCGTACGTCTCCACGACCTTGGCGGCCACGTTCCCGCCCCAGGACTGGCCGTGTACGTAGGTCCGCTCGGGCTTGCCGAACTCGTCCACGAACAGCCGGCGCAGATTCTCCGTGTCGGCGGCCGCCATGCGCGTTCCATAGCCACCTCGCCGGTAGGACGAGCCCGCCCAGGCATAGCCCTCGGACACCATCACCGACCAGCGGTCCAGATCGCCGACGCTCCGCTCGGGATCGGAGCCATCGCCCAGGTCGGGGCCGCCGTGGGAGTGCACGACCAGCGACCCGTTCCACTTCTTGGGAACGGCGATCGCGTAGTAGGCCCCGTTGCCGTCCTGGCCGGTGTAACACGTGGCCTTGTCGCCAATGCTCGCCGGGCATGAGACCGGTGCGGGGCGCGACTCGGCCGCCTGGGCCGGGCCGGTTTGGACCAGTGTCCCCGCGACGACGCCCGCGATGCCGGCGGTCAACGCGACCGTACGCCGCATGCGCGCCAACGGCCGTGGAAGAGAAGGCGCGTTCCGTCTTGAGCTGTGCAAAGCGATGCTCCTGACCTCAGTGGCGCTCCCTTGCGCCAGGCGTTGCGATGCTAGGGAGGCCCGACCCGCAACACCATTGAGCAGGGAGTTCCGTTCATAAAGAACACCGCACGCGGCAGTGGGCGTGGTGACCCTATGGACGAGTGACGACGCGTACGGAGACGCGCAGTCGCCGGCGGTACTCGTCGAGCGACGCCGACTCGTACTTGGCTCCGGCCGAGGCGTCGAAGAGGTGCTGGGCGACGTCGGTGGCGGACAGCCCGGCCGCCTCCCACGCGTTGGCGCGCCCGCTCTGTGCCAGCAGCGCGGCGACATCGGTGACCAGGTCGTGTTCGAGCCGGCTCATCGGGGCCGCGGCGAAGGCTTGCGCGGCCCGCAGCGTCTCGGCGTAGGTCTCCCGGTCGACGATCTCGACGGTGACGGCGTGGAAGGCTTCGAACGCTCCGGCGAGACGCTCCTCGACGGTGTGGTCCGCCCGCCCGAGCGCCTGCCAGGTCGCCCCGCGCAGGTCGTCGAGCATCTGGGCCACGACCGCCCGGAAGAGGGCGTTCTTGGTCTTGAAGTGCAGATAGAGACCCTGCCGGGAGATGTCCGCGGCGCGGGCCACATCGTCCATCGAGGTCTTGCGGGGCCCGAAGCGAAGGAAGACGCCGACGGCCGCGCGCACGATGCCGTCCCGCCGCCCGGCAGGCTGTGGAGTGTCAGGCATGGTCAGCCAGTCTGACCGGTCCGCGCGGCCAAGGGAAACCCGACCCCGGTCAGCCGGGTGCTCTCCGCCCACAGACGGGCGGCGACCGCGGTGTCCTGTGCCCGCCGGATGATCCTCGCGGGGCCCGGACGGCCCTTGGTCTCGAAGAGACGCCGCGGACCCCAGTAGCTTCCGCCGGGCGCGCCCGGATCGGTGGCGGCGCGCATCGTGGTGAGAGCGCCCTTGTCCGGGCGCATGCCGATCCACCGGCTCACCCGCTGGAGGAACGCGGGGGAGTGGCGGGTCAGTTCGGTGCTGGTCCAGCCGGGATGCGACGCCGTCACGGTCAGGTCGAGGGCGGCGGCACGCAGCCGTCGGTCGAGTTCGAGGACGAACAACATGTTCGCGAGTTTGCTCTGCCCGTACGCGGCTCCCGTCGAGTACGGGCGGGTGCGCCAGTTGAGGTCCTCGAAGTCGATGCGGCCCTGCGTCTGCGCCAGGCTCGTCACGGTCGTCACCCGGGCGCCGGGGGTGCGCAGCAGCAGGGGGAGCAGGTGGCCGGTGAGCGCGAAGTGTCCGAGGTGGTTGGTGCCGAACTGCGACTCGAAGCCCTGCTTCGTGCGCGCCAACGGCGTCCACATCACGGCGGCGTTGTTGACCAGCGCGTCCAGGCGCTCCTGACCCGCGAGGACTTCGTGCGCGAACGCCCGCACGGAGTCGAGGTCGGCGAGGTCGAGTGAGCCCGCCCGTACGGTTCCGCGGGGGCCGCGGGCCCGGATCCGATCGACCGCCGCGGCAGCCCTGGCCGCGTCGCGGCAGGCGATCAGGACGTCCGCGCCCTTGTCGGCGAACATCGACGCGGTCTGGAAACCCAGGCCCGTGTTGCCACCGGTGATGATCACTGACCGGCCACGCTGATCAGGAACGTCATGAAGAGTCCACGAGGACAGCCCAACCACCTCCACGCTCGTAGTGAGGTAGACGAGATTGACAACTTCAGTCATGAATGTCAACTACGAGTGTGGTGTATCTCGGCACGCACCGGGGCCAGATGCGGGCGCTTGGCGGTGTGGCCGTCGCCGGAGGAGCGGCCGCGCAGCCGCCGGGCGAGCCAGGGGCCGAGGAAGGCGGCGGTCCATCGCACCTCGTCGGCGGCGGCGCGCCATCCGGTGGGCGCGGGGGTCGTCGGCGGGGGCAGTGGGTGGGTCCAGGTGTCGTCGGCGCCGGGGAGGCTGAGGGCGTGTGCGAGTGCGGTGGCGATGCGCTGGTGGCCGAGCGGGCTGGCGTGCAGGCGGTCGAGGCTCCACAGGCGGGGATCGGCGACCACTGGGTGGTGACCGGTCTCGGCGACGGTGACGCCATGGCGCCGGGCGGCCTCGCGGATGCGCTGGTTCAGGGCGGTGACGCGCGGGGTGAGGGGGCGTGCGAGAGGGGTCATACGGGCGGGGTCGGGGAAGGTGAGCGTGGCCACGTGGGCGCCCTGGGCGGTGAGCGCGGCGAACATCGTCTCCAGCTGGTGGGCGACGTGGTCGGCGTCGAAGCGGGGGCGGAGCAGGTCGTTGACGCCGGCGACGACGGTGGCCAGGTCGGGGCGGAGGGCCAGGGCGGGCGCGAGCTGTTCGCTGTGGACCTGCGTGGCGAGGCGGCCCCGTACGGCGAGGTTGGCGTAGGAGAGGCCGGGGTTGCCGTGGGCGAGCTGTTCGGCGAGGCGGTCGGCGAAGCCGCGCAGCCCGGTGGCGTCGTCGCCGTCGCCCAGGCCCTCGGTCTGGCTGTCGCCCAGCGCGACATAGCGGCTGTAGGCCGTGTCAGTGGGCATGGGTGTGCTGCCTCTGTCGCAGGACGGTGATGGTGTGCTCGCACCAGTCGCGGTTGCCCCGTTCGAGGGCGAGGCCGCGCAGACAGGTCAGATACGGGCCGATGCGGTCGCCGTGGCGGAGGAACTCCTCCTCCGTACGGTCACCGCGCATTTTGCGCAGCAGCTTGCCGAAGAGGTGGATCTTGGCCTCGGCGAAGGCGACACGCTCGGTGAGCTGGGCGATCAGGGTCTCCTTGTCGACGTGGTCGGCGGCCTGGACCTTGACGAGCAGGTCGTCGCGGATGAAGGAGGGCTTCGCGAACGCTGCCGTGAACTCCTCCAGCTCCGCCAGCCCGGCATCGGTCACATGGAACAGGCGCTTGGTGGGGCGGGTCTCCTGGACCACCGCCCGGCCCGCGATCAGCCCGTCCCGCTCCAGCCGGGTCAGCTCGGCGTAGAGCTGCTGCGGCTGGGCGTGCCAGAAGTTCGCCACGCCGATGTCGAACGCCTTGGTCAGCTGGTATCCGCTGAGCTCCCCTTCGAGCAGCGCCGCCAGTACGGCGTGCCGTAGGGCCATGGGATCGCCTCCTTCACCCCTCTGTCGCCGGACACCCGGCCATGGTAGTCATGAAAATGACTAATCGCATCCATGATGATAGAAGTTGGGGACGCCATGACCACCGCCGACCGCTTCCGTGCCGCCGTCGACAACCGGGACCTCACGGCCCTGGACGACCTGTTCACCGAGGACATCCGCTTCTACAGCCCCGTCAAGTTCACCCCCTTCGAAGGCAAGCCGATGGTGCTGGGCCTCTTCGGGGTCCTGCTGCGCACGTTCAAGGACTTCCGCTACGTCGGCGACTACACCGGCACCGCGCAGACCAGCACCGACGGCACGGCCGCCGAGTCGGCGGTGCTGCTCTTCCGCGCCGGGGTGGGCGACAAGGAGATCCACGGCATCGATCTGCTGCACTTCGACGACGACGGCCGGATCAAGGAGTTCACCGTCATGGTCCGCCCCCAGTCCGCCGTCCACGCCCTCGGCGAAGCGGTGCTCGCCGGTCTGGTCGCGGACGGCCTCGCCCCGGCGCCCGCCCCCTCCGACACCGCCCCGGTCACCCCGCCCCGGCGGGGGTGACCAGCCGGCCGCCGACGAATGTGTGGGTCGGGTCGAGGTCGCGGAGGGTTTCGGCGGGGCAGTGGGCGGGGTTCCGGGGCCAGACGGTCAGGTCGGCGAGGCGGCCCGGGGCAAGGGCGCCGCGCAGGGTCTCCTCGCCGCACAGACGGGCGGCCTGGGTGGTGTGCAGGGTGAGGGCCTCGTCGTAGCTGATGGCGTGCTCGGGGCCCTTGACCCCGATGACGGTCTGCCGTGTGGTCATGCCCCACACGGAGCGCATGGCGCCGAACTGGCCCACGGGGAAGTCGGATCCCGCGCTGACCTGGGCGCCCAGGTCGATCCAGCCCCGCGCGGGGAAGAGGCGCGCGACGCGTTCCGGACCCCAGAAGCCCTCTTCCACCTCGGCGGTGTCGTGCAGCAGCGGCTGCTGGATGGTGACCGGGATGCCCAGGGCGACGGCGCGGGCACGCTGTTCGGGGCCGGCCAGGCCGCCGTGCTCCATGACGAGCGCCCCGGCGGGCAGGCCGGGGTTGCGCCGGAGGACGCGTTCGTAGACGTCCAGGAGGGTGCGGACCGCGCGGTCGCCGTAGGCGTGGGTGCCGACCCGCCAGCCGCGGCGGACCACGGCCTCGACGGCCTCGACCAGCGCGTCCGGCTCCCAGATCAGCATCCCGGAGTAGGAGTGGTCGCAGGCGTACGGCTCCTCGGTGGCCCCGGCCTCCAAGCCGCCGTCGAGGCCGAACTTCACGCCCCACACCCGCAGCCATGGATCGGATTCGTAGCGCCACTCCTCCATGGCGTCGAGCAGATCCTCCACCTGAGCCGCGCTGGTCATGCCGAGGGCCGAGATCAGGGCCCGCACCCGGGTGCTCAGCGCTCCCGCGGCGCGGGCGGCCAGGAGCACCCGGTAGTCCTCGGGGGCGACCGCGCAGTCCCGTACCGTGCCGATGCCGGAGGCGGCGTACTGGCCGCCGGCCAGGCGCAGTCCGTCGATGCGCCGGGCCTGGTCAGGGGCCGGGACCAGGCGCTCCACCAGGCCCAGGGCGTTGTCGATCAGCCGGCCGTTGAGCCTGCCGTCGGGGCCGCGGCCGATGGTGCCGCCCGGTGGTACGGGGGTGTCCTCGGTGATGCCCGCCAGACGGAGCGCGTAGGTGTTGACGACGTCGTTGTGGCCGCCGCGCTTGACCAGGACCGGGTGCCGGTCGGTGGCCCGGTCGAGTTCGGTCGCGGTGGGCATGCGGCGCTCGGCCAGATTGAGCTCCTGCCAGTTGGTGGTGGTGCGGATCCACTCGCCCTCCGGGGTGGCCCTGGCCCGCTGCCGGATCAGGTCCAGGAATTCGGGGATGGTGCGGGCCCGATGGACGGGGACGTCATGCGCGCCGTACGCGGCGAAGATCAAGTGGGTGTGGGTGTCGTCGAACGCGGGCAGCACGGTGGCGTCCGGCAGGTCATGGACGGTGGTGCGCGACGTCACCCAGTCGTCAAGGCCGTTCGGGTCGGGGGACAGCCCCGCGATGCGGTCGCCCCGCACCGCCACTGCCCGCTGTGGGGGCCGGCCCGGCACCAAGGTGTGCACTGCGGCGGCCCGGATCAGCAGATCGGCTCCACGATCGGTCATATGCCGTCTCCCATCGCCATCTCGACGTTGTCGTCCGTAACGGGTCAGGGGCCGCGGGCGGACCGCTTGTTCATCCGCGGCGCCTGACACAGAACGTTGTACGGCCCGTCGGCCGATCCATGTACCTCGGCGGCCCGTGGCGCGGGAAACACGTCATGCTCGTGCCTGGAACGCCGATCATGCGCCAGGCGAACGAGGCGAACCGCCGTGGTGAGCCGCCGTGGCCTTATGCGGGGGAGTCCGCGGACAGGAGCCGGGCCAGCCAGTCGGTGCGGGTCCGGCGGGCCGTGGCCGAGATGCGAGCTTGTGGGAAACCGGCGTCGAAGCCGTGGAAGCCACCCGCCCAGACATGGAGTTCGGCCTGGCCGCCGGCCGCCCAGATACGGGTGGCGTAGTCGGTGTCCTCGTCGCGGAAGACCTCGGCGGAGCCGGTGTCGATGTAGGTGGCCGGCAGGCCCGAGAGGTCGTCGGCCAGCGCGGGGGAGACATACGCGGGCACCGCGTCATCGGTGAGGTCGCCGAGGACACAGGACCAGCCGAACGCGTTCATCTCACCGGTCCAGACGCCGGGCACACCGGAGTACTGACGGCTGGAGGTGGTGGTGTTGCGGTGGTCGAGCATGGGGCAGATCAGCATCTGCGCGGCGATGGCCGGGGTGCCGCGGTCGCGGGCCAGCAAGGTGACACCGGCCGCCAGACCACCGCCCGCGCTGATACCGGCGACGATGATCCGGTTCGGATCGATGCCCAGGTCTTCCGCGTGCTCGGCGACCCAGAGCAGTCCCTGGTAGCAGTCCTCGACGAGGGCGGTGCCGGTGAACTCCGGCGCGAGCCGGTGGTCCACGGAGACCACGACCGCGCCGAACTCGTCGAGCCACTCCAGCGGGATGTCGATCTGCGAGAAGCGGTCGCCCATGACCATCCCGCCGCCGTGTATCCAGTAGACGCACGGTGCGGCGGTGGTGCGGCCGGTGGTGGCGGCGTTCGCGGGGCTGAGGACCGACAGGGGAATCGGGGCACCGTCCTTGGCGGGCACGGTGAGTTCGCGCCGGTCGGCCTGCCGGTGTGCGAGGAGGTCCTCGACGGGGGTCGAGGGCAGCTGGCGTAGTTGGGCGAGGATTTCCGGGCTGAGCTGGGACATCAAGGGCGTGTCGGCCAGAAGTTCGCGCAGTTCGGGGTCGAGGGCGGGGCGGGTCGTGGTCATGGTCGTCGCCTTTCGTGGGTGGGGTGGGGCGGGGTCGGCGGGCCGGGGTTCGGGCCGGGGCCTCAGAACGCGGCCTTGCCGCGGACCGGTACGTAGTCGGTGTAATCGGACTCCTTGGCCAGCAGTCCGCCGATCCGCGCCACGATGGCCTGGGCGGCCGCACCGGCGAAGACCCGGTGGTGGTCCTCCTCGCTGGTCCAGCCCTCGGTGACATGGACGACGTCGGGGTCGGACGCGGACCGGGAGACGAGGTAGACGACGCAGTGTTCGCTCGCGCCGGGGCTGCCCTCGTCCAGGCCGGTCAGCAGCAGGTCGATCAGTTCGTCGCCCATTCCGGGCCTGGCGGTCAGGGTGGCGTTGAAGCCATAGGCGGGGATCATCGAAATCCTCTTCTCGGTGGGGGAGTGCGATGACTCCATTCAACCGAGCTGACCTGCGGAAACGTTAGAACGATGCTCGCTTTGACTTGCACGATCCTCGCAGGTGCGGGAGACGTGGCGCGCGCAATGGTGCTGCAATGGACGCATGTACCTCGAAGAGCTCCGCACTCTGCTGGCCCGGCACGCCCGCCCCGACTGGACCACCGCCATCGACGGCGTGCTCATCTCGAAGGTCGACCGGCCGGACCCGCCGGAGCCCTCCATGACCGGCACGGTGCTCGCGGTCATCGCCCAGGGCTCCAAACGGCTCGCGCTGGGCGACCGGGTCTACGAGTACGGCCCAGGGCAGTACCTGGTCGCATCCGTCGACCTGCCCGTCACGGGGCAGTTCACCCAGGCCGACCCCGAGCGGCCGGCCCTCGGCCTCGGCCTCATGCTGGAGCCGTCCGCCGTCGCCGAACTGCTGCTGGAGGCCGGTCCCGGAGACACCCCGCGCACCGGCGGAGGCGCTCCGTCGGGGATCGCCGTCAGCGACGCATCCCCCGCGCTGCTCGACGCGGTGATCCGGCTGCTGCGCCTGCTCGACGAACCCCATGACCGGGCCGTACTGGCGCCGATGGTCAAACGCGAGATCCTGTGGCGCCTGATGAGCGGAGAGCAGGGGGCGACGGTCCGGCAACTCGGTCTGGCCGACAGCAGTCTGAGCCATGTCTCCCGGGCCGTCCGCTGGATCCGCGAGCACTACGCGCAGCCGTTCCGGGTCGAGGACGTGGCCCGTAGGTGCGGCATGAGCGTGTCCGCCTTCTACCGCAACTTCCAGGCGGTGACCGCGATGAGCCCCATCCAGTTCCAGAAGCAGATCCGGTTGCAGGAGGCCCGGCTGCTGCTGGCCACCCATCCGAACGATGTCACCGGGGTCGGCCAGCGCGTCGGCTACGACAACCCGTCGCAGTTCAGCCGGGAGTACCGCCGCCAGTTCGGCGCGCCCCCGAGCCGGGACGCGGCCCGGCTGCGGGGGGACACCGTACCCGCTCCCGTGGGCGTCCTGCCCTGAGCCGAGCCGGACCGAGCTGAACTGAGCCGAGCCGAGCCGAGCTGAGTGGAGCCGAGCCAGTGGGAGGATCGTGCAAGGGGAAGCGAGGATCGTTCTATCGTTTCCGCAGGTCGGAGCGGTGCAATGGGATCACGAGTTCTTCCGTGGGGCAGGAAAGTGCCTGTCCTTCCGCGGATCCCACCACATCGCGAGGGCCACACCATGAAGACAGTCCTGATCACCGGTACCTCCTCCGGGTACGGGCGGGAGACCGCCCTCCACTTCCACTCGCAGGGGTGGAACGTCATCGCCACGATGCGGACGCCGCGGCCGGGTGACTTTCCCGAGTCGGACCGGTTCCGCGTTGTCGCGCTCGATGTGACCGAGCCCGAGAGCATCGCCGCCGCGTTCGAGACGGCGGGGCCCATCGACGCCCTCGTCAACAACGCGGGCATCCCGTCGATGGGTGTGTTCGAGGGCACCCCCATGGCCCGGGTGCGGGAGGTTTTCGAGACCAACACCTTCGGCGTGATGGCGATGACCCAGGCGGTGCTGCCCCAGTTCCGCGAGCGTGGCTCCGGCGTGGTGGTCAATGTGACCTCCAGCGTGGTGCTGGGACATATGCCGCTCACGGCCGTCTACAAGGCGAGCAAAATGGCCATCGAGGGGTTCACCTCATCCCTCGCGCTGGAGCTCGCGCCCTTCGGCGTACGGGCGAAGACGGTCCAGCCGGGCGCCTGTCTGACGACGAACTTCGCCGCCAGGGCGACGAACGGTGCCTCGCTGGAGGAGCTGGCCCCCGAGCCCTATGCGGAGTTCACGAAGAAGGCCATGGGCAGCGCCATGAGCGGGGACGTGTTCACCAAGGAGAGCGACGTCGCCGAGACGGTGTGGCGGGCCGTGTATGACACGACCGGCCGGCTGCGATTCCCTGCCGGTCCCGACGCGGTCGCGCTCGACCAGGCGAAGTGAGCGGCCGACGGGCGAGCTGACGCCGCGCGTCCGGCAGACAAAGATGACGCCGTACTGATCGATCTCTTGAGCCGGCCCCGCGCCTACGCACGGGGCCGGCTCGCCGTTTGTGCCATTCGGCGGGGGCCGGCCGCGGCGTCATGCGGAGTTGGTGCGGCGGGCGTAGGCGCGGGCGGCGCGGGCGCGGTCGCCGCAGCGGGTGGAGCACCAGTGGCGGCGGCCGTGGCGGAGCAGGTAGCGGTTGCACGGGGTGGAGCCGCAGGCGGTGAGGCGGTCCGCGGCGGGGCCGGTGAGCAGATCGGCGGCGTCCGCGGCGAGGGCGGCCAGGGCGTGGTCCACGATCGCGGTGGTCGGGTGGGGTGCGGTGCGGTAGGGGCCGGTCTTGTCGTCCCATCGCAGCAGCGGTGCGGTGGGGACGCGGGTCATCGCGTCGTTGATGGCCGTGATGGCGGCGGGGAGGGCGGGGAGCCCTTCGGCGCGGGACGCGAACAGCGACCTGATCTGTTCCCGCAGGGAGCGCAGCTGCGCCGCGCACATCTCCCGCATACCGGCGTCGACCGGGGCGAGGCCGCGCTCCGTCAGCCAGCGGTTCGTCTGCGCGGGAGTGCCCAGGAGATCGATGGTGTGCCCGCCGGGCAGCGCGATCGCGCTGTTGGCGAGGGCCAGGGAGCGGTGCTCCTCCTCGCCCTGCGCGGGCGGCGGGCCGGGCGGTTCGATCGCGGGCTCCATCATGCCCCTCATGGTATGGCTTGCGCGTATCCGTGAGAAGCGACTACGGTCGTCTCACGGTTCAGCCTTATCCATCCGTGAGGTGGCTCATGTCTTCTTCCTCCGCGACGACCAGCCGGTTCCCGGTCCGGGTCTTCGGCGGCCCGACCGCCCTCTTCGACTACGGCGGCCTGCGGTTCCTGACCGATCCCACCTTCGACGGCCCCGGCGACTACGGCCGGCCCGGCCGCCCGGGCCTGACCAAGACCGCACCCTCCACCATCACCCCGGACGGCCTCGGCCACATCGACGTCGTACTGCTCTCGCACGACGAGCACCCCGACAACCTCGACACCTCCGGCCGGGCCCTGCTCGCCGACGTCCCCCTCACCCTGACCACGCCCGGTGGCGGCGAACGCCTGAGTGAGAGCCTGGGGAAGAAGGTCAGGGGCCTGGCCGACTGGGAGTCCATCGCACTGGACCGCCCCGGCGGCGGCACGATCACCGTGACCGGTGTCCCCGCGCTCCACGGCCCCGGCCCCCGCGAGGCGGTCGAGCCGGTCACCGGCCAGGTCGTCGGCTTCGTCCTGACCGGAGATGGCCTCCCCACCGTCTACGTCAGCGGTGACAACGCCTCACTCGACGCGGTCCGGGAGACCGCCGACCGCTTCGCACCGGTCCACACCGCCATCCTCTTCGCCGGCGCTCCCCGCTTCCCCAACCTCTTCGACAACCAGCTGATCGTGCTGAGCAGCGCCCAGGCGGCCGAGGCCGCCCATATCCTCGACGCCGACCGGGTGGTTCCCGTCCACTACGACAGCTGGGCCCACTTCACCGAGGGCCGCGATGACCTGGCGGCCGCCTTCACCGCCGCCGGTCTGGCCGACCGCCTGGACTGGGGCCGGGAGCACTGACGAACCGTCGTCATGGCAGAAGCGGACTCGCGGTCGGCGTCGCGCTGCCGAACGGCCCGATCTCCTTGCCCGGCCGATGTTTCAGGGGCCGGGCGTGGCCCGTCAGCCACGCAGGCGGGTGTTGAGGCGGGCGGCCTGGCGGGTCAGGTGGTCCCGTTCGGCGAGGTTGGGTGCCTTCCGGGCCGCCTCGGCGTACAGCCGTGCCGCCGTCGGCAGGTCGCCGTCGCGCTCATGGAGGTACGCCGCCACCGCGGCGTGGCGGGGCAAGGGGTGTCCCCTGCCCGAGGAGGTCGGGGAAGAGTCGTCCAGCGCCGCGAGCGCCGCCAGTCCGGCGCGCGGGCCGTCGGCCTCGCCGACGGCCACCGCGCGGTTGAGCCGCACGACCGGGCTGTCGGTCAGGCGGATGAGCTCGTCGTACCACTCGACGATCTGTACCCAGTCGGTCTCCTCGGCGGTGGGCGCGTCGGCGTGGAGCGCCGCGATGGCGGCCTGGGCCTGGAACTCGCCCAGCCGGTCGCGGGCGAGGGCCGCCTGGAGGATCTCGACGCCCTCGGCGATCGACCCGGTGTCCCACCGGCCGCGGTCCTGCTCGGCGAGCGGCACCAGGCTGCCGTCGGGCGCGGTCCGGGTGGCGCGCCGGGCGTGGTGGAGCAGCATGAGGGCGAGCAACCCGGCCACCTCGGGGTGGTCGATCACGGCCGCGAGCTGCCGGGTGAGCCGGATGGCCTCGGCAGCGAGGTCCACATCGCCGGAGTAGCCCTCGTTGAAGACCAGGTAGAGGACGCGCAGCACGGTGGCCACGTCGCCGGGCCGATCGAACCGCACACCGGAGACGGTGCGCTTGGCCCGGCTGATGCGCTGCGCCATGGTCGCCTCGGGCACCAGGTACGCCTGGGCGATCTGGCGGGTGGTGAGCCCGCCGACGGCGCGCAGCGTGAGCGCGACCGCGGACGACGGCGTCAGCGACGGGTGGGCGCACAGGAAGTAGAGCTGGAGCGTGTCGTCCACCGCGGCCGCGGGCCCGGGCGGCGGCTCCTCGTCGACCAGGTCCTCACGCCGGCGGCGGGCGGCGTCCGCCCGGGTCGCGTCGAGGAACCGGCGCCAGGCCACGGTGATCAGCCAGCCCTTGGGGTCCCGCGGGGGGTCGGCCGGCCAGACCCGGACCGCCTCGACCAGCGCGTCCTGCACGGCGTCCTCGGCCGCCGCGAAGTCTGCTCCGCGGCGGACGAGGATTCCGAGCACCTTCGGCGTGAGGCTCCTCAGCAGGGCCTCGTTCATGAATGAGGGCACTCGCCGATGGTGGGCGGCGCGGCCAGGAACGGGCGCAGCTCGAGCCACTCGTGGATCGGCTTCCCGCCCGCCCCGGGGGCCGCCGACAGCTCCCCGGCCAGTTCGACGGCGCGCTCGTAGCTGTCGACGTCGATCACCATCCAGCCCGCGATCAGGTCCTTGGTCTCGGCGAACGGGCCGTCGGTGACCGGCGGGCGCCCCTCACCGTCGTACCGGACCCACGTCCCCTCGGGGGCGAGCGCCTGACCGTCGATGAACTCGCCGGTCTTCTCGAGCCGGGCCGCGAAGTCGTTCATGTACCGCATATGCGCCGTGACCTCTTCCGGCGCCCACTGGTCCATCGGCACGTCGTTGACCGCTGCCGGAGCGCCGCGGTAGTGCTTGAGCAGCAAGTACTTGGCCATGGTGGTTCTCCTCGGTGCTGGTGCGACCCATTGTGGTCGCATTCACCACGGGGACGGAGCCGCTCACGGGTTCTCGACATCGCCGCCGGAATTTTTTTTGGGCACCGTGGTCGTGGACGCCCCGGCGGCCTCTGAAAGGTGGCGGGGCTCAGCGGGCGGCCTCGGGGTTGGCGCAGTGGGCGAGCGGTTCGCCGCGCAGATAGCGGGCCACCTCCGCGGCCACGATCCGGGCGGCCTTGTGCGCGACCTCGCGGCTGGCGCCGGCGATGTGGGGGGGGTCAGAACGATGCCGGGTGTGGACAGCAGCCGGGAGCCGGCCGGGACGGGTTCGGCGGGGTAGACATCGAACCCCGCCCCGCCCAGATGCCCGCTCTCCAGGGCGTCGCACACCGCGTCATAGTCGACGAGCGCGCCCCGGGCGCAGTGTTGGCGTTGACCGGTCCACCGCGGCTGACGCAGAACAGTTCGAGGTCCGGACAGGCCCGGAGGACGCGTTCGGTGAGCGGGGCCATCTGCGTCACACAGATCCGGCTCCCGCGCAGTGCCTCGATGATCTCCTCCTCGCCGCCGGACGCCTCGTCGACCTCGGCGACCTTGCCGAACGGTGTGTGCGGCCAGGGCAGCCGCAGCTCACGGATCTCGAGTTCGCCGTCGCCGGGAACGGCGTTCCGCAGCTCCTGGGTGAGCAGTCGGGGCAGCACGAAATGGTCGCCTGCGGCGAGGACGGTGGTGGGCACGGTGGGACTCCGGGGAAAGGGGGAGCAGCGGAAAGGGGACCAGTGGAAAGGGGGTCAGCCGGGGACCACCGCCGCGGCGTTGAGCCGCAGCAGCGACGCCCGGTCGCCAAGAAGGCGCAGCTCGGTCAGCGCGCCGTTCTCCAGCCGGGGAAACACCTGGCGGTAGTGGGCGAGCGGGATGCCGAGCAGTTCGCACAGGACGAGACGGACGAGAGTGGAGTGGGCGACGACCAGGACCCGGCCATCGGGCGATTCCCGCTGGATGTCGGTCAGGCAGGCGATCGCGCGGGCGGCGGCCGCCGCCGGGTGCTCACCGCCGGGCAGATGGTGGGCGACCGGATCGGCCAGGAACGCGTCCAGCTCCGCCGGGAAGCGCTCCCTCATCTCCGCCCGGGTCAGCCCCTCGCCGCGCCCGAAGTCCAGCTCGTACAGCCGCTCATCGACGCGCGGGGTGAGGCCGAGCGCCGCGGCGGCGGGCCCGGCGGTGAGCCGGGCGCGGGACAGCGGTGAGCTGAGCACCGCGTCCAGCCGCCGGCCCGCGGCCCAGGCACCGAGCGCGGCGGCCTGCTCGTGCCCGAGTTCGGTCAGCGGCACATCGGTGCGGCCCGCGTAGCGGTTCTCCGCATGCCACACGGTCTCCCCGTGCCGTACGAGGACGAAGTCGGTCACCGGTCGGCCTTTCTGTGGGCGTGGGCCGCCACTCGCGGCTCCAGCCAGCCGCGGTGGACCAGTTCGTCGACGAAGCCGAGGTAGCCGGGAAGCAGCCGTTCGGTACGGGAGGAATCGGGGCGCAGCTCGATTCCGGTTCGCACCATGGCGGCGGCGGCCTGCTCCAGCGTGACGCCCGAGGCGGTGGCGGCGAGCACCGCCATGCCGACGGCGCTCCCGCCCTGCGCGGGCAGGGTCACGCTCCGGCCGAGGAGATCGGCGCGCAACTGCGACCAGTAGCGGTTACGGGCGCCGCCGCCCGTCAGGCTCAGCGGGCCGCCGACGGGCGCGCCGATGTGGTCCAGGTGGTCGAGGCAGAGCCGCTCCACACAGGCCACACCGAGCAGACAGGCGTGGAACTCCTCGGCCGCGCCGGTCGGTTCGCCCAGGACGAAGGGGCGCGCGTCGGGCGCGCGGAACGGGAAGCGCTCACCGCGTTCGCCGACGAGCGGGTAGACGACCGCGGTGGAGCCGGTCGCGGCGGCCCGCTCGGTGAGGGCGTCGAGGTCGGCGCCGGGAAAGCGGCGCGTCAGCACCCCGGCGCCGCTGCTGGAGGCACCCCCGGGCAGCCAGCTGCCGCCGGGCCCGCGGTGGCAGTAGACCACTCCGGCGGGGTCGTGCACCGAGTGGAGGGCGGCGCCCTTGAGGACCAGGGTGGTGCCCAGCACCGAGTTCCAGGCGCCGGGGCTGAGCGCGCCCGCCCCGATCTGTGCCGCGCAGCCGTCGGTCATCCCCGCGACCACGGGGGTGCCGACGGGGATCCCCGTGACGGCGGCGGCCCGTGCGCAGACCGCGCCGATCACCGTGCCGGGGTGTACGACCTCGGGCAGCAGGCCGTCGGGGATGCCGAGGGCGGCCAGTTCCTCGGCGGGCCAGCGGTCGGCGAGCAGGTCGTAGCCCGTTTTCAGGGCGTGGCTGGCGTCGCTCGCGGTCTGCCGCCCGGTGAGCCGCCAGGTGATCAGATCGGCCTGGTGCAGCAGCCGGGCCCCGGGTGGCACATCGGTGTGCTGGAGCAGCCACAGGAGTTTGGGCAGCGCCCAGGACGGCTGCATGGTCCGATAGCCGAGCTTCTCCCAGACCGCCGCGCCGACGGTGTTGACACGGTCGGCGTGGTCGGCGGCGCGCCCGTCGTCGTACATCAGGGCCGGGGTGAGGGGGGTGCCGGACGGGTCGGCGAGGAGGACGGTCCCGGAGGTGGCGTCCACCGCCATGTCCCGTACGCGCCGGTTGTCGATACCGCTCAGGGCCTCGCGGCAGGCATCACCGGCGGCGGACCACCACCGCTCCGGGTCCTGCTCGTGCCGTACGCCGTCGCGGTGGCTGGTCAGGGGGCGGGAGGCGGCGGCGAGCAGCGTCCCGGTGCCGTCCACGGCGACCGCGCGCACGCTTTGCGTGCCGAGGTCCAGGCCGAGGTGGACGGCGTCGGGGGAGAGGGCGTCAGACATGCGAGGTTTCCGGACGGGGGTCGGTGTCGTGGGGGTACGTCGGGGCGGCGGACCCGGGCGAGGCCGCGTCGGCCGGTCGCGCGGTGGCAGGGGCGGACGGTCGCCGGGCGGTGTCGGACGAGGGGGAGTTTGCCGGTGACCGGTCCGGCTCCCGGGACGGCGACCAGCCCAGGGGGCGGGCCGCGTCCCGCCAGGCCAGATGTGCCGCGGACAGCTGGTCGTAGAGCGCGGCGCGCTTCGGGTCCGGCGCCCAGCTCGCGCCCCTGCGCACATACCGGGCGGTGGCCGCTGGCAGGTCCTTCTCGGCGCCGGTGAGCACCAGACCGGTGAGGAAGGCGCCTTTCGCGCCCAGTTCGGTATCGGTGCTACGCGCGGTCGGCACGCCGGTGGCGTCGGCGATCAACTGGCACCAGCGGTCGCTCCCGGCGCCGCCGCCGCACAGCAGCAGCTCGCGCACCTCGGTTCCGGAGGCCCGCAGACAGTCGCGTACGACGAGGGACAGCCCCTCGAAGACCGCACGGGCCAGGTCGGCGGGTGTGTGATCGAGCGACAGACCCCAGAAGGTGCCGCGGGCCCGCGGGTCGAGGAACGGCGCGCGTTCCCCGGCGGGGGACAGATACGGAAGGAAACCCAGCCCGGCGGCGCCGGGCTGGGAGGCGAAGGCCAGGTCGCCGAGGGCGGCCGGGCTCCCGACGGCGAGCGTCCGGCACGCCCAGTCCAGCACCTCGGTGCCCGAGAGGGTGGGAAGGGCGCGCAGAAGGCGGTCGCGGCCGCCGAAGGCGATGTTGATACCGCACGGCTCGCCGGAGGTGTCCACGCTCTCGCGCACGACCTCGGTGCACAGGGTGGTACCGAGGATGGCGCACGCCTGCCCGGGGTCCACGACGCCGGTGCCGCGGGCGGTGGCGGCGATGTCGTAGGGGGCCATCACCACGGGAAGGCCGGCGGGAAGGCCCAGTTCGCCCGCCGCGCGGTGGGTGATCTCGGCGATGCACTCGTCGTGTCCGAGGACGCGCGGCAGCAGCCCGCGGGCCCAGGTGAGGCCGAACAGGTCCACGATCGCCGGGTCGTACTCACCCGTGGCGTGGTCCAGGAAGGGGGCCGAGGCGTCGGAGGCGTCGATCGCCGTGACGCCGGTGAGCCTCAGGAACAGCCAGCCCGCCGCGGTCAGTGCGGTGCGTGAGCGCTCCAGGCGCGCCGGGTCGTGTTCGGCGAGCCAGGTGAGCACCGCGTTCGGCATGCCCGCGCAGGTGAGGGAGCCGTTGCGGCGGTACGCCTCCTCCAGGACGCCATCGGTCTGCCAGCGCGCCAGCAGATCACCGGCACGGCCGTCGGACCAGAGGATCGCCGGACCGGTGGGCAGGCCGTCGCCGTCGACCAGCCAGCAGCCGTCCCCCTGGGCCGTGAACGCGACCAGCCACACCGCGTCCCGCTCGGGACCCAGCTGGGCCAGGGCGCCGCGCACGGTGGCGACGACCCCGTTCCACACGGTGTCCATGTCCTGCTCGGCCCATCCGGGACGCGGCCGCAGCACCTCCGTAGCGATGCGGGAGACCGCCACTTCCCTTCCTTCGGCGTCGAACACGACGGACTTGATGACCGACGTGCCGACGTCGACAGTGAGAACCGACATGACCGAGATACCTGCCCCTTCACCACGGCCGTAGCGGCGGCGGCACGGTGAGTCGCTGCCGCTGTGAGGCGCCGACGCCATCGACGGGAACGTTCCGCGCGGACCAACCCAGAGAATCGCCGCGCGGAAGCCACGTCAATCGGGGCACGGGATTATCCCGCGACCGGATCACCGCGGTGTGCGATGTCGAAGGCCACGGGCCCCGCATCAGCGGGAGGCGGCGCCCCGGCCACGTGTTACCTTCGCGTGAGTTTCACATCAGTTCATCGCACACCGGGCCGCCGCACCACCGCGCCGGGGCGGGGAGGAGGAAAGGGGCCGCCGGCCATGACCCGTACCGATGGGCAGGACGAGCGGCGAGGTCGGCTGCGCGAACTGGTCACCACCAAGGGCTTCGTCCGCACCTCGGACCTGGCGGCCGAGTTCGGCGTCAGTGTGATGACCGTCCACCGCGATCTGGACGCCCTCCAGGCGCAGGGCTGGCTGCGCAAGGTGCGGGGCGGTGCGAGCTGTCTGCCGTCCACGCAGTTCCACGGCAGTGTCGGCGAACGCATGACGACGATGGCACAGACCAAACAGCGGCTGGCCCGGGCGGCGGCCGAGGAGCTGGCGCCCGGCCAGATCGTCGTGATCGACGACTCCACCACCTGTCTGGGCCTGACCCGGCATCTGCCCCGGCACACACCGATCACCGTGATCACCAACTCGCTGCCCGCCATCACCGCTCTGGCCGGGGAGCCCGGAGTGGCGCTGGTGGCGCTCGGCGGCACCTACTTCCCGGCGTACGACGCGTTCATGGGACCGCATACCGCGCACAGCACGGCCGCCTTCCGCGCCGATGCGCTGTTCATGTCCACGACCGCTGTCACCGCGGGCCGCTGCTATCACATGTCACCCGAGACCGTGCAGGTCAAGCAGGCGATGATGGCCGCCGCCGCACGCCGTGTACTCCTCGTCGACCACACGAAGTTCGTCAACCAGGGGCTGTACGCGCTGGCTCCGCTCACCGACTTCGATCTGATCCTGGTGGACGACGCGGCGCCGGCCGGGGAAGTGCGCAGGCTGCGGGAGCTCGGCGGCAATGTGCGCATCGTCCCTGGATGACGTCATGTGAACATCACGCGGACTTCACCCGAGTGCGGGGCCGACCCGGGGCCCTGACCACGCCTGTGACCTGGTGAGACACGCCTCATCCCACCCGATGGCCGAAAACGCGGCACCCGCCGGGCGACTGCCTGGCGGGCACCGGGTGGTGGGGACGGATCAGCGGGTCACCAACCTACGGCGACCGCGAGGTACTGCGGATCGCCGTGCGAGACGAAGGACGACTGCCCCGCGAAGTCGTCGTACGGGAAGCCGTAGGAGAGCTTGTCGATGGAGTGGTCGTGCCAGAACTTGGCGTAGTAGTTTGCCGGTGCGTCCTGGTAGTACTTGCTCGGATCCGACCACTGGTCCTCGGGCAGTTGGGCCACGTGCCGGTTCAGCGCGGAGCACTTGCCCGCCTCGTTGGCCAGCACACCGGCGCAGCCGAAGATGTCGGACGTGGGCGCGTCGATGCCGACCGTCTTGGCGTAACCGCTCATGTAGTCCGCGTACTTGCCGCCTTCCCGGAAGTCGGGCACGCTGCCCGGCGCGAGGATCCGGTACGGCTTCTCGACCTCGGTCAGCGATGCGAACTCATCCGGCACCGCGTCGGCGAACTTCTTCCAGGTGGCGTCCCGGTCCTCCTGGAACGTCTCGTAGTCCTCGCCGACCTGCGCGTCGAAGCCGTCGTGGGCGTGCAGTCGCATCGCCAGCTTCAGCCCGAAGGCGTCGACCCGGGTGGTGTTGCCGTTGAAGACGTCGTCGCCGACGGTGAACTCGATGAAGTCGGCGTACTTGCTGTCGGGCGAGCCGAGGTGGAAGTACATCCGGCCCGCGGAGTTCGCCGGCATGTCGAGCGTGGACTGCTCGGCGATCGAGTGCGTTTCGTTGTTGAAGGTCCAGTAGACCTGGTCGTCCGGGTACTTTCCGTTCGTCCGGTTGAGGACCTGGACGGTGAGGACATTCTTCGCGGGCGGGATGGAACTCGTGTCGCCCCAGAAGGAGTCCGGCGGCTGACCTTCCGCCCGGCCGCTGACATGGTCGGCGGCGGTCGCCGGCGCGGTGCCGGTGAGCGAGCAGAACGTGGCGAATGCCAGCGTGGCGGCGGCGATGAGGCGGGTGGCGCCTCGACGCCGGAGTAGCGGCCGTGCGGTGGGGGGCATGGCTCTCTCCTGATGTGGGGGGTGGGGCCGGGCAAGCGGCCACCGCCGGGCGGCGACCGTTGGCCGGCCTTGCCGAGCGCTCCCGCGCGGGCCGCTGGGCTGCGGGCGGGTGAGAGCGCTCTCTCGAAGAGTTGTCGCGTTTCATGTCCTTGTCAAGAAGTCTGTCTTCAAGAGATGAAGGTGCGCTGGCCAACCGCCCGAACACATAGGGCCGATGGGCATGGCGCCGGAACCGCGAGGGGCCCCGGCCGAGCGCAAGGTGTACGTCGTGATCGCGGCGCTCGCCTTCCTCGGCTGGACCACCATCG